>JBEULP010000045.1:0-4688 GCA_041287245.1 Infirmifilum sp. | reverse complement strand
TCTCTTTATTTTTTCATTAATCTGCGAAAGATACACAGCAGTTCCCGAACCTCCGCAGCGAGGACAACCAACAAAATTACTATACTCTTTTATGTATCCTTTTCCTCCACAATCCGGGCATGGGACTTTTCCTGTTCCTTTACAGGTGGGGCACTTGCCGGTGCCTTTGCAGTTGCTGCACTTGGCTTTCTCGTAGTCTTCTAGCGTGTAGACGCCGATTGATAGGTTGGAGGCGACGTGCACGATGTAGGGGGTGTGGCACTTGGGGCATACGACCCTGTGGGTCGCCCGCGGCTTCAGGGGAAGCGTGAACACGGTCTCGCCGCAGCCGGGGCAGGGGGCGTCGAAGAGCTCAAGGCTCTCGGGCACGGGCTCACCCTCGTTTTCCCCTAGTTGTTGTCGTAGCGAGGCGTAGAGAACCGCTGCATGTTTGGGCTGGGAGAAAAAGTGTTTGCTTCTTTTCTACTTCAACCCCCTCTTCTTCTTGATGCTCTCGATCTCGGCCTTGAACACGGCGTACTTGTCTGGCGGTATCCTCCCCAGGAGCCGGGCTTCCTCGAGCTGACGTTCAAGCTCTAGGAGCTCCTGGTTCGAGATTTTGGACTGCCTGCCTCGGAGGTGCTCTACGAGGAGGGTTCCACCAATGACGCCTGCGATGAGGCCGGCAGCGGTTAAGGCCTCCTGGCCGGTTATCGGGAGCTGCTTGCTGGGCTTCCTCCTCAACCCGTCGGCGATGAGGTATATGCCGATTGCGGTCGCTGCGAGCCCGCCCATTGGGTAGGGGGTCGTGAAGCCGCTGCGGAGCCACTCGATGACGCCTAGGCCAAGCCCCCCCACGACGAGTATGATGCCCGCGACCACCTTGAGGTTCATACTGTACCCCAGGCAGCTTGTAAGGTTTGTAGCCTCAGCTTTCTCGGTGTTAGCTCGTTCTCAATTTCCTGCATCCTCTTCCTTATGAGCTCGCGGTTACTCTCGTCAAGCTCCGTGTAGAACTTTCTTTCAAGATCCCGCTTTATCGACTCGTAGTGAGCGATCTCGCTCTTCAAGCGCTCAATGTCCTCGCGGACATTGGGCGGGGGTTGTGGTGGGTGCATGGGCGGTTGTGGTGGCTGTATGGGCGGGTAGCTTCCAGGAGGTTGATAGGGAAGGGGCTGTGCCGATACTCCGCTAACTTGCCCGCCGTATACTCTCGGGAGAATCTGCGCGAGCGCCCTCGCGAGCTCGTCTGGGTTCTGGGTAGGGGGCGGCTGTTGTAATAAACCTTGCCTTGCGAGTAGCTCCCGGAGCTCTTGTATCTTCTTCTCCTCAGAGCCTCCCGCTACCATATCCCTTACTTTCTCCATCAGGAAAGGAGTAACAGCCTGAGCCATGAAGCCGTAGTATAAGCCCCTCGCAGTCTCTACGCCAAGGGTTTGCACGATTTTCTTCGCAACGAGCCCCCAATCAATCTCAGGTTCTTTACTCATTGTTAATGAGTGTGTAAAAGTCTGTTATAAACTTTTCCCCGAAAAACTCAGCTTCTCGACAGCCTCCCAGGCCACAGCCCCACGTCGACGGCCTCAACCGCGCCCGCCGCGGCCCGGAGTCCCCGCTACTGGGCACCATCGCCGCTCCCAGTGGAGCTGGCCTCGCGTATGGGGTGGGTGCGGTTCTTCTTTCAAGGATTGAAAGACCGCCACAGTTTAAAGGGCATTGTGACAATGGTTTATTCCAGGGCTGCACGGCGTAGAAAAGTATAAATTTATGTGAAGAGCTCCCTTCTCGTGAGCCAAGACCAGGAGGTCGACTGGGGGCTTGTCGCTAGAAAGATAATTTCCACCCTGGGTGCTGAGAGTGCGAGGGGGCTTCTCTACGGCATTATGGCGTCCGCCGTAGCACCTGCGATTATCGGGAAAATAAGAGAACTTGCCTCGGGTAGAAGAGAGGATGAAGTGATGCGCGAACTGCGCGATCTCTTAGCACGCCAGCAGTCAATATCAGCTCAACAGCTAGCCCCACAGGACATTGAAAGGATGTTAGCACAAGCACTACGACAATACGGCCAGACCCCTCCCTACCCCTGGCCACAGCCGCCGCCCCACCCGCCCCCTTGGGTTCAGGAGCGGATTGAAAGCTTGAAGAGAGAGATAAGGAATTGGGAAGATATCAGGGATGAGCTCAGGAAGAAGAAGTACTTGGAGCCTGACCAGGAGAAAGCGAAACAGGTCGACGAGAAGCTCCGCGAAGTCGAAGAGAAGATTACAAGCCTCAGGAACGATCTACTCCGGCTCACCACGCAAGCTCAGTGGGAGTAGAAACGAGCCCCTAAACCCCCGGCGGGAACTCCTCCCTTTCCCGTTTCAGGACAGGGCGTCCGCAGCGGGTAAGAACCGAGCCCTCCCCATCTCGCCTGTTCGTCAGGTCAGCATCGCCTTAGCATCTACCCGACAACCCCAGCCGGAGCCCAGGAGGACCCCGAGCCCCTCAATCGCGACGCCAGTTGCAACCGACTCCTAGAGACCCAGGCGAGCTGCCAAGCAGGCCGCCGCAGGACTCCCACCGCGACAGGTAATCGATGAGCGCTTTAACCTTCTCACCCGTCAGCCCTCCGGCTACGGTTATACGCTACGGGCTTAGCCTGCTATGGTACCTCTCCAGTCTTGAGTAGGGCCAGCCCGCCTCCGCTAACCCTCGGGCAGCTCGGCCTTATGGGCGACGAACACCTCCTCGCAGGCTGTGGCGGCGCCCGCGCCGACCCTTACAGCTGTGCCTCTTAGCTTATAGCCGACTCCACGACCCCGTCCCTAGCATCTGCCCTCTAGCAGTTCACGGGGAGCCGTCGCGGGGCAAGGTAGCCTCTGTAACAGATCATTCGCGCAGCTTCACGCTGCTCGGAGCTTGGGGGGTCGCGTTGCGCACGACCAATACTGCTGGGCACGCCGGCACCCCTTTAGACGCCTCCTCTAGCACCAGCTCGGGCTCCTCAACAGCGCACCTTGCCAGCAGTTCACGGAGTTTCCTAGCCGGAAGCGCATGGAGGGATCTCTCCGGGGCGATGAAAACCGGTCTACCACCATCCTCAAGGAATTTGAAGACCTTCTCGGAGAAAAGCACATGGGCATCGAGGCCCCACGCTTGCACGCTTTTTCCAGTGCACGGCAAACCCCTCGCGACCATTCCCTCAAACCCGTTGCCACTGGCGCCTACCAGCGACAAGCCCCCCACCTGCCCCGCGCGCAGGGCTCAGGGGCTGCGAGGTCAGCAGTACGGTTAAGCACCTAGGCGTCGCGAAGACCCTACCCGGAGCCCGCGCCCCAAACCCTGGACGCCCTCGCGGACGCAGAAAGGAGGCGCGGCCCCCTGGAGCCCAAGCCGCCCCGGAGCCCCGTGCTCACGGTCTTCTCTAGCGGCGCGTACCGAGTAACGCCGAGGATCGCAACCGTAGAAGGGGGGTTTACTCGGGGTAGAGCAGGTATAAGCGTCTAAGTCGCGGAAAAGCCTTTATACCCCTACCACGCCCTTAAAGCCGTGAGCCTCCACAAGGCGGCGAGTAGGGGGGACTTACGGGAAGTAAAGAGGCTACTAGACAGCGGGGCAGACCCGAACACCAGAGACTGGCTATCCGGCGAAACGCCGCTGCACAAAGCGGCTGCCAATGGCCAATTCGATATAGCCAAGCTCCTACTAGATCATGGGGCTGACCCGAACGCCCCAGACAAGTACGGCCGGACGCCGCTGTACCACGCGGCTGCCAATGGCCAATTCAGGGTCGCTAGGCTCTTGCTGGAGCGCGGGGCGGACCCCTTGATCAGGAAAAAATGGGACCCCGATTACTGGGACGAGGCCTTCACTCCAGCGGATGTAGCGGAGAGGAAGGGCTACGAGGACGTCGCACGGCTCATCGAGGAGTGGGCTGAGAGAGTGAAGCGCGGGGGGTATGAAGGGGAGGGTGGGGCGCCAGGTAAGCCAACGCACTCCACGTGCCCAAAGTGCGGTGCGCCAGTCGAGCCCGGCGCGAAGTACTGCTGGAGGTGCGGGGCGAGGCTTGGGTAGAGGGGCGGCTGCCGCGTGTGAAGAGGCATGTACTAGGGCGCTCCGGCGACTTTTAATATTCTCTGTGGGTGTTTTCCTCCTCTTGCTGTGCTCTTGTTGGTGGCCGTGGTGTTTCGTGAACATCTGCCGCTGGGCTCTGTGGGAGGTTAAGGGGAGGAGGGACGAGGTGCCTGGGGGTTTAGGGCTCGGGGAGTAGCGCGGGAAAGCGTGGCGGTGCGGTGCCGTTATCGCTCCTCCGGCTGGCTGGGCCTCAACGGGGGGGTGTGGGCCGGCGCCTCCCGGGTGGGGCTGGCGGTTTGCCCGCTAGCCTGCGGGGCTTCGGCGCGTTGGGCTGCTCTCCATGGGTCGCTTGCGCGCAACCGTGGTGTGACAGGGGGGCTTGAGTGGCTATTGAGGAGAATGCTTAAATAATGCTTATGCGTAAGAGAATGTTGATGACTGTGGAGGCGGAGCTTAAGGAGCGGCTCCACGCTTTTCTCAGTCGAGCCCGTGGGCAGGGAGCGCCTGATGAGCCTCCTCGAGATGACCTCCTCAGGGCTTTGAGGAGCGGTGACCGGGAGCTAGTCGCCCTCGGCGCGTTGCTGTCCGGCGAGCTGGGGGTTGAAGAGGCGGCGGAACCCCTGAGGCAGTTGGCCGCCTCGGAGGAGGAGGTT
>JBEULP010000044.1:0-4835 GCA_041287245.1 Infirmifilum sp. | reverse complement strand
CGCTAAACGAGAAGATAAGGAAAGCAAAGAATAACAACGAGAAGGAGAAGGTGTTAAAGGTACTGGAGGAGCAGTTCTACATAGTTGACAACATAGGCGCCTACACCTTTGCCCCCTACAAGGTTGTGTGGAAGTATATTGCTGGCGCCATTACTGGTAAGGCTACTTCATTTGAATGCGCGGTGCTGGAACCGATCAATGGGAAGCCTGCTATACCTCACGAAAAACTGATGTTGATATCTTTCAACAACTCAACCGAGGCGCATTACGTGGCGGGAGTTCTCAACTCAAACGTGGCTAGGGCTATTGTAGCCTCTTATGTTATTGAGACCGAAATCTCGACGCATATCGCCGACATTATTAAAATCCCGAAGTTCCAGCCCGATAACCCGCTGCATCAAAAGATAGCTGAGTTATCTATTAAGGCTCACAAGCTTGCTAAATGCATACACGCAAGGGTTAAGCCTGAGTACTGCAGAGAGGTTAGAGATCCCGGGGGCGAGCTGAGGAGGGTTGAGGAGGAGCTGGACAAAGCTGTGGCAGAGCTGTACGGGATACCTGAGGACGCCGTGAGGGAGTTCAGGAGGCTGTTAGGAGTGTTGTCCGGCGAGGAAGCCCCTGGGGAGGAGGTAGAGGCTGTGAGTGTTGCCAAGCCTTCCCTTGATTTCACCAAGACTGATGTTGTTGCTGGCGAGAGGGATTACGTGGAGTTCAACGTCTCTACGGCTGGCCAGTGCGATAAAGCTGAGGTTGTTCTCGAGGGCCCGTGGGGTGTTAAAAGCCTTAGCGTCGGTGATGGTAGGCAAAGGTTCGAGGTGGTGCTCCCCGAGGGTATCTACGAGATTAAGTATAGTTTCAAGTGTTCTGACTACGTTCTCGAGGGGTCTGTTAGGATAGCTTCGTCTAAGAGCGTGCCGACGGGGCCTAGGAGAGAGAAGACGCTCAAGCTGGGGTTGGGCGAGGCATGAGCGAGCTATACGCTAAGATCAGGAGGGCTTTCGGCGACTACGCAGTCGACAAGAGTCTGCTCCAGGCATCCGAGGTCTCGAGGCTGCCCGGGTTTGTGGCCGAGTACTTGATGACTGAGTTTGCCATGGAGTATCCCAATAGCTGGCAGGAGAGGCTTAGGGAGTTCGTTAAGAGGCACTACTACGAGGCGAGCGAGAAGGAGTACGTTAAGCATAAGCTCGTCGAGGAGAAACGCATAAAGATAATCGACGAGCTCAGAGTCTGGGTCGATCTCGAAACCGGGGAACATAAGGGCATAGTCCAGACCATAGGCGAGAGCGAGGTGAGGGTTCCGAGGGAGTTAGCCAGGAATTTCCCGATGACCATGGTAACCGGCATGTGGGGCCTCATAGAGCTCGAGTACTCGCCGGAGACAGCTAAGAGGGATGTGGATGGAACCCTCTTTGAGAACGCAGTGATGGTCGTGGGCTTCGAGCCGTTTCAGGCACCGACATCGGATCCACAGATCCTTGCCGAGGGGAGGGAGCATTTCACGTTTGAGGAGTGGCTCGACGTGCTGATAAACACCGTGGGCTACAACCACAACGCGTACCCTAGAATTGGGCAAAAGCTGGCGTTGCTCTCGAGGCTCCTGCCGCTCGCTGAGGAGAACGTCCACGTGGCCGAGTTGGGGCCCAAGGCCACCGGGAAAACGTACATGTTCAGGAACGTGAGCAGGTATACGAGGATCATCGTGGGGGGCATGATAACACCTGCGGCTCTCTTCTACAACCTCAGGACGGGCATGCCCGGCGAGCTGGCGGTCAGGGACTCGGTGGTGTTCGACGAGATATCTAAGGTTAGGTTCCCGAACCCGGACGAGATCGTTGCCAAGCTTAAGGACTTCATGGAGAGCGGCCAGTACGAGAGGGGGAAGCAGAGGGTTACGTCGGGCTGCTCTATAGTCCTGCTGGGAAACGTCGAGGTCGAGGAGAGGGAGGGGGCGTACGTGCCTGTAGAGGACCTGACATACGTCCTCCCGAAACCCATGAGGGACGCGGCGCTAATAGACAGGGTCGCGGGGCTGATACCCGGGTGGGAGCTGCCGAAGATAGGTAAGGCGAGGAACCATTTGTCTCAGGGCTACGGGATAGCGCTGGATTACTTCTCGGAGGCCTTGCACGCGATGAGGAAGGAGACCCTGGTCGGCGAGATAGGCAAGCACTTCGAAGTGGCGGGCAATGTAACTATCAGGGACGAGAGGGCTATCAAGAAGATGCTTAGCGGGTTCGCCAAGCTCCTCTTCCCAAACTTAGAATTTGACATCAAAGAAATGAGAATGGTGGCTAACCATGTTGTAGAGCTAAGGCAGAGAGTTAGGGACTGGCTACACAAGCTGTCACCCGGCGAGTACCCTAAGGATAGGATAGAGGTTTCGATTAGGGGATGAGCGCCAAGAGCCAAGCAGCCGTTGAAGGGCTCCCTGGGGCTTCTGAGAGCCCTTGCTCGGGGCTGTGAGCTCGAAAAAACGGTACTTATTATTTTCGAGCTCTCAAGGGGGTGGGTACGCCTTGGAAAGTGGAGAGGGATAATGGCTCCGGAAAAGTTTAAATTGAAATTTGGCTTCTAATTCCTCGGGAGCTTGGGTGGAGAGTCTGCAGGCTTGGTCCACATATCTTCTTTGGCGCGCCCGGCTCGCCGCGGAGCCGCATCTCAGTTCTCTTCGCAGGCGTGTATCCTCGACGCTGCTTGACCTCGAGCTCGGCTTGACAAGAGCTCTCTGGGGGAGGTACTATCGGTTCACTCTACTCGATGAGAGGGTTATCAAGGCTTTTGAGCGTAGAGCTGAGGGGGTTCTCCCGCAGCCAACCCCAATACAAGCCCTGGCGATACCGAGGGTGCTGAGGGGCGAGAACGTGCTCATCATCGCCCCCACGGGCTCGGGGAAGACTGAGGCCGCCATCTTGCCGGTGTTACACAGGCTCGTGAGGGAGAAAGATGCCGCAGAGAGAAGTGGGAAAATATGGCCCCGTGGCGTGCACGCCCTGTACGTTACGCCGCTGAGAGCCCTCTGCACCGATATTGCGGAAAGGCTCAACGAGTATGTTGGGGACGTTTTCGAGGACTTTTATTACCACGCCGGCGCGTGGCACACTGACGTCGAGAGCAAGAAGAAAAAAGCAATGAGAGAGAACCCTCCAGTCGTGCTCGTTACGACGCCTGAGTCCCTCGAGTCGATACTCGACAGGAACGACAAGTTCCTGAAGCACTTAGCACGCTTAAAGTACGTGATTGTAGACGAGGTTCACGAGCTGGTGGATAGCAAGCGGGGGCACCAGCTGCTCATCCTGTTGGAGCGCTTGAAGCTATCGCTGGGTATAGAGAGGCTGCAGCGCATCCTGATCTCGGCCACCACGGCCGACCCCAAGCGCATAGCGAGGCTTTTCGGGGGGTCGGACGGCCGCGTGAAGGTAGTGTCCTACCCGAGGGTTAGGAGGGCTGCTATAGAGCTGGTATTTAGCCCGCGCGTAGACGAGAAGGAGGTGGCAGAGCTGCTCATTAATCACGCGGACAAAAGTGCACTAATTTTCGTGAACACTAGGGCGGAGGCCGAAAGGCTCCACGCAACCCTAGATAGCCTTGAAGTAAAGGGTATCGGGGTTCACCACAGCGCTGTTTCTAGCGGAGTAAAGAGGAAAATTGAGGAGAAGTTCAAGAATGGAGAGCTAAGGGCAATCGTCTGCACGAGGACGTTAGAGCTCGGGATCGACATCGGCAAGGTCGAGAAAGTCGTGCAGCTCGGCTCGCCCTCGCTCCCAGAAGCGCTCGCCCAGCGGCTAGGAAGAAGCCAGCACAAACCCGGGAAGAGTGCTCAGGGGGTGGTGCTCTGCCTCAGCGACGGCGACCTCTTAGAGGTGCTCGCCCTCGCCAGCATGCTCGGAAGGGGGACGCTGGCCTCTGAGCTTAAGCAGTCGCTATACCTCGACGTAGTCGCGCGCACGATTACCGCCGCCGCCCTCCAGGCGAGGAAGATGAACTCGGCCGCACGTGATGAGGAAGTGCTCCTGGCGCTTAACCAGGCGGCACCCTACAGAGGGCTTGACGAAGAGTATGATAGAGTACGTGAGGCCCTGCTCGGCCGGGGTGTCATTAAGTTAGAGAACGGCTTGATAAGATTGGGGCCTGGCTTCAGGCGTGTATGGAGTTGCTCATCGTACAGCCACCTCGGAAAAGGAGAAGCCGAGAAGCATATGCGGAAAAACTGTCTCTCTAGCTTCTTCTCCTTCATCCCGGAGAAGGAGTACTTGAACGTGGTACACGATAGGAAGAAAATCGGGGAAATCGACCCTGTTAACCTGAGGTACATACGAGAGGGCAGCGTGGTACGGCTTGCCGGTGGGAGCTGGAGAGTCGTCCGAGTCGCGGGGCGCGACGTCCACGTCGAGCCCGAGGAGAAGGCCGAGTTCTCCATACCGGTTTGGAGAGGCGGCTATGTAATGACGCCGCGAACTGTCAGCGTAGAGATGTACAGCCTAATCTCGAAGCTCGCGAGGCGCTACGACAGGAGGGGCCCGATTCCCACCCTCAGCTTTGGCGGTATGGAGGTGCAGCTCTCGGACCAGGCACGGGAGAGGCTGGGAGAGCTCCTACGAGAGCTTAAAGGCAGCGAGCTACCCGTGCCGGGCCCCGGGCTAATGATCGTCGAAAGGCTGGCAAGGGGTGGGGTGACTCTGGAGGACTTCATGCCTGAAAGGCGTAGTCAAACATGGTTCGGCGCAACAGTGCTCCTCTACCCATTAGGCGAGCGGGTGGCTGCGACGCTAGCCGCAGCACTCTGGGGCGCTAAGGGGGTTTGGAGAGTCGTACCTGAGGGATACGGCATATTC
>JBEULP010000043.1:0-4339 GCA_041287245.1 Infirmifilum sp. | reverse complement strand
GCGAAGACGTGGACGATTTACCCTCAGACGGCGCTGCTGGCGCTTATACTCGGCTCTATATGGCTCTGGCTGGGCTTTAGCGTGACGCTTCACGCCGCGGGGCTGGACTCTATCCCCAAGAGCGTGATAGAGGCAGCGATGATCGACGGCGCCTCGGACTGGGAGATATTCTTCCGCGTCGTCGCCCCCCAGTTGAAGCCGGTTATGCTCGTCACAGCGGTGATGACCGTGATGTGGGTTTTGAAGATCTTCGACATCGTCTACGTAGTGACGGGAGGCGGTCCCGGGGGGTCATCAACCGTCCTAGCACTGATCATGTACAATTACTTCGCGAGCTCGCTTGAGTACCACAAGGCTGCCGCCGTCGCCGTGTTGCTGGCAGCGATAACGCTCATCCCGGCTGCATGGTACATACGTTGGGTTTTAAAGGGTGAGTAGTATGGGTGGAGGGAGCCTGCTCAAGGTGTCGAAGACCCTCTTGCTCTACGCTTTCGCAGCTCTATGGCTGCTTCCATTCCTCGCCCTCGTCGTCTTGTCACTGAAACCTTACAGCGAGGTGATACTGAGGGGTTGGTGGACGCCGGGTGGTACGTTTTCACTCAACAACTACGTCGAGGTTCTCTTCAACCCGCAGTACGACTTTGCGAGGGGTTTCCAGAATTCAGTCATCGTCGCGGCTCTAAGTACCCTGCTGCCAATTGTTTTTGCAGCCATGATGGCTTATACTCTAACCTTCATACCGCTACGCTACCGCACGGCCCTATTTATAGCTCTTCTCTTCATGATGTCTGTGCCTCAGCAAATGGTTGTCATACCCCTCTTCCAGCTCTACTCCCGCACGGGGCTTCTTGACTCCCTGCTGGGGCTCATCCTGCTTCACAGCGCATGGGGGACGCCATGGATAGCCTTCTTCCTCAGGAACTACTTCCGCATGATCCCTTCGAGCCTGGTGGAGGCTGCTAGGATAGACGGGGCCTCAGAGCTCGCGATTCTCTGGAAGGTTCTCCTCCCCGTTAGTACCCCAGCCTTGCTAGCCGCGTCCGCGATCCAGTTCACATGGGTATGGGGGGACTTCTTCTACGCTCTGGTCTTCCTACCCTCCCCGTCGAACTACGTGTTGACGCAGAGGCTTGCCCTCCTCAAGGGGCAGTACCACATAGACTGGGGGCTCCTGAGCGCCGGCTCGATCATCGCGCTACTACCTCCTCTGATCGTCTACCTCGCCCTGAGAAAGTTCTACGTGCGCGGGTTTGTGGGGTGGGGCGTTAAAGGCTAAACACAAAACTGAAACCTTATTTTTCTAGGCATTTCACCCGGTAGAGCCTACCCTCTATATCTTCCGCGTAAGCCCCCCAGCCGCCGACGCTGAGCTTTCTACCCTGGTAGTCGACGAGGAGTGATAGCCTGACCCCCCTCCCGTTGTCTATGAAGTTTGAGAGCTCCCCAGAGATAGACGTGCTCTTCCCAGAGGCTCTCTCAACCCCCTCGACGGCCACTGCGAGCTTCCCAGTGCAGGAACGATACGCCTCGTATACGAGCCACAGGTGGGTGGTGACCAGCTCCTCCGAGTCCTTCAGTTCGAGGTTCTTCAAGGCTTCGCTTGTCCTCCACAGGGAGTGGTAGAAGAAGTCTATAAAGACGCGCATGAGACCCGGCCCGGTGACTTCGAGCGCCTGACGGTCGTCAATCAGGAGGCTTACCCTGGAGTCTGCAATCACAACAGGTATCACCGGGACCTCTCGCACCCTAACTACAGCTGTGGGGATCTGCTGTACTTGCTCAGGTGGCTTCCCGTATGATACCAAGCCCAGTGCTCTTAGTGGCTTTTGAGTGGCGAGAGAGGTAAAAGCGGGTATGAGTTCCCCTAGGAATCCCGGCTCCCCCGCCGCTAGGACGTCTGATAAGGCATTTGAGACGAGCTCCCGGGCTCTTCGCATGATTTCACGCCTGTTCTTGAGAAGCTTCACCGTGGGAGTCCCACTGTAGCGGCCATAGTAAGTCGACAACACGTTTTGGACTAGTTCCTTGTTGCGAACCAGCCGCGCGGTGACTCCCTCGTATAGGCTTTCAAGCGCTAGGCGGGGGTCTACCGCCCTGTAGCGCTTAGGCTTGTCCAGGATGAACTCCACAAGGCCCTTACTGGCTAGAGACTCTAGAGTGCTGTACACCCTCGGCTGCGGTATTCCCGTCAGGCTAACTATCTCAGAGGCTGTTCTCGGCTGCCCGTCTGAGAGCGCGAGGTAGACGCGCGCTTCGTAGGGTGTGAGTCCAAACTCGAGGAGAGCTGCGTACACACGGTCTAAGCCTTCGCTACTCACGGTATCAAGATGGGATTCACGACTATAAAGCTTAGCTCAGGAGGGGGGACGAGCAAAGATCGTAACGGGGGTCATAGTTTCCCTTGGGCCTCAGGTGTAGGAGTAGTAAAGCTTCTATAAACGTCATGGTATAAGTGTCCTAGGAGCCTTGTAAGAGCCTTGTGAAGAACTCGAGGTACCTCTGGATGTGCCTAGTTATTACGAAGTTCTCGAGGACGCGGGTTCTACCGGCTTCCCCGAGCCTTCGCCTAGCCTCAGGGTCGGCTAGGAGCTGGGATGCCTTCTCAGCTAGGTCCTCTACGCTCCACGCTGTGTAGCCTGTGACGCCGTCGATAACCTGCTTCTTCACTCCTCCAACGGGCCTCGCCACGACGGGGACTTTCTTCCAGAGGAACTCTGTAACCGCTAGCCCGAAGCCTTCGCGTATAGCCGTGTGTAGGCCTACGGTAGTGAGGGTTTGGAAGGCGTTAACCTCGAGGTCGTGGACTCCCCTCTCGTCTGTTAATATGAAGACGCCTTTGTCACCTTTGACATAGTCTAAGACCTTCTTGTAGAAGACAGCGCCCTCGGGGTCGTCGCTCGCCATGGAAGATATTAACAGTAGCTGAAGGCCAGGGTATTTCTTCGCTAATAGCCTGTAGACATCCACTGTCGAAAAGACGTCCTTCCACGGGTCGAACCTCGCCACCTTCGCAAGGATGGGCTTCGACTCGTCGACGCCGAACTTCTCAGCTATCCTAGTAGCCTCTTCTCTAGGGAGCAACCTGTTCTTGTCGCTTAGAGGGTCGATGCTCGGGGGCGAGATAAGCACTTTCTCGGCGAACTCAGGCTTCACGTAATCCTCGCTGTGGACTATAACCCCCTTGTACAGGGGGAGGAGCTGGGCGATAAACCTGTAGACTGAGTCGTTCGGGGATGATATGTCAATATGGCACCTCCAAACCCAAACCCCCCTCCTGTTCTCGCGGAACAAAGGCAGGGCGGCTGGCTGGGGGTCGTGGATCAAGACAACGTCTGCGTCTAAGTCCAGGATCTCCGCGTTGTACCTGTTCCACTTAAAGTAGATGTTTTTCTCCTCCTCTGTAAGCTCTATCTCATAGTTGCCTTGAAGCGCGTTGTGTAGCTTCTTGGTCACCTGGAAGAACTCCGGCTCCGCCTCCAAAACCTGCCATTCCGTGTCTATCCCCAGAGACCTCATGAGTGGGACCATGCTGTGTAGGATCTCGGCGACGCCCCCGCCGTAAGCTGTAGAGTTTACGTGGACAATCCTCTTTCCCGCGAGCATTGAAGCAACGTTCAGAAGTTGTGTGAAAGCATCCTCGCCGATAATCCTTCTGTAGTCCTCAATACTTCTCGAGTACTTCGGGACTGCCTTCATAGAACTACCACAAAATAGTAGTAGTCCATATATTTATCTTTTATTCCTCTCCTTTTTAAAAATGTTTAACATGAGAGGGCTTAAGGGGTTGCTTGCCGAAAAGCCCCTGCTACGCTATGCTTGCCTCAGGTAGCGACTAGCCACTCTCTAGGAGGCTAAGGGGTAAAATAATACATTATTATTAGGTTAATATTCGTAGTCAAGAGTGATGGTCGAGCTACCCGGGGAGTGGGTTGAAAAGGCCGAGGTACTGCTGCGCATGGCTAGGCGTCACCTTGAAGAGGGCGTGTACCGGCTCTGGTGCTCTGAGGCGCAGCAAGCCGCGGAGCTCTACCTGAAAGCCCTTCACGTAGCGGCGACAGGCCTGCACCCCTTCACCCACGATCTCTCCGAGCTCATCGAGTCGCTTCGGAGCCTCGACTTCGAGCCGCCAGACGAGCTCTACACAGCTGCAGACTCCTAACCCCCATTATACTTTCTCGCATTATCCCGGGCGCAAGCCTGTCACGTACACGAAGAGTATGGGCACGAGGTGTTTAACGTATGCCGGAAAGATCATCGAGTGGGTTAAGCGTGTATCTCAAGAGGAGGGCAAGGCTACTCGAGCAGCGGGACGCCCAGCTCCGAGAATTTGCCGCAAGGA
>JBEULP010000042.1:0-50065 GCA_041287245.1 Infirmifilum sp. | reverse complement strand
GGCTTATCTATGTACCGCCGCCAGACGAGAGGGCTAGGCTTGAGATATTCAAGGTTCACACGCGCAGGATGCCACTAGCCGAAGACGTAGACCTAGCCGAGCTAGCCAGGAAGACGGAAGGATACACAGGAGCAGACATCGCAGCCGTATGCCGAGAAGCCGCGATAACTGCCTTGAGAGAGGCTGGCAAGCCGACTAAAGTGACCATGAAACACTTCCAGAAGGCTTTAGACGCGGTAAAGCCGAGCGTTACGAAGGAGGATCTCGAGAAATACAGGAGGATAGCCGAGGAATTTAGAAAAATGCTTAGTTAATTTTTTTAAAAATCAGCCGAGAGTTCTTCTATCATTGTTCATCTTTGGTACTCTTCATCATCCAGAGTTTAAGCTTAGGTTAGTTATTTAATTCTCTCTAAAATATATTTTCTCGTGAAGCAACTTGGCGCGCGCGGTCTATTTTGCAGGGCTTCAGTTAAAAGAGCCTAGGGGGGTAAGCAGTGAGGATGTAATATTCTACAAAATGGTTGATTCTCTTCTAAGCCATGAGAATAAACTGAGCATATTTTTCCTGCCTACTGTGACAGATCAAGAGCTGTTTGTCCCGCCCCCGCAGAGCATAAGGACTAGGATAACTTTGCAATATTTTTCGTCTTGGAGCGACTACATAATCGTTACAAGGCCGTTTTCGTTTACAACGCAGGAGGTTGAGAATATAGCTTTAAGGATACGCGGTAACGGTGACTACAGGATTGTTGCTTCTCTAGCATCACCCCGCCTCTCCTCGTTAAGGACCCTTGCCTCTCGCTTCTCGGGGAAAGTAGACGGCTACGAGATAGACCTTGGGTTGACGTATCTCCTCACAGGTGGTAAGCGAGGCTTCGAGTCCTATGCTATAGACATGGTTGAAGAGTTTGTTTCAGACTCTAGCAGGCCTGTGTTCATTAAAGTTTCACCGACAACCCCTTTCAGCCACGAGTTTCTACAACAGCTCAAGTCGATTGGTATTGCAGCTCTAATCTTTTCTCCTCATTTAACTTACTCTATCGGGAAAGAGTTCTTCCGTATACACGCGCCAGCATTATCTAGGATATACGCTCTAATTTGGGCGAAGCTCATCGCGGGGACTAACCTACCGAGCGCATATATCAGCGACATTCCAGAACAGTTCTTTGGCGAGTTAGCAGTTGAAAATACCTTCGACGTCCTGCTCTTCGATACAGCCCTTCTCTCGGGCGTTGTAGATCCCCCCAGAACAACCGGGTTAGAAAATGAGATACCTGTCCGGTGGCCACACATACCTGAGCTGCTTAGACCGGCTATAGATGTGTCTCGTGATCCTCATTGCATAAATCTATGTCCTTATCGTGCTTTCGAAGCCGACAGCCGATCACAAGCACTCCACACTAGTATAATAATCGCTTCTGAGAAATGCAATCATTGTGGACTATGCCTGAGCTGTAAAAATCTAAAGCTTGTTGCAAACATCATTCCCGAAGAATAAATTTTGACTTCCTCCTCTGCGCGCTTTTTCTGATACGCCCCTGGTTCACGCAAGTGTTTTAACTCACTTCTGATAGGACATCTTCAAGCCTTAAGAAGAAAAACCGGGACGCATCCTCAGGGCTACCCACCCCAAGGAATTCCCTTGAGAAAACCTTAGCTGTCTCTTTTAACTCGGCTGTGAGCTGGGGCATTGTTGTCTGTAGATCCTCTAGTGCTGCGCGCCAGCTTTTCGCCTGGAGGATCTTTGAGATAAGGCATAGCTTTTGGAAGTGACTCAGCGCTGGTTGTTTCGGCGTCTTGAAATAGTATTTAGCGAGGTAAACCATCACATCCATGCAGTTTTCAATTGTCATGTCCCCCCAAGCGTACATTAGGAACCGGGCCTTCTTCAAGAGTGATAAATTCAGAGTTGTTTCAAAACGAGGTGTTGCCTCGAGTAGAGTTAAAGCCGCCTGAGGGTTCAGGTCGTAATATGGCGAGGGGAGAGAGTCTAGTAGCTTTTCCTTAAACTCGCGTGCTATGATGTTAACAATTTTCTCAGCACGCTCGCTTAGCGGTTTTATAACTATTAGTGTATACTCGCCGCTCACAGGGTTCCGCTCAGGGCTGAGGTGGACGGGGATAAAGCCGTTTTTAACCCAGAACTTTAGAAGCTCTTCTGTCAGCCCGAAACCGGCACCTATCCAGTCATAACCTTTCTGTCTAGCTTCTTCTTCGAGTCGTTGTAAAGCAAGGCTTCCCAATCCCTTCCCCATAACCTGTGGGTGTGTTGCTATGCGAACTACCCTTATTCCTCTTAGGTCCCCGAAATCCAAGATTTTATAATGTTTTATAAGCCGGTCGGGAATTATGTTTCCCATCAGCCAGGCGCCCTTCGCGGATTCTCTGGAAAGCTCTGGACCTAGCGGACCTTCAACCGCAAGCTCTAATGATACAGTAACCTTTCCCGAGGGGGTCTTAACCATTCTGACGAAATGGTGTGGAGCCTCCATCATGATTCCGAGGTCGTTGGGGTTATTCCTATAATGGGCCATGACATATATCCCGAAGAACTGTCGTAGGGTTTCCTCATCCTCCAGGAAGAACTGCTTTTCATCAGGTACGTGATAAACAACGTCCTTACTTTCAATGCTCTTAACATCTTTCTCAGTAAGCGCTATGGGCTCAGCATCGAGGAGGAGAGTGTCGAAAATCCACTTTTCGATAGGGTCGTTTAATTCGTAGCGGATTGGCTCCTCCATTTCGTATTCTATAACCTCAACGTCCTCCCGGCTCTTCAAATGCCTCATGAACCGGATCGAGAATCCGCGTCCAGACCCCTCGTATCCGTGGATGGTCGTGGAGAAAACTACCTTATCATACCTCTCAAGCAGCTTGAACAACAGCGGGACGGGAACCGATGCAGCCTCGTCTACAACGAGAATATCTGCTCTGGCTCTAGTAGCCTCTAGCGGAGGCAAGTACTCAATCTCTATTCCCTTACCGGTTATACTGACAATGACACCGTCGTTTTCATGAATATCTAGGGTGTGGTTGTAGAGCTCTAGGACGCTCCGTGCAAACCGGAAAACCTCTTGTACGTTTGTCTCTCCCGGCGCTGTCACTACTGCCTTACACTTCCCCTTTGCACGTCGAAGTCTATGAACAAGCCAGCCCAAGCCTATTCCTACTATGGAAGACTTACCTCTTCCTCTATCCGCAGTCAATACGAAAGTCTTTTTCTTACTTGTCTTCTCGTAAAGAGTCTCGAACTTTTTTAGAACCTCCACCTGATCCTGGGTTAAGGCGAGCTTGAAGACCTTAAGGGGGATTCGGGATTTCTCGGGAAAAACCAGTCTCCGTTCCACAGCCCCTCCGGTCGCTTCAGAGGAGAACTTCTTAACGAAATACTTGGCGTCAGCGTCGTACACAGCTATACCGTTATGCTCGAAGATTTTCCTGATGAAGCGTCTCATGAAAAACCGTTTGAGATCTCTAGGCTCATAGCCCGGGACAAGCAGATTTGTCTGGAAACGCGTGACATTATTGAGAATCTTCTGCTGGCTGGGTAACAGAAGTATATAAAGACCGCCTCCTTTTACGACGCCCATTAAGCGTCCAAGGTCGTTGGGCTCGAGGTTGTTCAGCAGGTCTGCGATACAAGCGCTATAGGTTCGGCCTAATATCACGTCCAGGTTATGATAAGACGTGTACTCTATCTCGACATCCTTAGGAGCGCCACGCGCAAACAATTCGCGTCGCATAGCCCCGTCAGAGTAGAAGGCATGGTAAGTGTAGAGAACAGTACCGTCTTTAACCAACTCCTTTATCTCGTAGAGAAAATCAAGAGCAGCAGTGACTAATCTGGAGTCATCATCGCTGAAGATGACCAGGAGGCGTCTATGGTTTGCTTTCCTAGCCTTGACAAGCTCATCATATACTTCGTCTAAATGCTCCTTGGGTATCAACGGCATCCTAAAACCCTTGAATCACAGGGTTCTCGGGCTTTATAAATTCACGCAACAGGGTCGTCGCGTACATTCCTTTCCTAAGGATAAACGAGAAAACGACATCTCTCCCCAAAATATTGTAGTTCAGTTTGAGGGGAATTAGGCTTGCTGGCCTATATGTTCCCGCAGAAGACGCCTCCGGTATACTCTTCACGTAAAAACGCGAGATGTCTATGCCTTCCTCTTTCAGTACGTTTCTCTCAATTTCTCCCTGCCTTCCCTGGGATAGATTCGTGTTATACCCGAAGATAGGGATTAGGAGAACAGCCTTCTCCTCCTCTATCAGCCTTTGCAGCTTTGCGAGGTTTGTATCATTAGCGATTAGGACAGACGTGTGCTCAAAATGCGAGGCACTAGGCAGTATGCCCACGTAGTCTCCCACGGAGGGGTATATCCAGGAAAGTCCCTCTTCTATTCTCCTGCTGAGAACCTTGTTGAAAAGATAAGCTTGGTAAGCTCCGACATATAGTTTTCTGATGTAACTTGAGATGCTCCTCAGAGCCCCTACGTAGTCGTTGGGTTTCTCGGCGAGGTGTGCGATGACTGCTCTTTCACTTTTCATGCTTTTTGGAAAAATTTCAAGCGTCTCCTTGTAGTCGCCTGTGGAAGCGAGGTACTCTCTTGCCTTCTTGGCGATCTCCGACTCATTTGGAAATATTTTTAGGAGAAGCTCTTCAATAGCCTCTTTGAATTTTCCCTGAATAATGTTTTTTCCTACAATATGAGTCACTGGTCTTATGCTGCCGAAGCGTTGGTAGCCCACATAGTTGGGGATTCCTCGAACCTCGCCGAGTTCTTGTAACAGCCTCTCAAGAAGGCTGGTTTCAGCCTCGCGCACCCTTACCGTGAACTCGTTTCCGAAAAGGAGACCAGGGCGCAGGGGAAAAGGCCTGTATACTGGGCAGTAGAGCTTAACCCTCGTGTTCACCTTGTTAAATTCCTCTATCTTTTCAGGGGGGATTCTTCCAGAAACCGAGACAAACTGGAATGTGACGGCAGAGGTATCCTTAAGACCGGCGAAGCTAATACTGTTCTTTTTAATACCTAGAAACCTCTGAATCCTCCGCACAGCACTTATAGAGTCAACTCCTCTCTTTTCGACAACAATCCAGGTAAAATCCCCTGCTCCCAGAGGTATTTCGCTACATCGGGAAGAAGCTCTAACGCCGTCAAAGCTTATCTCGAGGACAATGAAATCCTCCAGCTCTTGACGTATTCGGCCTCCTATACCCTCAGAGTTAAGCCCGTAGAAACGCATTTCCAGCAGTCTGTCAAGCTCTGCGCGCGATAAAGTAACCATAAGCGCACCACACCTGCCCGGGCTTTAAAATTTCTCACACGGGATTCTGAAAGCTTCACGCTTCCTAGAAGACGAGTAGCGTTGCACCTTGACTCAGAGCTTGTTATTCGCACCGGCTCCTGCTTGCTCTCGCGTTATTGGGTTGGTTCCTGGGATACAAGGGTAGCTGTTTGTTCTATATCTTTGAGGCTTCTGATCGCTGATATGATCTTATCGAGATCGGTGAAGGAGGGGGCCTCCACCCGCACGACGAGATCCCAGAGGCCGTAGGTAACGTCCACGTCATCGACAAAGGACATTTTTAGTATTTCACGGGCTACCTCATACTCTTTTCCAGGCTTTGTTATGACGAGTATATACCCCTTCACCATTCTTATCTCCGGTTCAGCTTAAAAAGTCTTAAGGAATATAAATAATTTATTTTCGTAAGGTTGTCAAGAACACAATGTTAAATTTTATAGAAAATGAGAGATCCGTTTTGTGCGAGTTCGACAACCTTTGAGGCAGCTGTTAGTCTCTCGGAGAACAGTGCGAGTACTAGAAGAATAACACACAGCATGAGTATCGTAGCATACAGGCCTTTATCCATGGAAAACCATCTCTCCTAGAAACTCTCCCGTTAATAGCGTGAGTGAAACTGGGGGAAGCCATAGTGGAAGCAGAGTTGGCTCTCCTATTGAGAGAATACTGAGACCTAATGCATAGAGGAGGGCTGTGAAGAACACGTAGAGGTCTATGGCTGCTAGGAGTTGCTGGGTGTTGCCCACATTCACCCATTGCTGTAGGTTTTCGAGTGGAATGTTCCTGAAAATTGTTTTAACTGTTGCGCTGGCGAAGCCTAAGAGAAAGATCGTTACAAGGTTTATGCCGGCGTTGATGAAGCCTTTTCGAATAATTTTCTTGTAAAAACTAAATATTTTCTCGTAGGTTTCTGAGAGAGCCCGGAGGCTCTCGATACCCCATATTGAAGAGAGATAGAGGGTTAGACGTACGCTTCGGCTTATGCCGATTAGCGTCTCGCTAATTAAAACGTCCGGGGGGACTGCGCGAAACACGTGGGCTGGCACTGTGACTGCTCGCAGCAAGATGTCCCTGTTTTGATTGAGCTCACTGCTGATTTGTTTGAGCCTTTTCAGTGAGAGAAGCGAGAAAGGAAGGGAGGCTAGGCTTAAAGCGAAAAGCCCCGTCTTAATATCAAATTTTAAGGTTAAGGGAAAAGCGACTAGGACGGGGAGTAGCGAGCCCACGGCCATCTGTGAGAAACTGGTTTTCATGCGGAAAGTTCTAGGATGGAGATCACGGAAGAAGAAAATTAGCAAAGCGTTTAGAAAGAGGAGGGCCCAGAGACTAGAATTCAGAATGGAAGGTTGGAAAAAACCGATAGAATATAGCATGACCGGGGCGACCAGGAGCGTGATGTTGTAAAACTCGCTTATCGAGTCGACTCGAGATGAGAACGTCTCAAGCCTGAAGTCAAGCTCTTTAAGCTTATCCGCAAGCGCACTTTTAATTCTGTCTTTTGTGCCGTTCTTCTCGTCCTGGTTAATGATTTCCTTTATCTGTTCGCTGGAAAAGCGATAATTGATCCCTTTATTGCTTAGCCAGGCTAGAACATGACTCGGGGGTGCGTCCGTAAAAGAGAGGAGAAAAAGGACTTCAAGGTCTCCAAGAGCGCTCATCTGTCTTCCTCCCCTGCGCGTGCATAGCCCAGATCCTTTAGCTCCGCACGAGTGTGACCTTATACACTCCACTCTTCGTTATGATATATCCTGTAGCAGCAGTCGTTATTGGTGTGGCAGGGGTAAAGGTGGCTTTGCAAGTAGCAGTGCCACCGCTAGGCACGATAGCCGGAGAGCACGTCAGGGAAGCGTTGACATTGTAGTTACTTAGGTATAGATAGCACGACGACAAGTCTGCTGAGGAAGAACCGGCGTTTTGAAGCCAGAGAGTAACTGTATAGCTGTTTCCGCTAGCACTGAGAATAGCGTCGCCGGCCTGTACGAGCACGGGTCTGCTTGTAGTGGTAGAGGCTACCTGGTATATGAAGAAGCCGATGACGGAGACGACCGCTAGGGTTATGATAACCATTATGGAGCGGCCTACTTCTTCGCTCATCTTTTCACCGAAAGGGTATTCGTCGAGGTTTTTAAGACTGGCAAATAAGGTGGTTACTGCTAGCCCTGCTTTATAATGTAAATGGTTGTCATAGCGATGAGGAATAGGAAAAAACTATTATTCTTGGCACTCGCCCTGGGGTTCGTCACACTTTTGCTTTACGAGAGCCTAAAGCCTCAACACCTAGGCGAATCTTCAGGGCCACTGTTAAAATCTTCTAACATAAGGACTCCCGTAACAAGAACCGTTTTTATAGCGGCGAACGTCGCGAACGCGCGCGTCATAATAAACGGGTCTGACCACCTCCTGCCGCTGACGCTGCGTGTTCCCAACGGCTCACACCTACTTCTCCAGCCGCAACCCTTTGACGTCTACGAGCCAGTAGAGAAAGAGCTAAATATTACGGTCACAGATGATGGCTTTATCGAACTTCATTTTATAAAGGCTTATGCCGTCCTCTGGATTAATGCTACAGCGCCTGTATACGTCAACAGTACTCTCATCCGCGGCTTCGAGAGGCTCAAGGCAAAGATAGGCTCGAACCTTCAATTTAACTCTACTTGCCTAATAGCGGGAAACGACTCCTTGATATGTTCTGATACTCTTGTTCTCGCTAGGGGGAATATTGAAGAATACTTCGCCTTGAACGCGACACTGCCCGTGCAAGACGACTTAAACGTTACGGTAAACGGGCACAGGTACTTTGTCCTTCACTTCTATCTTCCAATCGAGGCTAGCGTAAACGCCTCTTTAAGGCAGGGCTTTCTAACCCTGCTGGCTCCTGAAAACGCTACTCTTGAGCTAAGCATGACCGTGAGCGAGAAGTACCCCACCGGGTGCCGCGACTATAATTCAACGCACTACTTGTGCATCGCCGGCTGGGAGGTTCCAAGCTGGCTTTCCAACACAACCCTGCCTCCCACGTTGCTGCGCTTCAATGTGAGAGGCGGGGGCGCGATAGGTGAGAGGCTTGCTCTAATCTCAAAGTACCAGGTGGAGACGGTTCTCGTATGTGGTAACTGTTCACCCTTCAAGAGGGTGGAGGACCCCTTCTACGACTACAGGAGAAAGTTCGGCTTAGCGGATCGCTATAACGTCACGCTCGAGGGGCAGTGCCTATACATTACCACCGACTCGATAGCGCGGCTCATGGTTATCCTACCAGCCACATCGGGGAAAGTGCGCCTGCAGATATGCACTAAAAGCTGGCACGCCTCCATCCAGTTTCTATACCTAAACGGTAAAGAGTACGTTAACGTTCCCGGCACCACGCCACAAGGCGGTTGCTACGATGTCACTCTAGACCTGGACTACCTCAAGGCATACTTCGAAGGAAAGGCGTACGACATTAACGGGGTCGCTAAGGGGGTAGATTTCATCGATTACAACTCATCTTGGAACATTCTCACCGGGAAAACAAGGGTTCTACCAAACACAGGCGAGTTTGCTTTAGACGTCTACCTTGAGGGTGAGACTTTGAAGCTTTGCTTAATCGGGGTGGAGACATGAGGAAAACCAGCTTAGTGTTCATTCTAACGCTGATTCTAATAAATACCCCCTTGGCGTTCTCGCTTGGCGATACCCTCAGCATCAACATTAAGGTTGCACCCGGCAACGGCCGCTCTGGTACCGAGACAAAAACTGTATCCAAAAGCTCTCAGTTCTCAGCCGGTGGCACAACATATACAGCGAACCTGTACTCACACCTAGACCTCATATATACGGTAAGCGCACCCAGTCTAGCCTCTGCTTGGGCGACGCTCACAGCCACTGCCTCCGGCTCTTACACCATTAGCCAACAGCTCGTAACTTTGAGCGCGACGAGTGCCACAGGCGTAAATGGGGGCTTAATAAAGTTTACATCGGGTATAGGCGAAATCCCACCCTACTTTGACTTGCAAGCCTACGCGGGGCCGACGATCCTCTCCGCAGGCAGTGCAACCGCGTCTACAGAGCAAGCCTATGCTTACGCCTATGACTATCCGCTCGCAGGTGACAAGCAGGATGCCAAGACTGCCACAGCGAGCTTTTCTATTCCAACACCTAAGAAGACGTTTACTATAACCTTGGGGGCCATGATACTAGCGAACACAAATTGTTCTGTCTATGGAATAGTTAAACTCACAGGGTCTCCAGGCCAGCTAGGCGCTCAGCTGTCCTTCTCGGGGCCACCATCAACCAATGTTTTTACGGTGCAGTTAGCTGAGAACACCATCTTCAGCATTAACGCCCCCGCCACTATAACTCTTACCGTCGTGGCCTCTGATCAACCTATAAACTGCCTATGGAGTTACTTTAATGCTTCAAACTCTTCTTCTGCAACTTGTTCAAGTAAAACCTATTACACTGGCGTATACAACCTCACGTTACAATATTCTTTCACGGGCAGCCCTCAATATCTCTTGCAGGTTTTCGCCGTGACTCCTGCAGGCGTTAAGAGAACTATATTCTCCTCTCAGGTCCCGGCTAGTGGCAGCGTAGCAGTAAAGAACATTGAGCTCTATAACGAGAGGATAGAGGTAACAGCCTACGCGCAGAAGGGGTTTGGGGCTTCCAATTACGTTAAAGTCACGTTATCCGCGGCATGGACAGCTACGGGATACTTCATATACTGGCTTGTGAATGGCGCGAAGGTTCTCAGCGCTACTCTCTCAGGATCTTTAAACACAAACCTACAGATTTCGGCGGTTTATTCACTGAGAGGGAACAACTCAACTGCATACATTCTGCCGGGGATGGACTTCCTTCCAACCAATGGGACACACTTCCAGCAGATAAAACCAGGCGTTTATTCTATTGTGACAAACGCGAGTGTCGTCGCAGTAGATCCCTCGAGCAACCGGCTTATCATCTTTAACGGTGTCAACGGGACTCTCTTGGTGGGCAACCCCTTCGGAGAAACAGTGGCTATAGGCTCCAAGTCTAATAAGATAAGGACACCGTCTCCCTCTCTACCACAGCTTTTAATAAACAACACCAGGTACTATCTTTTATCAATCGCAGCTCCCGACGCTCCAAATATAACAGTATTTCTAAAGCTAAATAGCTCTTTCTTCTTCGCCAGGACGATAGTTCCCAAGATAAGGATATTAAGCATACAATACTCGAAGACCAGCCTCTCAATACGCTTCAACACGAATCTAAACTGGGAAAACTATAACGTCACAGCACAAGCAGGACATGTTATTGCCTCGGTCCCGGCATCCCAGGGGCTTCTAGTCATAGACTATTCGCGCCTGCAAAACATTACGCGCCTCTCCTCAATAGAGATCTTCGCCACTTGGGGTGGCATGCTCATCATACCTGAGACCCGCTTAGAGCTTCCCGTGGTTCCAGTCACCTTTACCTTAATATTTAACCAGTCCGGGACGAATATTAAGCTCTACGCGGAGGGTCCTCTTGTCCTCGGCGAGAACCTAACACTGAGCAAAATACTGGCTTCTCTGAATGAAACAAGCTGCCTAGGCTCATTATATATAAGGGTCTTGTCCAGAAAAAATCTCTCCACCTTATGGGAGACTATTGTACCGTATCCATTCCAAGCAGAGATCCCGTTTTTCAACCCGGTTAGCCAAATGATCGAAGTCGTCTATATTCCTTGTCAAACGTCAAAAGTGGTGTTAGTGCCATGGATAGAGAGGCTTTAAGCGACCAGGTGAAGACGGCGCTCCTCTCTATCTTCACAATCACGGTTCTGGGCAGTATTCTTGCCCTGCTTCAAAATCCCACCGTTCCGCTCCGTATAACTACTCACACATTAAATATCTTGCCGCAGGCTGATATGGTCGACCTTAACTCTCAGGTCTACCTGAACTCGACTGACTGCGTGTTGAAGATAAACAACCTGGTGGTTTTCGGGTTTAAGAAGCCCGTCCTTGTTTTTTCACAATGTGCTGTAACAGCTATTAATGGGTCGTGGTTCTCTATTACGCGCGAGGGTGACAGGTGCCTCGTTAGCTTGAAGCCGATGTGGATAGCGAGCAACGCGACTCTCATTGTATACAACGCGACGTTTAACGGGTGGACAGACAGGATTTGCCTAGAACCCTCTCTCCTATCCTATAAAGTCTACAGCCCCTTTCTAAGCATTTGCGGCTTCCAGGCGAGCATTGAAGGTCCAACAGAGGTGAAGGTGAAAGTGTTCCAGGTGAAGAGATGTTGAAAGCTCTAGAAGAATCAACTCTTAGCATTTTCGAGGTATTGCTTCTCCTTTCAGTTATTAGCTTTTCTATAACCATGCAAACGGCTTTGAGTGACCAGCTAACCAGCACACCTCGACTTATGCCGAATGGTTCGTGCGTGCAGATCTTCTCAGATCACCTGATCACATTCAATGGAACAATCTACGGTTACAGCCTCACCATCTGCAAGAATAACTCACGGGTAGAGGTGATTCAGCCGTGAGAACGATATCCGCGGCTATAATGGCACTTATCCTCCTATTAACCCTGGCTCGAACAACCAGCCATAAACTATATTCTATCTCAGCCCAGGTAGTACAAGAAAGAAACCTAGCTGTCATAGCAGCTTATACTATGATATACGCGAACTGCAGCGACGTTTCAGAGGTATTAAAAAGCCTTAACGCTACCGAGCCTCTTCCAGACTATCCGAGCAGCTCTGTCATAGTCTGGTGTGGCTCTGAGCCTAAGATAATAACCTTCACCTGGAGGGGTTGAGTGTGAAGAGAAGGGCAAGTATTGGACTATTAGCGGTAGTTCTGTTAAGCCTACTCGTAGTGAGACAAACTGACGACAACTATTATCGTGTGCAATACAGGGGCGAAGACGCGCATATCGCAGTTCTAACCGCCGCACGAGTCCTGTGCGAGGATCCAGCTAGGGCTCCCGCTATATTTCAAATACTTCCCCAGTTTATCTCGCCGGTCACTGTTAAAAGCTATACTCTCTCCCAGTTTCTCAACTTTTCGAGATACGATGAGGGACGGCTAGAATGTAGATGGGTTATACAAACCAATGTAGGCTCCGACGAATTCGCTCTAAACTATGCGTACAGGCTTGTCGGGTTTAGAGTCGACGCTTACACAGGAAGAATACTACGCCTCTATAACATCACGGCCATGCAAAGCTTCAAGATACCCGAGTATCCATATATCATAGCCGTATCTGTGCGGCTCTACGCACAGTGTCCCCACGACTACATAAACGGGACAATCCTTGCTCTACGAGAAAACCAGCCATGTCGGTTAACAGACAAGTGGGGTAACGGCCTGGTGATTGCCGGTGGATGAAACGGTTCTCGTTCTATTCGACGTCGTTGTTAGCGTCTCGGTGCTCGGCTATTGGCTGGTATTCTACAACGTCCCCACGGTTAATAATGTTGCACTGCTGCGCGATGTCTGTTATCTGCTTGTCTCGCCAAATAGCACAACACTAACAGCAGAGTATGCTCTAGACGTCTATGTTTCCAACGGCACTCTCGTATCCGCAACCCCCATCACCCGAATGTGCCTGTCTAGAATAAACGAAACCGTTCTCGCGGGATCCATCAGGGTTAGGAAGGCTCAAGAAATCAAGGGTCGTATCACGCTCACCCTTGTTAAGAAAGACGGTGTTGTCTGGATTGTTTTTCCCGGGGAAAGTTAAATTAAAGTGACTTCATTTTTTACAAAAGAGCTATGCCCACTAACCTTCCCGCCGAGGCAAAGAGCAAATGGAAGAAGGCGATGGAGGCTAGGACTCCAGAGGAGAAGCTACTCGCGCTGCAAGAGTTTCTCAGCGCTGTTCCCAAGCATAAGGGAACGGAGAGGCTGCGCATGCAAGTTACGCGGCAGATAGCTACGCTCAAGAAAGAGATAGAGCTTAAGAAGAAAAAGAGGGCTGGCGGCGGGGAACAGTTCTTTGTCGAGAAGGAGGGAGACATTCAAGTGGTTTTACTTGGACTGCCTGGGGTTGGAAAACAAGAGTTCTTCAAGTGTGTCACTGGGATTGAGGCAGTAGACTCTCGAAAGCCTGTCCCAGGGATGAAGATATGGGAAGGCGTGTACTTTCAGATTATAAATGCTCCACCTTTTCTCGGGGATACGTCTACGCAGTCTCGCCTACTGGGTCTGGCGAGGAATGCCGACGCCCTTACTCTAATTGTGGATATGAATGGTGACGTAGAGGACCAAGTTAGGATGCTGCTACGTGCTCTTGAAGAGGCGCGAATAGCCTGGAAAAAGCCTCGCTCAAGCGTTGAAATCGAGAGGAAAGCTACAGGCGGCATTATCGTTGCAGGTGAACTTGACGGTGCGACACTTCAAGACGTCGTGTCTCTTCTGCGCGAATACGGGATCTACCACGCTGTGGTGAGAATTAGTGGGAAGGCTACGCTTGACGACGTGGAAGACGCGCTGTTTGGCGAGGTCGCCTACAAGCCTACGGTTATTGTGATTTACTCGGATGTTAAAGGCGATGATCTTAGAGACACGGTTTTAAAGGTTAATAAGGTGACGGGTGTTCCAGTGTTCGGGTATACATCTTGCGATGATGCACTCTTTAAAGAAGCGGCAGAGTATTTTTTCCGCGAGCTTGATTTAATAAGGATTTACACGCGGAACCCCAAGACTGGAGAGGTTGAAGAGAGACCGGTTGTGGTTAAAAGAGGTGCAAGAGTGATTGAGGTTGCGCGTACGATTCACTCGCAGCTCTCTGAGCATTTTAAGTATGCGTGGGTGTGGAGCAACCGGTTTAGCTTTAACCCGAGAAAAGTTGGAAAAGACTTTGAACTTAAGGACGGCGACATTGTCCAGATTGTGGGCGGCTGAGCACTTTTTGGAGGCTCTAAAGTAAGAGATGTAGAAGGAGGGCTGTCCCGGCGCCCATCATTACCATCAGGCTAAACTCGCGTAGCGGGATATGCTTGAAATAAGCTACTATTTTGAAGATGAGGATCAATCCCGAGAGAAGGGCAAGCTTGAAGCAATCTCCGCTTGGGATATCGGCTAGAAAAATGTTGGCAATGAAGATCCCAACTGGATGAAAAGGGGTAAGTGATAAAGGTAGGAAGAGGGTTGAGCCTCTATTAAAAAATTCCTTTGAAACTCTCTGTTGTGCGAGCGTTGCTATAACGGCTATGAAGGCTAGAGCGATACCCGTGGGGGTAACCGGGGTGAAATAAAGCTGTTGTCCTACGGTGAGCTGAGGTGTCTTCAAGTTGTATATAAGGTGGGAGAGTGGTGCGGCTAGGATGGTTATTAAAAAAATCTTAAGATAGGAACATTCATCATCCGCGTTTTGGCTTGAGGAAAAGGTGTAGTAGAGGTTCGCAGATATCGCCGGAGCAGATGCTATGAGGAGCGGGGCTAGAGGTGAAGCTAGGAGCGTTATTGCCTCCATTCCTGACGCGTTTATCCCTGACAATTTGAAAATCACATAGAACAGGAGATACGGACTGAGCAGAAACCCCATTCCCTCGGAATAGAGAATGACTAATGTTAATAAGAATATACTCAAAATGTAAAACAATAAATATTGGGTAAACAACGCTCCAAATAGGATAAAAAATAACAGCGTCAACAGCAGAAGACTCGAGGATAATAGCAGAAGTTTGGACTCTGTACCAGGAACCTTTCTATTTACAGATATATTTGTGATGACAGAAAAAAGAGTCAAAGCTGAGAGAGACTCCAGAAGTCCCATCGCATTAAGACCCTGGTATTGCAACAGTGTTGTTATAAACAAGGAAAAATGTAGAGGAATAGGCGTAGCAAACAAATAAACAATCATAGTTGACTCGACTATGTTTTCTGACAACGATACAACAAGGATAAAACCAACGAGGAATCCGAAGAGAGACCAGGATTTAATCTTAGGCAACTCTGATGTCACAAGAATGGGATTTGTAGAGCCCCCTTCCTTTACCCCTGGTAAGAGATAGCCGATTAAAAGCCGGCTTAGAAGCAAGGTTGCTAGAAAGCCCGTGAACGCGAGCAAAGAAAATATCAACGTTGTCTCCGAGGCACCGGCGTTCACAAGGGTTCCAGTGAATACTGAGGAAATCTTGCCGCTTCTAATATAATCCTCCAACTGTGAAGCGGCAATGAAAAAATATGGAGTTGAGAGTATAGCAGTAACGGAAGCTGCGAGCAAGACTATGTTTTTGTTTCTACCCCTCCACCCAGCCAATACGTATAAAAGATATGATGTTGCCAGCACCAATAAAACAGGGGGCGCCTTCAAAGATTCTTCCTTTATACCAAAAACATCCACGCTGAGCCCCAACGTTAATAAGAGAACTCCCGCGAGAAGAACATAGTCAGTCTTCCCGAAACAGGACATTAACCCCACCCTTTCTGAAGCTGCTGTGATTAGCCATCTTTTTTCCTATGCTTGCTAGAACAGGACATCCTGCCCCTCCAGACTTACAAAACTGGAGGTATTTTTCACTGACAGCCTTCCACTCCGCAGCCCCGATAAATATACACCTAGCCCCCCTAGCGGTCTGCCTATAGTACTTGCAAACGTTTTCCTCCTGCATAACATGCGATTCTAAAAATTCACGAGGATAAATAAGTCAATCTGTTAGCATCGTTGCGGGCCGGACGCTACTGATATATTCTGGTAATGACTCCTTATAGCGGTAGTAATGTCCGCGGGTGGCGTCTGTCCAGGTCTTTACAGGGACTCAAAGGGTAAGTTCTATTGTAAGTATGCAGGTGGGGTAGAAGTCGACCCAGCTTTCATGCCATGTCTCATGGAGTACTGGGAGTGCCCCTATTACCTTGAATGGAAGAAGAAGGCTTCTGTAGAAAAGAAGCCCGCAGAGGAAACAGTAACAACTCCACGGCAGCCTCCTGAGGTGGCGCAGCAGCCGAGAATCGAGCGGCCATCTGTAGTTATAAGTGAGGAGAAACCGCCGGTTGAAAAGGTGGCGGATGAACTTGATATGCTGGCAAGTAAGGCGACGGAGCTTTCGAAGCTGTGGGAAGAGTACGACCGGGCAGCGCGTGAAATAATTGAGAGGTGGGAAGAGATCAGGGATTATCTCGAGAAGGAGGTAATCAGCATTGAAAGTACGCTAAACACCCTTGCCGACGAGCTTGAAAGGATTGAAGTGAGGCATAAAATTGGGGTTCTTGACGACTCTCAATATCAAGATCTTAAGTCTGAATTAGAAAGGAGAATTGCGGAGAAGACCTCTGAGATGGAGTCGATCAAGAAAAGGCTTGACGAGGTTGATAGGCTTGTACTTCCCCATTATAAACGTGTGAAGGTCGCAGAAGTTAAGCCTGAAATAGCAAAAATTAGACTGGCTCTCAACAAGCTCGAAGAGAAGTTTAGGGAAGGAGGGCTCACAGAGGAAACCTACAAGAGACTTAAGGAGGAGCTGGAGGCTAAACTAAAAAGGCTTGAACGAATAAGAGAGGAGGTTGAAGAGTAATGGCTACAGTGAATTTCGAAACCCTTGGGCAGCTCTTCAGCTCGGCTGACAGTGCATGGGAAGAATACGCCTCTACCGTAAAACAGAGTCTTTTAGAATGGGAAAAGATAAGGCCCGTAGTGCTGGAGAGGATTGCAGTGCTAAAAACCCGTATAAGCTCAAACCTCAAGGAGATAGAAGAGATTCAAGTGAAGATTGAGCTGGGACTGCTGGATGAGGAAAAGTCTAGCAAGAAGATCAACGTCATATCTGAGGAAACTGTTAGAATGATTCATGAACTTGAAAACATATGGTTGAATTTCGAAGAGACAACCTTTAAGAGCCTATTACACATGAGGCGGGTTGGCATTCCACTTGACTTAACTCCACAGGATGTTCACAGGAAGATAGAGAATGTAGAGCGTAGCTTCAAGGAGGGAATAATAAGTTCGAAGGATGTTTATGAGAGGCTCAAGAAAATACTAGCTGACGAGCTGAACTTAGTCGAGGGTAGAGTTTGAAGATCTTTTAGACCTTCTTATCGATATTTTAACCTTTCCATCATTCAGCTTCTCTACCTTTAAGCTTCTAGGGGAAATCGAACCTCTACGCTCAGCAGCCCTCTCCATCCTCGAAACCAACTGGCTAAAATGTAGCCTGCACAAATACAGCACCTGTCCCCCAACTTCCAACATAATCTCAGCGGGTCTAACACAGCCTTCTAACATGCAGTTCTGCGGGTCGTCTGCCACGCTATACCACCGTAGCTAGGCAAGGCTTTCGAGGTTAAAAATCATTTTGTAAAAAAGAGAGGAAACTTTTTCTATCAGAGAAAACACCAGAATATTGTGAACAGTCAATTAAAATTGGAAGTTGTAAAGATGATTCTACCGGAGAAATCTAACATTATAATAGGTCAGACACATTTCATAAAGAGTGTAGAAGACATTGCGGAGGCAGTGGTCACAAGTGTTCCAGGTATAAAGTTTGGTCTAGCATTCAACGAGGCTAGTGGCGACAGATTGGTCCGCTGGGACGGAAATGACAGAGAACTTACAGAGGCAGCTGTTGAGAATGCCAAGAGAATAGGTGGAGGACATGTTTTCGTTCTTCTTATACGCGATGCGTGGCCAATCAACATCCTTACCAAACTCAGACAGGTTGATGAAGTTGTCTCTATTTTCTGTGCAACCGCCAATCCCGTACAGGTTGTTATTGCAGAGACAGAGCAGGGCAGAGGTGTGCTAGGAGTCATAGATGGATACACCATAGTGGGTGTTGAGACCGAGGAGGACAAGAAGAAGAGAACCGAGCTTTTGAGGAGGATCGGCTACAAGCGAGCCTGAATTTTTTCGGGAGGGGAAAGGTGGAAGGAGTCAAACAGGTTATTGTAATTAGACGAGATCTCAACATGGGGAAGGGCAAGCTGGTTGCCCAGGGAGCGCACGCCGCGGTGAGTGCGTATCTGGAAGCCGAGAAGCAGCGGCCAGAGTGGTGTAAAGCCTGGATTGAGTCCGGTCAGAAAAAGATAGTTGTGCGTGTAGACTCTCTAGAGGAGTTGTTAAGGATCTATGAAGAGGCGAAGAGGTCGGAGCTCCCGGTTGTATTGATAACTGATATGGGTTTAACGCAGTTAGAGCCGGGGACTGTAACGGCTCTAGGAATTGGCCCAGCACCTGCAAGCCTAATAGACCGGATAACTGGAAAACTAAAACTGTTGTGAGATCTTTTTCGTTGCGCGCGGAGATAATTTGGATGTATAATTTCTCCAGTTTTTATCCAACTTGGAAAAATTATCCAGAGATTAAAAGGTGGATACAAAAGAGATGAATCTCGCGCGGATTATAGATATTCCTTTCTGGCTATTTTTTCCGGGATATATGTGTTTGACAGGAATTTAAAGCCGTGTCCGCTGAGTGCCTCTATCTCTACTTTTTGCCCTTTTTCTATGAACAGTTTAAGCTCGTCTAGCCATTTTTTAGACTCCTTGAACCAGGGGTAGTTTAAAAGCTCCTGTGCTCTCTTAATGTCCCTTTCAGTCGCCTTTATTATGAAGTTTTTCGGGATCTTATAATTCTCTATATCAGATATTGAGACTCCCAGGAATCTTGCTTCCGGCGTTGCGAGGCGCTCGCTTTCATAGCTAAGGGTTATAGAGCCGCTTTTATATACGCTGTAAATGTAGAAACCATAGCTGTCTCCGTCTGTTAACACGTAGACGGGTAAGTTGAACTCTTCCCATAGGCGGCGCACCATACGCCTTGTGCTCCGGTCGGGCTGCCCCTTTCCGGTGACGAGTATACAATTATTCTTCTTCCAAAACTCGTCCTCGTTCAACTGCTCGAAGATAGCGCCCTTCTCAACGACAAGCACGTAATCTGCTTTAACCTCAAGTATCTCTAAGCTGTCTACGTTAGAGGGTATTGCATAAGCGCCGCTACCCAGCTTCGAGAGATCAATGTTTTGTCCCTTAGAACGTATAATCATATTACCTACGATTCTTCCCTTGGCATCATGCATTAGACCCATGTGTTCTCGCAGGAGCCCTGTAGCCACTTCTATGTCTTGGATTACAGCGTTACTTTCCCGCTGATCATCCCATGTGTTCTCTCCCAACTGCCTTCCGTTCATATCAGTCAGAGTATGTTTGCCGCGGTAGTAGAGATCCCGGATCGTCGGGTGGACACCTTCACGGCGCGCCTCTAGGATCAGCTTTAGCATCAGAATGGTCTGCATGAAACGCTTAGACTCGCCTACGTCAAAGAACTCTCTCCTAGCGGTCTTTGGTCCTAGCAGCAACATTTTCCTCTTTTTATCCCATATGGTGTTCGCTAAGGAGCGTATGGGGACCTCGAGGTAAGGAGGCTCGCCTCTCATGATCTGGTCAGCGACTTTCTTGGCTAGGCTTTCAAGCCTCGTTATAACCTCCTCCTCAGGAGGCGCCTGAACGCTTCCTGGCCTAACCGACGACATTTTGTTCTACACCCCTTTTCTTCAATTCTCTTTCAAGTGTTTCTTTAAGCTTAGATTCAAGTAGAGCGCGGTCCAAAGCCAACATCTCAGAGATGGCGGATATAACTTCCGGCATGTAGCGTTTGATAGTTGCTTCTTTCTTTTGAATCTCGTGAAACTTCTCCATCCTAGTAATGTAGGATCTTAGCTTTCTAGCGGCCTCTCGAATAGCTATCTCTAACTCATGTTCAACTTCTGGGACGTCCGCTATAGCCTCCTTTCCAACGCCTTTAAAAGGTATTTTTGTCGAGCAGACGTGCGTGATAACCGCTAATGGAGCGGGAAACTTTACCTTGTAGACGCTCCAGTCTATCGAATCAACGACTTTCCTAGAAACGTCGACCCCCTCGTCGTATAAAAGGGGCATCTTATTCGCAAAGCGGAGAACCATGGGCTGGTCTTGGGGAGGTATCTCGCCGCCATATGCCACAGCCACCTCCACTATAAATGGGTGTCCAGCATAGGAAGACGGTGGACGTGTAACCGCTCTCACAAAACTCGGCTTAAGGATGTTCTTTACCCCCTCCTTTAACAGGTCCTCGCCTATGGGAGAGAGGGTTACTGGTCGCGGTCGCCTCCACTTTTCGAATGCACGCATCTTTGAGGCTAAGGCTTCCAAGTCGCTTAACCTCAGCTCCTTTACTTTTATAGAGGGGTCGAACCCAGCCCAGCTCAGGAACTCTTGGGCGATCTTCTCGCCGACACTCTCAAAACGCTTCACTAGGAACTCTTCGAGAGTAAGGTTGGGATCTGGAAGCGATCTGATGAGTTCTTTCAGTATCTCTACATCAACCCCCTTGGGATGGTACTGACCTATCCTCGGGGGCTCTGGAAGCTTCTTAGAAACCCGCTTGAATATGATTTCTCCTTCGGGGGTCTTATATTTGATCGTTGCATAGGGTGCTATAAGCGCGGTACGCCTGATGTATTCCTCGATGCGCCTCTTAGCCTGTATCCATGAGCCCTCAAGCGTCAGCTTTACAACCGTTCCATGTATTCTCGGGTTCTCCTTCTTCCTTATCCGCATTCTAACTATATGTGGAATATTCTTGTCAATGTCGATGTAGAGAAGATATTCTCCTATAAACTCGGAGTCCTTTGGAGCGCTTTTAACATATATAGGCTGTGCCGTCGTCATCTGCGCATACAACACCGCCATTTTCACACCTAGCCCGAAGACGCCTCTAGTCTGCCTCACAACATACTTTGAACCATAGAAGACCCTTCCGAACACGTTTGGAATCTCGTTTATTGGAACGCCAATACCATTATCAGCTACTTTCACCGTCACTCTATCTTGGTTGTTTGGATCTAGAGTTATCTCAATAGCTATATCAGGTAAGATGCCATGAGTCTCCGTGGCATCAAGCGAGTTCTCTACAAGCTCTCTTATAGTCTGGTATAGCGCCCTAGCTGGGTTCGAAAAGCCAGCTATCTCCTTGTTTCTATGAAAGAATTGCGCTGGCGATAAACCACGATACTTTTCCAATCCGAATCACCCTTAACTACCACCCTATATATCATGAACACTCCAAAAATAATCCACTCAAATATGAGGTTTACCGCGCAGGGCTCTCCCTCGTGCGCGCGTCAAAGCGTGTATAATAGGGCTTATCTCCGGAGAATTTTAGAGATGCGCGCGACGCTGTTTATTGATCTTGTTCACCGAATATTCAAAAACGAAACTATCACTCCTAGATAATTATTCTCGGTGCATACAGCCTGATCTTCTTCTTCCTATGTTGCTTGTAGCCCCTAAACTTTAAAGCAAAAAGTGTACCTATGAATGCCATGAGGATCAGTAGTATTACCATCATACTACGGTTGAATTGAAGGGAAAATATATTAAGAAATCGCTTAAAATAGCTAAAACATAATCATTATCGAGTGGATTTGCTTGGCTCACAAGCGGACCCAGGAGCGATTAAAGGCGGTCAGTGCCAACATTTACTGGGATCTGACAGGTAATTATCCCCTAGCATATAGGAGAGGAGAGCTGGTTACAAGGGTTCACCTTGCGCCGCCAGGCGATGCCTACCCCGTGGTCGGGTACTTCTATAAACACATCAACGACGTAGTCAAAAGATATTTTCTTGCGGCAGGTTCTTCCCTTGAAGGCGTAATCCCCGCGAGAAAAATAGTGGTTGCTAACAAAGTACCATACCCAGACTTCGGCGTGGAAGTCGTCATGGATGCTCAGATAATCGGACATGTGGTGTTTAACATTGAAGATAGGGCCTGGCGCTTCCGGCCCCTCTATGCTACCGTCTCAAGGATGATTGAGCAGGAGAAAGGGTTTTATGCGAAGACTAATCTCGAGAAGCTTGCCAGGGGCTACGTTGTAAAGCCTAGCCAGGTGACAGCATCGAATCTTCCCAGGGAGGACGAATATATAGCTTTAGCCTCGAGTGATTACAACTATCTCGGCGTAGGTGTTCTTCTGAAGAACAAGAGGATCTACGTTCTGAAAAGCTGGCGTAGAGCCCCGTCGAGCCTCCTAGAGGGAGACCCTGACTGGTCTCAGGTCGTGGAGGCACATGAACAGTATCTAGCAGCTAAGGAAGAGGAGGCGATTTCGTTTCTGTTGGAGGTGGAGGATAAATACAAGCTTCCAGTAGTGGTCTCGTTTTCGGGGGGTAAGGATAGCCTGGTTGCGCTACACCTGGCGCTGAAAGCCTTTGGGCCTGATAAAATCAAGGTGCTATTCAATAATACTGGCATAGAGTTTCCTGAAACAGTTGAGTACGTGAGGCGGCTAGCCGACAAGATGGGGCTAGACCTAATAGTGGCTGATGCTGGAGATGCTTTCTGGCGCGGGGTCTCGGTGATGGGTCCTCCGGCTCGCGACTGGCGTTGGTGCTGCAAAGTCACGAAGTTTGCTCCTACTTCACAGGCTCTGAAGTCCTTGTTCCCAGGTGGTGCTATAAGTATTGTAGGGCAAAGAAAGTATGAATCGGCGCAAAGAGCAGGATCTCCCAGGATCTGGAGAAACGCCTGGCTGCCAAACGTGGTGGCTGCGACACCGGTGCAGGACTGGACCGCGCTTGATATATGGCTTTACATTTTCAAGGAACGGCTTATTCCTAACCCGCTCTACTATTACGGTCTAGACCGCCTAGGATGCTGGCTCTGCCCGGCGTCAGAACTAGGCGAGTTTGAACTTGCGAAGAGGATTAGAAGTGATTTATACGTGAAATGGGAGCAAGTTCTCAGAGGATTTAGCGAGATGAAATCCCTTAGCGATGAATGGGTAAAATATGGGCTCTGGAGGTGGGTTAACCCCCCAAAAGATATTTTGAGAGTGATTGGAGAAGGGGCTGTCTCGCCGAGAAGAGGGGCGGATATTAGGTGGCATGTAGAGGGTGCCCAAATTGTTTTTACCTTGAATAGGCCGAGGCAGCCGCTGGCTGTTGAGAAGTTTAAGAATGTTCTATATACCTCCAGGGAAGAAGCTAACAAGGTTTTAAACGTTGTAGCTGGCGACACCTACCTAAGAGTGGAGCTAAAAGAGCCTACTGAGAAGAACATTGAAAATCTCGCTAGGGTTGTCGTAAGGTCATTCTATTGCGTCGAGTGCCTAGAATGTTCAAACTGGTGCCCCAGGGGGGCGATATGGTTAGACTCGAAGAATGGTGGGATAAGTATTGAAGAGCGGCGCTGCATTCAGTGCGGAACCTGTAATACCAAGTGCCCTATTGTAGAATACACATTAAAATTCATTCGAACAGAAAGGAGGCTTCTTCAACAACGTGAATTAGGGTCTCTTAGACAGTGAATTACCGCATATCTGGCATTTTCCGTGGGTTTTTTGCGCGCATGTAGGGCAGTACGAAACTCCGCATTTTTCGCAGTAGTAATACTCATCTCCCTTGAATATTTTCTTGCCGCACCTTACGCACCTGCCTAGCATTAGGGTTTTTGGAACATACGCCATTCCCTTCACCTACTCCTCATAGCAAGTGGCTATCGAATTTAAAGTTTTGCATGTTTACTCGGGCTTGCCCGTGCGCGTGGTTTCGATTCTGAGAAAGATTGCCTCTACCACAAGTTTTCCGTTGTTGCACTTTGGGCAGTTGTCAACTATTTTGAAGAGATAGTCGTCCTCCTTGTAGTCGCGGTCAAACTCATAGCCGCAGTTTTCGCATCTAATGTGAGAAATCAGCCTCTTTTTCTCGGATTTTATGGTTACTAGTTTGTAAAAGGACCAAGCGATGTAGCCGTCTATCATTATGAGAAGAATGGCTCCTGAGAGATACGAATCTGCGCTTGTCCTCAAGTAAAAATAGAGAAGCGCTAGTGTAAGTAAAACGCTTGCGACAAGGAGCAAGATATACATTGGAAGTTTTTGTCTTTTAACCTGGGATATAATGTCGCTCATGGCACGCCCACCGTGTTTCCAACTCCTATCAGTACAACGACGGATCCTACGGGTAGAGATTTAATAAAGTTCTCAACTACAGTTAAGGCGTTTTTAACGCCTTTATATATTTTCTCAGTCATTACAGAAAGTGCCTCCGCCTCTGACATTTTTATTAGTAGTGCATATAACGGAATATTGTTCCTCGTGGCAAGCTCCTCTATAACAAACCTTTCAGCCCCTATGCCTCCCATTGCAACGCCGTAACCGTAGGCGAGAGATCCTGACTCCTCACCCTCGTATTTGAGGGCGGCGTCAACGGTGATTATATGTGTTGGTTTTTCATGTTCGAGAATCCATTGAAGCGCCTCGTCTAGGTGACCCACGGTTCCTCCCGGCCCCTTAGCTTTCACCACATATATTTTTCTTCCATCGATGTCTAGTCTGTAAACTTCAGTGTCGGCTACAGGCTCTAGGGGCTTTATGTCTGACGAGTATTTCCTTACAAGATAACTTGTCAACAGTGGACCAGCAGAATCACCTATTGGTACCCCGTGCGAAAACGACTCGAGAGCTCCTTCAATGGCTTTCACCTCTTCCATTACAAAGGGCATTTGCGCGCTAAGTTGCATGAGGAGCCAAAGGCTCCTGAACTTACGAGCTATGAGGTAGTAGTGGTTAAGTTGTTTGTAGATAACGTTGAGGGCTCGAGCGATTTCAACTATGTTTGACAAATTTTGTACTTCGGCTCTAGAGGCACGCGGCGCAATCCGGGATATTTTCTCCTCTACTCCCTTCTCACCCGTTTGTACAATATGTTTGATCTTTTTTACGATTCCGAAGGGATCCAAATCCACAGGTAATATAGTGTATGTTTCAACAAGGTCGGACACCGCCGCCTCTATTTGCTTCTCATCACTAACTTCTCCGTAGCGTTTTAACTGGGATGCGAGGAAATGAATGGATTTGTCTCGAGCGTTCCTAAAGATTACTAGGTAATTTTCAACCTCACTTATTGCCCGGAAAATTTGCATCTCTTGTGTGAGAAACGAGAAAAAAGTTAATATGATCATCCATAATATTAGGCTATATGTGTCTCCATTCATCTACCCACACCTAGATTTTGCGATCGATATATCAACTATACTTTAAATAGATTAGCGTTCGAATCATTAGCTGGGAAGGCATAGATGCCCACCTTTGGACATGTTTTGATCATATCTTTTCATTTTGCGCGTATGATTGGGCGCCTGGCTGGAAGCCAGGTGCTAAAGATTGTAATACGATTGTCGTAATTTTGTTCTATGCAATATCGTGTTGTTTCTTTTATTAAATAGAAAATTGGTCTTCTATGTATAGATGTCCATGAGAGGGGTTGTTCTCAGCGAAATAAACGATAAACGTTTACTTGAGAGAATCGTTAAAAAAGAAGTTTATGATGCACGTGGCTCTAAAATTGGTATTATTTGGAAGATTTACATTGCAAAGAAGACTAAGCAACCTCTGAAGGTTGTGGTAAAACGTATTACAGGAGATATTCTTGAGATATCTCCTGATAGGCTTCGCATATCCGGCAAAAAGATTATTCTCATGAATGATACTGATGAGGGGGCTATAGCTATACTTGAGAAGTTATGGGAGATAGCAGACGAACTTAAAAAGATAAAAAACGAGTTGCTTCTTCTAGGCGAGCGCCACCTCATTTTAAAGGAGCTAAGCTATGAGGAATACTTGAAAGAGAGGAAGAAGCTGGAGCGTCAAAGATTGATGTTGAAGCTTGAAGCTTACACACTGCTTGATACTTTGAATCACTTAATAACCAGTGAAGGGTTAAAGCTATCCGAAGAGGATGAGAAGAGGCTTTTAGAATCTCTAGATATTTTAAGAAATAGTTTTCCAATAATCCCGGCGGAAAAACTAAGAGAGCTGTTCTAAAAGACGCGAGCGAAGCAAGTTTTAGCATCATTTTCCTCTGGTAGAGTCTGGGTTTTATGCCGTACCTATAAAATGACGATGTCATAATAGCAAAATTTATAAAAAACTTAAGGGAATAATACAACACAATACGTGTGAAGGGATTATCTATGACCGACATTCGTGTAGAAGTTTCTCAGAAAGATGAGACGCCCAAAGTTGATTATAAGTTACTTCTTAACTCCTCTCTAGAGGAGATAAGGGAGACCGCTGAGAAAATTCGGCCTCTTCTTATGCCTAAGCTTGGCCTTGACTATAAGGTCTATTTGGGTAAGAGACCTGAACTGCGAGAGAACGAGGAGTTAATAACGTACACTCAATCCGCGTGTCCCGAATGCAATTCGTTGCTTACGGCGGTTGTATTCAAACGGGAAGGAAAGGTATGGATACGGAAGGTCTGCCCAGAACACGGCGAATTTGAAGAGCTGTACTTCGGAGATGCTGCAGTTTACGAAAGATTTCGAACATTTCAGCGTGACGGAAAGGGAAATATCGTTACACATGTACCACTGTCGGCCCTGTGCCCCTATAATTGTGGAGTCTGCCCTAGACATAAGTCGAACGCTTCCCTCATCAACATAGTGTTGACTAACAGGTGTGACCTAAGCTGCTTTTACTGCTTTTTCTATGCATCGAGAGCTGGGTATGTGTACGAGCCAAGTCTGGAGCATATTCGATACATGTTGAGGCAGGCAAGGATAAGCGAGCCGGTAAAGCCCCCTGCTATTCAGCTAACTGGTGGCGAGCCAACATTACGTGAAGACTTGGTTGATATAATTAAAATGGCTCGCGAGGAAGGCTTCACACACATCCAGTTAAACACAAACGGTATACGATTGGCTTTTGATCCAGACTTAGCTGTGAAGGTTAGACAGGCTGGAACAAACGTTGTTTACCTTAGCTTTGACGGAGTTTCTCCATTTACAAATCCCAAGAATCACTGGGAGGTTCCTTATGCTCTAGACAACCTGAGGAAGGCAGGTTTAGGGGCGGTCTTGGTTCCCACTGTTATGAAAAGCTATAACTTAAGCGAAGCCGGTAAGATTATCGAGTTTGGCCTGCTGCATAACGATATTGTTAGGGGGGTAAACTTCCAACCTGTCTCTATTACAGGACGTATGCCTAGAAAGGAGCGTGATAAAGAACGCGTTACGATTCCAGATGTAATAAAGGCAATTGAACAGCAAACCGATGGGCAGATCAAGGTTGAAGACTGGTATCCAGTACCAAGTGTAGTTCCTATTTCACGATTCGTCGAAGCTTTGACAGGTAAGCCTCAGATAGCTTTCACTACACACTTTGCCTGTGGAGCTGCCACCTATGTGTGGCAGGAAGACGGCGAGATTATACCCATTACTCGCTTCGTCAATGTTGACGAATTTCTTGCATACCTGGATGAAAAGGCGGATGAGCTAGAAAAAGGGAAGAACAAGTATCTAGTCTTATTAGACGTTACGTGGAAGCTTAGAAGGTTTGTTGATCTCAGCAAGGCCCCTAAGAGGCTAAGAGAAGGTAACAGGTTCCTCAGAATCCTGTATGAGGTCTTTGTGAAGCATAACTATGAGAGCCTTGGTGAGTTCCATTACAATACGCTCTTCCTGGGAATGATGCACTTCCAGGATTTGTATAACCATGACGTGGCTAGGGTGATGAGGTGCGACATTCACTATATAATGCCAGACGGAAGGCAAGTTCCGTTCTGCTCCTTCAACGTATTATCAGACCTTTATAGGGATCGGGCGCAGAAGGCATTTTCCTACTCTATATCTGACTGGGAGAAATTGACAGGCAAGTCTCTTAAAGATATAGCCTATAAGAGAAACATTAAGAAGCTTATCGCGGGTGAACCATATAAGAGGCACTACCAAGGTATTATTGACCTAGAAGCCATACCCTACGAGCAGCATGTCCTTGCATCAAAGAGGTTCGGCATACCTGTAGTTGAAGAGTAGGGGGTTCAATGAAGCTTAAATTGTTTGAGTTTACAGTAGAATCCAGCGATCCCAAACCGGTCAAGCTAAGTGTCAAGTCTCTTCTATTCACGCTTACCCACGGGGATGTGCGCTCGCTCTCTCCTGAATCCACCAGAGGCTTTACCGAAGATGACTATGTGGATTTTGACTTGTTAGTATCACCTCTAATTGGGGTATCCGTTAACGACCTAGCTCACGGAATGGCAGATACAAAAGTACTCGAGTTTACCCTTGAACACGGAGGTACATATCTTGTTGCTGTTGAGGTTAGCGATAAAAACACTAGAAAGACAAGGAGCTATTTCATGGTTTTTCGGATAGTGGATAGCCAAACAAGTAAAATTTATTCGGATGATCAGTACACCAAAGAATCTTCTACTAAGAGACTAGATAAGATTGCAGGGATTTTAGGCCTTGATGGAAGCAAGCTGCTGGATGCTCTCAAGAAAGCAGGCTTAAATCTTGATTAACCTGAAATCGTCAGTAGTCGATTAAAAAATTTTTATTCACGAAAAATATATATAGTTTTCCGTGGATAAATGATTAAGTTTAAAAGCCAACCTGTGATTCGTATGGAAAATCGGGTGCGTGAAGAAAAGGAAAAACTTCTCGAGCATCTTGTACTGGTTGTCGACCAGTTAATCTCTACCACAAAATCAAATCAGCTTTCAATAAAGCTTCGTACTCTTCTGAGGTATGCGTATGTTTCCTATGTGAAACGCACCTCCGACATCAACGTTATCCGTGGGCTTGTCCCCAGAGTGCGTCCGCCCGCTTGGCTGACCAACCAGTATTACTACCGGGAAATTGAGAATGTTCTAAGACAGAGGTTTAATGCTAGGATCGAGAACCGCCGCCAGTTCCGCTATGTAGTTCTACAGAAAAATCCTTAACGCCTACGGCACTAGAGTTCAATTTACCTTGTTTTTACAGCTTTTCCTTTTTTTATTCTCCCCATTTCCCAGCCTGGGAGGACCGCTTTACCTGAAGCCACGATTTCTCCACGATCATTGATTATGCACACTTCGTCCCCCGGGAGGATATCATTGTTAGCCTCTTTGACGTGTTTTGAAAATAGTGTTTTTCCCTCTGCTATAAAACTCGTGATATCTTCTGGAACCTCAACGTATGGTAGAGAATGCAGGTCGGAGTTAGTTGCTAAAAAACCCCAGCCCCACCGGCTGGGTATTACAAAACCATCATTCGCACGAATTGAAGCGAACAGGTTGTCTCCAATATATACCTGTTTGACTCTACCCGTTTTCCTAGATCTTATAACAGTTATACTATGTGCGTGGCTCTGAAGATTAATCTCGACTCCAAGCTGGTAGAATAATGTAGACTCAAGCTGCCTTAGTTCAAGGTGTGTTGGCAGGCTTTTATCTTTCATAACTTTTCCAATGCCTTGACAACCTCCTTACGCTTAAAGGTTTTGTCTCCTATTGGTCTTCGCATAACACGTGGGCTATGCGTTGTCACGTTAGTTTATTCAGAGGACTCGGGATTCCAGCTTCGGAGCTGGCTTATTGCTTTTTCAAGTTTGGAGATTATGTGTGAATTATCATAGGGGTCGAGGATACTACCGCAAACGTCGCAGATGTATCCGTTAGCATCAGCCTCCATCGAGGTAAAACGCTTATGACAACTGGGGCAAATGTAGAACTCTGTGCTTTTCTCGTACTCCAGGGTTTTCTGTAGAAGAGTCAGACATGATCTTCTCCTATCCTCCAATATCCTACTTATAGGTTCATCAGTAATTCTCCAGAAGTACTTGTACCAGCCTATTACTTCATCGCGTGCTCTTCGATACTTCACAAGACGTGATTCGAAAAGTTCATTGAGAATCCTCCTGATTTCAGTAGCATCGACGTTAAGTTCTTTCGCAATGTCCTCGTCGGAAACCTCGACTTTTTCGGCTAATATTCTAATGATTTGTTCGGCGCGTTCGCCATGTATTTTTCGGGCTAGTATTGCTGCAACCTCCTCGTCTGACATTGAACCACCCTACCTGCACCTGCAGGTGAAAGCACATGATAATATCTGTAAACACTTTCTTAAAAATACCTCGCGCGTGCTCACTTCTTCCTAAGGGAAGCTAGGCTTATTTTTTCCCAAAGATTTCGCAACCCAGTGGCTTTCCGCGCGCCAGTCTAAGGGGAGGGATCCAAACGGTGAACTTTTTTACAGTTAGCGCACGGCTCAACCCATATTCGCGCATTCGGGAAGCTCTTTAGGAGTTCTTTTCCATCGAAGATCCTGTCAAGAAAAATGGCTAGCGCTGCGACTTCGCTGTGAGGCTGGTTCCCAACGGCTATATTATAATCAGCAAGCTCGAATAGAACGCCGGGGACTTTCTCGCCTCCCACAACCACGAGGAGATCGTTTTTAATTGTTTTCACGAGGCTTAAAACGTTGCCATCAGCTATGTTCAAGCCATACATGGTAAGGTGTACAATCGCTCCACCCTTACTTCTCCACTCCTCGATCAATCTTAGCGGCTTCTCAACTTTCTCAACCTTGAAATCCCCACCCCAAGACGCGCATACTCTGGCGACGGTTCTCACAACAGACTCTTCAACATGTTTCTCGAGAAAGATTCCGTCAGCCCCGAATGCCCTGGCTACCAGGGCAACATGGGTTGTAACCCTATGGTCCCGGACCCGGCGGTGGCCTATCCGGAGAACATATACGGAACGAGGTGGCATCTCAACGGCACCTAGCTTTAAGCCGTGCAATCGTCTCCGCTCTACCCTCGACTATTACTTTGAGGCTTCCATCCGCATCCTCTGAAATGTCTATTACTCTACATTTTCTAAGAGCCTCTGAGAGAAGGTTACTGCTACCTGGTTTCAACACAAGCTTTTCTATCTTTTTATCAGGCAGTTTAGAGATTATAGCCTGCGAGAGCTCGAAAAGCCCCACTCCTTTTTTCGCCGAAATCGGAATAACTGGAAAACCGCTAGCTCCCAACACCTCTACTCTTTTCTCGATCTGAGAAGCGTCAAGCAAATCTATCTTATTGGCTGCGATTATTATCCTATTAAAGGAGACGCCCAGCGATGAAAGAATATCGATGCTGGTGTTAAATTTTCTTATAACCTCTTTAGCATCCTCGGAGATATCCACTACGAGGACTATAACATCTGAGAAAACTGTCTCTTGAAGCGTAGTGTAAAAGGCGTCTACGAGCTGATCAGGTAAGCTATCAATAAACCCAATGGTATCCGTTATAAGCACAGGGTGGCCCAGAAGCTTGGTTCTCCTTGTAAGGGTTGAGAGAGTAGCAAAAGGTTTTCCGTCAATATATACTTCTTCCTGCGTGAACTTTTGGAACAAGGTAGACTTCCCGGCGGAGGTGTAGCCCGTAAGGGACACGCTGTAGAGTCCTGCCTCACCCCTCCGGCTAAACCTCATGTTTTTCTGCTGTCTTATCTTTTCTAAACTCCTCTCAATAAGGGAGATGCGCCTAGCCACATAAGTGTAGTAAGCGTCGACGGCATACTTTCCACCACCCAGGAAGCCATGAAGTTCTCCTCGTTTTGAGAGGTTAATATATTCGCGTGCGAAGCTGAGTTCTCGTTTAAGCTTTGCAAGCTCGATTTGTAGCTTTGCCTCGCGACTGCCTGCCCTCTTGGCAAAAATCTCAAGGATAAGCTCATAGCGGTCTATAACGTCCACTTTGAGCTCTTTCCTTAGGTTGTAGACTTGGCTTGGCTTTAGCATGTTATAGAAGATTACTTTAGTAGCGCCTTTCTCCTTAATAATTTTCCCGAGCTCCTCTACTTTTCCCGCCCCTATGTTATATTTTGAATCCTCGGCTCTTGTCTGGACAACTGTCCCAGTAACATCATAGCCAGCTGCCTGTGCTAGCCCAACCATCTCTTCGACGTGCGAATCGTTAACAGTGGTGTCAAAGCGAAATACGAGCAGTACTTTTTCAGGCATAATTAATCCTTAAACTCCGCAATATCGCCCAGAGTAACGTCGTAACCGCCCAGAGAAGAGCTCCTGCCGTATCCCTCATCATCTATTTCGTAGCGTTCAACCAGCTTAATTTTTAATACTTTCTCAAGTTTTCGTGCTAGCTCTATAGAAGGCTCTAATTGTTCAGCCTCTATTCGGCGAATAATGGATTCCTTCTCCCCAACCATAACAGCCAGTAGCTCACGTGTAAGACCCATTTTCTCCCTAGCCTTTCTAATGAGCTCGCCATATCCATCCACTATTATTTCCTCATAAGTACTAGGCAAAGATTTTATAACAGGTCTAGGCTTCGCCGCGTGAGTGCTAGTCTCCATCCCCAGGTGGACTGTCCCCAAAACAGTTTTTCCTCTCGCGCAGCGAGAGCACACTAGCATTTCAGCGCCATCTAGGACTATACGGTACGCCACTCCTTTGAGCTCAACACCACACAGTTCACACTTAGCCATGCAAGATATGTATACAAGATCAATTTAAAAAGCATTTGTTGGGGTATACATTACTCCTGAAAAGACTATGCACGCAAGAAGAATAAGAGAAGGCTTAAATAAAACAAACCATAGAAAAAATGAAAGCAAAAAACCCTTGTAAAAGGGCCCGTGGCGTAGCTAGGAAGCGTGGCGGCCTGCGGAAGGTAAAAGTGTGGATAGCCGTAGGTCCCGGGTTCAAGTCCCGGCGGGCCCGCCTATCTTGTCTAATTGAACGGTATTTTGGGGTCTCAAGGGCCAAGCATTAACCATCACTCAGTCCTTAGCCGCGTGTATGTCCAGGGTTTGATTAATGCTTAGACGTGCACCCATTAGACATAAGAACTGGCTATTGCTGCACGAGCCTCCACGCTCATAAAGAGTGGGAGTTCCCAGCTATGCAAAAAGATTTAAATGAAGTGTATAGCTTCTAAAAAGGCGTCGCGTATGGCAAAGGCTTTAGCTTTACCAAAGTGTACCTCATGTGGAAGGCCGATTCCACCTTTCGAGAAGGCCACGAGTTTTAGATGTCCTCAGTGCGGAGAAGTAATCATTTGGCGTTGCGAGAGGTGTAGAAGGCAGGGTAATCCCTATGTGTGTCCTAAGTGTGGATTTAGAGGTCCTTAGGTGTTGAGTATGGCTAAGATAGCTATTCTTGTTAGAGTTTTACCGGACGATGCTGACGTAAAGCCTGAGGTGCTTTATCAGAGGATAGCTGGGAGTCTCCCGGAAAAATATCAGATCGCGCAGTACCAAGCGGAACCCATAGCGTTTGGGTTGGAAGCTCTTCGCATGATTATTTTAATGCCAGAAGAGACGGAAGGAGGCACAGAAGAAGTAGAAAGCATTTTGATCAATGTTCCAGGAGTAAGCCAAGTCGATGTGCTTTCGATAACCCGGGTATCCTAGCGCGCGGTAGAAAGCAAGAACATTATAGGGTTTAGTATTTTCTCTTCTGGAGAACCTCTATCCAAGGATTATTCTGGACGAAGCTGGGGAGCACATTTTCGCCTGAATACCCATTGTCCCCCACCTGAACTTGTGAATGGCCAGTCCTTTGAGCCGTGTCGAAGCTCTGAAGGTGGTCCAGTTTTCGAGCAAGAGTTTCAAAGTTATAGTTTAGGCGTTCCAGGTTTTCGACTAGCCTGGTGATTACGACGTGGTCTACATTTTCTAGGGGGTTTTTATATGGGGGTGGCGTAGGGAGTGGCCTGTACCGTAAGTTTGAAGCAGCAAAAAGTTCTTCGAATGCTGATAACACTGCTTCATGAACACTTTTTTCCAAGATTTCTGTCACTTCTCTTAATATATCCTTTTTTAGGCTCTCCATAACATCCGGTTGTATTGGGGCTCGCTCAGGAGGCGGCGCGGTTTGGAGTTGTAGTGTTCCCCGTAGATAAAATGCGCTCGGGTCTAGACCGTTCTCGCGGGCAAGCTTCCTATACTTATAAAGGGCCTTGTAAACAGTGCGCTCCGAGACGTTAAGCGCTGAGGCTATTTCTCGTGCTGAGCCTCCCTGTCTAAGGAAAAATTCAACAATTCTTCGCTCGGTGTCAGTGAGTTCTCTCATGATAGCTTCAATATCCTGCGTCATACCCTCGTAATACAAAAGTACTTTACTTAATATCACTAACCTGATATGGCGAAAGTACTTTCAAACTCACACTTAGAATTCATTCCTTTCTCATACTGTTTCTTTTGTTTTTGTTTTCCCTTGATTTTTAAATGTCGCGACGGCTTTAAGTCTTTAAGCGGGGAGACTCACGCGCTAAGGGCTCACCCCCGGCTAGTCGCGCTCGCCGTACCAGGCTGAGCAACCCCCATCTCCCCGCCCAAGGCGGCTGCCGCCCAAGCCCCGGACCGGCCGGGACTCCCGCCAGCTGAGGGCTCTTCATCCGGCGCGCGGAGATCCACCAGTTAAGGTGGGAAGGTGTACAAGCGGAGAAAAATATTTTTCAATCGAAGACTAAGTATGGCTCAAACTTTCTCATGTACCTTTTGAATCGATAGTCTGCGAGGATAATATCGGGGGTTGCGCCGGGCTCTCTTGTTGCCCTGCCAATGGCCTGTAATACAGCGGTGACCATGGGCAGCCAGTGGGCGGCGTCGGCGTCTAAGCCTATGCGTCTATAATACTTCCCTATTTTTTCTGTTACTTCTGGGGGGAGAAAGGGTGCGCCGAGAATCACGACGGCGTCTGCGGGGATGTCAACACCTTCTGCAAACCGCCCGTAGATATTAAAGAGAGCAACCCCCCTCCAATCCGGCGGCAGGCGTTCCTCGTAAAAATCAGCATGCAGCCTGCGTGCAAGCCTCTCGGTGGTGAAAACAACAATTCGCGTGTACTTCTTCTTCAACGTCCACAGCAAATGACTATATCCTCCGATAGTTTCCTCCCCGTACTTTGAAGTTAAATAGTCGGTGATCTGTGCAGGACGAGGAGAGATGGGGACGCGTATCACCGCGGCATGAAAAAAATTCGAAGCCTCTTCGGGGATTGTAGCGCTAATATAGATCCTCCTCGCTTGAGGGATGCGAATCGTATGGTAAATCTGAACACGCCCCGCCTCCCTATATACTATGTCCCCCCTTATGCCGGCTTTTAGAAGTCTAGCAAGGGGAGACATCAACGTTCCCTTTAAGAGGCGTTCCCTGTATAACTCTAAGACATCCCAGGCTAGCTCGAGTGGGATGTTAATCACTCCTTCCCGCTCCAAAATGTCCCTTACTTGTGACGCGAGAGTCGGCTCCAGCTGGGCCAGCTCGTCAATAGCCTCTTCAAGCCCCCTCACCTCGTGGATCACAGGCCTAAGTAGGTTGTGCGCCTCATCTACAACAACTGTTTCAAACCTGTGAGCCACGCGTCTAAAATAGTTTTGCACGACAACATCAGCCGCTATAACGTCCTGTGCGTAGTATCGGCAGATAGTCGGCGGGAGTTCTTCGTAACTCCAGGCTTCGCCAACTCCTTTTTTCAAAAGCTCCAGGAAGTAGGGGCAACGGCTACGGTGTAGCCGGCAGAACTCGTCTACATCTCCGACGCGCGCGTAGGGGCAAGTCTTAGCTCTTCCAGCTGCGACAAACGCCTTAAGGCCAAGGCGAGAAGCGTCCTCGCTTACTCTACGCCCAATTTCGAGGGATCTGACTAGCCAAAGCACTGGTAAACGTGTTTTTAGGGCTGCAAGCACGGCGAGCGTTTTCCCCCAGCCTGTAGGCGCGACGAGCAGCACATCACCCTCTACTCCGCGGATAGCCTGAGCTACCTCTACCTGTCCCGAGCGGGGGATAAGCCCAGCCCCTTCAAAGATCTGTTTTACATCCTCTTCTTGCGTAATAGGAATCAACCGCGGTATTCACGGGCCGAGACCCCATATTCGGAAAGGAGCTGGGTGAGAATTTTTACTGTTGGGCCGACGTATATTTGCTCCGGTAACGCTTGGAGGAATTCTTCGTCAGACATGGATTTTCCCGCGGCGTAGAAGGGGATGAGTCTTTGCCCGTCGCTTATGAAGATGCTTTCGACCCCTCTTTCTATGCCCCTGGGGGTAACTCTTTTTTGAGTCTGAATAAACACGTCAACATATTGCAGAACACTATTCTCGTCGCCATAGCCTAGTTGTGCTCTAAGAGAGTCCGAGAGCACTTTCACCGCTTTTCTAATCGTTGGTGAGTGGAACGTCGTGATCGTCGGCAAACCGCTTCGACTAGGCTCCACAATGCTCCAGAAGTCCTCCGCCATTATCTCCCCCACCACGATTAGATCAGGCCTAAAGTAGCGCATAGCCCATCTAACACCGTCTACCAGGTTTTCGCTTAAGATCCAAGAGAACCACCCTTCCTTGAATACGAGCTCACGGTATTTTTCAACAACAGCTAGGTGCAGATTGGGGAAAATCCTTGCGATCTCTCCCACCAAGCTATTCAGCAACGTGGATTTTCCCGAGCCTGGTGGGCCTAGAATCACAATCACAGCGGGTCTTAAAAGTAGAACCATCAACCTCGCTGCCGTGATAGGGTCGATCAGCTCTTTTAGAGGCGGAACGCTGGAGAGTCGTGTTGCCACGATTTGTGTTTGTCCACCGCTAGATAGCTGAATGGATACACGCCAATCATCTACGTCGACAACCCCACGAGGCTTTCTCATGTCAACCTTTACCCCAGTGGCAGCTATTATACTGATGATTAGGTTCTCAAGTTCCTCGGGAGACGGTGATCCCTTAATGCTGATCCTACCGAAGTTCTTTATGGTTGCCACAGTTTTCCCCTCGAACAACCAGATTTCCTCCACCTCGCTGGCGAGAAATAGCGGCGAAAACTTTTTCCAGACAGGATGCTCTCTAATCGGAATAATCTCGATCTTTCCGTCTGATCTCGCGAGAAAGCCGAAGGAATTTTTCAAAATTATGGCTGATTGGGCTGGGAGAAGTTCATTTACTGGTATCATTGAAGGTGCTTCGTCCTTGCGTCCGCGCTTATTATACAACCCTTTTAATATAGCTTTCATACTTTTATTCCCGCGAAGGTTTTAATTACTTCCGTTATTCTCTGCCGCTCCATGAGCAGGTTCTTTCTCTGCCGCTCCAGCTGCGCGATGTTTTCGTCTAGCCTTGTGATCTCCCCGTCTATCTCACGCATCCTCTGGACAATGCGCTCAGCCAGGTTCACTTCATATCCAAGGCTTTTGAGAAGTAACTCTAAGTTTTTCACCCCCACGGAAAGCTCATCCTTGCTTGGCTCATCAGGAGCAGTTTTTTCTACATTTTTCACATCTTCCTTGAGGGTGGGCAAAGGCAGGGAACGATCCTCTTTTTCATCCTCCTTAATAGAAGAAAATGGTCTTCTAAAACTCATCCAGACACCTTTAAAAGCGGCTTTTGAAGCCTATAGGCTAGAAGCTCAACGCTCTTCTTAACGCTAGAGCTAGCATTGTTGTATGCCTCCTCTATATCTCTCGTAGCTGTGAATGCGAGTGCGGAGTCGAAAGGCAAGGTGAAAACGACGCCAAGGTCGTCGACCGCCCGCTCCTTCCACTCGGCTAGGAAAACCAGATATTTGTTTAAAACCGGTAGCACCAGCTTTTTTCTAAGGTTCTCCTTTTCTTTGAGCCATCCGACGACCGAATAGTATGACAAAGCGTCCGGGTTAAAGACAACAACATGTATACGTGCTAGGTCTAAAAGCGGGTCGTATAACGTGCCTGGATATGATGGGAAGTCCAGTACAATAAAGTCCACATGTTTGCTCACACGGTCAATCAGATATTCAAGTGAAGTGGGATCCACAGGACCAATTTCTCCGGTCGAGGGGGCAACGAGAAGATTCGGCGTAAAGGTTGACTGCACAATTACATCACTCCATGTGGCGCGACCTATAAAGAAATCACTCAAATAGGGGTGGCCGGGATCCTCTCCTAAAAGCAATAACGTGCTGCTGCCCCTCTCGCCAAGGTCTATGACAAGTGCTTTTTTACCTACAATCGCGAGATGATATGCGATTAGGCTTGCTATTACGGTTTTCCCAACGCCTCCCTTGTTGCCGGAAACAATAGCTATAACCTCCGTCATAGTATCCCCTGACACTTCTTTACCATAGTTTTTAAGTCCGTCATGAGGGATGTGCGTAAACACTCCTTCTTTTATACTCTAAAGAAGTGATAGGTGATGAGTCTCTTACAGAAGGTTAAACTCAAACTGATGCAGATAGTTTACGAGACAACCTTAAAGAGAAGCATAAAACTTGGGACAGGTAGCTACAAATGGAAAAAGATTGATGAGGAATTGGCGGTCGTAGGCATTTTATATCAATTGCCTCTTCTCATAGACTCGCAAGATTTGATCTCGAAGTTATTTCAACCCTTTGTCGACGTAGTTGCTCTTCTAGCGGCTATAACCTTCGGCATTGGAATTCTTGGCTTTGTACTCCTTGTTTTAGACGCGGCTCTTTCCTGGATCACAGGAGGAAGTTTTGGTAGGAGTCTATCCATCTCGAAGTTCATCCGCGCTGTAGAAACCTTAGCTGTCATCCCTATTTTATTCTTCATAATCTCAATTCTAAACTCTCTAGGCGTGCCAGAGATAGCCTCGGTCTCGCAAATCATGGATAAACTTTTGAGACGTGGCTGGCAACTCATCCTCTCCTCTCTCAGCGGGTGAGTCCAATGCTTTTACCCGACCTTAGCGCTGCTCTAGCTGCCTTGTTTTATCTTGCACTCGGTGGTATGAAGTGGTTTTTAGGTAGGAGAAGCGAAGCAATAAGCAACTTTGAAGCAGTGGTGGACGTTTTGGCCCATCTTTTGATCTTGCAGTTGGTTTTCTCAATAGCTGATACAGTGGCCACAGCTGCAGGCATACGTGTTAGTCTGGGTAGTCCAGAGTTTGTCAGTGAAAGGCTCAATGCATCAGCCTCGGTTTTCTGGGAAGCTAGCCAGACAGCCGTGTCTACAATCCTGTACGTTCAAACTGAGCGTGCTGTGCTCGCCGCAGCACCCCTAACAAGCCCTCTCTCAAGCGTATTAGGTGCGGCGACAGGATGGTCTACCACTGAATTGTCTATAGTTGCTATTTTCTTTATGCATCTAAGCTTCGCTACTAGAGTTTTTTCGACGATAGCACCGTTTCTTGTCTCCATAGGTTCTGTCCTGTTACCAGTTCCAAAAATAAGAAGGCTTGGCGCGTCCCTCCTAGCCATTTACCTGTCAACGAGCATCGCTGTGATATATGGTGGAAGCGTGACGGAAAAAACGGTCGAGAAAATAAAGGTTCCCTCCCCGATAAACCCTCTGGATTGGGTGAACATAGCTGGACTAACAAGCGATATAGCTATCTCTCTAGGCCAGTGTGCCACGATCGTGGCAGTAGCCTTAGCCCTCTCAATAGCCGCAGGCTATGGAATGACAAGTGTATTCGACTCGATCTATGTTACAATGGTGAGAGCATAGGTGATAGACCTCCCATCCTCTCTGGCTCTAGGTCTGGCCGTTGTAGTAGTCCTCCTCATACTATACTGGGTTTTGGGACGTTTTAATCGCGCCATAGTCGTCTCTCTATCGGCGATTGTTGAGTTATTCCTCTCAGCTTCTTTAATCCTGATTTTTCAGGGAATCATAAGTAGTGTCGGCATCTCACTTTTCTTCCAGGTCTATAGAAAACTTGAAAGCATATCCTTGGCGCTCGCAGATAATCTTAACAAGATCATAGGAGCTGCGGTTGCCGTGGCTTTTTTAGACCTTATCCTAGGGATTGTTCTTGCCGGGGCGGGGGGAGGAGAGGCGTTTTCAATCCTCCCGGCATTCCAGAACTCCATGCATCCCATCTTAAGCTTCTTAGACGTATTGGCTTTTCACGTGGGAACTTTGATGCTTCTTTCAAAGCTGCTCTTAAAGCTTTCAACGCTATTCCAGTTATTTTTTAACCTCCTCTTATCCTTAACTCCACTTCAACTCATCCCGCGTGTTCGGAAGGTAACCTTGCCTCTTTGGCTTTTTCTCCTTGTCTTCTCGGTGATGTTACCCCTATCCATTTCAAATGTGCCAGAGATGCAAACTCTTGACATCCCCCTATTAATCCAGCCGAAGAGTTTGGGCTTTATCCGTTTTCACGTCGTGGAGCGGTCGGGCAGTCCCATCTATCGGCCAGCTATTCTTGTTGGTCTGCGAGGCGAGAATGGAAGTTTTTATGTTCTAAAGGTAAGGGAAGAGGCCTTATTATCCTTGCCCACCGGCGTCTACACCGCAGTGTGGGTAGCTGATTACTGGACAAACTTCACGATCAATGGTTGTTGCTATGTTAATCAGACTAAGAGTGGCGGCTATTGTAACTGCTGGGTGTCGCCATCTCTCTTTAGGATCTATGATCAATCCACAACTACAGTTGTAGTTACTCTCCCAGTCGATATTATCGAGAATTATGAGGGGCACACGGGACACGTTATAGCTTTTGTAGGCGATAATGTTATTCATCCTGAAAAGGGAGACGGTTATGTCGATTTTCAATTTGACCCAAAGGATCTAGAGAAGGGAGTTGAGATAAGCGTTAGGGGTGGATCCTATAACCTGAGCCTTCTAGATAAGAATGCTACACAGTGTCAGGTTCACCTAATCAGAGGGACTGAGAAACCGCCTGGTGAGCTGTTAGATCTATCATGGTATGGTAGAGCATTACGAGAATACGATAACTGGCTCTCCAGGGTAGAGAATGGAATACCCGAGAGTTTTTTGCATATTTTCCGTGTCAGAGGCACAGGAGCTCCTAGTTTTGACGAGTACACGATTCACCTCTCAACCTCCAAATGTAACTCAACGTCCCCCGTCCCCGTAGTCAAGGTGAGGGTTTATGGTAATGGTATGTGGAACGAGTCGAACTGTCCCGTGTACATTAGCGGGTGGACCATTATCAGACAAGTGTTAGGGTCGGTTTTAGTGAGCACGTGGAATATAATTGAACCGCTTGTGATACTTTACGCCGCGTTATTCTCGACAATAGTGACAGGTGCTGGAGTATTAAGCCTAGCGGGGGTTCATGATAATCCTCTTCTATCTCTTTTAAAGCAGAGTATCTCTAAGCCCAGGAGTAGCCATACCCCGCCTCTTAGGCTTTTTGCTCTGCCAGCCAGGTTAAAAAGGTCTAAGGGCGGGATAATCCGCATCGAAATATTCACCCCGGAGGGACGGTTAGTGTTAAAACCTAGCTCTCATGGAGGATCTCGGAGAATTGTAGAGGGACTGAACGAGTCTCCAGCGACATTCGTGCTCCGTGCGCTCAGCGAAAAAACTAGAGACAAACATCTCAGGAGTATGTACCGGGCGGCAAAGTATGGCTTGAGAGGATTTGAAGGTAAAATTCGCTCTAACCTTTACAAGAAGCTAGTCTCGTCAACTTTTTTAGCACAGATCAAGATATCTTCTCTCCTTGGTTATCACGTCTACACGCGCAAACAGCTAAATGTGAGGGACTCTGACAGCTTGTTGAAAGCCTTGAAGCCGGAAGTCGCCGACGCCCTTTTGAGAAAATACAAGGAGGTCGTTGCAGAGGATCTTGTGAAGCTCTCAAAGGATTTCTCAAGCGAATACCTCAAGAAAATAGAAGAGAGCGACAGCTTAGACAAGATAGACCTGGTTTTGTCCTTATTGTTCTTCAGGGAGCCGGAGTTTCTCGATAAAATATTCAAGGCCAACAGGATCTACGCTGCCAGTGAAGGCCTTAAGCTTGCTTCTCTACAACTTTATTACCGACTTAAAGCGCTCGAGCGAGTCGAAGGAATCGATACGGCCACGTTAAGGCTGTCTAAAGAAATCTATCTAGATAGGAAAAAAGCGGTACGGGATCTTATTGGTGAAAGGGGAAAATGGGGAATAATCTACGGGAAAATAAGGGATATGAAGAATGAGTAGAGTATCGCTCTTCTTCCTGATGTTGATTCTAGGGATTGTTATCCAGACGCATTCCACTATCCTGGCATATCTTTTATATTCTTTTGCACTTCTTCTAATCGCCCATGACCTTTACACACTCGTCTTATTCACTATGTATTCAGGTTGCCCGCTAGAAGAGATTAAGTGTTTAAAAAGGCTCTGCTATAACGCTTCAAAGAGGCACTCGTGCGCATACCTCGGCTTACGCGTGATCGATTGTAAGCATGGTTGCTACGATCTGGACGAGAAGGAGTTCTGGCTCCGCTCGCTATCGTTCTTCACAACAGCATTTACAAGTGGGGGGGAGTTTTTAATCTTTATTAAAGGAGGAGAGATGTACATTGTCACGAAGGTATGCATAGAGTTCGCAGAAAAAACTCACCAGGCGCTCCTATCTCTACACGAATCCCTTTTGAGAGGGTTAGAGCTACTAGGATGCAAGGCGGAGCTCCTCGAGGGCCTTGAGGTAAAAAGTCTACTAAGACCTGATATGCTCATTGAGAGGAAGGCGGATGCTAGAAGATATCTCCCAGTCCTAGTATTCACGTTTATCGCGACGAGGATCTTCCCGCCCCTTATCGTTGTCTTGTTACTTGAACTCGTAGCGCTCACAGCCAGAAGGCAGCCTATATATCACGCTAAACTCGAAAAAGGAGCTAAAATATACGGGTTAAAGAATACTACAGTGACTTTCGCCTACCCCACACTCAGCGAAATTTTCACCAGAGCAAGGGTATTTTATGCTACTGCCAGGTCTATAGACCTCCTCGCCTTTAAAATTAAACCAGCAACTTGGGAAGCCTCGCTACGCCTCGACAGCCACGCCTACAAGGTTTATGAGCTTGGAACGGCGCTCGACAAGCTAAGCATGCTACACGAGAGCCAGAAGTACTTTTTTGCCTCGAGGCGCAGGTGGGAGAGAAGAGAGCCAGTCTTCCTTGCCAGCGGGCTGCTTCTCGCAAGGAAGGAAACACGGGAACTCTTGGAAAGAATGGGGATTCACTTTACGCCGAACTTGCTTGCCTTAAAAACTTTAGAGTAATGGTCTCGTGCTAGATCGTCTACGTGACCTTCTAGAGAGAAGAGAAACTCTAGTTCTAGCTGGAGATTTAATCCCCATACTCTCGCCGCTGGCTGTCATACCGCCGCGCGAAGAAACCCAAGGATTGTTTCTGGGAGTCGACGACAAGGGGAGAAACATATACATAAATCCTTTCTCTCTCCCAAATGTCCATGGCGTTCTCCTCGGCACATCGGGAAGCGGTAAATCCACGCTGGCGAGGCACCTAATTATCGAGGCTCGGAATTTAGGGGTAAAAACGTGGGTCATAGATCCTCATGGCGAGGATGCCTACAGGAGGCTTTTTAGAAAAACGTTTATAGTAACCCAAGATAAAATAGACTTCCTTTACACACCAGGGTGGGAGACAAAAGAATATGCTAGCGAGCTCAGCAGATATATAGAGATAGTTTACGGTTTCAGAGGCGCGAGAAACGTGATCCGAGAGCTTTTATTAGAATGCATCAGTGAGAATAGCCTACTTCCACTTGAAAGGATGGCAAGAGAAGATCCAGACCTTAAGAGGCTGTATGATGATTTGAATAGAATATATTCGCGTGACCTTGCTATTGAAGCGATAGCCGAGGAAAGCGTTTACTTCACGTTCCCGTTAATGGTATCACGCGAGCTGGTTGAAATATCAATTCAGATTCTGCTTCTCCTTCTCCAAGGCTGGAAAAGATCGAGAGGCGTTAGAAACGATCTAGAACAAATAGTGGTTCTGGAAGAGGCGCATCTGTTCACACCCTATCTATTATCTTTATACAAGGAGATAAGGAAATGGGGGTATTCCCTAATTGCTGTCTCTCAGCTGCCTAGGGAATTCGACCCGCGAATTTTCCAGCTCGCCGGCTTTGTCATAATTTTAAGCGGCTCTGAAAGCTATGTAAGAGACATCTCATTGCTTTTCTCCTTAAACGCGGATGAAAGAGACCACGTTCTCTTCGCGAGTCATGGAACAGCTCTCTACTTTCGGCAGGGGGATCCAAGGCCAAGGAAAGTTTTTCTTAAAGTTCACCCTGAAGCCCTGTCAACGCCTCCCTCGTAGCTTGAGCGCGCCACGTAGTATATTAAGGGAATTATTAGAAGACCTGTATCTCTCCCAGTTTTAGTTAAAAAATACACCGTTGTAACCGGGGGCTGGGTTCTCACTTGTCTTCGGACAAGCCCGTTCTTTTCGAGTTCTTTAAGACGCTGTGAAAGGCTTCTTTTATTTACCTTGGTTAATTCGTGTAGCTTATTGAAGGATAACGGGCCTGTTAGAAGAAGAGTATATATAATGGTTAATGTCCACTTCTTTGTCAATAGTTTAAAACTTGGCTCGAGTTTCTCCAGGATCGCTTTAGTGTCTTCTATGGATAGTCCTTTGTCACGTATGTAGGCTTCAAGGGCCTCTGAAACCCCCCGCAGCACGTGGTTTATTTTTTTCTCAATTTCTCCTTCAAGGTCTATGTTTCCCACTTAACCCACGAGGTATAATATTTATACCAGGTATAAAATCTAAACTATGAACTAAAATGAAATACGATACTATAGTCATTGGCGCAGGCCCTGCGGGGCTAATGTTCGCAAGAAAGCTGGCTGCTGCGGGCTATAGGGTTGCCGTTGTTGAGAAGAACGAGACACTTGCTGTAAAGCCATGCGGGGAAGGAATAAGCGCCAGGGTTCTTCAAACGGCGGAGGTGTCGAGAAGCGACATAAGCCGCTTTGTCTCAAGGCCCATAAAAGGAGCTGTGGTAGTTGCTCCAAATGGAAAACAAGTGAAAATAACCGAAGAAGGCGAGATGGGATACGTTATAGATAAGAGGAATTTCCTGAGAGTCCTAGGCGAGTACGCCTCCTCCTCCGGTGCTGATATTTACGTTAAGGAGCCGGTAAAACAAGCCGTCATCACAGATGGTACTGTCAAAGTAACCGCTAGAACGCTATCTCTAGAGGCACCCTTACTTATAGGTGCCGACGGGTATCTATCCTTCACAGCCAGGAATTTCGGATTGGAAAAACCTGGAGAAAGAACAGTCATCCCGGCCATACAATATGTCATGACTAACGTGCAGGTAGAGGATCCCGGGCTCACCTATTTCTACCTGGGCAATGAAGTAGCCCCCAAAGGCTATGTTTGGATATTTCCCAAGGACGGCTCTCTAGCTAACGTTGGAATCGGTGTTCAAGGAGCTGCCCCGAAAAACTACCTAGACAAGTTCATCAAAGAACACCCGGAGATATTCAGCAAGTCTAAGATAATCGAGTTTAGAGGGGCGGCAGTGACGATTGGAGGAATGCTGGAGCAGATCGTGATAGATCACGTCATGTTAATAGGTGAAGCGGCAGGGCAAGTCATACCTCTAACAGGTGGCGGGATACATACCTCTCTTGCAGGGGGCAAGATAGCTGCGGAAGTCGCGGTAAAGGCTCTCGAAAGAGGGGATTTCTCAGCTGAGACTTTAAGTGAGTATGTTGCAAAGTATAACGAGTATTGGGGCAAGAGGATAAGAGACAGCCTTAAAGGTTTACAAGTGATTGAGAAACTCAGCGACGACGAACTAAACCAACTAGCCGAGGTTCTGTCGCCCGAGGATGTGGTAAACCTGGCGAACGGTGAAAACGTAGTTCATGTTGCAACAAAACTTCTCAAACACCCACTCTTCAGCCTCAAGATAGCTCGTGCTCTCCTCTCCTAATAACACGTAAAACGCAATTTTTTTATATCCCCCTCTGTTTAGCTTTTCTGGCTCCGACCATAGCACCCCTGCCACGCCCGGACTCATTCCGAACCCGGAAGCTAAGGGGGGTGCGCCGCTCCGAGTACTGGGGTCCGCGTGCCCCGGGAAAGGACGGTGTCGGAGCCGCTTAAACTGGTTTTCTGCATGGTTCGACGCGCGCTCTTGCCGGTAGTGAATCTTTTTTAACGTAGAACCATTAAAAAAGGGATATCATGTCTCTCGAGGTAGCAGTAGTAGGGGTTGGTAGGTGGGGTAGGAACCACGTTAGGGTTCTCTCGGCTTTACGCAAGGAATACATAGACCGGCTCATAGTCGTAGACTCCGACTTCTCCCGCGCTAAGGAGGTCGCAAACGCCTACTCGGCAGACGCTTTTTATGATAGCGTTGAAGAGCTTTTTTCGTGGGAAAAAAACCTTGATGCCGTAGTAGTAGTCGTTCCCACAGTTTATCACTACAGAGTTGTGGATAGCCTCTTGGATCACTATGACGTCTTCGTCGAGAAACCCTTAGCAGAAACAATAGAGCAGGGGTTTAGTCTAGCCCTCAAGTCACTCAGTTCCGGACGGGTTCTAGCTGTAGGTCATATCGAGCGCTTTAACCCGATTGTGGGCATAGCGCGTAAATTATTAGAGCAGAGCAAAAAGAAGATATACGCCTTTGAGGCTAGGCGGCTTGGTCCAGGTCCCGCTGGGAACTACACTCTTAATCTCGGCGTAGCCCATGACCTACTTGTACACGATGTCGACATTGCTGCGGCTTTCTTAGAGGATCTGCCACGGACAGTATACGCCTCTGCCGTTCCAGGGGACGGCTTCCCATACGAAGTCGAGATTGAAGCCCTATACAGCTATCCCGGTGCGAGAACGGCGCATATTGTTGCTAGCTGGAGAACTGCGCCGAGCTACAAACATAGGAGCTTCTCGGTCAGAACAGAAGACTCCATCATTACCATAGATTATATTCTGAGACGAATAGTTATTGACAATGGGGTACAGAGAGTTGAGACGCCCACCGTGTCCACAGCATTGCACAGTGAGAATACACACCTCGAGATTTCATATCTCCAGGAGGAGCCCTTGAAGCTTGAACTCAAAGACTTCCTCGAAGCCGTATCGCACAAGCGGCGCCCCCAGGTATCTGCGGTGGAAGGATACATTGCTCTCAAGTGTGTAGTTAAAGCTCTAGAGTCGGCCGCCCGTAGAAGCCCCGTGGAAATAACATGGGATGAACTCTCGAGGCTTAACTACACATTTTGACCCAGGCTGCCAGTAAAAGCTCCATCAAACGAGAGTTATAGAAAAATGGGCTTTTCGACATTGCCAAGAGAAACAGGTTTTTCTCGCTGCAAAAGTTATCTTTTTCAATAAAGGGCAAAGTTATCTCAGAAACATGCTCATAGTGTAGAATCCCCTGAAACCCCACGATTCTTCTATTCTGTTTCTCTAGACAAAGCCTCGCCCATGCTTTTTCTCCCAGAGAGGTTTTCACAGAGGAATCCGCAGAGCTACAATCACCCATGCCGGCGACTATACCCTCATGCGTGTCTAAGAAATAATACTGTATTGGGATGGGGTTCAGGTAGTGGTTTTTTCCCAGTACGATACTTCTAGCTATCAAGGCGGCTAAAGAGTGAATATTCTCGTCGAGGAAAGGCGCCCGGAAGACGAGCTCCTGCTCCCCGTCCTGGATGCGGATCTCCACATCTTGACACAAATCTTCTAGCCCGTTCAGAGGAGCCTTATTGGTGAAAAGGTCATTGGGAAGCTTGTCCCTAAACCAAGCCGGAGAAGAGCTAGTTTCAGAAACCTGTGCCTTAGCGCCGCTCTCACGCAAATACATAGCGATTTGCAGCGAATGGATGCAAAAAGGTAGAACTATACCTTCACCTCCCAGGGAGGGTATCCTCTCAAAACCGCTCTTCCTCGATAGGGGATACCCCTTTATGCTGGGTTCTCGAATACTTACCCTGAAGTCAGCCTCTGAAAGATCTAGGTGGCTCTTTTTTATTAGAAGAACCTTCTCTAGAAATTCACGAGAGTAGACTACACCCTCATGCCCGCTTAAGTAAGCCTTTAAACCCCTTATTGAGTATACATCAGTCAGTTCGTCTGACTCGACGAGGATCTCTATGCGCGGTGAAAAGCGTCTAATCCAATAAACAAGCGCGGCGCCCATGACCCCAAATCCTTTAATAGCTAGACGTTTCCACATAGACTTTGACTAATACGTGTCAACAGGTTAAAACTATATGGCTCTCTCATACGACTTAATCGCGTCCATATATGACGAGCTCTATGGACCGGAGCAATTGAGGAAAAACTCAGTTGTGGCAACGTTTGTCGACGGTACGAGAAGCATCGCAGACGTAGGTTGCGGAACCGGAATCCTAGGAGAGCGACTACATGATACGGACTATTATCTATGCATTGATCTCTCAGAAGGGATGCTAAGAATATTTAAAGAAAAAAGATTAAACGTCCCCTCAGATGCCTTAGAAGCTGACGCCGAGCACCTGCCTCTACGCGACAACATCTTCGAAGCCGTCGCCTCTGTCACAGTTCTACACGAGGTGCCTGGAGCGCTGGAGCAAATCCACCGGATCGCCGCCCCAGGCGCTATAGTCGTAGTATCGCTTAAAAAGACTCTGAAAACAAGCATCCAGCTTAACGGGTTTACGATCTTGAATTTAATCGAGAGCGGCGGCGACGAAATTTACGCTATGAAGGTGGTCAAACAAATGCCTTTTCATCATGTCTCAGAATAACTCTGACTTCTCATCCCAAATCTCTCCCGCGAAGCTACTATAAAAAAATAACCACCTCTATAACCTTGAGGTGCCGATCTCGAGGAGCGCGTGTAACGGAGGAGAAGTGCGGGGGCCGGGATTCGAACCCGGGCAGGCCGACGCCAGCGGATCTCCTACATATCTGGATCTTAAGTCCGCCCCCTTTGTCCTAGCTCGGGCACCCCCGCTTTACCCTATTCATTGGTAGATGGTTAAAAGTTAAAGATATTTTTTATGCATAGCGTTTAGCTGAAAAGTGGGGCCGCCGGGATTTGAACCCGGGATTCAGCATGCGGCTCCGGAGAGCTGCATTCCACCAGCGCCCCAGGCTGGCATCCTACCAAGCTAGACTACGGCCCCGCTCCATAGGGGTTATGTTTGTAAGTAAATATAAAGACATCGCTATCCTGTTTGGTCATTAGAGGGGTGAACGTGAAGGTTCCTTCGCTGGTGCTGAATATGGGAGTTCGGTTAAGAAGATAGGTTAAAAAGTTTAGAAAAGTTTTTATAGAAGCGATAATTTGCAACTAGTGCAGGCGAACAGAATGGCATTATCGGGTGGTGAAGGTATGGCATCAGTGGCGCAATTGGGTGGAGTTCCTGTACTTATACTTAAAGAAGGCGCCTCTCGCCAGGCGGGTAGGGAGGCTATCCACCTAAACATAATGGTTGCCAGGGCTATTTCAGAGACGATAAAGACAACTTTGGGTCCCAAGGGCATGGATAAAATGCTTATTGACACGCTTGGAGACATCACGATATCTAATGATGGAGCTACGATTCTAGACGAGATGGATGTACAACATCCAGTTGCTAAGCTAATGGTAGAGGTTGCGAAGGCTCAGGATAAGGAGGTCGGAGATGGTACAACGAGTGCTGTTGTATTGACTGGCGAGCTCTTAAAAGAGGCTGAGAGGCTTCTAGACAGGAACATTCACCCGACTATTATAGTCGCGGGCTATAAGAAGGCGATGGAGCGGTCTCGCGAGCTTATAAAGCAGAAGGCTATTAAGGTTAGTCTTGACGATGTAGAGACTCTGAAGAAGGTTGCCGCGACATCGATGAGGAGCAAAGCCATCGCGGCGCTGAGAGACTACTTTGCCGAGCTAGCGGTGAAGGCCGTCAAGCAGGTTGCCGATGAGGTTAACGGGCAAGTTGTAGTCGACATAGATAACATTCAAATTATCAAGAAGAAGGGAGGAGCATTCCTGGACACTCAGCTTATCTATGGAGTAATAGTTGACAAGGAGGTTGTTCACCCTGCGATGCCTAAGAGGGTTGAGAACGCTAAGATCGCCCTTCTTGACGCACCCTTGGAGGTTGAGAAGACTGAGATAGACGCAGAGATCCGTATATCCTCGCCGGAGCAGATGCAGCAATTCCTAGAGGAAGAGGAGAAGATACTCAAGGACATGGTTGAGAAGATTAAGGAGAGTGGTGCTAATGTCGTATTCTGCCAGAAGGGTATTGATGATGTTGCTCAGTATTATCTTGCTAAGGCTGGTATTTTGGCTGTTAGGCGTGTGAAGAAGAGTGATATGGAGAAGCTTGCGCG
>JBEULP010000041.1:0-2669 GCA_041287245.1 Infirmifilum sp. | reverse complement strand
GTAACACTGCCCCTCTCAACGGCTATCGTGACGCCTTTGAGAGCTTTGACTCCGCCGAAGCTTTTAGAAATATCTTTGGCAAGGAAAAAAACGTGGTGCATGGCTTAACCTTGCTGTAGGGGGGTTACGGTGCCGGTGCTGATGTGGTACGTTGCAACGAGCTTCCACTCACACCCCGCAGCGGTTTTGAATAGCTGGAACACGCCGTAATCGCCGGCCTTCCTATCGCCGTTCTCATCGAGCTGGATCGTGCCGGTAATGCCGTAGTATCTACTGGCCACCTGGGGCAGGACGCTAGCTATCTTCTCCCCATCGTAGTCGCCGGTCAACATAACGGAGAGCGCGATGAGCCAAGCTGCATCGTAGGCGTTCATAGAGTAGCTGTCCGGGTTCTCGCCAAACCGCTGGCGGAACCTAGCGATGAAAGCTTCCTGGAGCGGGTTCGATGTAGGTACGAAGATCGTTGAGGGTAGGCCGCCGAGGGCAACTGTTTCAGAGCACGCCTCTGCTGCCAGCTTTGTGCTCCTCGCTAAGCCGTCAGTGCCGAACCACGTAAGCTGGGAGAGTGCGGGATTCTGCGCAGCTAGCTTGATTATCTGAATACCTTCCTCGAAGGATATCAGCACGACCGCCGCGCCCGCCCCCAACCTTTGAGCGAGATCCGCTGCGCGGGCTACCTCAGCAGTGAACTCCCTAGCGCTTGGATCGTAGGCTACACCTTCGACTGTGCCCCCGAGAGCCTGGAAAGTTTTGGCGAAGCTTTCGAAGAGGCCGACGCCCCATGCATCGTTTCTGTAGATGGCTACAGCCTTCTTGAAGCCTCTGAACATAACGTACTTGGCAAGCGCCTGACCCTGGTACGTGTCAGGTGGCACAACCCTGAAAATGTAGTCACCGGAGATCGCTAAGGCAATCGCCGTGGAGGACTGGCTGATAACGACGAGGTGGTGCGAGTCGGCGTATTGCTTGACTTGCGATACTTCACCGCTAGACATGGGGCCTATGAAAGCTTTGATGCCCTGCGCGGCAAGGGCCTCTATCTTCGACCTGGCGACCTGAGGATCGGTTGCCGTATCCTCAAACACCATTTGGAAGCGGAAGCGGCTGCCCACCGCTGCAGCGAAATTGTTGATGTCCTCCTGGGCCAGCTGGAGCGCGTTCTGGTTGCGCTTGCCGAAGCTAGCCAGATCGCCGCTTAGGGGTAGGAGCGCGCCTATCTTAACCGTAACGACCTCTTGCTGGCCTGCCCTCAGCAGGCTACGAGAGAAGTATCCAGCAACAAAGCTGGCAGCTATTGAAGCTATTAGTACAACGACGGTTACGATCCGCCCTTTTGAAACATGCGTAACAGTCGCCATGCTGGCGAGCTCCCTTTCTCTCATGTATTTAAACATTTTGTTAATGTTCACTTTTCAATGAAATTCTAAAAATCATTAATATAAAAATATGTCGCACCATCCGTATAAGGTGATCACGGCTCGAGGGTCGACGTTCGGGAGGTTATTGAAGAACCATTTGACAAGTACCCTTAGCAAACTCGTTCCTTCCTAAGGGGGATCGTGGTCAAGCTTATATAGCAAACACAGTCAAGTCTGCATGATGGAGAAGTTAGGCGTAGCACTCGTGGGAGCTGGTTTTGCCGCCAAATTCCACGTGAGAAGCTGGGTGGGCGTTAGGGGCGCAGACATAGTGGCCATCTACAGCAGGACTGAGCAGAGGGCGCGCGAGCTAGCCGCCTTAGCTGAGCAGCTTGGCGTGGGCAAGCCTAAAGTCTACACAGACCTTCATGATATGCTGAGGGATAGAAGCGTCAACGCGGTGTGGATTCTAGCTCCTAACTACGCCAGGCTTGACATCGTCAGATCCATCGCCGAAGAGGCGAGGCAGGGGCGCGGCAATCTGGTGGGCGTCGCCTGCGAGAAGCCCCTTGCGCGCAACGTGAAGGAGGCCGGGGAGATGATCAATCTGATCGAGAAAGCCGGCCTCCTTCACGGTTACTTAGAGAACCAGCTGTTCATGCCATCAGTGACGAGGGGCAAGGAGGTCGTGTGGAGGTTTGGTGCCAAGTACAGCGGAAGGCCCTACCTGGCCAGGGCTGCGGAGGAGCACGGTGGCCCTCACGCCCCCTGGTTCTGGAGGCCCACCCAATCTGGGGGTGGCGTGCTGCTGGATATGATGTGCCACAGCCTAGAGGCGGCCCGCTACATGCTGTGGGATCCTGAGAAGGGTAAGGAGAGCATCAAGCCCAGGAAAGTCTGGGGCGAAGTTGCGTCGCTCAAGTGGACGAGGAAAGGGTACGTAGAGAAGCTCAAGCAGACGTACGGCGCTGACTACACCGTCGAACCGGCCGAGGATTACGCCACGGCTGTCGTCGCTTACGAGGATGAGGAGGGCCACGTGGTCCTTTCGGAGACCCACACTTCGTGGTCGTTCATTGGAGCCGGTTTAAGGCTCACGTTTGAGGTGCTGGGCCCTGAGTACTCCCTCTGGATAAACACTCTGCAGCCGGAGCTCTTCGCTTTCTTCAGCAGGCACGTGAAGATTCCGCCCAGCGAAGAGTTCGTAGAGAAGCAGAATGCCGACCAAGGCTTGATGCCCGTCATCCCCGACGAGGCCGTCACCTATGGCTACCAGGGCGAGAACCGGTACATGGTCGAGTGCTTCCTCAA
>JBEULP010000040.1:0-5514 GCA_041287245.1 Infirmifilum sp. | reverse complement strand
GTTGAAGTTGACAATAGAGTTATTGGAAGGTTGATTGGGAAAGATGGAGAAAACATTTCAAGAATAGAAAAAAAACTTGGAATAAAAATTGAAGTTTTACCAAGGTATAAAAGTTTTGGAGAAGAAATTAGCTATCAATTAAAAGATACTGGCAATAGCTTAGAATTTTTATTCGACCCAAAATATTGCGGAAAGGTTGTTAGCTTTTATGTTGATGGTAAGTTTGTTTTTTCTGCAATGGTTGGAAAAAAAGGTAGCGTAAAGATTTCAAAAGAAAGTGAGAACGGAAAAATTTTAGTTAGCGCTATAACTCAAAAAAAAGAAATAAAGACTTTTGTTTAAGGAATGAAAATCTATTATCGCTTGTTTGCATCTTCAATATTTTCTTCTATCATTAATTATAGTTTAATAGTGTTTTACCAAACTTTCTATCGCTTTTTCTGCTCTCCATATGTTGGTTAGAACCAAAAATAGAATAAAGAGTGCCATAGGATTTTGGGTTTGTCGGATTTCCGGTCAACTCGGGCGATTGGGAGTGGCAGGCTCGCAGCTCGGCCGAAGCCTTGCTGCATCCACCTCCACCCCATCAACGTTGTGTTCTACAACAGCCCTCGTCTCTCTACCGGGTCTCCCCAGTAGAGAGATTGGCCGTCTATTTTTCCGGGTGGTTTCCCCCTTAGATGCTTTCAGGGGTTATCCACTGGGGCGTGGCTGCCCGGCATGCCAAATGGACAACCGGTAGACCAGAGGCCCGGGGAGCGTGTTCCTTTCGTACTTACGCTCCCCTCCGGTCAGACGGCCAGCACCCCCGGTAGATAGCGACCGAACTGTCTTTACCGCCATAGTTGAGCTTATCCAATAGGTTTGTTTAAGTAAAAGAATGTTAAACCCGGCAACGATATCCAACTCATCCTTAGCAAAATGCTATGTCGTTGGAAAGTGACCTCAACTATGGTCACGACGTTCTGAACCCAGCTAGCGTCCCCCTTTAACCAGTGGACACCTGTACCCTTGGCCGCTTGCGGTTAGAGATGCCTATGTTATCTAGTATTTCCACTAGACTAGTAATCTCGCTGAACCTATCGAAAGAGTTAAAGGCATCCCCAATTGCTGCACGGCCAAACCCCGATAGTTAGACAATTCTAACTATCTGGAGGGGGGGAGCCGACAGCTACGCACCAACGCGCCGGGTCAATTTGCCTGTCGCTATCTCTTGGGAAAAGAGACCCCAAGTAGATAGCTTTACTGTGGGCTTTCACCGGCCACGGGCCCATTATCCCCGAGGTAGCTTTTCTGATACCACCGGCCCCCAATAAAGGGAACCGATGTATCGCTAACCCACGCTTTCGCGGCTAGAACCCTCGCTTTGTGGGTTCTAGTCAGCCCGCCTTTTGCGTTTGCACTCTACCCCGGATTTCTTTCGGGTAAAAAGTAGAGATCAAAAGCTACCCCGTTAATCATAAAATCAGTCGGGAGCGACTTTATCATTTTCTCTACTTTTTATGACCCGGGTGAGGCGAGCTTTGGGCCCCCTCGATATCTTTTCGAGGGGGTGCCGCCCCAGCCGAACTGCCCATCTAGCGCTGTCCCCTCTTCGGGTAAGCTGTAAACCCCCAGAAGGCTGGTGTTACACTTTCCCCTCGGCTTCGGCCGGAGCCTACGCCTGATAGCGGGTCCCAGCTACTCTATGCAACCAGGAGTTTACAGCAACGCCAGACTGCAGTAAAGCTCTACGGGGTCTCTGTTTCCCACCGGGGGTCTCCGGCCTATTCACCGGAATGCCAAGTTCGCTGGGTACCTCCCCGGGACAGCGCCCAGGTCGTTAAGCTATTCAACGGGCCGCCATTTAAGCGGCAAGGGATTACGCTACTTCTGTCGCCCAAGGCGGCGAATCATAAATCATATGACCGCCTGAGATACGACGGTCAGAGTTACCGCCGCCGCTCTGCGGGGCTTAGCCCGGTTGGAACCGGGTTTCACACACCGCAGCTGGGCAAACCTCAGGGACTGTACACATCCTTTCGGACTAGCAGTCCCCTGCGTTTTTGTTAAACAGTCGCCTGGGCCTTGTCACTGCGACCTGCAGCCCCTCCCATCCTTTGCCTTCTTTTGAAGGCTTAGGATGGTTAAGGCTACAGGCACCCCTTCTAGCGAACATACGGGGCCAATTTGCCGATTTCCCTGGGGAGGGTTATCCCAACACGCCGTTCCCTTCTCAGGAAGCCCACCTGTGCCGGTTCTCGGTACGGTCTGGGAGGATTCTTGCAGACCACTTTTTCACGGGCTCTAGGGATCGGCCGAACTCCTCATACGAGGAGCCCATCCTGCCATTCGACTCCTTCTCCTCATTACGAGACTCCGGAGTCTTCGGCAGTTGGCTTGCGTCAGCCTACCCCAAAGCGTTAGTGGTCTGCCTTGCCTTGCGGCACGTACCTCCCAGGTCCCGGAATGTTAACCGGGTTCCCTTTCTTGCGCACGTCGATTAAGAGTGCGCTTAGGACCGACTAACTGCCGGCTGACGAACATTGCCGGCAAACCCTTGGGCTTCAGGCGGCTGGGATTTCCACCCAGCTATGCTGCTACTTACAGCGGGATCTGCATTGCTGCGTGGTCCATAGGAGCTCAAGCCCCTACTTCTGCCCACGCAGCACGCCCCCCTACCACCTCTTTTCGAGGTCTGGGGTCTCGGTGGTCCGCTTAGTCCCTTCCATCTTCAGGGCCCACCCTCTCGGCGGGTAAGTTGTTGTACACTTCTTAGCTGATGGCTACTTTTAGGCCCACAGCCCCGCTGTCTAAGAGGATGAACCCCTTCAGCGTTTAGCGGACACTTAGGGACCTTAACCCCAGTCTGGGTTGTTCCCCTCACGACTGCCGAGCTTACCCCAGCAGTCATTTTCCCACCGTCTACAGATCTGGGGAGTTCGGAGTTTGACAGAGCGGCTGAGCCTTTCGGCCCTTGACCGCTCGATCAGTAACTCTACCTCCCCAGAATCCTCGGGTGGGACTGCACTGTGGTGCATATCGGGGGGAACCGGCTATTAGGCCGCTCGATTGGCTTTTCACCCCTAATCCTGGCTCACGAGAGGGATTGGCATCTCACCACCTCTATCGGGCCTCCATCTCCCTTTCGGGAGACTTCACCCTGGCCAGGATTAGATCGCGGCCCTTCCGGTCGTAGGTGAGTGACTATAGGGCACTTTCATACCCCGCGCCTAGCTTGCATGAATGCAAGCTGCGCGCTCTCGCTTTCGCTCCGGTTTCGTGGTTTCACCACTTAACCTCGCCACTCACCTACACTCCCCGCCCCGTTTTTCCAAACGGACGCCGAGACGGTGTCACTTGCCTCTCGTTTTTTCAACTTCGAGGCAAGACCTTTCCCGCCTCGGCAGACTGTAACCACCTGGTTTGAGGCTCTTTTCACCCCGCTTTCGCGGTGCTTTTCAGCTTTCCGTCACCGTACTAGTTCGCTATCGGACTCCAGGTGTGTTTAGGGTTGGATGTTATTGCCACCCAGCTTCCCGCTGCCAAACCAGGCAACGGTACTCAGGATACTTGAAATCTCCCTTCCTCTCTTCCCCTACGGGGCTGTCACCCTCTACGGCGCGGCATTCCAGCCGACTTCGGGTCGAGAGGCTAGGGAGTGCTCAAGTCCTACAACTCCACATCCCAACTAGCTCATCGCTAGCCGGTTCGGTTTGCCCTATGCCGGTTTCGGTCGCCCCTACTCCCGGCATCTCATTTGATTTCTCTTCCTGCGGGTACTGAGATGCTTCACTTCCCCGCGTCCCCCTTCCAGACTTTTTAAGTCTGGAATGCCTCTTAACGAGGCAGGATTCCCATTCAGAAATCCCGGGGTCTAAGGCTGCATGCGCCTAACCCGGGCTTTTCGCAGCTTGCCACGTCCTTCTTCGGCCCTGGAGCCGAGCCATCCACCAGGTGGCGTAGCTTGACCGGAAACCCCTCGACCCCAAAATCCTATGGCAGTCTCATCCTTCCATCTCATAAAGACAGTTCGTTCCTCATCAAAATCGGAACACTTGTTTTATTCATCGATTCGACCCTTCACCCTTTAGTTTTACCTAAAGGGTTGCATCAAAACTTGCTAACTAGGTGTCCACCTCATCATTAAACCATCAGAAAAGTGGCAGCTAGCTCATCGCAAGCATTTAATACTTTAAGCTGCCATACTAACCACTAAAAATATTATGATAAAGGGTATTTAAATCTTTTCTTCAAAAAGATAATGAACAAGGTTTTCTATAGGGATAAAGTCTATTGAGCTCAATTCTGCAATTTTTCTATCTTCTTCTAAATCCCCAACGTATATAATTCTTGCTTCGGGGAAACTTTTTTTGATTTTTTCTATTTCTTCAACTTTTGCTTCAATGTAGCTAGAATAATAATCTTCTCGATTTTTGTATCTGCATTTATTGTATACTGAGATTACTTCAACATCATTTTTTAATCCCATTTTTTCTATAATTAAACTAGAGAAATTATTTGCGCTCAAAACATAAACTTTCGTTACGGGAAAAGCTTTTTCTATTTTCTCAAAAATTTTTCTAACCCTTCTACTTTCTTCTTTAAATTCATAGCTCTTTAAAATTCTCTCATATTCTTTATCAAATTTTTCCTTGAGCTCTGGCAAAAGTGAAAATGCTTCTACCCATTTTCTCGGATCTCTTAAAGATGATGGAAAATTTTTTCCTTCGTTCAACAAATACTCTATAGCTTTTGAATAGGCTTGATCGGATAACTCTTTTGCTATTTCCTTTGGTACCAATGTTCCATCCAGATCAAAAATAAAAACATATTCTTGTCGCATTCTTTAATTAAAAATCAAAAACCTTAAAAATTTATATTTTTCAAGAAAAGTCTTCTAATGAAAAAAGTTCTGATATTGGTTGTAACAACAATTGTTTTAGCTTTGTTTTTCATTTCTTTCCTGTACAAAAAAGAAGCAAATGAAAGCAAAAATGCTATAGATATTTGCATCAAAGAGTGTAAAAAAGCATTAGCTTCTGGGATGGATTTATCTAAAGGCCCTTGTTTATTAAATCCAATAAAAGAAATGCCAGATTGGGTTTGCGATGTAGCCCATAGTCCAAGAGAGCCTATTGACAATTTGCCTGAAAATCAATGTTCAAGCTTTAGAGAAGGTAAAGCTACACATTTTGTTGAAGTCTCTCCAACTTGTGAATTAATAAGAGTTTACTAGCCGTAAACTCTCCAAGTATAACCACATTTTTTACATTTATAGAAAATTGTTGGCGGTTCATCTGAACTTCTAGTTTGCTGAATCCACCAATAAGCTTCATCATATCCGCATTTCGGACATGTAATTTTTGTAGTTGGAAGTTGCTCTAGCTCTTCTCCTTTTTTAAAAGTTATAACTTTTCTATTTTCATCCTCCACAACTTCTTCTTTTATAACCATTTCTTTCTTCTTTACTTCCTCTTTGTATCCACAGACTCTACATTTTAAGTATTTTTTTCCCTTCTCTTCGACAACAAC
>JBEULP010000039.1:0-81607 GCA_041287245.1 Infirmifilum sp. | reverse complement strand
GTGTTGAAATACAAGATTCTCGTGTACAGGATGTTATAATTTGTCCGATATATTTAGATTTTTTATGACGTGTTACACCATGGTATCAAACTTTTCTTTATGTTTCAATTTTATTTTGTACATGTGCTCCTTATATCTTTTTTCTAAATAAAATGGGAGTGGATGTTGGGCTCTATGGGTGCGTGTTTGCATATTTTAGGTAGGAGGGCTGATGGATAGGCTTAAAAAGCGGTTATCGATTAGGGTTCGGATTAGATATGCCGGTTGAATATGATGAGGAGCTGGTTGAGGAGCTTACCAGGATGTTTTCAGGGCTAGAGAACCCTGTGACTATTAGGTATTTCAGGGATCCCGATGCAGAGTGTATGTACTGTGAAGATACCGAGCAGATTTTGGAGCTTTTGACTAAGACGTCGAATGGTAAGGTTAGGGTTGTTAAGCACAAGAGTAGCGACCCTGAAGCTAAAAAGTATAGTATTCCCATGTTCCCTGCCATCTTAATACACGGTGTTGACGAGTGGCATGTTAGGTATTTTGGTATTCCAGCTGGTTATGAGTTCGGCGCTTTCGTTGAGGATATTATCGACGCCTCTACTGGTAGGCCCCAGGTTGACCCTGGGCTTGCTGAGTTACTTACCAAGTATGTGGTTAAGCCGACTCGTATAATGATTTTCGTGACCCCGACGTGCCCCTACTGCCCGTTGGCTGTGAGGGCTTCTCATAGGTTTGCTATGATCAACAAGAATATTTATGGTGATATGATCGAGGCTTTAGAGTTCAGCGAACTAGCAGACCAGTATGGCGTTTACGCGGTGCCTAAAAACGTCATACAGGTTGACGGGGTTGACAAGGTGGAGTTTGAGGGGGCGGCGCCGGATCCATATTTCGTTGCGAAGATACTTGAGGCGTACGAGGTGGAGATTCCCAAGGAGCTTCGAGAGGCTATTGCGGGTATCACGACCGAGGAGACCGTGGTCGAGGCTGAAGAAGAGCATCATCACCATCACCACCACCATCACCATTAGTTTCTCTTTTACGGTAAAATTTTTATTCCCTTTTCTGTTGAAGAAACGATTCTATGAGTAGTGAGCTCCCTAAAACGTATGATTTCAAGGCTGTGGAGAGTAAGTGGCAGAGGTTCTGGGAGGAAAGAGGCATCTATAGGTTTAACCGGGAAGATAGGACACGCCCGACATATAGTATCGACACGCCTCCGCCTTACCCGAGCGGCGAGCTACATGTTGGTAATGCTTTAAACTTCTCGTACATCGACTTTGTAGCTAGGTATAAGAGAAAGCAAGGCTTTAATGTTTATTTTCCTCAGGGGTGGGACTGCCACGGCCTACCCACGGAGGTCAGGGTTGAGAGAATAACAGGGAAGAAGAAGAGTGAGTTTGAGTCTCAAGAGTTTATCTCTCTATGCAAGAAGTATACGCTTGAATGGATAGACTCGATGAGGCGTGCGTTGAAAGGTCTTGGTTTAAGCATAGACTGGTCTACCGAGTACATGACTATGGACAAGGATTACTGGCGTAGAACCCAGCTTAGCTTTGTCGAGATGTATAAGAAGGGGCTGATTTACAGGGCAGAGCATCCTGTTATATGGTGCCCTAGGTGTGAGACCGCCATCGCCGAGGCGGAGGTAGAATATGTTGAAACGACTAGACCCCTTTACTACTTCAAGTTTAGGGTTCGTGAGACTGGCGAGGACCTCGTAATAGCCTCAACGCGTCCCGAGCTCTTAGCCTCTTGTGTCGCTGTGGCTGTGAACCCCGACGACGAGAGATACAAGAGAATTGTGGGGCTTCACGCCATTGTACCTGTCTATGAGAGAGAGGTTCCCATTATTGCTGACGAGGCTGTAGACAAGAACTTCGGCTCTGGCGCTGTAATGATCTGCACCTATGGAGACAAGACTGACGTTAAGTGGCAGGTGAAGTATGGGCTTCCACTCATAATATCAATCACGGATAATGGACGTATGAACAGCAACGCTGGGCCTCTTGAGGGGCTCCCCATAGAGGAAGCTAGGAAGAAGATGGTGAATATTCTGAAGGAGAGAAACCTCCTGGTGAAGGTGGAGAACACCCAGACCACGGTGGGAACCTGTTGGCGATGCCACACACCTGTAGAGATAATTCCGAAGAAGCAGTGGTTTGTGAAAACAACAGCTTTGAACGAGGCAGTCCTTAAGGAGGGGAAGAAGATCCAGTGGATTCCCTCCTACATGTATAAGAGGCTTGAGAACTGGGTTTTAAGCTTAGACTGGGACTGGGTGATTTCGCGTCAAAGGCTTTTCGCCACGCCTATCCCGGTTTACTACTGTAAAGACTGTGGACTCGAAATAGTTGTAGACCCTGAACACCTACCTATAGACCCAAGGTTCGAAAAACCGCCTTTTGAGCGGTGTCCGAGATGCGGGTCCAGGAATATAATCGGCGAGAAGGATGTTATGGATACCTGGATGGACTCAAGTATTACTGCAGCAGTACACGCTGGATGGCCTGACAATTTCGACGAGAGGCTTTTCCCAGCCGACCTCCAGCCTAACGGGTATGACATTATAAGAACCTGGGACTACTACCTCATCGTCAGGGGTATCGCTCTCTTCAACAAGCCTCAGTTCAAGACAGCACTCATCAACGGGATGGTTAGGGGCACTGATGGGAGAATGATGCATAAAAGCTACGGCAATTATGTTGCTGTGAGCGAGGTTCTCGAGAAATACGGCGCCGACAGCTTTAGACTTTGGGTCGCCATGGCTGCCTCCACAGGGCAGGACGTGAGGTTTTCCTGGGAAGGCGTCGACTATGCTCACAGGTTCCTCGTCAAGGTCTGGAATGCCGCACGCTTGCTCCATAACTATCTGCGAGATTACCGGCCCATTGAGGAGGATGCCCGCGAGTTAAGAAGCATTGACCACTGGATATTGCGAGAGACGTCCTTGTTGGTCGAAAAAGCAAGGAGTGCGTTGGAAAACTTTGACTTCCAAGGTGCCTCCCAACTGCTCGTCGACACCGTTTGGCACAAGTTCTGTGACCACTATCTCGAGGCCATCAAGTATAGGGTCGCGCGCGGCGATAGGGGAGCCTTGTTCACCTCGTATAGAGCCTTTCTTTCGGCTTTAAATATTCTCTCGATTTTTGCTCCCCATCTGAGTGAGGAGCTATATAACGCCCTATATGGCTCGAAGGAGCGTTATGAGAGCATAACTGTGGCACCCTGGCCTGAAAAGATTGAGTTTGATAGTAAAAGCGCTGAGATAGGAGATATGTTGATAGCCACGATAGCCGAGGCTAGGCGGGCAAAGCATGATGCTAGGATAGCCTTGGGGGCTCCGGTAAAAGCTATTCACCTGCACTCCGAGAAATACTTTAACGTTCTACCCGAGTTTGTCGAGGACTTGAAGGGGACTTTAAGGGCTGAAAACGTATTACTACACAGAGATTCTTCAGGAACCCGGAAGGTTCCCGAATACCCGGAGATATCTATCTCTATCGAAAAATGAAGTTAGGGAAAGTTTAATACATTTATCCTTCGAAGTCTTGTATTGATTTTAATGGTTGAAACGCCACGATATCTTGGTCGTTTGCCCCACCTCGCCGTGGGAGTCAGGCTTCCAGAAGTGTTTCTCGAAGGTATACTCACCGGCTTCAAAATAAAGAACAGCGTGGGAGGAGTCATGCTTTCCTATCACCGTGAAACAGCCCCCGAGTACGTCATCAAGGCCCCACCCGGTGTATATGAGATAGCTAGGGGGCATACAGGCACATCTATCCGAGGCTACATCGAGTCTTCTGTTGCAAAGGCTCGGGAGAAGGGTGTGGTCATAGAGGTTGAGGCTGATCACGTCTCTGTCTCAGTGTCAAGCGAGGCTGTAAAGCGGATTTCGGGAAGTACTGTGCAGAGAAGACTCTCGGATAAGGAGGTAGAGGCGGCGTTAAAGTACATTGAAGAAGAGGTTGAAGAGGCTACCTCGACTCGGAGTATAAACTTCTATACTATTGACACCTGCGACTTGATTGACTACTCGGTTGATGCGCTTCCAGTTGACGATGTTGACAGAGCCTTCAAGGAGGTATATGGCTCTCCTAGTCTCGTTGAGCATTACGAGAACATAGATGTGGAGATGAACGGTGTTAGAGTCAGGTTTGACCGAGAGAGGGTGAAGCGTTTGTACCTGAAGTTTATGAGGAGCCTAGAAGTTACCAAGAAAATCTACGAAATAATAAAAGAATACACGCCCTGGAACTTTGGAGTTGAAGTGGCTTTTGACGAGACTCCGAGCGTAACCGACCCTCTTGAGCTCTTCTTTGTGCTGGACAGGTTGAGGAGGATGGGCATAACCGTGGATTTTATAGCGCCTAACGTGGGGTTTCACAAGCGTGAGGATTACCTCGGTGACCTAGAGTCTCTATATAATCGTGTAAAGACTTACACGCTGGTCTCAGGCATATTCGGCACACTACTTTCCTTCCATAGTGGAAGCGGCAGCAGCCCATACTCGATGAAGGGGAGAGGAGTCCACGATACTATAAGGAGGGCAACAGATGGAATGTTCAAGTATAAGGTTTCCGGAGTATATTTTGAGCTGCTAATGGTTCTAATGTCTAGGCATCCGTCCCCGCGTGCTAGAAGGCTCTACGACGAAATATACAGTGCTGTCACCGAATTCCTGGAGGAACAAGTCCGTGAAAGAGGAGAGTTATATGACCAAGTCCTTGAGAGAAGGCTTGAGGAACACAAGAAATTGTTTTCATCCAAAGGAGAGAGGGTGGCTGAGGCGCCTCTTTTCCGATACTACTCCTTTTTAGCTTTGAATCTTAGACGGGATGGCAGGCGTGTCTTTAGAGACGCTATTATTGAATTATACAGGGAGGACGCTGAGTTTCGCCGCGATGTGGATAAGGAAATCTCAACGCTAACGGTTAAATTACTCGACAGCCTTGGCTTCAGCGACAACGCGTCTTTCCTGGATAAATATAAATGAAGGTGAGGAGGAGGTTTAGCTATGAGTAGCCGGGACGAACAATGCACCTCGTTGTGCGAGGAGCTGGTTGAAGATTGCCAACGCCAATGTGAGAACGCCGTCAGGGATTGCCTTGAGGAGTGCGGGGCCTTAGAGGTGGCGGCGTGCACTGAAATCTGTGAAGATAATTGCGAGAAATTCGGCGAGTCGTGCGGAAGAATATGTGAGAGCATTGAAACGAAATGCCTGGATATTTGTTATGAGACTGCAGAGAAATAACAAAACAGCTCAGTAGCGACGGCCCCAGTCACAAAATGACTCAAATCGGGTTCAAGTCATCATAGCCGAAGATACAATCTCCAGGGCTCTATTAATCTTTACGGGTTAAGCTAGCCCTCGCAGCTGCATATAGTAGACCTGCCCCGCAGATATCCCGCCGTCCCCTGGTGGTAGTTTACTAGGTATAAAAACCCTGTCCGGGCTGAAAACCTGTTTTATTCCTTTTAGTATTATCGTGTTTACCGCGGCTCCCCCTGACACGTAGACCTCCCTTGCGCCTTCCTCACGTGCGATTTCAGCCAGCGCTCTTCCCAGCTCGAATTGTATAGTATATGCTAAGTCGCGAGGGTTAATTCCGTTGAAGCGTCCATTGAAGATATACTCTTGGAAGAAATCTTTCGTGTGTACAATCCCACGCTCATGCTCAAGTTTCACGTTAACCTTGTTCCCACCCCAGCTATACTCTTCTAGTGTTATCGCGGGCTCACCCTCATAGGTTCTCTCCCACGAGACACCCAATAGAGCTGCTACTGCGTCTAGAAAACGCCCTGCGCTAGAACATTTTATACTTGTCTTCGACTGTTGATATGCGATCATGAGTTCTTGAATGCCGCCGGGTAGCCTCTTATCTATACCATTCACAACAGCGTATTTCAGAGCCTCTTCAAATTCAACATACTCAGCTAGTAGACCTATTAGTATACGGGCAGGATATATTGTGGCCCTGTCGCCACCGGGGAGGGGTAGATAGTCCAGCTTTCCAACACGAGAGTAACTGCCATCTTCTCCGATGTGAATAACCTCCCCACCCCATATCATCCCATCATCACCGTATCCTACACCATCTATAGCTATGCCGTAGCCTTCAAGGGTTCCTTTCTCGAGGAGTACGGCAGCAGTATGAGCGACATGGTGTTGAACTTCTACTATTTCAGCGTCTCCTTCAGGGGCTAGCTGTTCGGCGAGCCTCCGGCTGGGTAGAAGGGGGTGCTTGTCGACGACAATTAAGGATTCGCCTGGCGAAATCTCGTATGTTTGGATGAGAAAGTTGAGAGCCTCCTTTAGAAATTCCAATGTTTCTATATTTTCAAGATCTCCGATGTGTTGCGTGGGGATAACATATTCTTCCACTCCAACCGCCCCTGTATTGTTGAGTATTGAGCCTAGGGCTATGATGGGCCTCTTGAAGAAGCGACGCGCTCTTATCCACTTTGGCGCATACCCACGTGACCTGCGTAAGAAGGTTGGTACGCCATCGCTTAGACGTAAAACACTGTCATCAACCCTATTGACTATTTCACGGTTATGAAGCAGGAAGAAATCGGCCACGTGGTTCAATTTTCTAACAGCCTCCTCATTCTCCTTTATCATCGGCTCCCCGCTCTCATTCCCGCTCGTCATCACCGCGAATTTATCCCTCGTTGCCTGGAGCAAAAGGTAATGAAGAGGAGTATAAGCCAACATTACTCCAACAGTCTTCAACCCCGGCGCAATTTCAGGCGAGACCTCCCGTGTCCTCGGAAGAATAACAATAGGCCTAGCCGGGCTTTTAAGGAGGCTTTCAGCTACATCGTCTATTACGGCTATCCTCCTAGCCACGGTGATGTCAAGAGCCATGACGGCGAAGGGCTTTCTTCCTCTTTTTTTACGCCTTCTAAGCTCCTTCAAAACAGCGTCATCGGTAGCCTTTGCCGCGAGGTGAAAACCACCTATGCCCTTTACCGCTACTATAAACCCCTCATCTATCAGCTTTGCAGCATCGAGGATAGGGTCTCGACTCCTAAGAGGCGCACCGTTGCGATCAACCAGGAAAACTTGGGGTCCGCAATTGGGACAGGAGATGCCCTGTATGTGGAAACGCCTGAGGTTTTCGGGGTCAGAGTATTCCTGACGGCATTCCAGGCACAGTGGAAAAGGATCCATACTTGTGTTTTCCCTGTCATAGGGGATGCGCCGGATAATGGTGAAGCGTGGGCCGCACCATGCACAGCTGTGAAATGGGTAGCGATACCACCTTGAAGACGGATCAAGGATCTCGCGTTTACAGTCGTCGCAGATGCCGAAGTCAGGTGGAATCATCGATATCTTGGTTAATAGCTTGTCGCTACGCCTAATCTCGAAGCGTGTGAAGCCCGCGGGCTGTACTTCTTCGACATGAAGCTCCTCGATCTCGGCAGAGGGAGGCGTTTCCCGGCGTAAAACCTCTGGAAAAGACTCAACAGTATTTTGAGGACCCTCAACCCATATTTCAACTTCAGAGCCGCCAAGGTTAACAACATAGCCTTTCAGCCCTAGCTTGCTAGCAATCCTGTATACGTGTGGGCGGAAGCCTACTCCCTGAACAACCCCTGAAACTCGGAGCCTGTAAGCTTTAACAGACATCTGCAAAAAACATTTTACCCTAGATTAAAAACCTAGATGTCAATGATAGAATACGAATATGCTTATAAAACAGCAGTTGTGCTCGCCAGCAAACCTCGCTTCACTGGTAGTTCTGGAGAAGAAGAAGCGAGGCAATTTCTACTTTCCGAGCTACAGAAAAACGGCTACTCACCTAGGACCGAGGAATTCACGGTAAAAACATATAATGTTCGAAGCGTAGGTCTACAGGTCACAAGCCCCTATATTGAGGAGATCCCAGCCAGTCCCCTCGGTTTTAGCGGCGAGACAAGTGGGAGCGAGGGAGAACTCGTATACATCGAGAACTCTGACAGGGCTCTCATACCGGAGCGAGGAGGGTGGATTGGGCTTACTGTTGCGCGACCCTCTGCTGAGGATTGGAAGTTTCTTGCTCAGCGTGCTTCTGGTCTAGTGATAGCTGAGGGGACTCCCTATAGAAGCCTAAGCCGCGTTGCGGTTCCTTGGGAGTGGAGGCAGAGATATGGTAGTTTACCAGCCGTATATGTCAGTTATTGGAACGCTGTGCGTCTACTGAAAGCTGAGAAAGTGCGCCTTATATTAGAGCAAGATTATACGGACGTAAACAGCTACAACATAATCGCAGAGAAAAAAGGGTCGAAATACCCAGGTGAGACCATTCTAATCACCGCGCACTATGACAGCGTGAACGGGGTTCCAGGTGCGACGGACAACGCTGGTGGGGCTGCACTCGTAATAGCCCTGGCAGCTGCGCTGAGCAAGGTGGATGTTAAGAGGACCATTCGGTTCGCCCTCTTCTCAGGAGAGGAGCTTGGGCTTAGGGGGTCTCTCGCTTTTACAGATAAACACAAGGACGAGCTTAAAGACGTTGTTATCGTAGTAAACCTAGACGTGCATGGGGGCGTGCTCGGATCCTCAGCCTCGATTGTAAGCGGCTCTAAGTCTCTTAGAAGTTATGTTGAGTCTAAAGCTAAAGAGATGGGAGTAAAGCTCAGCGTCTCGGAAGACGTTATGAGCAGCGACGGCACTTCTTTTGTCTGGAAGGGCGTGCCGGCAGTCAACTTCTACAGGTCTAGCGGCAGCGGAGCGGATATTCACACGGAGAAAGACAGTTTGGAGCACTTGCATCCTATAGCCTTTGACTTGATTGGTCGACTCGTCTACAAGTTTGTTATTGACGTTGCAAACTCTGAGGAAATACCTTTTGAGCGGGAAATCCCAGATGAGATTAAGAAGAAGGCGGACGAGTACTTTAAGAAGAGGCTTGCTCTTTACGAGTAGTCTGGTGTTTTTCCGTCCTTTTCAACCTTCTTATTCCCCCTCTGAGACTGTAGGCGTTCACTCCGAACTGTCTTAAAATGTATGCGGCTTCCCGGCTTAAGCCTCCCTCGTCGCATACGACAACATATTTTTTATCTTTCCCCATCCTCAAGACTAGGTCTTCAAGGGTCCAGATGTCCACATTTAAACTCCCCGGTATATGGTCTTTTAGAAACTTTTCCTGAGGCCTAACGTCCAACACCACTGCCTCGCTGGGTATCTCATCTATCTCAAGCTCCTCCAAAGGTTCTGCGCATCCGATCTCGGAGAGACTCACGTCGCGAATGTCTAAAGCCTCGACTTTCTCTAGAGATTTTAAGAAGACGGTTTTGTCGACTTTTTCCTCCTCTTTCAACACCTCTTCGAGCCTACTGTGGGTTTCCGGGTGAAAAGAGTATATTCCGCAGATTTCTTTAACCTTGCTCGAAGCCTCATAGGTTCCTATTTCGCGCGCCAGACTCACTATCTCGTCCTTGTCGAGGGCGATCACGGGTCTTAGCACTACCATCGCGGTTGAAGTGTTTATAACGTTAAGGTTTGTGAGGGTCTGAGAGGACACCTGCCCAAGGTTTTCTCCTGTTACAATGCCTTCAGCTTTCACCTTCCTTGCCAGCTCTTCAGCTGTTTTATACATGTACCTCTTTAGGACAACCCCGAGAAGGCTTGGCTTAACTTTTGAGGTTAGCTCTCGCATCATAGCAGAAAAATCTACTATGTATAGGGTGGGCCTATACCCGTAACACCAGTTTTCAGCTAAAGCCTTAACCGCGCGTATCACGTAGCATCTAGAGACAGGCCCGCCGAGGTTTAAATAAAGGAAGTTTACCTCAGCCCCCCTCCTCAAGATAAGCCAGGAGGCTACTAGAGAGTCAAAACCCCCTGAGACGAGGGATATTACTCTACCTTCGCTCCCAATCGGTAACCCGCCGTATGCCTTTATAACCTCTGTGAAAAGATAAGCCTTGTTTTCCCTAACCTCAACAAACGCGTTAACCTCAGGGTTTTCTAGGTCAACCTTCAAGGCGTATTTAAGGAGCCTTTCCCCCAACAGCCTGTTAATATCCATAGATGTGAAAGTATGAACCCCAGATCTTCTCGCCCTCACGGCAAATTTCTTCCCGCGAACCTTATCGCGGAAGTATTCCTCGGCTTTTTCAAGAAGATCTTCAAGGCTTTTGAATTCGTATTCGACAGCCGGCGAGAGAGACTTAATACCGAATACACGTCTTAGAATGCTTATGCTTTCGCTGGAACCATAGACGTAGATGCGGCCGTATCCTTTCTTTACCTCTGCTTCTATCCCGGCTGCCCTTAAAGCGTCCTCTATGTTTCGCAAAAGTATTCTTTCAAATTTTTTCCTTGTTTCCACACCCTTAATCGTAAGTTCGCCTAGGCGAACCAGGACGAGATTCTTGAAAGACATGAAATTATACCCCTAATACGGGTTAATACATGTGGGCGAAATAATTTTAGGTGTTTGGGACTTCATAGTGCTCGTCCTCGGGACCATCGCGTTAGCAGTGCTCTTAATAATAATCGCAATAGAGTACCACCACTGGCGCCTGAGGAGAGAACTGAAAAAAATTGTAGTAAGGACTGGAAAATCAGGTTGAGATGAGGATCAAAGCGATTAGAACAAGTATAGCTGCGATGCCTTTCTTTAGCGTGATTTCCTCACCTAGGATTAGCGCCGCAAGTATGATAATGAATAGTATGCTTGACCTGTCCACCACCGCGACGTTCACAGCCTTGCCATACTGGAGAGCTACGAAGTAGAGAAGCCATGAGAGGGCCCCCGCCACGCCGCTCAAAATAATAAACAGTATCTCCCTGGAGGTCAAGCTGGAAATGAGCGCTTTATCCCTGATCAGCAACATTAAGGACACGGTGAAGAGCATCATCACAATTGAGCGCAAGCCCGTTGCTACTACAGGGTCTACCTTTGAAAGCCCCATTTTAGCGAAGATTGTGGCAAGGGCGGCGAAGAGGGCGTCTAGAAGAGCATATATGAACCAGGTTAGGTCGCTCATAGCAACTTTTACCATGGAGCTTCATTTAAAAATTGTGATAGTTCTCAAGGATGAAATGTATGCAGCGCTATTCGCTAAAAATAAAAGCACTTAGGAGGTTAGGTTGTTATGTCATCAAGAGACTACAAGTTTGAAGTGCCCTTATTAAGGCTTGAAGAACCCTTGCCCGTAGATAAAACTCTTGTAGAGCAGTTGAGCAAGGCTGTATCTAGGAAGATGCTGAATCAGATGAAGCGCGAAGCCGTTGACTGCCCAGTCCTCGGTAAACAGGTAAGTTTCTTACAGTGCTTTGGATGCAAAAACTTTGTTAGACGGGTCCGCGGAGTTGTCTACTGCCGAGGAGAGCCGCTATAATCCTCTTGGGATGGGTTCAAGATGCGCAGCCTATCAAACATTCGCGCGCTGTATAAGGAGTTTTATGAAAGCCCAAAGCTCTTGGAAAAAGATACTCTTCTAGAACTTCTTGACACGGTTGACAAATTATTAAAATCTGAAGGTCAACTTCTTAGAGTTGAAGCTGCGAGTGTGTTGTTCGTAGGCGATACCCACGGCGACATCGATACAACTAGAAAAGCCCTTGGTTCCGAAGCCGATGTAAAGATTTTTCTCGGAGACTACGTGGATAGGGGAAAATACCAGCTGGAAAACATAGAACTGTTATTTCTAGCGAAACTCGCATATCCCGAAAAGATTTTTCTGCTTAGAGGAAACCATGAAACCACTGAGATGAACGAGATATATGGTTTTCAAGGGAGGGTTTTGGAACACTACGACTATGAGGTTTATCAGAGGTTTGAGGAAGTGTTCTCAAGTCTAAGCCTCTCAGCAGTAGTCAACCAGAAGTTCTTCGCGGTTCACGGGGGGATAGCCATAGGGTTAAAGCGTCTGGAAGAAATAGAGAGAATCCCAAAGGGTCCCGGCAGCCTGAACTCGGAGATTGCCTTCCAAATGTTATGGAATGATCCGGGCGAGGAGATTGAGGAGTTTGCACCTAGCCCCCGAGGGTGGGGGATATACCTCTATGGTAGGAAACCCGTTGAGGAATTCCTCGAGAATAATGGGTTGGAGGTGCTTGTAAGAGCACATGAACCTTTCCCAGAGGGATTCAGGGAATTCTTCTCGGGGAAGTTGATAAGCATTTTTAGCTGCCGTTTCTATCCAATAACAGAGCCTCGAGGGTTGCTTTTAAGAAACAATGAAAGAAAAATCATTAGTCTGGCTTGAGCCCGCTTAATACGTAACCCTTAGTTTGAACTCTGCCTTTTTACCTGGATTCCAGTTTCTAACAGGTCTGTAGTAGCCTACAATTCTGCTCCAGTGGTCGACCTCGGTGCTTCCGCAGCTAGGGCACGTGTCAATGTAGCCCGTGACGCTCTTGCCGCATTTCCTGCAAACTGTGATAGTAGGAGTTATACTGAAGTAGACTACCTTCGTGTTAGTCAAAATGCGGTATATAAGGTTCTTTAAAGATGAGGGGTCAGGCTGTTCATGGAGGAAAAGATGCATCATAACTCCACCTGTAAACTCCTTTTGAACCTCGCCCTCCCAAACGGCTCGCTGGTAAATTGGAACATCCGCGTAGTAGGGCACAATGCTGTTGCTGTAGAACGGGTTTAGCCCATCTGAGGGTATGAGAAGTTCTCCCTTTTCATAATCCTCCTTGAAAAGCTCAATATCAGCTTTTGCTAACTTATAGCCTGTGCTCTCGCCGGGAACTTCTTCCACGTTGTAGAGATATCCGTCCTTCTCCTCGAACTCCTCAGCAAGCCTTCTAATCTCAGAAACCATTCTTTTCTCTATAGAGATTGCCTCCTCCATCTCTCTCTGGCTACCCTCGGACCAGAGCTTAGGATTCCGCATAAAGTTTGCAGCTGCTTCAGGCAAGCCGATAACTCCTATTGTGTTAAAGTGGTTTCTAAAATGCCCTAGATACGTCTTGGTTAGGGGCATTAACCCAGCCTTCAATGTTTCCTCATATCTTCTGCGCCACGTGAGTAAGACTTTACGGGCATTCTCCATGAGATGCGAGAGTAATTCCTCAAACGTTCCCCACTCACCCTTGCTTAGATGTGCTAGTCTAGGCATGTTTAGAGTGACAACTCCCACACTTCCAGTAGCATCGGGGAGAGCCCATATTCCATATGTCCTGGCGTTCTCTCTTGATTTCAGGAAGGCTTCAAGGGCGTCCTCCTGAGAAGCTTTGTCAAGTCTTAAGGTAAAAGCTCCGTTGCCTTTCGATACCACATGGTTGACGTCGATGGTGAGCCGGCAGCACATTGCATAGAGCGCTTCGACGTTGCTTGCATAGCCGTTTAGGAGGTACGCCGAGCCCTTCCTGGCAAGTGTCTCGAATATGATGTCTGTAAGCCCGTCCCAACGCCTATTGTTCCAGTCAAAGTTCTTTGTCAGCATTAATGTTGGTATTGGGAAGGTAAAGGGTTGTCCTAAAGCATCCCCCTCGGCATATAGCTGGAAGAGCGCTTTGTCAATCTTAATAGCCTCGTCTATGTAGTCACCTAGGTTTCCGCTTTTAACGCCTCCGACAATCGCCTCGCTCTCAAGCATATCCTTACTTGTATCGATAACGAGGGTTATGTTGGTAAACGGGGACTGATAACCCGCCCTCGCCGGATAGTTAAGCTCGAATAGCATTCCTTGAAGGGTTTGTTTTACACGTGTAAAGTCAAGTCCATCTTGCTTGACGAAGGGGGCCGCGTAAAGGTCGAAAGCGCTGACAGCCTGCGCACCAGTCCACTCCTGGGCTCCCATAAAGAAGAAGTTTATAAGGTGTGCTACAGCTGTGTCGAAGTGATTGGCTGGTTTTGAAAAAATTGTAGGTGTCTTTAACCCCAGCTGAAGTATTCTTTTAAAGCTCCAGCCGGCACAGTAGGGTATCCAGAGACTGTCAGGAAGCTTGTGTATATGCAGGTCTCCTCTAAGATGTTGCTCTACGGAAACCGGGGGGAGATAAGCTTTTAGAACTTCAGGTGTCTCGATGAGCTTCTCGAAAAGATAGTTTCTAAAGTTGCTATAACTTACATTATGATTTGCATTCTCGTGTTTTTCCCAGTCAGCGTCAGCCATGTATTTTCTTTCAAGTTTTAAGACTTCATTCTCCTCCTTTAGAGAAGCTTTAGGGTACATGACATGTCTGCGCTTCTTATTCTCCTCGAAAGTTAATAATAGATCTGTTTTAAAAGCCGAAAGTTAACGTTTCGGTTAATATTTTTCTTATTTTGAAAATTATGAAATAAATACTTATAAGACGATTTTCTCATGAGCTAATCCATACTAAATTTCAAATATATGAAAAGAAGCATCTGTATTTTCATCTAAAAATTGAAAAAATGAATTATTTCATCTGTCTAAGGAGAATTTTTAGAAGTACGATTATTAAGCTGATGTTGAAGAAGAAAAAGAGCAAGATATGCCTCTAAATTTTTCCTAGTATCAGGATGCCTAAGAGCAAGCCGTAGACTGCAATACCTTCAGCAAGGCCGCCCATGATGAGCATCCATGTTGTAAGCTCGGGTTTTTCAGCAGCTGCAGCGAAGCCTGCAGTTGCTACTCCCCGTAGGGCTATTCCTGAGGCTATTGTAGACCCAGCAACGGCGATTGCGCCGGCTAGAAGGGCTATAGCAGCTGGAAGGTCGATTTTTTTCACTGTTTCTTGGGAGGGCGTAAGGGGTTGAAATGCTTTTGTAGTAGCTGATGCTAGGACGCTAATGGAAGCTATAAGCATGGCAATATTAATCGCTAGTAGTATTAACAATGCTTTTCTACTCTTCATACCAGAACCCTCATTTTTTGCCTTGTATAAAAATATTATTTATGTACCACGTAAACAGATTCTACTAGTGGTCTAAACTTTACACCCTCGCCCCTGAAGAACTTTGTCGAGAACTCGTAGTACGTCAATCTCAGCGCTTGAATACCGACCGCTAGGGCTTCTATCGCCAATACTAAGAAGTTAGCAATGATATAGCTGGTTAATTCGCCGGTCATCAACGCCATGTTTTCAGCTAGAATACCAAAAGCCTCGTGAGCCATAGCGAAGGCTGCTAATCGTATATATGATAGCGAGTTGGCTGGAAAAGCTATTATCATTTCAATAGCCTCGGAGAGTGCGTGCATTAGTTTCTCTTTGTGCCTTGTAACCTTCGCTTCGTAGAAGCCGAAGGCTAAGACTCCTATTAGAGAGAGTATTACAATTCCAAGAAATGCTGTCGTGTCTGGCGAGCCCAAGACTATGAAATTAAAGCCGCTTGTAGCAAGTTTATAGGCTATGGCGATACCAGAGGAGTAGAACAGGATTCCCATGCCTCCCATCCCACTAAATATTGCTCCAAGAGTGTCTCCGAAACGTAGTAAATTCACTGTGTTAAGCATCATGGCTAGAAATAATTGTATTACTCCGAACCACAGTGCCACTGCGATGATCTGGTATATATCATGGATGGGACTTATCAATGGGCTCCAGAGTGGTTTAAGGAAGAACATGCCGTAGACTGCGCCGAATACCATGCTTGACGCTCCTGCCAGTGTGGCTAGAGCTCCCAGGGTAGCGGCTCCTTGCCGGCTTATCCCCAATAGAGGGTACTTTGTCTTTAAAAGCCAAAGGCCGAAGATTGTTATTAGTAGACCCTGCCCGACATCGCCGAACATCATTCCATACATTATGGTGAAGAGACCGGTAAAGATCAAGGTTGGGTCTATTTCCCAGTAGCTTGGTGTGCCGCGCATTGATGTGAGTGTATAAAGGTATTTCTTCAGACCCTTGGTTTCAATGTATGTTGGCGCTTTTTCGCCCCTTGTAACCTTTCCAAACCTTAAATAGAGCACCCGAGGAACACGGTTTGAAAGCTCCTTTACTAGAAGATCGTGATATTTAACCGGAATGTATCCTTCAACATAGGTTATTCTTCTAGTTCTTAGTACCCTGATCTCGTTTAAAAGCGGTTGGGCATGATACATTGCTTCTAAAGCCTTCTCATAGGATAGGTATTCGTTGAACTTTTGGAGAATATCTTTTAAGAGCACCAAAATCTTCTCAGTTCTTCTGTAAATATCTTCAGTAGGAAGGAAGAGGATATTTTTAACATCTTCCTCCAGCCTTTTAAGATCTTCATTCAGGCTGTCTATGCTTGACAACATATTCCTTAGGAATGTAAACCTTTCTTCGACAGGTAAAGGCTCTGTTTTTACTTCCTCGAAAGCCCTCTTATATAAAGACGCAAGTTCTACTAGAGAACTATCCTCTATTTGTTCCCCAAGTTTCAAAAGATCAACTTTATGAAACTTTAGAAGCACCTTCAAAGCTTTAGTTGTTGTAGAGTTCCTTATACAGTTTTTCTTCTTTTCAACATCTTGGATTAGCTGTTCTAGGTTGGGTTGGCTGCACTTCTCTACAAATACTAGCGCATTAAACCTAGCCCTTATAGCCTCTGCTAAGGACTCTGCTACGCTCGCTTCAGGTAGCAGAAGGATTACACCACACCCCCATCCTATGCTTGACCTTCTAAGTTGTGTACCCCCATAAAGTTTCAGGTAGTCGCTCTCACAAACCTCGTCGATATTTTGCTCGCTGTAAGCAAAGAGTATGTTTCCGGTAAGCTCGGACCCGCAGCTTTTTTCCTTTAAAAGCCATGAAGCCATCTCCTTAATACCTAGATACTTGTAAAAGAGGCTGATCTCATCCTTAATCTCTTCTGCCTCCTGTTTAAAGACAGGAGTACTTGTGATTTTCTCTATCTTCTCAGGGAGAAGAACCTCTTCGTTAGCGAGAAGCTGTATAAAGTAAGCCTGATCCTTTCCGATCTTAAGGCGAGAGAGAACATCTGTTATTTTGTCCCTTTTCTTAAGGATAAGTTGCAAAGCAGCATAGGTGTATATGATGTCTTCAATGACTCCTCTCTTGTTTCTTAGCTCCTTTAAAGCCTTATAGACATTTCCTATGATCTCAAACCTGGATGCCTTCTCGAATTCAAAAGCACTACGAAGGGTGTGTGCTACCTCTATAAGTAGATCGAAGAGTTCTTTGCGTATGCTTAAATCCTCCTCATCAATCCTTTTCAAAACCACCTCTAGCTTATCATAAAACCATGATGGTATTTCAAAGGACCTAGCATATTGTTTCTTTAACTTTTCAACCTCTGTTTTTAAATCATATTTATAGATAAGTAGGAGTGCATCCTCATAATCGGAAATGCTTCGGCGGCGGATGATTGTCCCTATGGAGAAGAACGAAGATACGGCATCATGCAGGTTCTCATCACTGACGATGATTAAATCCGTTATTAGCCCAAGCTTCTCCTTCCCAATAGTATCAGGGGATACGCCTATTTCGGAAAGCCCTTGGGCAAGCCTCCTTATCTTCTGTAAGTGCATATACTGCTCGACTTTATCCTCAAAGCGTTTCAACAGAATATCATCACGCCGTAAAACCTTCCTCACTATTTCAAGTGCTTCGGTGATGTTCAACGTTTGAGGTGTAATCTTACCTTCCAGTGCATCAACAAGTAGAGGTGGTAAGACACTTCTTGCCTCGACTGATACTTCTAGGTGGACTGTCCCTATAGCAGCGAGGGCATCTAGTAGGTTAACCTCGTACTCCGAGGGTACGGCTACTCTAAATTTCTCTAGTGGCTCTGGAGTAATCAAACTTAACCCCTCTTTTTGTTCTCACTGGCTTAATATAAATACTTACTATTTATCTTCTAGCAAAGTAATATTTAATAAAAAATATTAAAAATTAGATAGATATTGATCTAAACGTATTCAAATATTCCTTAAAGGTGCCTCTTTGCCTAAGCCACTCTCCATACTTCTCCAGCGCCCATAAAGCCTTTATGGCCCTCTCGGGGGTCGGGTATGCTGGGATACCATTCTTGTCGAACTCCTTACGTTCAAGTAAGGCTGCCTCACTCCACCCTGTATCCACAGCTACAACTGGTTTCGAGTATCCCTTAGCAAGACTGGAAAGTTTTCTCGCAAGGTCTACGGGATCAGGTATTCCTGGAACCTGGTGAAGAGCAAGTATTGCCACCGCGTCTACATCTGGACTCTCCAACAATACTCTAGTAGCATCTACAAACATTTCACTTGTAGCTGAGCCAGTGAGGTCGACGGGATTGGAGAGCTGGGCAAACTCAGGTACTCTACCTTCTCTCCTCAGATCCTCAAGTTTAGCTCTCGTTTCACCCTTCAGCTCTGGAACCTGTAGTCCTAGAAACTCCGCCATATCCGTGGCCATAACACCGGCACCGCCTCCATCGGTTACAATAGCTATACGGGGGCCTTGCGGTGGAGGTTGTGTTGCGAAGGCTTTTGCAAAGTCAAACAGCTCTTCAATATCCTGGGCACGTATTACACCGCTACGCCTGAAGGCCGCTTCATATATCTCGTCTGTTCCGGCTAAGGAAGCCGTGTGTGAGGCAGCTGCACGCCTCCCCGCTTGCGTCCTACCGGTTTTCATTGCAATGATCGGCTTTTTAGCAGAGACCTTAGAAGCAACCTCTATAAAAGCTCGGCCACGGGCTATGCTCTCTAGGTATAGTAGGATCACGCGGGTTTTCTCGTCATCTCCAAGAGCCTGTATAAGCTCGACTTCATCGACATCCGCCTTATTGCCTATGCTGAAGAAATAGGATAGGCCTATTCCCTCACCATGCATGTAGTCTAGAGCTGCGGTGCCCACGGCACCACTCTGTGAGATGAGCGCTACGTGGCCACGAGGAGGCCTGGGTGCGCTTAGAACATCACGTCCATCTGAGAGTCTCTTCGTGTAGGGCAGGAAGATCGTGTCAACCCCGGTCCATGGGGAGAATATCCCCACACAGTTCGGTCCTAGAACTCTAATACCCTTCTTCCTGGCTTCGATCTTTAAAGCCTCTTCTAGGTCTGTTCTTCCTATTTCGCTAAACCCTGAGGAAATGACAACTACAGCTTTTACACCCTTGTCCCCCAACTCGCTTACTATACTTGGGACAAACCTTGCGGGGACAACTATGATGGCGAGGTCTACTTCTCCTGGCAGGTCGCTAATACTTTTGTATACCTTTTGCCCTAGAATAACATCGGCGTTAGGATTTACTGGGTAAATAGGAGCTTGCAGAATGCCGTTTTTCTTATTTTCAAGTAGAAGTTTTAGAATAACATGTCCCGGTTTTTCCTCTTCTCTCGAGGCGCCGATTAAAGCAACCCCCTTGGGGTCAAAAAATGGTCGTAGAGCAGCGTCCAAAGATTTGGTCACCCGATATGATTGTCTGCTATATAAAAAAATATTTATTTTTTGCTTGTCATTTTTAGAAGGCTTAACTTGTCTTCTAAAAAATTATTCGCAGATGCCGCGGAGAGTGAAGCTAAGAAAGCGATATTATGGTTCGGAGGATGACCTCCTCTGGGATTCCTATCTCTTTTCCTAGAAGTATTTTCTCAAGGTTATTTGCCTCTAAAAGGGCCAGGGCGTTGTAGTAGTAAATAAATGGGATTTCAAGTGAATATTTAACTGCTACTTTTTCCTTTAACATTTCCAGCAGGCTAATTTCAATTTGGCGCATAAGTTCGGTCGTCTTTAGACCTTTCCACTGTTCTGGTGGCGGTGATATTTTGAAGCGGAGATTTGGTGAATATTTACTGGCTAAGCGAGTGATAATTTCAAGGCTAAGGGTTCTGGACCAAAGCATCCCTTTCAACTCAAGCTCTTTTTCAATGCAACGTAAAAGTTCTGCCTGAGTTTCTTTCGAAACACTAATACTTTGAATTGTCAAAGATAAATAATTATAGTATAAAATGTCTAGGAGGAGTTCTCTCTCAGCCTCTAGCGATGTGACGAAATCTGGAATAGGAGGAGCCCTGTACTCCGTTCTTGAGATCTCTTCCCAAAGTGTCCCCTCTGTCTTGATAGAGGATAGTTTTGCAGGGCCTATGTGGTGACCATAAGGATAGTAAATAACGGGGCGTTTTGCGCCTAGGAGGTAGCGAAGGTGTATCTTGATATTCTCTATTTCAAGTCTATCTAGAAGGGCTTGAATAAAAGCGCCTATCTGCCTATCAGCCTTACTTAGCGTCTCAATTCGAGAAACATATACGCGATATATTTTCTCGAGTTTTGTCTCAAGGGTATCATTATCCTTTATAAAAATATAGTCCCTGAAATCTGAGAGCTTCTTCTCATTATGAATCAATGCCTGGTAGTCCTCTAGTGTTAAAAGTCGTGACTTAAGCCCATGTGCTCTCACAACAATGTATGTATCCGTTCTAACCACCCCCTAGTATTTTCACCCTTACGAAATCCTCCAGTTCCTCTTCAACTACCCTCTCTTCAATCCGTCTTAAAACGTCCGTTAATGCGGGGATCAGGTTCTTTTCAAGGCTGTTTACAACCCGGTTTATATATAAGAGCTGCTCGCTAATCTTCTCAACGGCAACCTCCTTGTTAGCCACGTCAATCATTGTTTTCACCGCGTTCCATAAATGCTCTATTGTTTCCCGATAATCGGGGTCATTGATTTGTGAGAAGTCCGGATCCTCGGTTATCCTGGCTTGTGGCACCGGGATGCCTTGATAGCTTACTATAACGCTTGTAATCTTAGGGGGCTTTACCAAGGAAGATGCCGACCTGAAGTCATACTCGCCTCTAGCAACCCTTAACATCGCGGCCCTTCTAGCCGCTTCTATGAATTCCTGTTCTGCTTGGGACCTCTTTTGAAGTTCATTCATTATACCTAGAAGCTCTTTGGCAAGCTGGTCCCTCCGCATCTGAAGAACATCCTTACCCCTCTTCACGAGCTCTAATCTTCTTCGGAGTAACTGCAGCGTACCTCTGGACGCGGGTAGAAAGGCAAGCTCACTTAACACTAAGCCCACCGCTTAACTCCTATACGCTGGGTGGTACTTCTCAATTAACCGTCTAGGTATCCTGACGAGCTCTTCTTCTGGCAAAACAGCTAGAACTTTCCACCCCCTATCCAGGGTCTCTTCAACACTCCTATTCTCATAAAATGATTGGCTAACAAAAGTGTTTTCGAACTCCTCAGCAAATTTGAGGAACTTTCTCATCCTCTCGCTAAGCCCCATCTCTCCGATTATTCTAGCTAGATCCCTCGCTCTCACACCCCTTGAGTAGGCGTCATATAACTGATCTGCGAGGTATCTGTGATCCTCCCTTGTTTTACCCTCGCCGATACCAGCCTTCATGAGCCTGCTCAAGCTTGGAAGCACGTTTACAGGGGGATAAATACCTTGAGCATGTAGCTCTTGGCTGAGGAAGATCTGCCCCTCGGTGATATATCCGGTCAGGTCAGGTATTGGGTGTCTGAGATCCCCGCCAGGCATTGTAAGTATGGGGAACAACGTTATACTTCCTTTTTTCCCCTTAATTATACCCGCTCTTTCATAGATTGTTGCAAGGTCACTGTACATGTAGCCGGGATAACCCATCCTACCTGGGATCTCGCCCCTAGCAGAGCTCACCTCGCGCAGAGCCTCACAATAGTTAGTCATGTCCGACATTATCACCAAGACATGCATCTCGAGGTCGAAGGCAAGATATTCCGCGACAGTTAGGGCGATACGCGGAGTCATTAGTCTTTCAACGGCTGGGTCGTCGGCGAGGTTCAGAATTGCAACCAGTTTTTCTATCGCCCCTGTCTCCCGGAACTGTTCCATGAAGAACTCCGCCTCTGTTTTCCTTAAACCGAGCCCTGCAAAAACCACTGCGAACTTCTCACCCTCCCCCCTGACTGTCGCTTGCCTGGCCACCTGCGCTGCCAGCAAATTGTGAGGTAGACCTGAAACACTGAAAATCGGTAGTTTTTGTCCCCTTACAATGCTAAAGAGACCGTCTATCACCGATACACCTGTCTGAACAAAGTCATGGGGGTACTGCCTTGAAACTGGATTTATAGGCTCTCCGGTTATCTCGCGTAGCTCGCCTGTCAGGAGAGGGGGTAAACCGTCTATAGGTTCGAAACGCCCGTTGAATATTCTTCCAAGTATGTCCTCAGATACCCTTATCTTGAAAGTCGAGCCGGTAAACTTGACCAAAGTGTCTGTCTCAAGCCCCTCCCTGTCTCCGAGAACCTGTACTACAGCGTTACCTATACTTGTCTCGAGAACTCTGCCATATCTCTCGGAGCGATCCTTTCCGTATATTCTCACGACCTCGTCATAAGCCGCGTCTTCTACTCCATCTACAATTAATAGGCTACCGCGTATCTCCTTGACGCCGCGGTAGACCTTACCAGGATAGCGCTCCAAAATACTCCTAATGACCTCTTCAGGCATTCATAACCACCTCTCCACCTGAAATAGAGGGTTGCACCCCGTGCCTCTCCGCTATTTCCTCCAGCCTGCTCATTACCCTGTTATAAAGCTCCTTCACGGCCTCTAGCCCGCGCTCATCCTCCTTTACACGCATCATCTCATACACCTCTGGCAACCTGTTGATCTCTTCGATGGAAACCCTCTTCTTTATCAAGTCGTATGCCCTGTCGAAGAAATCGATCATCATTTTGAGAAGCCAGTACTGCTTTTCGGGTTTGCAGAAAACATCCTCACCGCTCAGAGCTGTTTGCCTCAAGAAACCCTCCTTTATTATCTCCGAAGTTAAAAGTATCAGGCGCTGGTCATCTGGTAGAGCGCCTTCACCAACGACGGATGCTATTGCCTCTATTTCACTCGCAACCGTCATTAACCTTAAAGCCCTCCTCCTGTACTGGGGAAACTCTGGGGAGACATTCTTAACCCACCACCGCTCCACAATGTCCGCATACTGGCTGAAACTTCTAAGCCAGTTAATTGCAGGGAAGTGCCTCCTGTAGGCTAGGTCTGTGTCGAGGGCCCACATAACTCCCACAAATCTTAGTGTATGGATCGTGACGGGTTCGTTGTAGTCGCCCCCTGGAGGCGATACCGAGCCTAGAACAGTTACAGACCCGCTGCGCTCAGGAGAACCGAGGGGTTTAACGCGTCCTCCCCGTTCGTAAAACTCAGCTATCTTATCAGGTAGGTAGGCTGGATAACCTCTTTCCACTGGGAGTTCTCCTAGCCTTCCCGCAATCTCACGGAGTGCCTCGGCCCATCTGCTGGTAGAGTCTGCGATGAGGGTCACATCGTAGCCTTGGTCTCTATAGTATTCGGCTATCGTTATTCCCATGTAAATTGAGGCTTCTCTGGCCGAGACGGGCATATTCGAAGTATTTGCGATTACAATGCTCCTGTCAATAATAGGGCGGCCAGACTTAGGATCGACAAGCTCCGGAAACTCCATAAGCATTTCCGCGATCTCGTTTCCACGCTCACCGCATCCGATATAAATGACGATTTGTGAGTCGCTGTACATAGCTACTTTGTGGAGTGTTACGGTTTTTCCTGTACCAAAGCCTCCAGGGATTGCTCCGGCACCACCCTTTGCAATTGGAAAAAACGAGTCTATCACCCTTTGACCTATTAAGAGAGGCACTTCGCTGGTGAGCCTCTCCTTATAAGGCCTGGCCTGCCTCACGGGCCATTCCTGTTTCATGGAGACCTCGAGCAACTTACCGTCATGCTCAATAACAGCTATGGGGTCCTCTATAGTAAAGTCTCCCTCTGATACAATCTCTTTAATACGCCCCTCAATGTTCAGAGGAACCATAACTCGGTGTTCAATGATGGGTGTTTCCTGGACAGTTCCCAGAATGTCCCCCGGTCCTACCTTCGCATCCTTTTTAACTAGCGGTTTAAAATGCCATTTTTTGTCTTTAGGTAAGGGGTTTACCTTAACGCCTCTCTTGACAAAAGGTCCTACCAAATCCCTAATGTTTTCAAGCGGCCTTTGAACACCGTCGTAGACACTAGACATCAGTCCCGGCCCGAGTTGTGCAACAAGGAGTTTGCCTGTTCCTATTATAGGCTCTTTAGGCCTTAGCCCGCTCGTATCCTCATATACCTGAGTTGCGAAGTAGTCTGGACCTATACGAACTACCTCGCCTAAAAGCCCTTCCTCCCCAACGTATACTACTTCGCCTAGCTTCACATCGCTGATGCCTTTCCCGATTACCACCGGGCCTGAGATCCTGGTAATATAGCCTTTTCGAGAGTCTAACATAAGTTTTCAAGCCAGTGAAAATGGAAATAACACACATTAATTTTTTTCCACCAGGGCTGGCTCCTAAGCGGGGGAATCTAGGCATCACTAACCCCCTCTACTGGATCCACACGCCATAAATGATAAATAACGACCGCTCTGTTCTCTATTCTAGACCCCTAATGCCTTTAAAACAGCTTGCTGTTCTCTTACTCGGTCTCGTGTTCGCTGGGGTAGAACTTGGATACAATACTTCCCGCTACACGATCCTAAACAAAATGGTGGTTTATGGAAGTGGCACTGTGGATCGAGAGGTTTTCACAAAATCCTTCAGAGTTATACCGGATATAGCGGGTTGGCAGAGACTTGTAAACATAACCCTACTCGTTAACTCTAAACCTGTTGTGTTTTCCCTCCTCAATGACGACGACGGTAACCGCTTCGTGTATCCGGGTGATCTAGCCTTTTCCGGTATGTTGAACATAACCCTAGTGCAAGTAGTAGAAGTGGCAAGACCTCCTTTTCGCAAGATCGCAGGAATGCCTGAATATCTCGAGCAGCGACCTGTAAACATTGATGAGCTTTCAAAGTCTCCCTTTTGGGGCTGCAGGTATCGTGACACGAACTTTACAAGCATTGTGAAACTCTCCAATGAAATATATGCCAGGTCTGCTAATATTCGAGAATACATACTAAAGACAGCAGAATGGGTTCACTCGAATATAAAGTACAATTTGTCTATGCTCGGCGGTGTCCAGTGCCCCGCCAAGACATTTGCAGAAAAAGAAGGTGCATGTGCAGACGTTCACTCGTTACTCACACTTTTACTGCGAATAAAAGGAGTGGACGCATATCTAGCATATGCTTATGTCTTCCAACCTCAGGAGAACATAACCCAAAATGCCGACAAATGGACCTACTCGCTGATAAACGTAGAGCCCCACGTATTCACCGTTGTTAACTCCTCTAGTACAACCTTTCCTATAGATGTAACAGCCACCACAGGTTCAGCCGGTAACTACGTGGAGGGGGCTGCGATAAACCAGCTAGACAACGTGATCCTAGTTGGATGGATAACTAAGTCTAGTCCCGACAGCTTCCTAGCAATTTACGGTCCCAATGGTGCTGAGAGAATAAGCTTTTCTGTTGAAATCAGGGAGACAACAGAGTATTATTCCAGTCTTGTTGTACTCGTTGTAGCTCTAATAGTCGCTGGCGCTCTAATCGTGAACAAGGAAAGATCTATTTAAGGGGCGCGCCACAGTAAGGGCAGATTAGATGAAGGTCACCATAAGGCAGTTCACGTCCACAGTTAGGACAGACTTTTCCTGAACTCCCGGGAGCCTGTGGCGGCCTAATATTTCCCTCAAACGGTCTGGACTGGACCCTTCCAGGCGTGAGTAATGGTGGCTCTTCTCGGGGTGGCGGCTGCATAACAGGTTGGGTAGCTGCTGGCCGTTGTACAAAGGCTTGCTGCTGCCTGGTTAGGGGCGGTTGCGCAACAACAGCTGAAGGTGGTCTCGCGGCTCTTTGCGATCTCGCGGTAGGAGCGGCAACTATTTGCTGGGTAGCAGGAGGCGGCTGCGTTTCTAGCCTGGATTCTAAGAGTGCTTTTACACGTAGAAAGAGTTTGTAGCTATACGCTTCTTGTAGCTGGTAGTTAAAGTAAATTAAACCTGCCCCAACCAGCGAGATCGACAGTATCTCAATAACTGGGGAAGTATTTTGAACAAATAACGATATGATAGCCATGGGTACAGGTGCTAGAGATAAAACTATGCCTACGATAAAAGCATTTCTCTTCTTTCTCCGGAACTCTGCCTCTACAGGATCACCGTGCGTCTGAGATGGAAGCTTTTTTCTATGCGACAAGGATCCCACTGTGTCTACCACGTCGCCGTGTTTTTTAATGTTGTGCTGCAACCAATTTCCTGACTATCGCCTTCTCCCCTTCAATCTCGATGTCTGCAAGGGTGCTCTCACTGATTGTTTTAAGGACATCCTCCTCTTCAAGGATCAGCCTTGGAGAGGAAAGCTTAACCTCTAAGCCTAATGTGTCAGCAAGCTCTTGGAGTGTGTATGTAATGTCTCGTACCTTGCTTTTAACCTCTACAACATTGTCTAAAGCCTCTAAGAGGTGTCTTTGAACCTGTAGAAGTGCCTTCCTGTGTTCCTCCCCGAGATCCTCGCTAGTCAGCAGGTCTTCAACTATTTCCAAAGCCTTCATAACTTGGGTACGCATACAACGTGATAATAGCGAACCCTGGAAAAATACCCCTTCAATACTCGTAAAACGAATACTCACCTTTTTACTTTTGTAGTACCGCCGAATTACTAGAGAGCTCAGGCCTGCAGGAGAGCCATGATTCTATTGAACGGTGGTGGATGAGAGGATGGTAAAACTCTTCCTTTTAGTCTTTCACTGAGTTTTTCGCTTCTCATGAGAGCAGGAAACTCCAGTTTTATGAGTGCTCGTAGTAGACTTCTGTCGTATTTTTTCTTACATGCCTCTTTGTCTGCATTATACTCTAATCTCTGTAAAAAATTGGCAACGGCATAAGTATAAATTAGAAAATATGAGAGAAGGAGCGGTAGCGGAATATAAAATAATGACAAAAGGAAGGTTCTAGTGATGTACTCGGCTCCTAGCATTGTAAAGACTCTTAAAAGGTCGTGCCTCTTTATGTGGGCAAACTCGTGAGCAAGAACAGCTTCAAACTCTTGTTGGCTAAGGTCAAGGAGAAGCCCCACCGTAACGTATATTCGAGACCACCGGGGAACGAGACCTACTGTAAAGGCGTTCCTCTTAGGAGAGGGGACAAGACATAGCTTGGTTTTTACCTTGAAACTCATCGTTAACCTTTTAAGAATATCCTGGAGATTGAGTTCTTCTATCAAAACTTTCGAATATTTAATGCCAACCTCGTCTAGGATATTTTTTAATTTATCATTATCTAGTCCTCTAATGTTTTTTATAACTAGGTGTTTAACCACCCCGAAAAGTATAAGATCACTGTCAGAGAGATCCTCGGTTGCAACCCTTACTAGGAAGACCCTTCGGGCATCATCGGGAATACGGATACAATTAGGTGCTAACTTAAAAAAGGGAGAGAATAGGAGAAACGCGAATAGTAAAAAGATACTTGCCAGTGAAGCGAAAACCAAGTAGCCTGGATTGTATAAGCTCCATAGGATTGGAGCGATAAAAGAGAGTAAAACAATCAGTAATGAAAAAGCTCCTCGTAGCTTTTGGTGAAGCTTTGATGCTAAGCTATCATCTGGATAGGCTTCCAGCTGTTTGCCGTCTGTTAGTAACAATACGACCTCGGGGTCTCCACGGCACTCGGCGAGAAAATAGGTTATTATTCTCTTCCTTATCTTTTCAAGAGGCTCCTCACTATCGGAACAAGCCTGTACGATTCCGTCAAGATAGGCTATTCTAATCCTGTTGCCTTCTTCAAAAACTATAGTTGTTTCCCCATGTATATCTAAAGGATCATAACCCATTTGCTTTAGATATGATAGAAAATCCCTATACGAAAAATTTGGGCTTAAACACATCAAAGGAAGAAAAAACAATTTACATCTTCCTGTATTGTTTCTCATTTTATTCTCCGGCCGTCAGCTGATCTCTATCTCTGCCACGTCCTCCTCCTTCCTTGGTCTGAAGAACAGTGCCGAAGTAACTGCAGCTGCCGCAGAGACCGCCGCTACCTCAACAGTAGTTACCGGACCTATGAATGGAAGGTCAAACAATATCCCAGTGTTAACGTCTATGCTCTTGTCACCGTCGAGGGTAACCTTAGTGGATGTGGATATCCTCTTGTATTGTACGGTAACTGTGTAGGTGTCTGAAGGTAGCTGTGTAAACACGGCAGTGCCTGTCGAGTCTGTTTCCAAGGTCTGGGTATAGTTTCCATTAGTAATAGTGACGGAGGCACCACCTAATGGAGAGCCTATCGCGGTCTTGGCGTTTACGGTCAGCTTGTACACTTTGCACTCGACGTTGAAGTCTGTATCCCGTAATGTTCCTATCGTGAAGGCGCTAACAACTACTCCCTTGAAGGTAGCTTTTACAGTGTATACGCCGGGGGTATACACATTGATGACCGCCTTTCCATCTACACCGCTTACCGTCCCGATGTTCTGGGGTCCAGTAACTGATACTTGGACGCCCGGCACTGGGTTGCCCTTGGGGTCGTTAAACACTATGTTTATCGGCTTCCATGATATAGCGAAGATATAGTCCCCTTCTTCTATACTGTCACCGTTCTTTACCTGTACAGTTGCCTCATTCCTTTCAATGACAGCGCTACGCCAGGTTCCAAGCCAGCTTGAAGTGTAGTTCTCGACACCCTCAAGCTTAACACCGCCTGGAACTGTGATCGAAGTTATCGTAGCGATAGAGGGTACCTGAACCACTAGATAAGCTGCGTATGCATCGGCAACGTCTTTCTTGGATATTGTCGCTATTAATCCTTTTGGAGTCCACGAACCGATTTCCTTGTAGTATACAGGAATTATAATTCCCTGAATATCGTGGCCTTCACCGTTGACTACCGTGGCTGTACTCCCATATACAAGGAATGCCTTTATCCAGTAGTTCATGAGGAGAGGAGGAATCAAGAGGGAGGCTCCTCTGACCTCAAACTGTTCTGCCCTCTCGAAGGCAAGATCAACAAGTCCACCCTGCACCTTAACGTTCTTGGAGAGGGGACCTGGAGTCACTGAGTAAAGCACAACTATGAAGCCAAGGGTATTCCACCCAGCCTTGCTTTTAAGCATAAAGTTCTTTGTAGTTTTTGCCGGTATTGTGATTTCCGTGTAGCGGTCCTCCACTACAAGGAAGCTATTCGGAAGCTTTTGCTCGTCTCCCACCGCGAAGCTTATGGTGTACTTTCCGAAGCCGATTGACGACGCCTCTATTTCTACATGCTTGGGGTCGACCTTAAAAGCCCCTGGAGGCAGTATTGCCTGGTTGTCCACATTAGTAAGCTCGTTGCCCGAAGGATCGATTACTGACTTAACAGCATATGGGGCATAATTGTCTATCGTGACCCTAACGACGAGTTTGAGTCCTGTATCCTTGAACTCTCCTGTGTCTATAGTGATATTCTCTTGGAGCGGAACCCAGACGGTTTTCCGGAAAACTGTTATCACTCTGGCCTTTACAGTTCCATTATAGCCGTTACTGCCAATCGAGATTTCCCCTCCATACGAAGTAACTGAAGTCAAAACATCCATGTTCTTGCTAACCTTGTCGTACATGATAGGAACAAGCTGTGAAGGTACATTTCCATCAAATACAACCGTAAAGGAGTCGAGGACAAAACCTGGAGGAGCAGCATAACTTGAAAGCGTTATAACGCTCTTGCTCCCAAAGTCCAGCTCGACGTTCTCCTCAGTTCTGAGGAGATAGTCCACTCTAGCGAAAAATATTACGCTTGATTGTTCCGCGTAGAGGGTTGCTAATAGGCTAGCTACCAACAATACTACCATGATGGATACAACTACCCTTCTCATGCACATTCATCTATCATTCTGACAAGCAGACAAAATTAAGCTTCAAATACAATCGCAAACAGGACAACGGTATTACGATGATATTAAATCAAACCTACAGACCCCCGCCCCTGGGTGATCCATAGAAGTAAAAGTAGCGCCGGGGCCGGGACTTTCGCGCGTATACTACGCGATTCGAACCCGGGACCGTCCAGCACGCCGCGCGAACGCGGCGTGTGCCCGGTTAACAGCCGGGCGCTCCACCTGGCTGAGCTACCCCGGCACGGTTAATGTGAATAGAAAGAGGATTGGGGGTTATAAACCTTTAGTGAGATTCAAGGCGTATTTGTCCATAAGGCATTAATGAGCTTCGTTGATTTCTAGTGATATATCTAAGTTTTGTTCGTGGTTGTGCGGGAAAAGTTAGAGGGAGGTGGGGCAAAAAGTTATTAATTGGTTTTAAAAAGAGAAAAATAGGTGCTATTAACATTGCCAAAGATCCTCGGTGAGAAAAGCTTAACTATTGCGGAGCTTCGAGAGACTCTGGAAACGATTGAGAAAAGCAGGGAGCTTTCAGGTATTGAGAGGTACACGCTGGAATATGCGAGGAAGTTTGCTAAGATCCAGGATCCGGCTCGCGCAAGAGCTATTGTTGAGAGACTTATGAAGGAGTTTGATCTGCCTGAAGATACTGCTGTGCAACTTGTAAATGTGAAGCCCCAGGATCCGGCGGAGGTACGCCTTATCCTCTTACCCTTGAACAAGGTATTTTCTGACGAGGATTACAGAAAAATCATAGATGTAGTGAGCAGTGAATAGTTTCTCGTAGGTTGACTGGTGTTAATTAATGTCGAGGCGAGATTTCCGTAGATTTTCTAAGCCTCCTGAGATGGTTATCTATGTGTTGGATGTGTCTCCCTACGGTGACCCTATTCGCCACATTACTCATCCTCTTATCCAGGGGATTGGAGAAGAGAAGCTCTTACTCTTAGAGTTGAGACCTAAGGAAAACGTATTATCTCAGTTTCTGGTGGGTGAGAAGACAGACTTGACCGCGGGGGTTGAGTCGGGGCTTGTACAGTTCCTAAGAGTTATCAGGTACGAAGATTTAACGGGGAACGCAAAGTCGATTTTGAGAGACATTGTTACGAATATCGTGGTAACTCGTGAGAAAAAATTCGTAGAGTTTTTTAACAAGGCACAGCCCTTATCTAAAAAAGCCCACGAGCTAGAGCTCCTCAAAGGTATTGGAAAGAAAACCTTGTGGAAAATCCTGGAAGAGAGGAGTAAGAAGCCTTTCGAGTCCTTCGAGGAGATAGAGAAGAGAACGGGGATTAAGCCGGTAGAGCTAATTGTTAACAGGATACTGGAAGAGCTTAGCGAGCCACAAATACATTATCTCTTTGTAAACCCCCCGTTCGGCCCCTCCCCGCGTTTTTCACCGGGTTATGATAGAGGAAGAGAAAGGTTTAGGCAGAGTTTTTAAAAGCTCGTGAAAACTTGGTGCTGGTTAGTATGATTGTGGAGCTTTCAAAGGAGGTTCTCGAGAGCGGTTACATCCTTTGTGACGCGTGTCTAGGACGTCTCTTCGGTTTAAGAGGATACGGTTTGAGCAATGCTGAGCGAGGGAAAGCTATTAAGACAGTACTTTTCCTTGAAGCGTTTAAAAGTACGCCCCGAGAGTTCGACGAGCAGCTTCTCCAAGCTTTAAGTGCCAGTGGGTATGAGCCTGCCCGCACTGTCCTCCTAGGACTTGGAAGGGCGACGACGAGCTCTGAGACTTGCTATATATGTGGAGGTTTAACCGCAAAATACGCGGAGCTAGCGTCTAGCTCTGCCCAGCTTGCATCAAGTTACGAGTTTAACACTTTCCAGTTTGGGATTAGACTACCCTATGAAATACTAAGAAAGGAGGAGGAAGTGTGGCGCCGCTTCGGGCTGAGGGATGCTGAGTCCCTAAAGAATGAAATAAGCAGAGAGGTTGGAAAGATATTCTCCAAGATTACTGGAAAAGAGTATAAAGCAGACAACCCTGATATGCTTGTTATACTTGACCTCGAAAACAATAGGATAGAGATTATTCCACAGCCCGTGTTTATTTGTGGGAGGTATAGGAAGCTTGTGAGGGGTCTTCCCCAGAACCCCTGGCCTTACACAGATGAAAGAATAAAGTATAGCACTTCCATTGAAGAGCTTATCGCGAGGCCAGCTGTTGAGCTGTTCGAAGCCTATGACGCGAAATTCCACGCAGGAGGACGCGAAGACATCGACGTCAGAACTCTCGGAAAGGGTAGACCGTTCGTACTTGAGCTTAGAAGACCAAAAAAGCGTAAAATCGTGCTAGACGAGCTCGAGAAAATAATCAACACGCGGGCAGCCGGCTTGGTTGAAGTTATAAACCTTCAGTACTGTGACCGTAAGAGCATAAAAACCCTGAAAAGTTTAGCTGAGATTGCGCGAAAAACGTATAAAGCTAGGGTGGTTTTCTCGCAACCCATCTCGGATGAGGACATCGAGAAGATAAACAGCACGTTTAAAGGTGTCACCGTTGAGCAGAAGACTCCTATAAGGGTGTTACACCGTAGGGCTGACAGACTGAGACATAAAACTGTTTATAGAGTTGAGGCTAAGCGAGTATCAGAGAGGGAAGTTGAGTTAATAATTGAAGCACAGGGCGGATTTTATATAAAGGAGTTTATTCATGGAGACAATGGCCGAACAAATCCAAGCATCTCCAGCATCCTAGGAAAAAGCGTTGAGACAATAGAGCTGGATGTCTTAGACATCGACTAGCACTTCGCGCCGGCGGGTTTCTACGACAGTGAAATCTGTTGGTGAGGAACTATGTGCTCGGGTGTCGTGATAATCTTTTTGATTTTACCTCCGACTCGTATCTCGATAACGTATGCCCTACCCCTCTGCTCCACTATCTTCCCAACCCTTCCATGATATCTCCTGTGAGGCGCGGTTTCAATAAACGTTGGGTTAGCATCAATGATAACAAGGTCTCCTACCTTGTACTCGTGCATAAGCCTGCTTAATCCTCTGTATCCTCGAAACCTGGGCAGATTCCTAAACACTTTTCTACCGCGGCTTCTATACCCGTGAGAGTGTCTCATCCAACCAACCCAGTGAGATAGACCTGGAAGGTAATTTAAATATTTCCCCGGGATTTTCGCGCGCCCAACAATTTATGATGGGGATTATATGAAGGAGTGAAAGCTCCTGCGCGCGAAGCTAGATCACGTGAAAAAGCTTCTAGGTTAAACTATGGTTGACCTCCAACGTTAGTGCGGGGGCCGGGATTCGAACCCGGGCAGGCCGACGCCAGCGGAGCTCTTATCCTTATTAGATCCTAAGTCCGCCCCCTTTGTCCTAGCTCGGGCACCCCCGCTCAGATGTAAAAGTGTGGGAAACCTTATAAAATATTTCGCACACGTTGAGATTAGACTCCCTCGATCTGCCGAATATATTCCTCCTCGTCTGTTGTGGTTATTTCTTGTCTCAAGCTCAGTTGGGCTTCAATCATTTTCTTGCGTTTTATCTGGCGTGTAACGTACCCTGCGATCTGGTTGCGCAGGCGTTTTGATGGAACGTCTGCGAGCTCAGTTATTTTTTTCTTATTTACGTCGAAATCGGCTGTGAAATAGTCGGAAAACTTTTCTGCAAGCATTTTTGCAGTTCTCTTCACCAGCTTCGTTCTAACATTCCCCATGTTATAATCCCAGCTTCCTCGTATACAACTGCCTTAAATAGATTTTTGCTAGCCAATGGACACATGCGAAACAGGTATAGAATCTCTTTGAAACGCAACAGAGAAAAAAGATTTTAATACGTGTTTGTAATATATCAGCTAGGAATATATTATGCCTGTAAAGAAAAAAGAATTCGAGATACCTTTGGCACCAATCGACAGGATTCTTCACCAGCAGGGGGCTGAGAGAGTAAGCGAGGACGCTGTCATATTACTCCGAGATTTCTTAGAGAAAATTGCCAGGGAGATAGCACGTGAGGCGGTAGACGCCTCCAAACACGCTGCAAGAAAGACGGTTAGCGAGGAGGACGTCAAGTTTGCTATAAGTAGATTACAACGAATAATCTGCACGCAACTTAGCTCTAACCTTTAATTTTCCGGGTTAAGGCCTGGAGACTCTGGAAGCTTTCTTCCTTATCCCCAACGCGCAGGGTTATTTTCTCTAAAACAAATGTATTGAATAGGTCTGGGGGTCTCTTGGTGCCAAATGCTTTTGACCACGAAACCAGATTCCCGCCACGATCTATGGCTCGAAACATCTTATCTATGCGCAGCCTGTAGCTGCAGTCCCTAAAGCTTATGTCAATAACAGCATTATTCCTTCGAGTCCACTCCAGTATCTCCTCTAGTATCCCCATGTCGACCATAAATCTGCGTATAAAATAGCTAATGAAAGTCTAAAAAGCTAGCGCTAGTGCTGTTCGAACCTGAGCTTTAGGTAAACCTTGCCCCCTACATCGATATTATCCGTTAATATCTTAGTTGGCATAACTATCTGTAGACCCCCAGCTGAAGCATAGAGAGTTCCCTGGGCTTCTTGTTTTAAGTAGACTTCCCCGGCCAACACGATTTGCCAAGGTTCTAATTCTTCAGGTTTAGCCGACAGCTCAACTTCCACTTTAGTTCCAACCTCGGGGTTTACACCTACATCTTGGAGAAGCTTGAGTGGAATCTCCACTTCCAGGACTCCCCCTTCTAATTCAATTCGAAATCTTGTAACATCAGCATATGATAGTGCTTCCATAGCCTTGATTCTTCCCTTCATTTATACTCTGCCTCATTCTTTACCGCGAGCTATAATAAGTTTTATGTGGTTTTTGCCGCTTGGGCCGGCACAGCTAGGGAGGAGGAGCTTAGAGGCAAGATCTACCAGTTGATAGTGGAGCTGCAGCTCCTAATGGCACAGTTAAAAGAATAAAAACATTTATTTCCCTTACGAACTCGCGAAAGATGTGGTATGGTTCGAGAATTTTGAAGTAGAGGAAGTAGACCTGTTGGGTAGAACTGGAAGATTATACACTAGAAGGGGGGTTGTTGAGACTCCTACGTTGACTCCTGTTATTAACCCTGGAAAACAGGTAGTTCCTGCCTCCAAGATAAGAGAGATCGGCTTTCCAATGGTGATTACAAACTCATATATTATCAAGAGAAATTATGGCGAGTTAGCCAAAGAGCTTACAGTCCATGGCATACTAGGTTTCGACGGCCCAGTCTACACTGACTCAGGCGCGTATCAACTTCTCGTCTACGGAAAAGTAGATGTTAATCCACGCGAAATTTTTACCTATCAGGTAGAGATTGGATCAGACATCGGAGTTATCCTTGACATTCCAACGCGGCGTGAAACGCCATATGAAGAGGCGCGTGAAGAGGTTGAGGAGACTCTGAGGCGGTTGCGAGAGGCGGTTGAGCTAGATCGTAAGGGAATGCTCCTTGTAGCTCCTATTCAAGGAGGCGTCCACACCAGTCTTGTAGCATATTCTGCTAATCAGGCTGCACAGATCCCCGCCGATATTTACGCTGTGGGCGGCCCTACGCAATTCATGGAAGAATACAACTACCCCGAGGTTGTGAAACTTGCTATGACTGCTAGATTGAACCTTCCGTGGGGGGCTCCCCTACACCTTTTCGGAGCGGGCCACCCATTGATCCTGCCTCTAGGGGTTGCTATGGGTGTTGATTTGTTTGACTCTGCCTCCTATGTTTTATATGCGAGGAATGATAGGCTTATCACTCCGCGTGGAACTCTTAGGTTAAGCGAAGTTGAAGAGCTGCCGTGTACATGTCCTATATGCTCAAAGTATACCGCTAGAGAACTCCGCGAGATGCCCAAGCAGGAGCGGGTCGAGCTTATTGCTATTCACAACCTATATGTGATAAAACAGGAGTTAAAAAGGATTAGACAAGCTATCCATGAAGGAAGGCTCTGGGATATAATAGAAGAGAAGACTAGGGGGCATCCTGCGCTTACAGATGCTCTTAGAACGTTTATAAGATATGGGGAGTTTATCGCCAAGTCACATCCTGTTACAAGGTGGATCCCTCAAGGGGTTTTCTTCTATAGCGGGCTGAGCAGGTACAGGCCCGAGGTTATAAGGCATATTAACAGGCTTAAGAGTAGGTATAAGAGTCGAAGCTCCGTTCTCCTTTTATTCGAAGAACCCCCTCAAAAACCCTTCACACGTTTCGGGTTGGTGAAAGAGATTCTGTCCGATAAACCGGACCTTATTAATCACTGTGATGTGGCAATACTATCACCAGCCTTCTCAGTAATCCCTATAGAACTCGATGGCCTCTACCCGCTTTCACAGTACGAGGCTAGTAGGCTAGTCATGGAGGAGGCATCTGATCAAATAAAGGAGGATATAGCTTGGTTTATAATTAACAAAAACTACCTTGTGACAGTATTAGTGTATTATTCCTTGGATGGGTCGTTTATTAGAAAGCTGGGGGAAAGGTTAAGAGAAGAAAATATTCTGCTCCTCACGGTGAAACTACCAGGCTACTCTAGAGCCTTAGAAGACCATAACACAACTGCGGAGAAAATCGAGCTCGCGGTATCCCTTGCGCGTGATCTGATCACACGTGATAAACCGGGGGTTCCTTCTCTCTAATCATCTGTTTCATCTTCTTTTCTACTTCCTCTAGTTCCTTCTCCAGCAATGTGCCCTCTTCGATCAGCTCGTCGACAGGTATGTTAAATCCGTAGATTTCGTTAAACGTTCTAAGAGCATCAGCTGCAGCCTTGGGATCCGGCCTATCAGGCGCCGCATAGGGTAGAATTGCCACGGCTGGGATCTCCCGCGCCTCGTAGACAGAGAGAAGCATTGCCAGTGGTCCAACGACCCCTAATCCCTCGTCTATGAGCTTAAACCTACCGTTATTAAACAGGTCTTGATGTCTAGAGAAGTATTGGGAAGTTGGAGCTAAGCGGACGCTGTCGTCTTCCTTAAACCTATTATCGAGACCGCCGAAGAGAATGGCTTCTTCCACACCAACCTCAAGCGACAATTCCGCCAACTCTAGGGTTAAGGGTGCTGTGTCGCGAGCACTGAGTGGTATGTTAGAGAGGAAAAACAGAGTTTCCCCAGCCTTATATAACTCGTAAGGCGTTTTCACGCCTTTTCGTATTGAGACAAACGGCTGCATGTATGGAGATATGATATGACCTACCCTAGCTGCGTTGTTTTTCTCGACCAAGTGTCTAACGGATATCCAGCCAACATGTCCAATGCCGTGAAAACCAGTTATAAGATAGCGGGCTTTTAAATCCTCATTCAGGATGATTTTAAGCTTTCCCTTCTCGATTATCCGCATACATGCCCCGAGACAATATTTTAAACAACTAAATAACGATTTCGCGCGGTCAAAGCTGCGAAAAGCTAAAAAAGGGGACTAAAAGTAAAAGACGCGGGCTAGTAATATGGGAGTATATCACGGCAACGATTTGAAGAAAATCTCTGGAGGTCTCAAAGGCAGACACGTTAAGGTTAAGCGAAAATACTTCTCAGGTAGGTATCCACTAAACCCTGTTGTTTCCGAGAAGAGTGAAAGGAAGATCATTAGGGCACGTGGAGGAACAAGGAAAATACGTGTAAAGGCTGCCGCGGAAGCCAACGTATATATCACTAGCCAGAAAAAGACGGTCAAGGCAAAGATATTGCGAGTGCTTGATAATCCTTCTAATAGAAACCTCGCTCGGAGAGGAGTTATCACAAGAGGAGCTATTATACAAACCGAGGCGGGCAAGGCTATCGTCACATCGCGTCCCGGGCAAGATGGAGTTGTGAATGCCGTGCTTGTTGAATCCTCATGAAGAGGAAAAACGGAAGAATAATCTGGACCGTTTATTTTGATTCCTCCGTGCCTAGAAACAAGGGTAGGCGCGTACCTCTCAACCTAGCCATCAATAAGCCTACAATAGAAGAAGTACTACTAGCAGCGCAAAAAGCTGGGTACAGCGAGGTACTTGTGGAAAAAGAGAAAAAATTCCCTGCGCTCTGGTATGAAGATGAAGGAAGATTAATTGTAAACTCCGGAGAGAAAAAGAGCGTGATGATAAATAAAATAGCGGCTGAGCTGTTGAAGCTTAGAGCTGGCTCTAAGAAGAAATGACCTCTAATATCTTTCTCCGAACAATCTCTGCGACAATTTTTCCATCTATTCTCCCCCTAACCTTATCCATGACAAGCCCCATAATGGGGCTGAACGACCCCTCGCCTCTTTCTACTATGAACTGCCTCTTCTCGTTGATTATTTGGTCAACTATCCTTTCAAGATCCTGAACAGTTAAGGTTCTAAGTGAAAGCTTTTCTATAATGCTCTCCAGCGTCGCGTCTGGATTCTCAGCCAAGGCTTTAATGACATCAGGTATTGCTTCCTTTGCTAATTTACCTTCTGCCACAGCCCTCAGTACACCTTTAATTTGCTCTTCTTCCAATGCGTCAACGTTAACCCCATCTCTCCTAAGGCTTTTCAGAGTGTTTGTTAACAGTGTAGCTGCAATTATAGGCTGAACCCCCGTTGCCTGTACTAGCTCCTCGAAGAAAAACAGATACTCTGAGTTGAAAAGCTGTTGAGCCAGGTCATCTGACAAGCCATACTGCCTTTTCAGCCTTTCAAGGGTTTTTTCCGGTGGCTCGGGAAGCTCGGCCCTGAGTTTTTCAACGAGTTCTTTCGTGATAGTAATTGGGCGAATGTCGGTTTCAGGGTACATTCTCGCTTTTCCTGGTCTTGGTCTCATGAACTTTGTGGTGCCGTCGGGGTTTGCCGCTCTGGTTTCTTCCGGCACCCCTTCAAATGCCTCCAAAACCCTCTTGAAAACTGCTTCAAGCGCCTTCTCTGCTTTCTCCTTCTCATCGAAAACTAAGACGAAAGCGTCGTTCTCGCCTGCTTCAAGCTTGTTTTTCAGGTGCTCTACTTCCTCAGCTGTAATACCATAAGCAGGGAGCTCATCGCTATGGAAGAGACCGCCGACCTGGGCCCAGTAACGCGCACGGTCAGCTAGTTCTGTCCCGAACCTCCTGCCAGGCTGTATTTCAAGTCCTAGAATACCCTTAAACCCTTTTAGTTTCAGAGCGAGCGCTGAGCCACCTTTTTCCATGGCGTTTTTAGCTATCTTTGACTTAGTATTCCTAAATACATCTGTTACGTCTACAGGTTTAAACACTATGTCTTTTGCAGAGAGACCTCTCCTCTTTAATTCTTCCCGTATCTCAAGTAGCTTGAGCTGCCTTTTAAGCTCGTTCTCCACGACAATCGGAATGAGATCCAAGTATTGTACACCTTTAATTTCAATCCTCGCCCCTCCTTCAATAGACACGTTTAAGTCCTGGCGAATTGTCCCTAACCCCCTCTTTACTTTACCAAGAGATCTTAGTAGAAGACCAATGTAATGGGCAACCTCACGGGCCTCCTCGGGGGACTCTATGACTGGGGCGGTTGCCACCTCAATTAATGGAATTCCCAACCTGTCCAACCTGTAGGTAAGGGATCTCTTTTCCTTGTTCTCCTCTATCTTCCTTGCCGCGTCCTCCTCTAGACAAATGCTCTCGATGGGTATAGTCTTTCCATTAACTTGCACCATACCGCCTAAAGCAATAAGCATTGTACGTTGAAAACCCGTGGTGTTGGAGCCGTCTATTACTATCTTCCTCATAACGTGAACCTCGTCCACGAGATGTGCATTTACAAGAAGCGCGAATTTAAGCGCTAGATTCAGAGCCTCTGGATTCGTCTGATGAGGTGGCTCTTCGTCCATTTCAACTAAACAAACATTATCGTGGTAACCCTCATAGACGAAATGAAGGCCTTTCTCATACTCAAAAAGAGCCGCTGGGTCAATCTCTCCTATCTCGCTGGAGGCTAGTCTTAGCCTGCGTATGAAGTTGTAATCTCCAGGTTCTTTTCTTATTTGGGTTGGGCAGGAACAGAACAACTTCGATTGAGTATCAAGCATCTGGTGAATCTCCAGCCCGCATTTTATTTTAACCCGGTTTTCCGCCATTACCACCACCATGCGCCAGGATAGTACCTATACTCGTTTCTCTCTGATAGCTCGAAAGCGAGATTAGAGGTAAAGAGCCTACGCGCCTCCTCGACGCCCCCTGTTTGCCCTAAAACCCAGCTAAGCTTTACGTACGCTACCTCGGGTATCATGTTTCCAGCGGGGATCACACCCGCTTTTAACAGTTCGACTCCTGTGCGGTAAACATTCATGTTCACAGATCCCCAAAGACACTGAGACGACATTACAATAAGCATACCATCTTTGATAAGCTTCCCGAGCACATTTATCAAAGAACTGTTAACGTGGCCGAGACCGGTTCCTTCTATAACAAGCCCACGATACCCTTTTTCTTGATAAAACTCGAATATAGATGGCTCCATCCCTGGGAAGAACTTTACGAGCGCTACCTTATCACTAAACTTGGGGTAAACCTCTACGCCGTCCTCTCTCGCTTTATACTCTGCTTGAAGAACCTCGAGTTTTCTAGAATAAGGATCAACCCGGCCCAGAGGCAAAGAGTTTATACTCATAAAGGCGTCTCTCCTGCTTGTATGCATTTTCCTGGCCCGCACGCCCCTATGGACAAGCATTATGTCATCGCTAACCGTCCCATGCATCACTATGACAGATTCGGCGAACGGTGCTTTTAATGCGGTCACCGTAGCCCCTATAACGTTAAGAGCAGAGTCGCTAGATGGGCGATCGGAGGACCTCTGGGCACCAGTAAATACAACAGGACCCGGCGCCTTCCGGACTGCGAAGGCAATAGCAGACGCTGAGTAATGCATAGTGTCGGTTCCATGGGCTACGACAATACCCAACGGCGACTCCTTATCAAATACCTCCCCGATTTTTCGCGCGATACCTTCCCAGTGCCTGGGGGTCATGTCCTCACTGAAGATGCTGAAAAGAGTCTCGCTTTTTATGAATGCTATCTCTTCCAGCTCCGGAATCATCTCATAGAGTTCCTCGGCAGAGAAATACGGGTATACTGCTCCTGTCACATAGTCAACACGAGAAGCAATAGTGCCACCGGTCCCTATAAAGTACACAGTATTCCCAGCCCGCTCTCTCATTGTTCTTTTTTTAGGAGCTTCTTGTCTAAGTTGAGCGCTCTCCAGGACTTTTATCTCCTTGATGTTTTCAAGCGAGATACCTATGTTGTAGCCGTTCTCGAGTTTTAAAACTAGAGCGTTAGGGTCGCCTGTAGAAGGTCTCGGCAGAATCATACCTTTTAACTCCAAACCGTCTTTCAACCGAACCAAAACTAGATCAAAGATTTTAACGCCGTAGCTGGCTAGTGTCTCGTTTAAACGGTTACCATATTTCGAGCGTTCCATCCTAACCCCTCTTATCTTAACGACCATATATGGTCGTTATAGAAAAACTTATATTTTGACCGTAAGGGGATAATGCGGATAAGCTATGCCTTCACACGGTAGCCTTACAAAAGCTGGAAAAGTGAGGAATGCAACACCAAAGATACCTCCTAAGCCCAGGAAGAATTTGATACCACGTAGGAGAAACTTTAGGAACTTTAAGAGAAGAGTTCTTCATGCACAGTCAAGCGCAAACGCTTAGCAGCTCGTTAATTAGTAAGGCCAGGGCTTCCTCAACGCTTTTGTGATTCTTTAGGGAGTTGTATAGCTTCTCAACACCCTTCTCCATCTCTAGACACCCCCTAAGCCATGAAAAGGCGAGAAAGGCTTCTACCGCCTCACCTGGCTCTGTATCGTATGGCAAGCGGATACCGGATAACTTTGACAGGCGATAGCTCCTATCTAGAAGCTTTCCTGAGACTTTAATGCCCTGCATCTTGCCCGAGGCTAGTGATAGCGAGGCTGAGACGAGAAAATTAACTATCGCGTCACCAAGCTTTGCAAGACCCTTATCCGTTAGAACTCGTGTCAGCTCGTCTGTTCTCGTAACTGTTCACGGAGTGCCTTCATTTTTTCCTTCAGATTTGTCGTTGCTTCACGGAGAGCCTCAATAGGGAGTAAAGAACCGTCAGTCTGAATTTGCAAGTAAGCTACAGGCAGAAGTGGATGATCAATCCTATAGGAGGCGGTGACGTGAGGGTTCTTGTTTAGCTCGTCGACAAGCATGTTGAGCAATGTATGACCTTCCCCCTTGATCTTAATCTCCAGTTTATCCTTTGAAATATTTTCTATTTCAACGTTTATTCCCTCAGCCATACTACAACCTCTTGATACTCTCCCCGACGATGTAAAAATAGATTTTGTGGGTTCTACCACCCTCCTCCACCGTGACGGCTTCAACGGGTTTCCAGCCTGTAACTTCAAAGTCGTGAGAAACAACACGTGTAGTCGGCTTTAGTTCTCTCTCCAGCTTGGGTCGGAGACGCTCGTTTACAGAGGTTAATAAATACAGGAAAACTACATCAGCAGGTGGAAAAGCAATATCATAGAAGCTTCCATGGATGAGGAGAACTCTATCACTTACCCCCTCTTCACTTATTCGCCTCATCGCAGTCTCTAAGAGATCTTTCCTTAATTCAATCCCGACGGCCCTAGCTCCGAACTCCTTAGCCGCGATTATGAGAGATCTCCCATCTCCGCAGCCAGGGTCGAGGACTAGTTCTCCTGGTTTTAAACCTGCTATTTCAAAAGCGCGTTTTATTAGCTCAGGGGGGCTAGGTACGAACGGAACCGTTATACTCATACAGTTCTCTTAGTAGGCTAAAATTAATATTTTTTCTACGCGCGCGGGAGTATGCTTCCAGCGCTAGTAAGTTTTAAACTGCGAAAAATTTATTTTGACAATTGTCATATAATTTGTATGAGTTCAATTACACTAACAGAAAAACAGTTTGAACTACTTGCATACCTTTTCAAAAAAAGTCAACCTTTACATGTGTATACAGTCAAAGAGACCCAGAATAAAATAGCCAAAGAACTTGGAATTACGAGACAGGCACTTAATATGCACCTTAAAAGGCTACGAGAGCTGGGTCTAATAAGAACGGGAAGAGGATTTATAGATTTAACTGAGAAAGCCGAGCAAGTACTTTCGGGGCAAAGTGGGACTGCATTAATAACACTTAAGTTGGAACCTCAAAAACGTCTCAACCTGTATTCTGTTCTACGAGAGCTACCACTGGAAAGGATGTATAGAGTGACGGGAGATATAGATGTCGTAATTCAGGTTTCACAGCATCTCCTAGACGAGGTTCTCAACAAAATAAATATGCTCGACGGTGTGAGAGAGACGAGGACATACATAGTGATTGAAACGTTAAAGTGACAATACGCGGCGCGCGAGAGTTATTCAATCAAAGTGAGTATGTCTTTAATTGTGGCTATCCCTCTCTTGTAGCTCCGTAGGATTGTTATCAATTTATCACGCGCGACCTCTATAGATAGTTTTTCTCGGGTAATTTTACTAGTTAGAGATCTCTCGTTGAGGAGAAAGCCAAGGAACTGAGGTATATTGGTTCTATACTTGTTTTCGGTAGAAGACTCGAAGTCTATAATTACAGGTTTACCGTCGTTCTGCACCAGGACATGCTCCTTAAACCTGGATAGTTCATTATGTGCAATCCCGATTTGATCAAGGATCCAAAGCTGCTCCAGAATAAGCTTTAAGGTTTGGCGGAGCTCCTGAGAACTACACTTGGTGATCCAAGCCTCTATTGGGACGCCGTTGACGAACCGCCATATTAAATAGTTCCTGGAATAGGCGACAAGCCGTGGACCCACACCTACTGAGTTTACCTTCAGAAGTATACGTGCCTCGTGTAGAAGGGAGCTTCGCGAGGCGTCGCTTCGCCTTATCTTAACTGAAACTAGTGTTCCATCAACGAACTGGGCCTTCACAACTATTCCCACTGTTCCTTTCCCTAAGACCCTTTTTCCAAAAACCTCGACCTTTCCTTCCTGGAACAGGCGTTTCACGCCTAGAAGCTGTAGCTCGACTGCTCTGCTGACAAAATCCTCCCAACTATAGAAGGGATAGGTGATTATCCTGGACCACTCAAATATCTCCGCAGACAAGTAATCCAAGGCTCTAACCCCGCTAATGAGTAAGCTATTTCCCGGGAATATTTATCTTCAAGCTTCTCAGTTATCTGATCTCCTGAAAATATTTCCCATTCGAACCCCGCGTAAGCGCGAAGGATAGTTCTTATTATTTCCTCGGCAGTCCTAGTTCTCCTCTGAGTGATTACTACCCATCTGTCACCCTCAATAAAGGGGGGAGGAGTGTTGAAGGCCCATTTCTTAAGGAAATTTAGCGAATTTTCATGCCATACTGGAGGGCCTTCTCTCTTCTCAAGAGGAGGGAGCTCGCTTTGTTCTAGCTGTATAACTAAGAAAAACTCTCCCCCTATGTTTACCAGGAGCTTCCTCAGCACATTAAAACCGTTCCTACTTAGAGCATTGACAGTTGAATCAAGGATTCTCCTTGTCTTCCCAGCTAGAGCATCTTCGACAAGTGGAGGATGTGAAAGCACACGTATTATTATAACGTTTTTATCCAGTTTGTACTCGACCTTCTCCTCCCAATCCTCCATCATGCAACATAAAATCTCCGGGTGGTGAATGAAGACACGTGAGAAAGCTATCAGCTTGGAAAGCTGTTCAACACCCACAGCTGCAGCCATATTCCTTCGCGGATCTACGGGATCTAATACCACCAGCGGTGCTGCGCCACGCCATTTTTGAGGGGCTTCAGGTGGAATTAACACCCTCCAGGGTTTCCAATTCGATGCAGTGAAAAGTAAAGGCAGTAGACCTCCATGTAATATTACCAGAACCTCTGAGAGATAGCCTGAAAAACCCCTGACCTCGAGCTCTGCCCCGTAAATCCCTAGTCTCTTTAATAGAGCCTTAAAAAAACGTATCTCATTTTTTAACTCTGGCTTGGAGGATAGACGCGCAACAACGTAGTCCGTATGGAAAGGGGTCCTATCGACAGCGGTTTTTATCTCTCTAGGATTGTCTACCTTATACGCCGGGACTATTTCGATCTCGACGCCCTTGTACTTAACAATGTAGTATGGATGAGATGCAAAGCGTGTCTCTAACACAGCACCCAGCAGGCGTGCCGTCTGAGCACTGAGCCTCTCTGTTATAGCTTGAATTTTATCAAACGTAAGGTTCAGGTCGAATAGTATGAAAATGTCAATGTCTGTGTTTTCGGGTAGCCAGGTATCGCGTGCGAATGATCCGTGGACAGAGATGTTGTGTACTATATTTTCGAGTCCCTCGTTCTTAACTAAAGTGTGGAGTACTGAGAGGACTTCCTCAGCTGCCTCCGCTATCCTTTTCCGTTGTTCTGGAGATGGCTCTAGCTTTGAAAGATAGCGTATAAGGCAGTTCTTGAAAATACTTTCTGTTTGTCGCACTCGCTCAGATGAGGTATTATTCATTTTCAGCTTCCTTCAAGTTGTACTCTGCTAGATCAGTATAAATAGGCCCCTTTGGGGTTAACGTGCTTTTAATTAAGCTGAACTTGCTAACTAACTGTTCCCCAAAGAACGTCGAGGTATTAGCATCCAAGATCCTCCTAACCTCGCTGTTTATCGGAGCCTTAACCCTAGCAATTGTCAGATGGGGTGTGAAATCTTCGGACTCAATCTTAACACGAGCCTGCATTATAGCCTGAGCCGTCCTCTTCGCAAGGCTTGTGAGTTCCTCAGCCCCCTTCTTTATACCTATCCAAATAACCCTTGGGTTACGTGGGTTTGGGAAAGCGCCAACTCCTTCTAAGCTAATTGTAAATGGGGGTGTCTTAATCTCCTGTAGATTTTTTTGTATTAGGAGTACTTTCTCACGAGGTATTTCTCCTATAAATTGTAGCGTAATGTGCATGTTTTCCAGCTCAACCATCTTTGCCTTCAAACCAGCTCTCTCTAACTCGTCCTGTAATCTTTTTATTTGCTCCAGAACAGATCCATTTTCAACCTTTACCGCTACGAAGACCCTCAGAACCCTCTCAGCCATCACTATCGAGCCACCTTCGTAGAAGAGGACAGCTCAAGAAATCAACTTCTCCGCTCGCGCAACGCGCGAGGTTCTTGCAGTAAAAGCAAGGTATATAGTCCAGAAACTCCGGTAGTACTATTTCCTTTTTTACCTTATGGGCGGCTCTTATGATGTATGTTTTTCTACCTCTCTGTATAACTTGTTCTTTTTCAATCAGGCCTTGATCCTCAAGCTTCCTGAGTATTTTAAGCCCTTTTCTACTATCAAGTCCCAGCTTCTTCCAAAGCTCTTTCTGAAGTATACCTGATTCTCCCTCATTCTTTATAGTTTCAAGAACCTTTTTTAGGAGAAGTTCAAACTGCACTGAAGACTCTTCTAGCTTTTCAATGTTTTCTTCAGCCAGTGAGATCTTGGACTTCGATGACATTTCACAAAACGCCCTAACACATACTTATGTTAAACCTAAATTTATTACTTGCCTCGGACAGCCTCCATTAACCTCGCCGGGTTCCTTCGCGCGCCTATAACCTACGTGCGCTTGCCCTGTTGAGCCGCCTTGACGAGCCGCGCTCACATGGAGACAAAACCCTTAAAGCTGCGGATCGAGGAATAGTGCGATGCACTATGCAGATGCTTGTCTACGTTGTTGGACCTGCGGGCTCGGGAAAGTCCACTTTTACTGCAAGTTTTCGGGACTGGTTGCTGAGCCAGGAAGCCTCAGTTGTCACAGTTAACCTTGATCCTGCTGTGGAGAACCTCGAGTATGTTCCAGATGTAGATATACGGGAGTATGTTTTCGTTAGAGAGGTTTTAGAGGAGTACGGTCTGGGACCCAATGGAGCTATCATAGCAGCCACTGATATTTCTCTTGAACACTTGCCTTCGGTGAGTAAGAGTATTAGCGAGGGAGCTGAAGGCTATGTGCTTATAGATACTCCTGGTCAAATGGAGGTGTTTGCCTTTAGACAGAGTGGTAATATAATTGTTAAATCCTTATGCGTGGAAGACAGACTCTGCGCAGTCGCTTTCCTGCTTGATGCTTCGCTTTCAACAGACCCCTACAATCTCGTTTCCCAGATTTTCCTGGCTGCCTCCGCCTTCTATAGGTTTAAACTACCCTTAGTTATTTTGCTTAACAAGGTTGACTTATTATCAGAGAAGGAAAGAGAAAAAATAACCGAGTGGCTTTCCAATCCTGAGGTTCTCGAAGATGAAATAGCAAGAATACCTAGAGACTATGATGCTCAATTCACTCGAAGCGTTATCAGAGTTTTAAACGAGTTCCTAGACATAGTCCCCGTGGTTATGGTCTCTGCTAAGAAGAGCGAGAACTTTGAAGAGGTATATTATTATCTACAGCAAATATATACGGGCGGCGAAGACTTCGAACGCACCACCGCGGACTAGATTCTAAGTTTTAAAAGAAATCAAGCAATCTTTCAATGACAGGATTAGATGTGATGTACCTGCCAACGACGTAGATATCTGGTTTGACACTCTGCTCGAGACCCTGCTTTAACTGAGGTGTTATTCCTCCAGCCACTGCTATCTTGATCTCGGGGAAGCTACGCCGTAGATACTGCACCGTCTCGACAACCTCCTTGAAAAATTCTTCCACGCTTCTACCTTTTTCCTCGTCGATGCCTCTATGAAACTCGAAGACAATGTTCTCGCCTGGAAAATCCACTTCTTTCACCAGCCTTACAACCTCTTCGGCTTTCGCTTTTAAATCAAACACACCGATAAAGTCTACTACAACCCCCCTGTTAAACTCTTTTCCTGTTAAAAGTACAGATTTCACCGTTGAGCGAGGAGCGAGAGCCAAAACTGAAACACTGTCAGCAAGGTTGCTGTATGCTAAGCTAGCCTCTAGGCGTCCTACGTCAGCGGTCTTCAGGTCTGCCATTAGGTGTGTATTTGGTGAGGCGAGCTTTATCTTCCCCAATATTGACATTCCAAAGAGCTTCACAAGAGGTGTACCAGCTTCTAAAATTACCCTTTGAGGATCTAGAATGCCACTACGGCATGCATTGTCAACCATGCCGGCTATCCGCAGAGCTTCAGACTCCTCAGTAACATCTAGAGCTATCTGGACTTTATACTGGTTCACGTTCACAAAATGCTAAGCCTAAATTTAAATTTTAAAAAGGAAGTTATCCGTGGAGATATATGAGAGATAGAGAAGGCTACTTTGAGGTTAGCCGCATGCGCAAGCTCAGGCTTTAGCTTTTCTGTAGATCCTTGTTAAGCATGTTGAACTCTACTAGCAGTTTAAACTCGTCTAACGACAGAGCTTCGCCTTTCTGGTATTTTTCAAAGGCCTCTAAGGCTTTGCCGTAAAGGAGCTTCTTACGTTCCTCGAGGTGCTGCGACAACTCTTTTGCTTTAAGGAGCACTGATACTCTTTCGAGCTCTTCTCGTATAGTTTTCTCCTCTTGTAAAAGCGACACAAGCTCTTGGTGGTATGCGTTCGCTTTCTCACGGATAGCGTCCCTTTGCTGGCGTAATTCTGTAATCTTCTTGAATATTTCGTCTCGCTGTGACTTGATCTTTTGAACTTCCTCCTTGACCTTGAGATACTCGTCTACAACCCGTTTCAGCTCTTCACTGAGCTGGCTAATTCTTTGCTTAAGCTGCGGCACGTTCTGTCTTATTTCATCTATCCGCGCCCGCAGCTCATTCAGGTGTTTTACGTTAACATAGATAGACTCTAAGCTTCTAATCTTATTCATCAGGATTTTTTCAACCTCTGGGGGAAGCGTTACAGTCTGGTATTGCCATTCGAGCTGTTCGATGCGGCTTCTCAATTCCTCTTCATCGTACGTTCGTGATCCTAGGAAACTCCGTAAGGATTTATACTCCGTGTTAAGCTTCTTAAGGTCTTCCCGGCTCTTATTTAACTCTTCTATTAACTTTTTCCTTTCCTCACGAATCGAAACAAGCTTGTCGTAGAGCTCTTTTTTCTTACCGGCGAGCTGTGCAACCTGTTCTCGCATTTTTAACAACTGCTCTCTAAGATCCCTTATCTCTGCAGAGAGCTTCTTAACCTCGGCATTCGCCAGATCCCTGTTAGTGCGTAACTCGTTTATCCTTCCATTTAACTCTTGCAGCTTTTGCCGCAACTCGATGAATTGCTGCCTCAAAGCCTGAATGTCTTCGTTAACTAGAGCCATATGGTCACCATGCAGACTGACAGTTTGTAGCTGTCAACGAGCATTTTGCACTACTTGCTTCTTAATATAAACTTTACATTTAAAAACTTTTACTCTGAGAAAAGAATGACTCACAAGTGTATTGTTATATCAGCCTTGTCTAAAATTTGTTTGATTATCCTACGGATAGTTAGCGGGGAAACATCAGATAGACTCGCCACTATATCCTGGTTAACACGCACACCACATAACCTCATGTAGAAGTAGACTGTAGCAGCTACTATACCATTTGGCTTTGCCCCATATAAATTCGAGGAGAAATTTTCTGCAGTCTTCGCGATTAAATTCTTAGGGATCTTCTGGAAGAAAGCGACATTTTTATTCTGCTGCCTGTTCCTCTTCAACTCATGCTCTAACCTGCTAAGAATAACCGGTAAATGCTGGCTCAACTCTTGCTGCATATATGTCTTTACGGGTTCAATATAGCCGTTTTTTATTAGAAAGCGGTAGAAACGGTAAATTTTCTTAATGTCGCTTGAGGCTATTTTCTCTAAAGCCTCGCGTGTAAAATGAACATTCGGGTATTTCTTTGACACAGTGTATAACAGGGTGGCTATCACAAGCTTATGGCTTCGCCCTCTCAGAATCTTCCCGCTGTGAAGCTTCCAGAACAGCCTTTGAACCTCTTCCATGATATAAGCGGGAATATTAAACTCCTTTTGAATGCTGGAAATATACGTGTCATATGCTATACTCTTCTTCATATCCTGTTTTAGCATTCTACTCGCAAAGGGGTGCTGCTGAGAAACAGACCTGGGCGTGGTATCAGGATTCTTAAGCATTTTTTCACTATGAACCTTCCGTTGATAGTCGTCTCGAGACCTTGGGACATATGGCTCCAGTGTAGACCCGTATACAAATCCACAGACAGGGCAGACATACTCTCCGGTATCAGGATTAAACAGGGGAGGGCGACGGGTCTTGCAGTTGGGACATTCAATGTCCACCATGGGATCTAACACCCTTCTTGTTCTTTGCAGGTCTTTGAGGAGCCCCTCTCCAATAGAGTAGCTTCCCGATAAAGGCTTCTGGTTTATGCCGGTTTTCATCCACCTTAACAAGGACAAAAGGAGCCGTTACCGGACCTATAACATCATAGACGTACCCGATTTGTGCCATTCTCTCATCATAGACGGGCACACCAATTGATGGTGCCTCGTGTGCTTCAACCAAGAGATTTTTGTTACGCGTATATAGCCTAACTTTCCCTAAAGGCCTCATCAAAACTTCCCTTTAAATGAGAGTTTCTATACTTTAAGATTTTCGTCACGGTTCGCGCGTCATGAAGGCTTCATATACTCTATGTTTATATTAAGGTGCATATAGTGTTCTACTTGGTAGCCATGATCATGTATCTCTTTACTTCACCACTAGCCACATATCTTTTGAGTGATAGAGGAGAGCCTATAAGTTATTACAGACTGTACTCCGAGGGTGTCTCACCCGAAAAGATAGCCCAGATTCTCAATGCCTTGGAAAGAGGAGAGTTGCCGGAGGAAATCCTGAAGTTCATCGCCGGTAACGTGAAGGCTGGTGACACGATTGTTGTAGAGGACGAGGACATAGCCCGTTTTCTCTCATCGAATTTACCTAGTCTTAAGGTTGAACACTCTTCAAACAACCAACTGTTTATGAAAGTTCGGGAAAACATTACAGTTCTTGTCGAAAACACCCTGGGTTTGAAGCCTAGCCAATATTACAGTACCCTGCATGATATTACACTTTCTCTCGCGAGAATTAAGGTTAAGGAGGTAGCGGAAAAGCGTGACTTGTTCGTTGCCCAGGCAATTAACGCTCTTGACGACGTAAATAAAACAATAAACCTCTTCGCCTCTAGAGCTAGAGAGTGGTATAGCCTTCATTTTCCAGAGCTTGACTCACTGGTTGAGGAACACGAAGATTATTTCAAAATTATCAGTAATATTGGATATCGCGATAAAATAACTGAGGACGCGCTATTAAAGCTAGGGTTTAAGGAAGAGGTTGCTAAGAAGATAGTCAAAGCTGCCGGGCAAAGCATGGGTGCAGATTTGACAGAATTTGACTTAGAAGCTATTAGACTTATATCGGACACAGGTCTACGCTTATACAATGTCAGGCGTAGCCTCGAGAAATACATTGATGAAGCAATGTATGAGGTTGCTCCTAACATCAGAGGCCTAGTGGGTTCTCTCCTAGGAGCTAGACTCATCTCCCTAGCAGGAGGCCTTGAAAAACTCGCTAAGCTTCCTGCAAGCACTATCCAGGTGTTAGGCGCTGAAAAAGCTTTGTTTAGAGCGCTCAGATATGGGGCTAAGCCTCCGAAGCATGGCGTTATATTTCAACACCCGCTTATTCACAAGTCTCCACGGTGGCAGAGAGGCAAGATAGCCAGAGCGTTGGCAGCTAAGCTTGCTATTGCTGCACGAATTGACGCTTTCTCGGGTGAATACCGCGCCGATGAGCTGCGCGAAGATCTTGAGAAGAGAGTTGAGGAAATAAAGAAACTATACGAAAAGCCCCCTGTTAAGAAAGAGAAGCCTCACGCACGTGAAAAAGTAAAAAAAGGTAAAAAACATTGGAAGGGTGATAGGAGATGATAAGAGCTTTGAGCGTGCGTGAACACCCCAGTTTCCCAAGCGTCTACGTTGTATCCTTTGAAGATGGCAGTGAAAGGCTGGCTACAATAAACCTAGCGCCTGGCATTAAGGTTTATGGCGAGCAGCTGATTACGATAGAGGGCAAGGAGTACAGGATATGGAATCCCTATAGAAGCAAGCTGGCAGGCGCTATAATGAAAGGATTGAAGATTAACCCTATACAACCTGGAACAAAGGTGTTGTATCTCGGTGTAGCGTCTGGGACTACTCCAAGCCATGTTTCTGACATTATCGGCCCTAATGGCATACTATATGGGGTCGAGTTCGCCCCTAGAGTGATGAGAGAGTTCATTGAAAAGGTTGCAAATCACAGGACAAACGTCATCCCACTTTTAGCAGACGCGCGCTTCCCCTCTAAATACGCACACATTGTAGAGGCAGTTGACGTGGTCTACGCCGATATTGCACAGCCCTTCCAAAGCAAGTACGTAGCGGACAACGCGGATATGTTCCTGAAAAAGGGTGGATGGATAATGATGGCTATAAAGGCGATGAGTATTGACGTCACAAAAGCCCCCTCAGAAACCTATAAGAGAGAGATGGATCACCTTGAGCAACGAGGATATAAAGTGCAGGAATCATTACACCTTGAACCCTATGACGAGGCGCATGCCTTCCTAGTAGCGCGGAAGTAAGCTTCTATCCCTTAACTGTGCGAAGAGTGTTTAAGTTGAGCATAAGCGAACAGAAAAGAAATATTATTCTGGCGTATCCTAGCGGAGAGAAAATTTTCGAGAAAGCTTTAGCTGCCTGCAAAAAAAGACCCCCGCCACCGCGTAGAGGCAAACTGGAGTCAAAAAAGATAGATAGCTTACGTTGTATTGAAAGAGCTTTTAAGACTGTGGATACGCACCTGGGTAGCGTCCTCGAAAGAAGCCCATTTATTGAGGATCTCCATCCATTCTTCCGAGAACTACTGGCGTTAAGCGTTGACCCTGACACATATAAAAAGTGTCTAGCACAGACGAGATCTGTAAGAAAGATTCTTAGAAAAATTTACTTGGAATCGAAGAAAAGGGTAGTGGCTTCGGAGAAAGAAAGCGAGATAAACAGTGTCCGCCGCGCATTCTTCGGAAGAACTCTCTCAATATTAGAAAGTCTTAATGATTGTCTAGGAAAAATAAGGGAGTTTCAAGAACACTTCATTGAGCTCCCTGAGGTTGATACTAGTCTTCTAACCATAATCATCGCAGGGGCTCCGAATGTGGGAAAATCCTCTCTTCTAAGAGCGCTGACAAACGCCAAGCCAAAGGTGAGTCCTTATCCTTTCACAACAACCAAACTTAATATAGGTATACTTGACCGGAAGCACTTCAGAATACAACTGATAGATACCCCCGGACTGCTCGACACGCCTTTAAACGAGAAAAACAAGATTGAACGCCAAGCTATCTTGGCAATACGTCTCATAGCCAACGCCATCATATTCGTAGTCGATCCCACTGAGACATGTGGATTCCCACTAGAGTATCAGAAAGCTGTCTTCGATGAAATATCGTCAAGCTTCTCAAACCTCAAGGTTATAAAAGTTGCAAACAAGATGGATGTAACGAGACCCGAGCACGTGAAGAGACTGGAACTCATCTTTAAGGATGAGAAATTTATACCCGTCTCTGCGGAGAAAAAGCTAAACTTGGAAAGGTTGTTAGATGAAATTGAAAGAATTGGATTATTCAGCCCGCAAGGAGCTCGAAGATAACGGCACGACTAAAATGGTTTTACCGGCGAAACAGCTCCACAAGCCATGCACTTAATCTGCATTATCTTTTTCTCTTTTATAAGGAGCGTGTCAGGGCTTCCACAGATAGGACACTTCACATAGTCATTGAAGAACCTCTCGAGTAGCTTGTTGAGGAGCTGGGGGGAGACTTCTCCCTGAATAACAGCGGTGTTTTCTTCATAGGTACCTGGAAGAGCTATCTCTTTAAGTAGAAAGCGGAGCAGCGTATGGGGATCTCTATTTAGCATCTCAGCAACCTCCTTAAAGTTAGTGATGTATACTCTTTTACCGGTTACCGTTACTTCAAAACGTGGCAGTGTAAACCTCTCCCCCGTCGATTTTGGCCTACGCTTTGGCAATAACTTATACGCCCTTTCGAGGAGCTCATCATAAGATGGAAACTCGTTTTCAACGCTAGACATACTTTTCTCATACGAGAGCTCATAGCCACTATATTTAGTTTTGGTTACCATGCGCGATTAGCCTTCTCGCTGTTCTCCTGAGCCCTCAGCAATTTCTTCAACGTAACCAGATGCTATGAGATCCTTCGCTAGACGCTTAGGGATAAAGGCAATATCCCCCTTGTTAAAGGGACCGAGGATAATATTGCGATCTATGATGCGAGGATAGGGCTGAAGGAAAAATACAAGGGTTTTCTCCTCTGTTTTTTTATCTTGGGGTTGGGGCTCATGCCTATCTTCGGTTGCCTTAGCCTCAGAGGGTTTCACCTGCAACTCTCTCGAAGGGTATTGAGGTACTAGCGAGCGTAGTGCCTCTGTAACCTTAGATAAAACTTCTCTCTCTAAGGAGGGAAGGTCCTCAAGATTTAGTGTAGAGCCCCTGTAGAGAATTTCCAGCTCTTTAATGAGTCTTAGAATAAAGAGAAACCTAAGCGTAACGGCAACACTTCTAGATATTTTATCTTCATTTTTCGCTTTCCGAAGCTCCTCTACGATTTTCTCATAGAAGTCTTTCTCTAACGGTTCCAAATCTCGACTTAAAAGCTCATCCAAGAATTTTGCGAATAAGTTAGAGTAATCCATTGCTCTTCCCTTCAACTTCTTCATTGTACTGTGCTTTGTTTCTAGTATACTCTTCGATAGTTTTTATATCTTCTATTGTTTCAGCATCTAGGCTTAGAAGCTCCACATACTCTTCCGGTAGTTTCTCAAGAGTTTCTCGTAACTCATATGGAAAAACCACCCATACATCTACGACCCTAACGAAATAGTCTGGTAAAATTTTCGCCCAGGGTTTCACATAGAGAGCGGCACTTCTGAGCTCCTTGGGATTAAACCTTTGCACATACTCGAGTACTGCTTGAAGAGTTTCACCCGTGTCAACTATGTCGTCTACTATTAAGACAACTTTCCCTCCAAGGTTTTTATCGTCAATCTCTTTCAATATCACGGGTTTTTCATTAGTAGAGCCGATGCCCTGGTAGAACGATACAGGAATAATAGTGATATCCTTAACCCCTAAAAGGTCGGATAACAGCCTGCCGAGAACTAGCCCTCCTCTAGCAATAACGACCAGCTTCTGAGGAATAAATCCACTTACCAAAATTTTCTTGGATAGCTCGACAGTATCCCTATAAAGCTCGGACCAGGAAATATTAGCTATCTTCAGCCTACTACCAGCCATATATAACTATTATAGCTCAGACACTTAGGTTTATCGATTACCTCCTTAGGATATTTCTTCCTCTACTGTGTGAAGCGTCTCGTGCATAGTTTCCCGCCCATAAACCTCTTCTAGGACAAGAAGCGCTGCATTCGGTGGGATAAGACCTATCTCCGTGATAATCCCTCTTATATAGGCAGAGGGGGTAACGTCGAAAGACGGATTGAGCACTTTGAGACGGGGGTTTTGATTTAGAAATTCTTGGGAAACAACCTCGGTGGGAGGACGTTCTTCAATTATGACTGGCTCCCCCCATACGGTTAAGGGGCTGAACTTATAGGTTTCAGTGGCTACGTAGAAATCTGTTCCACGCTCGTGGGCAATTAGGGCAATCATGCTCGTGCCGATCTTATTTACTACAGCGCCGTTAGCCGTTACAGTGTCTGCGCCGACTATCACCTTGTCTATCCTGCGGATTATGGTTCTGACGCTTGAATCAGGAATCAATGTTACATCCGCTCCGACCTCCAGGAGCATCTTGGCGGTAATATGTCCCTGGAAGAGCGGGCGGGTTTCCGTGGCGAATACCTGGATGTTTTTCCCTTGTTGGATAGCTTTTTGAACTATCGAAGCTACTGCTTGGCTATTACAATGCGTCAAGATGTTGTCGCCATCTTGTATTACCCTGCTACCAATCTCGGCTATTCTAGCGAGCGCTTCCTCCGAGTATTTAATGAAAGACTGAGCCCGATCTATTATGATCGTCTTTGCCTCCTCCACATCCTTGATGTGGAGGCCCACCTGTAGAGGCTTTATCACGAAGCTAACTGCATTGGGTAGGGAGACGGCTGTTGGGCGTGTCTTGACGAGGTAGTCTGCGACATATCTGACATAATCCTTGAAAACTTCTAAATCCTCTCCCTGATATTTTTCTACAGCTATCATTATAGCGGTAGCTGCCGCTCTAGCTATTCTCCCAGCCCCTCTAATCCTCATTTCCTTTATATCGTTTGCTATTTTATAGACCTCCTCGGGAACACTAAAACTCATTTATCAACCCCTAGCAACTCTCTTAGACTTTCGTCTAAAAGGAGTGGACGGGGTGGCCACCCGTATAGGTCTCTGACCGTCATAATTGCAAAGGATGGGGCTACGAGCCCCTTCTCGGTTATTATAGCGTCGATGTATTCGGGGGGTGTAACGTCAAATAGGGGGGCTTTAACCTTAACCTTATCTAGACCCTTCTTCTCTAAGAGTTCTCGAATCTCAGAAGTGTCAGCCTCAGGTATCTCTATCATTTCACCTACGATTGTTTCAGGGCTAAACTTCAGAGTTGTGGTTACTACGAAGACCCTTACCCGCGCCTCATGGGCTGCCAATGCAATCTGGCTTGAGCCTATCTTGTTCACATTGGCACCATTAGCCGTGACGCTTTCCGAGGATAAGAGAACCTTATCAACATTTTTCATGACAAATCTTACAGCAGAGTCCACGATTAAGGTGACGTCGCAACCTAGCGAGACGAGTTCTGATGCCATCCTAAGACCTTCACTACCTGGGCGGGACTCTGTGACAATAATTTTTATTTCTTTTCCTTTTCTAAGGGCATTTTCGATTGTTTTCTTTACGAAGAGACTATAGGAGGCTGTTAAAATGGTGTCTCCCGACTCTATTCTTTTTTCAGCTATACCTGCAGAGAGCTCAACCGATGTTTGAATACGCTTCTTGAGCTCATCGACTTTCCGGGTGGCATGCTCTATGATACCATCTATGGATTCCTCCTTGTGGTCAATTATTTCTCTAGACAGCTCGCGGGCAACATTTATTAAGAGCGCGCTTGTTGGACGGGACTTTACTAGTTGAAGCGTGAACTCTGCGAACTTGCTAAGCTTTTTCTCCTCAGCAAGAACCTGGAGCATTTTATCGAGGGCGAAGAACACAACTTCTGAAGAGCTGTGTATCTTTCCAGTTCTAATCCTATTTATAGCCTCCACGTATTCGGCTTTATCCATCGAGCACCACCCTAGCTATTCCATCTGCCAATGAAGGTGCAACGCTTACCTTAGCGAAAGGATTCGTTATGGTGTCAGAGGTTATAATATCCTTAACACCACTAGTGAAGATCTTCGACTCCGCCCCACCCACAAGCAAGCCATGGGTACAAGCCACAATTATATCAGTGACGCCCTTGGACTTCAGCGATGAGGCTGTTGTAGCTATAGTAGCCCCCGTGCTTATAATGTCATCAACAATGACCACCTGACCCCTCGCTTCCACGCCCCCTGAAACCGTTACCTCTTCATCCCCTCTCCGCTCCTTCTCTAGAACCGCGTAGGGACTGCCTAGCTCTTCGGCGAAGAGCCGTGCCCACTGCTCAGCCTCCTCATCCGGGCCTATAACGAGGGAGACCCCCGGGTAGTTTCGGGAAACATATCGAGCTAGGTCACGCATAGCTGTTACGTTAACGGTTTTAATGCGGAATATCTCATTCATGCTCTTAAACCTGTGCAGGTGCATGTCAACTGTTACAACAGACGACACTCCAAGGTCACTAAGAAGGTCTGCGATTATTCGGAGACTTTCGGACTCTCCTGGATTAAACTCTGCATCCTGGCGTGCATAAGGAAAGTAGGGAAGAGCGAGGATTACCTCTCTAGCCCCCTTCTTAATGAGGGTCTTAACCGTGAAAATAGTTTCCATGAACGCCGAGTTTGGCCTTCGACCTGCACACTCAACCAGGACGACTTTTCTCCCATTCACGTCGGTAGGCACTCTAACATATAGCTCCCCATCTGGAAACTCTCTCACAATAACTGGCTGGAACACTACATTGAGAAGCCTAGAAACCGCTAAAGCTAACCCTGAACATCCAGAGCCGGAAACAACCGTTAAATCTCGCATGCAGTCTCATTATCCACGCGGAATAGGATTTTATTAGGCTTCCGCTCGCGCGCTAGCTTAGTTAGGAAGGTCTGCCCCAGCTTGACGCGATCCTACTGGCTTTACGAATAGTCCCGGTTGTTTTCAACACGAATAGACGAGGGGCAAGGTCGAGAGCGAGCGATGCCCTGAGGATTTTTAACCCCTCCCGTCTCACTCGTACGACGAAAATGTTTTTACGTTGAAAAACGACCCTAGGGAGAGTCTGAGACAACCCCTGGATGCCGAAGAGCTGCTGTATAAGCTTAGCTATGTACTCCTCTACTTCGCGCGGGTCTATGGCCCCATCTGAGAGCTCTATAACAACATACCTGTACTTAACTTCCCTCATCTTGACCACCAGTTTCGAGGCGAACTCCCTCCACGGGGATTATCCCTTGTCTTTTTTCTTGGTTTTCACTAAGCTTCTTTTCTATTTGGGTAGACATGGCTTGCCTAAGATGCAGATATTTTATGCCTAGAACTGTTTCAGCGAAGGAAAGCAGGGCGCGTGAATCAACACTGCCCGTCGGGCCGCTTGAGATTAAGACTGGAAGGTTTTTAGCTAAGGGTCTTTGTAGCAGGCTACGCGTATAAGCTAGCTTTCTTGCAAACTGTAGAGGATTTTCATCTATTATAGATGCAAAAACTACTTCAATGAACTTACCATACTCGTAAAGGTAAGAAATATCACCTCTAAATAGAATAGGTGAAACGTTAGGGACAAGCGTAATAATATCTATTCGTCTATCTCGACTTGCAAAAGCGGCAATTTCTCGCGACGCGGCTTCTATGGCTACAAGGTCACATTTCCTCCTGATAAGCGGGAGAAGGCGTTTAACCCTACCTTGAGAGCCTATCTTAAGAGTACACCTCAGATAAACCCTCTCGCCCTTCTCGTTTAAGTCGTCGAATGCCCTGCGTACCGTCTCAAGCTTTTCTCTCAACATGCCAATGTCTTCGTTCTCGACCACCTCAATGCAGGGGGCACAGCCGTAAAACCCCCGTTTGAGAGAACTCTGGTAAAAACGGTCAACTTCTTCTAGTGTAAAACTCTTGAGTAGCCCACAGTACACGTCATAAAAGCGCGTACCCACGTTTCACATCACCCTCGGCCAGCATATAAAAACTAGGGCGTCGGGCACACACGCGTAGTGAAAAATAATATATACTTGAAAACAAGGTTTTTTAAGCTCCTAGGGGAACGATGGTTCTGGAGCAGGACCGGGCTTATATATTTTAAATGGTGATTCCTTGTTCTTTTAAGGCTATTTTAATGTCTTCCGGCTTTCTTATGTGGGGTTTGAACTTTATAATGCATCTTATAATTTCGTCTGCACTACTCAGCTTTAGCTCCCCGTAATATGCTTCCTGTTTGTCGAAACGTAGATAAAGCCTTCCTTTCGCAAACCTGTTTTCAAAATCATTAAAGACTTCCTCGAGATCCTCTCTGTGCATCCTTGAGAAAACGTAGAATACAACTTTATCGGCCTTTTCCTCTAAAAGTTCAAGATTAAAAAGAACTATAGGATTCCCATAAAAGCCATAGCTGAGGTTTTTCCTTAGATTTGATAGCTCCTCGCTTCTGAGCTCCTCCGGAAGAATATTCAACATAGCTTTAATAACACGTTCCTCGTCTTCGGTTGCATGTGCAGAGGTTGAGATCTCGACCGAAACAGCTACTCGGGACTTTTTCATCGTTCGTAATTCTCCTTGGTTTCTGATTCTTCGGTAACATTAGCTTTCTCTAGGATTTTAAGAAGCTTCTCGCGAGTCACACCATAATCTTTTCTGGTAGTAAAACCGGCTATCCACCTTCTCTCCGGATCATTCTTTATCGAAGGATGGTTAGGATCAGCCATTACAACCTCGTACCACTTATATACGCCGTCCTCGCCAACCCAGTAGGAACCCAGGACGACGAGATTGGGGAACTTTCGCGCGGCTTTTTCCTCTGCGATCCAGCGAGCGCTTTTGTGAGGACTATAACCTTCAACACCCATCCTCTTTGGCCTCCTACCACTGCTAGGCCTAGGCCTGTTAAGCCCTCCCTTCCTTATACGAACTCTAACAATGACGTATCCCTGCTTTGCTTTATATCCAAAGGCTCTTGCGCGGTCTATACGTGTTGGCTTCTCGACACGTACTACGGTAGGCTCTTTCCTCCATAGGATAAACCTTTCCTTCATAACTGCTTCGTGCTCACCACTTAACGGCTTTTTCCATATCTTTGCAAGATACTTTTGATAGCCCATCTTTCTAACCTTACATGCGGTTAGAATCGTGGTTCATAAACCTTTCTTTAAGAGTGCCAAATCTCGAGTATAGTTTTAACTGGTGCTTCTGTCCGAACCCCCTTAGGATCAAAATGTGTAAGCGAAGAAGGATAGCCCATTGAGCTGAGCTTTCTTACTACCTCGAGCGGCGGAGCCTCAAAAGGTAGGTGGAAGGTTGAGGCTATTTTCTCCGTAGTATAGTAGAAAGGGTTCAACATGAATTCTTCTCTTATCCTCCTTACGATGCCTGCCCCTCTCTTACAGTAACTGTAACTGTCTAGACGAGAAACATACTCACTCTCAACGTCGACAACAGTCCTTTCGTCCCATAGTTTACCGAGCCATAATGGGCCCCCCAGCTGATATGGTGGAGAAATAATCGCCTTAGAGAGAGCTGACTGAAAATCGGGGATTCGAACTAATGTTCTCTCAAGTGTACTAGGATTGTAAAGTAAAAATCCTATGTTTCTCTCTAAAAAACTGCTCTCAGGACTTTTCTCTACAATTACGCAAATCCTAACATGGTGGTCGAGATAATACGAGTAAAAAGGCCTTATCCTTCTCCCTAGCTTCGCCGCTTCGCGTGCCACAAAGTAAAGCAGTATTCTAACGGCCATTTCCCTAGAAAACTCTGACTTAAAGCTTAGCGAGAAATATTTTCTCATGCAAGCTCTAGGATATATTCCGAGTAGAGGAGGCAGATCTGTTGCAGTCACGCATAGTAAGCCTTTATGCCTCAGAGCTTTTAAAGCGGGATGCACGAAAGGCGCCGGCGTCCCGAAAGGATCTAAATCTATTACATCAGCCTTTACCGTTGCTAAGACACCGTGCGCCTCCCGGTTTTCAACCTGAGTCATATCCGTCACGGAGTTTAGGGCAACGTTTCGCCGGGTGAGTTCTGCTGCCTTAGGGTTTGCGTCATTCAACGTTACCTTGGAGACGCCTGGAACCTCGAGTGCGTATCTTATACCCCTCGCACCCGTACCGCACATCACGTCTACGACGTGCAAATCGTTTCTGCCTGTGTACTTTGCATATACAGAGACGATAACGGTGGAAAGATCCCGGGAGCATTGCATCCTGGGGTTATAAAAAACAGGAGCCCATGCTGGGTCAACATATCCTTCTTTAACTGCTAGTTCCTTCAGGTCACAGTGTTGAATAATGGCTTTGCCTTCCCTAGTTTCACGAAGCACGCATGGATCCATAATTTTTGCCTATGAACTAAGACTTCTTTGTTCCTCGCGGTGATAAATCCTGAGAATTACATCTCGAATCTTGTGGGGATCTTTGCCTTGAACGAAGAATAGGTTTTCGTGACCCTCGACGTCCTCTTTACTGGATGAAATGACTACAAGTGGTGTTTGGGTTTTCTCGGATACTTCACTGGCAAGCTCTACTTCCTCCGAGGCGGGCTCCTTTTTAATGGCTATTTTTATTTTAATCTTCTCTTGGACAAACTTAACGCCTGCATCGAAGGGCGCCTTTAAAAAAACGTAATTTCTAAATCCATATTCTCTCAGTTCACTAAATAGCGCCCTTAACACTACATCTCTTGGCTCAATTTCTAAAGCCTTAATTTTCTCATTAAAAATCTCCTTCAAAGACTTCATCGACAATTCTTCGAAAATTTCATCTCCAAAGATTTCCTCCAGCTTCCACGCAACTTCAAGGCTTACGTCGCTCTCCCCCTCCTCATAATTAGCGATCGCTTTGTTCGAAACACCGATACGCCAGGCAAGCTCTCCCCTGCTTAACCCGACCTTCTCACGTAGCTCCTTAAGCTTCGAGCCGTTTACTTTTACATAAACTCCACCGTGGGTAAAGTAGACAAGTGGTAACTTTGTACCGGATATTAGTTCCCGAAAGGTTTCCTTGTTGACTACAGGGACATTATGTCTAGAGTAAATGATATTTTCCTCGACCTTCTCGTCTGAAAGTTTGTCTGACAAAATTATAGGTAAGGCATCGAGGAAGTCTGCTACAGTTTTAAGGGTACTAGCTACATTCGGCGTGATTCTTGTAGCATCCTCAGTTTCTTTGGTGATGACAAGTCCTGAGCGTGATATTAAGATTGAGTCAATACAGTACTCATTCGATGGAAGCTTAACATAAAGATGCTGCTCATGCTTGGGTTTTCTCTCAGCCATAGTTTAGTCCACATTAGCAGCGCTACTTTAAAATATTACGTGGCGAGGGTTTTAAGTTTTTCTAACGTTGTGCTATGCATATGGCAGACAAGAGAAAGCCGTGAGAGCTCTAAGTCAAGTCTTGAAACTTCTCTGTAATATTCCTACTCTCGCCGTAGACGCGTAACGGGGATGAAAACAACACTGTAAACATGCTCTTGCGCGACACATTAGCAATGCTTATAGCTCAGCTTGTTTTTTCATTTAGGGCATAAATATGGGAGAGATAGAGCAGCTTCCTGGAACCACTGTTGGAATTAAAGTCGCTGATGGCGTTGTCCTAGCTGCCGAAAAAAGAGTAACGTACGGTCTTTACCTTATGAGTAAATCTGGGAAAAAGGTCTATAGGATACTCGATAGAATGGGACTTGCAAGCGCGGGTCTGATGGCTGACATGCAAACCCTAGCTAGGATTATTGAGTTCGAAATGCGTATTTATGAGTTGGACGCTGGGATTTCGCCTAGTGTTTGGACAGCGGCTAAGCTACTTTCATATATTCTCTATGGAAGACGATTATTCCCGTATTTCGCAGAAATGGTTATTGGTGGACTGGACGAGAATGGATCACACTTGTACTCTCTGGATCCTATTGGGGCCATAATCGAGGATGATTACATAGCTCTTGGTTCAGGAACCCAGCTTGCTATAAGCATTATCGAGAATAATTACTCGCCCTCTATGGACATAGAGGCCGCTGAGAATCTCGCTGTAAAAGCCATCGAGGCGGCTATGAGGCGCGACGCGGCTAGCGGCGACGGAATCGACGTACTGACAATCACGAAGCAGGGGAGCCGCGAGAAAACCCTAACCTGGCCTATACAACACTAAAGCCCGCTAGTTTTTTAGGCTTGGTTTTTAACTAATTCTTAGAGAGTCGTGAAGGAAGAGGTCTTCTGGCTCCTGGACATTAGCTATGACGTTGTAAACGGTGTTCCAGAGATTAGGATGTGGGGTATAAATGAGAACGGAGAGCGGGTCGTCATTATTGACCGGGGCTTCCGCCCCTATTTCTATCTGCTACCCCGTGAGAACATCGTCGATGAAAACTTTTTAAAAGCTGTGCGTGCTAGCCTTTCAGGTTTCCATGTCCTTTCTCTGGAAAAAGTGCAAAAGAAGTACTTTGGTATGCCGGTGGAGGCTGTTAGGGTTAATTTGTCCGATCCTCGCGACGTGCCTAAGGCGCGAGAGGTTGCTGCTAAGGTTAAAGGTGTGAAGGAGGTTCTCGAGGCTGACATCAGATTCTACATGCGTTACATGATCGACAATGACGTAAGACCTAGCTCTTGGCATGTCGTTAAGGTTGAAGAGACTGAAAACAGCTCCAGGTGGCGTGTAGACCGCGTTTTTCGAGCATTAGAGCCGCCGAAGCCCCTGGACGAACAAAAAATCCCCCTTCTAAAGATCTACGCGTTCGATATAGAGTGCTACAATAAGTTTGGCGAGCCTGACCCGGAGAGGGACAATATTCTTTTACTTAGTCGGGTCACAGGGGATGGTGCTGAGACCTTTGAGGCTGATGACCGTGACGACTCACGCCTTATTAAAGAATTTGTACAGGATGTCATAGAGCAGGACCCGGATGTTATCGTAGGGTACAACAACAACCGTTTCGACTGGCCTTACCTGATTGCACGAGCACGTAAAAACGGCTTAAAGCTGGATGTCGCTAGAGGTAGAGGCGAGCCTGCCCAAAGCGTCTATGGGCACATCAGCATTGTTGGGCGTGCGAATGTTGATCTCTATGACTATGCAAGCGAGATTCCGGAGGTTAAGGTGAAAACCCTTGAAAACGTTGTGGACTATTTGGGGCTTGTAAAAAAGGAGGAAAGAGTGCTACTTGATCCCATGCTTATATATCAATACTGGGACGATAAAGCGCAGAGAGAACTACTTAAGCAGTATAACCGCGACGACGCCTTAAGCACGTATAAGCTGGCGGAGGCGGTCTTACCCTTTGCAGTTCAGCTTTCAAGCCTGGTCGGGCTCCCTCTCGATCAAATATTAACTGCATCCGTAGGTAACAGGGTGGAGTGGTTCCTGCTCCGCGAGGCCTTCAAGCGGGGCGAGCTCGCTCCTAACTCCCAGGAGAGGAGGGAGGAGACGTATACTGGTGCGATCGTCCTAAAACCCGAGCCGGGAATTCATAGTGATATTGCTGTACTTGACTTCTCCTCTATGTATCCGAATATCATGATTAAATACAACATATCCCCGGATACCTATGTACCTTCAAATGTGGATCTGCCTGTCGAAGAAGTTTACATTGCCCCGGGGGTGGGTCATCGGTTTAGGAGGGCTCCTAAGGGTTTTTATACGAAGGTTCTTGAGGATCTCATTGATGCTAGGCAAAGAATCCGAGAGCAGATGAGAAGACTGGAACCAAGGAGCGATTTATATAGGATTCTCGATGAGAGGCAAAAGGCCATAAAGGTTGTGGCTAACGCTACCTACGGGTATAGTGGTTGGGGGGCTGCAAGGTGGTATATGAGGGAGGTTGCCGAGTCGACAACCGCGTGGGGCAGAGAGCTGATAAAGAATACACTAGCTTACGCGAACAAGATCGGTTTGCGCGTAATCTACGGTGACACTGACAGCGTTTTCGTGAAAAACGATCCTGAAAAAATCCAGAAGCTCGTAGAGTTTGTTGAAAAAGAGCTTGGCTTTGAGATAAAAATCGATAAAGTTTACGTTAAAGTCTTCTTTACAGAGGCGAAGAAGAGATATTGCGGGTTATTGCGAGACGGGCGTATCGACGTTGTAGGCTTAGAGGCTGTTAGGGGGGACTGGGCCGAGATTTCAAAGGAAATACAGGAGAAGGTTATTGAGATCATTTTAAAAGAGGGTGATCCCTGGAAGGCTGTGGAATACGTTAGGAATGTTATAAAAGAGCTGGAGGAGGGCAAAATCTCACTACAAAAGCTGGTGATTTGGAAAACACTCTCTAAAAACCTTGATGAGTATGAGGTGGATGCGCCTCACGTGAGAGCAGCAAAGCTTATGATGAGCCACGGCTGGCGGGTGAGCAGGGGCTCAAAGGTAGGCTATGTTGTCGTCAAAGGCGGTGAGAAGGTGTCCGAGAAGGCCTTGCCATTCTTCATGGTTAAGAGTATTGAGGAAGTTGACGTAGATTATTATGTTAAGCGCCAGATTATCCCTGCCGCACTGCGAATCCTCGAGTACTTTGGAATAAAGGAGGAACATTTCTCCACAGGAAAAAAGCAGCCTTCTCTCTTCGACTTTGTATAACGCGCGGGCACGCCCAGCTAACACTAAGCGCGTAAAAATTAGAGAGAAATTGTGATAGTGGCCGGCGAAGTCTATAAGAGGTAAAAGAGCAAAATGTAAACGTTCGTGGTTAAGTCGTAGAGGGTGTCTGAGCTATCTTCAAGCATTTCGGCTATGCTTAGCAGTAGCAGGGAAGTACTGCTTGAAACGTTAGAGTCTAGTATGCTGAAGATCGTGCTCCTATAGATGGAGTCGATTTTATTCTCTAAGTCTGAGATTTGCCTTATGGACTCTAATGCTTGAGCGGGACTCGTCTGAAGCTTGTTGAGAAGATCATCCATTGTTTGAAGGGTTTTCTCGAGCTCCGTGCACATCTCGACAAGTCCGTCTTTAATGTTGGTAGGAACAACCCAGTTACGCTCTAATAGAAAACTTAACCTGTATGTTATCCCGCTTAGCCTGTCTATAACCTCCATTATGCGTGAGCCTATGCGAACCCATTCTTCTTTGTGTTCTAGCATGCGGTAAATCTTTGAAAGATAGGTAATGTATTCGGTCTGAAGATCTTTCGTCTCGTTCTTCATCTTGTGAATATTATCAAGTAATTTTTTCTGCTCCTCCCGTTGGGAGACATCGTCAATGGTCTTAAGAACTCTCGTTATATTGGCGACGATTTCCTGAGCTAAAGTAAGCTCTTTACGAAGTATGAGTATTAGCTTAGCATCTGCGATCGATACATTAGACATTCACGGTCACCTGTGAAGCTCTAACTGTTGCAATCGTGTTATCTGCCACGCCCTGAGTTTTAAGCTCGTCGGTGCTGCACCATACCTCATTAGGTGGGACGTTATCGAGCGGCTGGCTTGTAAAATACAGCTTCTTTTTACCTGCTATAACAACTTCGATTGAAGACGTTATCCCTAGCTCTGACATTGTAACGGGGTTCATGTATGCCTTGCCCTCAGGGACTTCATCCTTTCTGCGTAGCCTCAGCCTCTTTTCCTTCCTCTGCATCTACAACACCGTGAATTAAACACGGAGATAAATATATCTTATTTGCGATAATTTTACATGCTTTAGAGAAATTTGGATCGGCGAACCCTAACTATTTTTATGCCGTCAGGGTATACAGCGTACACTAGCCCTCGCTTCGCTTTTAACGTTACGCTATCATTGAACTCCCTCGGCACACCTATTTTTTGAAGATCCTGAGACGACGGAGAGTGAAGGAGAATAAGCTGGGCGTTACGTATAACACGTTCGGAGAGGTCGTCAAGTCTCTGAGAAACCCCTATTAGCATCTCTCCGAACTTCCGGATCTCGAGGAAAAGCCTCTCTCCTATAGTCGGCGGTTCCCACCTTGCCCGGTATGGTATGATGTTCCACGCTTCCTCTAGAAGCGTCGCGTGCGTCATTTCATCCGTAATACCCCGGTTAAAAACCGCATAATCATAAAGGTGCTTCAGGATCACAAGTGCCAGCAGGCCCCTGTACTTAAGCGGAAGCGGGCTGAGATCCACAATAGCACTTCTCTCGAAAAGAAAATAAGGCGAAGTATCACCGTTTAGAACTTGTCCAAGAAGCCCATCGTTAAGCAGCGACAATCTACGCAGCAGGGCTGCTTTTATCTCGTACTCCTTATAGTCCCGCGCAGGCTGTTCCTCCACCGCTTCTACAAGCTGCGAGAGTTTTAACGTCTCAACCTTCACGTCTCTAAAACTTTTCTGCAGGAGGTACCATTGAGGCTCGGAGAGCTGGAAGACCTGGGATAGAAGGTCAACTATGAACTCAGCGTCGTTAACGGGGGATGTGCCTCCAAGCAGATTCATAGACAGATTCTCTCCAGGTATATAACGGGCAAGGCCCCTATACTCGCCGTGCCAGTCGAGAACAAGAATATCTAGACCTCTCTCAATGCACTCTTCAACTAGTACTTTAGCTGTGTTTGTCTTCCCCGCCCCCGTGGGACCAATGATTAGAATGTGACCTTGTGGGATTTTTAGTCGGGAAAAGCCTAGAGGAGACAAGCCCACACTAATTCCTTGCCGCATCAATTGAAAAGCTTCAGCTTTTAAAAGTCCGCCAACTTCACGCGCGCATAGCCCAGAACCAACTTCACGCTAAAGCTTAAAACTTAAACGTCGTGTATGAAGCGGGGGGCTTAATAGAAAAGCTGGTCATCGACGGATACTTGAGAGTATTGCCAGCTGAGTTAAAGGAAGAGAACATTGTTAGAGAAGCGGGCGCTGTTTATCTCCAACTCAGGGTAGATGATCTACTCGTAATGACGCGGCGTATTAGCACCGTGGGAATCATAACTGGCCAACGTGATGGGAAGGTATTTAGGGACTATATCCTCTCACTCGACGGTGCTGAGGTTCTGCTTAGGGTCTGGCGTGAGAGCGAGAGGCGTATAAGCACCGAGGAGCTTGGCGAGAACGCGCCAGCCCTAGCTTATGGTGTTCTACGCGAGTACGGCTATGTCTATGTTTCCGTGACTAGTCTACGGCGAATCCCCCCAGCGCAAATGGATATTTTTAAAAAACAACTAGCCGTTGACCGCAAGTTGATCTCACGAGTAAAACGTCAATAAAGATAATAAATGAGAACGCGTATTTAAATGGGGAACTTGTGATGCCTTCCAAGCGTAAAAAAGAAGAAAAACAGACTTCTAACGTTGATTTAACAGCTTTTTTGACGCCGCAGCCTGAGAAAACGGTAAAAAGCGAGGCTCAAGAAGCAGAAGAAGCGAAAGGCAAGGCGTACCTAACAAGTGAGGTGGAAGAAAGGATTTTACAGCTGCTCAACTCAGAGCCTTCGGGTTTGAGTAGAAACCAACTATACGAGTGGAGTAAAAAAGAAGGTATAAAGGCTGCAACTTTTTACCAAGCTCTAACCTCGCTTGTCGAGAAAGGACTCGTTAACAGAAGCTTTGACCCTGAAAGACAAGAATACATCTTCAAGATCGCGAAGTAGCGATGCTTAGACTTTGGTGAAACGTTTCTTGAGCTCTCTATACTCTTCCTGCGGTACCTTCTGCGCTTCCCTCTTACCCTCGTCCGTTAGGTTAACCTCATATCCCGTCATCGAAACATAGCCTTTCTCCCGTAAACCCTTTATAGCTTCGGCAAAGCCGCTGACCACCCTGGAGTAGTTCGGGTTCTTCCTTGGTAGGAACTCCTCGGTTATAAACTCCGCTAGATACTCCTCGGGGGACCCTGTAGACTGGAAATACAGCTTCCCACCGTATTCATAGTAGATGTACGCCAACACGAAACGCTCGACACCTGTTAGGCTCAATAGATTCACCGAAAAACCTTTCATTAAACGCATAAAAACATTATCCTATAAAGAGAGAGACGATATGTTTTCGCTCGCGAGCTATAACGGCGCTTAGAAACCTTAACAAGCACAGGCCTTCAAGACCCCACCGGGAAAGATGTAGCACTCGTATAGAATACACCTGGAAAAAATGCGGCCGCCGGGATTTGAACCCGGGTTCTCCGCGCCGTCGACAGGGCTCTGCGGCTTGGGAGGCCGCCATCCTACCAGACTAGACTACGGCCGCACGTCTGCGAGAGAGTCGATCTCAGTAATGTTACTGCTCTTTGATTTTTTAAGTTTTTCTAAGCGAGCGGGCACAGAGGCCCTACACGCTCTAGATAGATAAAAGGAGTGGTGCCGGGGCCGGGATTTGAACCCGGGGTTTCGCGCATTGCGCCCCGGGCGGGGGAGCCCCCGCAAACCGGATATCTTATCCTGGCTCAAGAGATTATGAGTCCGGCACTCTAGCCAGGCTAAGTTACCCCGGCTCTGTTCCTCTATTTCCTAGGAGAAGTATATAAGCGTTTCTCTAATTGCTGCAAGAGCAAGCCTGTAATTTTCGCTGCCCTGTGGGGAGGCCTCTTGGCCTACTTACTCGGAAGGTTACAGGGTTATACATTTCAGGTATGCGGCGAGGGTAAGTGGTGTCATCTAGAATGCCACACGGGAAGCGTAGATGGTTTGGCGCAGCTCGTCTACAAATGTCTCTACACCCTTTGCCTTAGGCAGTCTTGTCATAACATCCCGCTCGGTTAGAATACCGATGGGCTTCTGGCCGATCGTAACCATGAGTGCTCCAATGTTATGTGTCTTCATCCTCAAAATCGCTTTACCCACATCCTCCTCGGGGTCGACGGTAACGACGGGCTTGCTGGCGATATATGAAAGAGGTGTACCATAAACAGCCTCGAGCTTGCCGGAGCCAAGGGCCTTAAGCTGCTCTTCAGAGCTTAGAAATCGGATAACATCCTTAACGGTGACGATACCTGACAAGACACCGCTTGAGACCAATGGTACACGGCGCACCCTACGCTCAGACATTACGCGAAGAGCACTTCCAACAGTATCGCTTGGAGCCAGGCTTACGAAGTTCTCAGTCATCAACTCCTTGACCTTGACATGAGTCTCAATATCTGCGAACAGGGATGTGATGTGCCTCTCAGAGATAAGGCCCACAAGCCTACCATCACTGTCTACGACGGCTAAGGCGCCCACACCTCTCTCAATAATCGTCTCGACAACCTCTCTAAGATCGGAATCCAAGTATACGAAAGGCGGTTTATAGCTAAGCTCCATGGCATGTGTAGACCGCAAAGCCCCCACAACATCCCCGTGGAAAACCCTACGTACTATCTCCTCATACCTCCTGCCACCCATAAAATCGACTAAATCTCTAACGGAGACCATACCCACAAGCCTACCATCACCATCCACAAGCGGGCAATGCCTCACACCCTTTGACGCCATACCCTTCAAAACATCCATTAGCGAGGCTTCAGAAGACAAGTAAAGAGCCGGAGGGTAACGTCCAATCCTTGCCTCTAAAACCTTCATCGAAACTATTGCGCATAAGGGGTTAAAATCTATTTCTTGCCTACAAAAAATTAAACAAAAGTCGAAAAACAAGGAGTAATCGCGCCGCGTAGGAGCATTGTGCTCAGGCTCACACCAGTAAACAGCCTCGGGCTATTGGGAGTGGCCGGCTCGCACCTCGGGAGACCCTCGGTGCATACACCGCCACCCCATCAACCCCGTCTTCTACGGGTGCCCTCGTCTCGGCCCCAAGCCTCGTCGCCGAGGCCCACGGGCCGAGAGTGGCCGCCTCGTCTCGGGGTGGGTTTCCCGCTTAGATGCCTTCAGCGGTTACCCCTTGCGGCGTGGCTGCCCGGCAGTGCCTTACCAGACAACCGGTAAACTAGAGGCCGCGGCCCGCCGTTCCTCTCGTACTGAGCGGACCATCCCCTCAGGCGGCCAGCGGTCCCGGCAGGTAGAGTCCGACCTGTCTCGCGACGGTCTAAACCCATCTCACGTTCCCCTTTAATGGGCGAGCAGCCCCACTCTTGGCCCCTGCTGCAGGGCCAAGCTGGGAAGAGACGACGTCTGGGTACCAAACCGCGGGGTCGATGTGAACTCTCGCCCGCGACGAGCCGGTTATTCCCGGGGTAACTTTTCTGTCATGCCCGGCCCCCACCGAAGGGGGCACGAGCGTTCGCTAGGCCCCGGTTTCCCGCCTGCGCCCCATGCGTTTAAGGGCGCAGTCAGCCCGGCTTTTGGCCTTGCCCTCTACGGCGGAGTTCTGACCCGCCTGAGCCGAGCTTTGGGCACCCCTGATACCTTTTCAGGGGTGTGCCGCCCCAGCCGAACAGCCCACCTGGCGCTGTCCCCCAGGATTGCCCCAGGGTTAGGGATACAGCCGCGAGTGAGCGGTGTTTCAGGATCGCATCCACCAGCCCCGGAGGACTGGCTTCATCGCTCCCGCCTACGCTACGCACCCGCAGCCGTATCCCAACGCCAGGCTGCTGTGAAGCTCCACGGGGTCTTCTCGCCCCACCGGGACTCCCAGGACTCTGCACCTGGTTGCGGGTTCAGCGGGTCCCAGGCTGGGACAGTGGGGACCTCGTTGATCCATTCATGCGCGCCGGAACTTACCCGGCAAGGCATTTGGCTACCTTAAGAGAGTCAGAGTTACTCCCGGCCTTCAGCGGCGCTTCGCCCGGTTGGACCCGGGTTTCACGTACCGCCAGTGGCCAGGATTCAGCCCCCGTACTCACCCTTTCGGGCTCGCGGGGACCTATGTTTTTATTAAACAGTCAGGTCCCCCTTGTCACTGCGACCTGCGGTCCCAGGGGTATGCCCCAAGACCGCAGGCACCCCTTCTCCCGAAGTTACGGGGCCAATTTGCCGAGTTCCCTAGCCTGGGTTACCCCGCCACGCCTTGGGCTTTTCACCCAGGGGCACCTGTGTCGGTTCTCGGTACGGTCGTGGGGGATCCTTCCCCGCTCCCTTTTCACTGGCCCCGGGAGTCGGGAGAACCCGCCTAACGGCGGGCCCATCACGTCTTCACCCGTTTCTCGCCATGACGGCACTCCACGGGCTTCAACGCTTGGATAGGGCGGCGGCCCTACTCTCCCTATCCCGCGGCGTCAGGAGCGGGGCCTTGCGTTGCCGCGAAACGTACCCCCACGGCAGGGGAATATTAACCCCTTTCCCTTTCGGTGGCACCGGTTAAGGGCCACCTTAGGACCGGCTTACCCTCAGCCGACGACCGTTGCTGAGGAACCCTTGCCCTTTCGGCGGAGGGGATTCTCACCCCTCTTGCGCTCTTACTACCGCCGGGATTTTCGTTCCGAGCGGATCCACCGGACCTCACGGCCCGGCTTCTAGTCCACCCGGACGCCCCCCTACCGGATCACCCTGCAGAGCAGGGTGCCCCGGGGTCTCGGCGGCCGGCTTAGTCCCGCTAATCTTCGGGGCCCCTCGCCTCGGCGGGTAAGCTGTTACGCACTTCTTAGCCGATGGCTGCTTCTAAGCCTACGGCCCCGCTGTCTAAGGCGAGGGACACCCTTCTGGCTTGACACTTTAGCCGGCACTTAGGGGCCTTAACCCCGGTCTGGGTTGTTCCCCTCTCGGCCTGACGGCTTATCCGCCAGAACCCGTCTCCGCCCTTCTACGGTGCCAGCCGGTTCGGGGTTCGAAAGGGAGCCGGGGCCTTTCGGCCCCTAAACCCCCAATCGGTGCCCTACCCAGCTAGCCACCTCTGGGCGGGCCGGGCTGGGACCCGCTTTGGGGGGAACCAGCTATCACCGAGCTTGATTGGTCTTTTGCCCCTAGGCCGAGGTCATGGGAACGAATTGCACGTCAGAACCCCTTCGGGCCTCCACCCGGCTTTCGCCGGGCTTCACCCTGCCCCGGCCTAGATCGCTCGGTTTCTGGTCTCACGGCTGTGACTCCAGGCCCTTTCAGACCCCGCCCCAGACCGGCCGTGATGGCCGGCTACGGGCATGTCGGTTTCCCTACGCCTCCAGGGTTGACCCCCTTAGGCTCGCCACAGCCGTGAACTCCCCGGCCCGTGTTTCTAGACGTAAGGCGTGACCCCGGTCCCCTCCCCTCGTACTACCTGGTTGCCCAGGGTTCCTTCGGGGAGGATCGGCCCTTACGGGCCACGCCACCTGTAACCGTCCGGTTTCAGGCTCTTTTCACCCCCCTTCCGGGGTGCTTTTCAGCTTTCCCTCACGGTACTAAGTACGCTATCGGTCTCGGGACGTATTTAGCCTTGGAGGTCGGTGCCCCCCAGCTTCCCACGGCAAAACCAAGCCGTGGTACTCAGGGACACCCGCCATCTCCCCCCTGGGTTTCGCCTACGGGACTGTCACCCTCTACGGTAGGGCTTTCCAGCCCATTTCGGCTACCCAGGGTCGGGAGGACGCGGGGCCCTGCAACACTACATCCGCCTAGGCTTGTCGCCTAGGAGTTCGGTTTGGACTCTCCCCCTTTCGGTCGCCCCTACTCAGGGGATCCCAATTGGTTTCTTCTCCTCCCCCTACTAAGATGTTTCCGTTGGGGGGGTTCCCACTCGGTACTCCCCCGAGGGGTTTCCCGAGCGTTACGGGCTATTCGCCCGTAACAGGAGGTCCCATTCGGCGATCCTCGGATCAAAGCCTGCATGCGGCTACCCGAGGCGTATCGCCGCTTGCCACGGCCTTCCTCGGCGCCCGAGCCTAGCCATCCACCGGACGGCTTCGAGCTGTCTACTGGTGTGAACCTGATCTGCACACTCCTACACGGCGCTCATCATCCCCCATGTCGGCGCATGGGGGCTTACGCCCTTCACCCGGGAGGACGTGCCTCCGGGGTTGCATCTACCTACTTTGATTGTGAGGCGCGGTGCGCAGGTTTTCCGACCGGATCAAAAAGGAGGTGATCCGGCCGCAGGTTCCCCTACGGCCACCTTGTTACGACTTCTCCCCCCTTGGGAGGTCCAGATTCGACCTCCCACCTTACGGCAAGAGGCCTCACCTGGACCTCCCTCGGGTGGAGCGACGGGCGGTGTGTGCAAGGAGCAGGGACGTATTCACCGCGCGTTGGTGACACGCGGTTACTAGGGATTCCACGTTCACGAGGGCGAGTTGCAGCCCTCGATTCCTACTGAGGCGGGGTTTACGGGATTACCTTCCCCTTTCGGGGTCGGAACCCGCTGTCCCCGCCATTGCAGCTCGCGTGTAGCCCGGGGGTTTCGGGGCATACTGACCTGCCGTAGCCCCCACCTTCCTCCGGCTTATCGCCGGCAGTCCCCCTAGAGTGCCCCAGCCCCGAGAGGCTGGGTAGCAACTAGGGGCGGGGGTCTCGCTCGTTCCCTGACTTAACAGGACACCTCACGGCACGAGCCGGCGACGGCCATGCACCTCCTCTCAGCTCGTCTGGCAAGGTCGTTAGCCTGGCCTTCATCCTGCTGTCGCCCCCGGTGAGGTTTCCGGCGTTGACTCCAATTAAACCGCAAGCTTCACCCCTTGTGGTGCTCCCCCGCCAATTCCTTTAAGTTTCAGCCTTGCGGCCGTACTCCCCAGGCGGCGGGCTTAACGGCTTCCCTACGACACTGGGCGAGCTCGAGGCCCGCCCAACACCTAGCCCGCATCGTTTACAGCTGGGACTACGGGGGTATCTAATCCCCTTTGCTCCCCCAGCTTTCGTCCCTCACCGTCGGGCGCGTTCCAGCCGGGCGCCTTCGCCACTGGTGGTCCTCCTGGGATTATAGGATTTCGCCCCTACCCCAGGAGTACCCCCGGCCTCTCCCGCCCCCTAGCCCGACAGTATCCCCCCGCTCCCACGGTTGAGCCGTGGGCTTTAAAGGGGGACTTGCCGGGCCGGCTACGGACGCTTTAGGCCCAATAACCGTCCCGACCACTCGCGGGGCTGGTATTACCGCGGCGGCTGACACCAGGCTTGCCCCCCGCTTATTCGCCCGGCTTTTTAGACCGGGCAAAAGCCACCCTCTTCGGGTGGCACTCAGGGTGGCTCCGTCACGGTTTCCCGCATTGCGGAAGTTTCGCCCCTGGTGCGCCCCGTAGGGCCTGGGCCCTTGTCTCAGTGCCCAACTCGGGGCTCCCGCTCTCACGGCCCCCACCCGTTATCGGCTTGGCGGGCCATTACCCCGCCAACCACCTGATGGGGCGCAGCCCCATCCTCGGGCGGCTACAACGGGCATGGCGTTGTAGCCCTTTCGGTGCAGACCCATTCCAGGAGTCTGCGCCTATGGGGGATTAGCCCCAGTTTCCCGGGGTTATCCCCCTCCCGAGGGTAGGTTAGCCACGTGCTACTGAGCCGTCCGCCGGAGCTGGCCGTAGCCCCAGCTCCTAGACTTCCATGGGTTAGCCCCACCCTGATAGCAGTCGGGTCCGGCAGGATCAACCGGAGTCTGGCCGCGTGCGGGGTGAGCACGCTGATTAATGAACCTGCGCACCACGCCTCACTTTCTTTTCCCCGAGAGTGCAGGGGTCCACGTGGGTCCCCAGTTTTCTCGGGGAAGCACTGTGTAGCCGTGAACGGAGGCCGCCTTTTCATTGGGGGAAGTTACTTCCCCCGTGATCCAGGCGAGCCGCCGGTGTCCACGGCCGCAATTTAGTTTTGTTAGGGGGGACTATATAAATATTACTTTGAGGAAGGTGTTCATGGGGGGATACTTCTTAAGGCAGGGGTTCGAGTTTTAGGAGTACGCGGAATCTTTTTATGACTGGCTTTTTTCAGGTTACTGGGTGTGGAGTTGTGGGGTTGTCTGATGTTTTCAGCGACTGGTTGAAGGTGCTGAGGCTTGCCACTAAGCCTACAAGAGAGGAGTATATGTTGACGTTGAAGATCGTGGTGCTCGGGCTCGGGTTGTTGGGAGGTATAGGCTTTGTATTTCAACTTGTGGGCTCGATGCTTGAGTTCGCGAGCATAGGGTCTGTTTCTAGGGAGTATGCTCTAGTCGGGGGTATACTGGTTGGTGTTGTTATCGTGTTCGTCGCGGTTTACCTGAGAAACAGGAGTAAACTATAAGGTGTATATTGTGGGGGAGGGAGCTGCTGGCAAGGGCCCGCGGTTTTATGCTTTTCGTGTAACGGTTGGACAGGAGTATAACGTTGCCCACCTTCTCTACAACAGAGCGCGGAGTGGGGGGTTTCGAGTTAACTCTATTGTTGTCGTGCCCGGCGTGAGGGGGTTAGTGTTCATCGAATGTGACGCTCTATACGAGGCGCAGCGGCTGGTAATGGGGATGAAGCACGTGCGCGGGGCTGTGCGAGGGGCGATAAGCTACCAGGAGATGGAAGGGTTCATCAGGCCCAAGCCTGTTGTTGAGAGCGTTAGAGTTGGAGATGTAGTTGAAATTATCCGGGGACCCTTCGCGGGGATGAGGGGTAAGATTGTAAGCGTCGATCCGACCAGGAACGAGGTAAAGGTTGAGCTCGCCGAGGCGGTGTACGTCCTGCCCGTAACCATCAACGCGGACGACATTAAAGTGGTGATGAGGAGCGAGGCGTAGAAGTGATGCAGACAGGTAGGGACCCACGTCTCGACTTCAGGTTTTTCTTTGAAGAGCTTTCATCGAAAGGGAGGCTCGCTTCACCTGAAAAGCCTTTGAGTCTAGACTTCCAAGTTGCAAGGTTTATACTTGACAACCAGCCTAGCCCCGTGCTCATCCAAACTGAAAAGGGGCTAGTAGTCTCAAACATTCTGGCCACCCGGGAGTCGCTTTACCGCGCAATAGGCGTCTCCAGCGACCTTGAAGCATATACGCGTATGTCGAGGGCTTTGCTTTCGCCTCGGAAGCTAACACGTATAGAAGCCTCTTCGGTGTCCTCGCTGGGCGACGACCTCTATAAGCTTCCAATCCCGAAGTTCTTCGAGAAAGACGGGGGGTACTACGTTACAGCAGGGATTTTCATCGCGAGAGAGCACGACGGGGCCGCGATTAATGCTAGTATACATCGGGCGCTCCTGCTGGATGAGAGACACTTCGCGGTTAGGCTTGTACCCCGCCACTTATACCACATGTTCACCAAGGCTGAGAAGAGCGGACGGCCCCTGCAGGCAGCTATACTTGTAGGAGCCCCGCCCGTGATGTATGTTTCTGCCGCCGCAAGCCCGCCCTACGGCGTCTATGAGGCTGAGGTAGCCAACGCGCTGGTTGACGGTGGCCTTGCAGCGACTGTCGACCTGCTGGAAAACGTGCCACTACCCATTCCAAGTGAGTACATAATTCTCGGAGAGTTTATCCCGGGTAAGAGGGCCAGCGAGGGGCCCTTTGTAGACATCCTCGGTACATATGACGAAATACGTGAAGAACCTGTCTTCGAGGTGCAGGAGGTTCTTGCACGTCCAAACCCGCTCTTTTATTCCATCCTGCCCTCCGGCAGCGAGCACATCTTATTGATGGGTTTTCCACGGGAAGTCTCAATATGGGAGTCGGTAAGCAAGGTTGTGCCAAGGGTCCACAGGGTTAGGCTACCCGTTTCCGGGGGCGGATGGCTCTACGCTGTAATCAGCATTGATAAGACGACGGAGGGTGATGCGAAGAACGCTATACTAGCAGCATTTGCCGCCCACCCCTCGTTGAAAATAGCTGTTATCGTCGACGGCGACGTCGACCCTGATAACCCGAGAGAGGTTGAGTGGGCTATCACTACAAGAATGCAGCCGGATGAAGACATACTCGTGATAAAAGGGGTTCGGGGTAGTAGCCTTGACCCCTCCGCCGACCAGAAGACTCTCTTAACCTCCAAGCTTGGGATTGACGCTACTAGACCACTCTCAAAGCCGGAATGGCTCTTCAAGCGTGCGAAGATTCCTAGCTAGCGTCCAGCTAGAAGCGCTCCACGATCACGGGAAAGGCATTGACACACCAGTTCTTCAGCCACTCTACTATCCACAAGCCGAGGACGTCTGCGTGGATACGCCCGACACCCCTACTTCTCACAACACTTATACGGACAACCCGCTCCCTGCCGTCCAGCTGGACTAGAAAGGTTTCCCCCCAGAACCACCCATCCTTTTTTGAAAGACCTACTTTTACGACCCAGTACTCCTCGGTTCTCTCCACCTTCTTGACACGGACGGCAACTTTAGACAGTCCCTGGGGGGTCTCCACGTGGATGCTCTCACTAAATCCCTCTAGCGTGCTTATTGCCTTCTCAATCGCCTCCTGGTCACACCCCTCAACCTCGATAACTGCTTTTTTAACCATGAGCATCCACTAACTCAGAGAGCCCTGATATGTACACAATGTTAAAGAAAAGGTTTACGCGCTCTATAAGAAACTTCAACCCAAGAGTAAAGGATACCTTCATTCTCGTAACCTTAGATAACCTGCAGTCTCTTCTTCTTGTCGATCTACTCTTAGACGTCGAACGAGAATACGAAGTCCAGGTGCACCACCTCCATCTCGGGGAGACAATCCCTGAGGAAATTAAACAGAGGCTCGAGAGTGCCCCATATGTCATCTCTCAAAGTATTGGTGGGGTAAAGCCCGCGAATTATACCCAAGTTAAACTAGAGGTATTGAAGAGGCTATACCTCTACCCTGAAGGAGCTCTCTACGTTCTTCCATTCACTGCGGACGACCTAGCATGTTATTTCCTAGAGGAACTCATCAACAGCAATCTTCAAGGCTTAGCCCTTGAGGCTGAGGCACGCATAGCTTACCCACTCTACACTACTACAATCCATGAGATACGCAAGCTCTACCCAGATTCTCGCCTAAACGCGTCACTTCTCGGAAAGTGCACCCTTCTCTATGAGCTAGAGGGCAGAGTGGCGCTCCAAGCCTTCGGAAACTTCTACGTTGAAGTATTCACGAAGAGAAAAACAATCACTCAAGATTCTTGCTCCACAACGGGTTGAGGAGATAGAGCAGAACCGCCTTAGACGTGTGGAGCCGATTCTCAGCCTCGTCGAAGACAACACTTTGAGGACTTTCAATAACATCGTCAGTTATCTCCTCGCCTCTATGCGCTGGGAGACAATGCATGACTATGTAATCGTCTCTCCCCACATTCTTTAGAAGCTCCTTATTGACCTGATACCTAGGTAGGAACACCCTCATCCTCTCCTCGCGCTCCTTCTCCTGCCCCATGCTCACGAAGACATCAGTGTATACAACGTCAACATCCCTCACCGCCTCAGCAGGATCATCAAAAACCTCAATCTTCGCCGCCACGTCTTCTCCGAGAAGTGACTCGTCTGGAGCAAACTCCTTAGGACTCGCAACCCTCACCCTTGCTCCAAGCTTGACACCTGCTATGGCGAGCGAGTTGAAAACGTTATCTCGCCCGTCACCGACGAAGGCTATCTTTACACCCTTGATGCGGCCCTTCTTCTCCCGTATAGTCATGTAGTCGGCTAGGGCTTGGAGAGGGTGGTACAGGTCGCTCAGAAGGTTTATCACGGGCACGCTTGCAAAGGTTGCCAGCTCTACCAGGTCGCTATGCCTGAAAACCCTAGCAGCCAAAGCGTGATGATAACGTGACAAAACCCTTGCCACATCCTTGACCGGCTCGCCCCGTGAGAGCTGAAGCTCTTGAGCAGAATAGGATATCGGAGTCGCACCTAGCTCTGCCACAGCTACGGAGAAAGATGCCCGTGTCCGCGTAGAAGGCTTCTCAAAAATCATTGCTACATTCAAGCCTGAAAGGTAGGGGAGGACAGTCCTACCTCTCTGCCTCAGCTTTTTCAGCAGAATCGCATCATCAATTAGGCTGCTGATCTCCTCCGGCGAGTAATCCCTAAGAGTTAGAAAGTCTTTCTTCTTCACAGGTTTTAGCCTCTGAAAATCGATTTAAACCTTTGGGAAAACGACAGCCGGGAGAGACTTAATCTACTAGAAGAGACTCGACAAAGCTCTTATACTCGAAGGGCTCTAAATCCACAATTCGCTGTCCCGTGCCCACGTATAATACCGGCTTCCCTGTAATGTAGACCAGCGAGACAACCGAACCACCCTTCACATCCGCATCAAACTTGGTGACTATACTCCCGTCAAAGCCTACCTCAGAGTAAAAAGTACGTCCCATCTCCACAACATCATTACCTGTTAAGGCATCCCCAACAAACACTCTAAAATCGGGCTCCGCCACCCTAATAATCTTCTTCATCTCTTCCATAAGGTTCTTCTTCGTGTGAAGCCTACCTGCTGTGTCTATAAGAACAACATCATAGGCGTTACGCTTAGCTCTTTCCACAGCCTCATAAGCCACAGCTGCAGGATCCGCACCATACCCCAGGTTAACAACACCGACGCCAGCCTGGGCAGCTATCTGAGAAAGCTGCTCAATAGCTCCAGCTCTAAAAGTGTCCGCCGCGCCCACCAAAACTTTCAACCCCTTTGCCCTCAAGCGGTAAGCTAGCTTCCCAATCGTGGTAGTCTTTCCATGTCCATTCGGCCCCAAAAAAACTACCTTAAAAATCCCTCGCTTTTTAATACTCTCAACTACGAGCCCCTCGAAGTCGACACTTCCAGCCTTCTCGAAGATCTCGAGCAAGACCTTCCTAAGCTCACTCTTCAAAAACTCCCTAGTATCCCTGCCGCGCTGTACCCTCTGACCCACCACCCTCATCCTAAGATCATTCACAATCCCCTCGGCCACCTCCACAGCAACATCGTTTTCAACAAGCTCAATGAAGAGCCTCGAGGCAGCCTCTTCAAACCTCTCCTCGGTAAACTCCTTATACGCTAAAGTGTCGACGAACTCCTTAAAGACCCTTGAAAGCCTACGCGCAGCCATTAGAGCTACCTTAGAGCCGCCTGAAGCTGTTGAATCCTCTGTAAAACCTTGTTCAACTCGTCAATCCTCCTCTCAATAAGTTTCTGCAGCTCCTCCCTTCTCTGGCCCAGAAAATCGATAGCCTCGTTCAAATCCTTCTCTACGAGAATATTAGACCCTATCGCTACGAGAAACTTGTCCTGCTTGTTTATGAGCGCCTTAGCATAAACCCCCGAGGATATAGGGATAAGTATTTCCTTAGCCTCGCCGAGACTACTTATATTCTTCAAAGTGACAACCGTAGACTCAACCTCCTCCAATAGATTCTGCGCTAAAGTTATCTCCTTCTGAAGCTCCTCCGCTAGCTGGCTAAGAACACCATATTCCTCAGCAATTCTCTCCTTGGAAACTTGTGATGACATCAAGGCTAAAACGAACACCACCATAAATATTCTATGTCTCCGCGCGCGAAAATGAGCTGCCGCACTCCGAGCTAACGATAAACTACAATCTTGTCGGTCTGCGCCAAGCTTCTAATATACGTGTCGTCTATATCCTCCGGTTTAACCTCCCTGATCGCATGAACTTTTATATGATTCCGGGTAATCTTATGCCTGCTTCCCAGTATACTGTAAAGAGACTCTAAAGCGTCCCTTTCCGCAAGACCTCTAACATAGACCCGAAATTTTTGGCGCATACCCAGCCTTAACTTCATCTCACCTGTAATTTCAAACGTGCGTACGCTTGCCATAGCAACCGCCAGCAATCTACACACCTCCTGCCGTAGAAAAATCTTTTGCTCCACTTTCGCTTGTGGCGCAGGCCGCCTTGCGTGCGCGTCGAGTGTAAAAAATCGAGTGAGAGAAAAAATAAATTTAATTTATCGTTATGGTTTGGCTGTTAGGAGATGTAGCTCTGTTATAAGCTTGTAGAGCCTGTCCCTATGTTCCTCTTTTGTGGTGTGGGCGCGCGATTGAAGGGCTTTCACCAATCCCGGGGCTCTTTGACAAGCTGATGAAGGCTTGAAGGGGCTCACCCTGAAAGAGGAGAAGGCTAACGAACCCCAAGGGCTATGTGTAGCGGGCACGCATAGCCCAGAACCCTTGAAAAATAATCCCTCTGCATGCATACAACAAAAAGTTTAAGCGCGCGACATGTTGAAAAACTAACGAAGAGGGCCGGTCGTCTAGCGGGAGGATGTCGCCCTCGCA
>JBEULP010000038.1:0-11621 GCA_041287245.1 Infirmifilum sp. | reverse complement strand
GGCTTATCTATGTACCGCCGCCAGACGAGAGGGCTAGGCTTGAGATATTCAAGGTTCACACGCGCAGGATGCCACTAGCCGAAGACGTAGACCTAGCCGAGCTAGCCAGGAAGACGGAAGGATACACAGGAGCAGACATCGAGGTGCTTGTACGCGAGGCTGGGCTTATAGCGTTGAGGGAAAATATTAGGAATGAAAAGGTCTACATGAGGCACTTCGAGGAGTCTCTCAGGAAGATTCACCCGTCTCTCACCCCTGATATTATCAAGTTCTACGAGTCATGGAACGAGAGGGCTAGAAAGATCACTAAGCAACAATTGACTGTTACAGGTTTCTATGTATGACGACCATGAGTAGTATCTTTCCATTGGTTATAGTAGAGCTTAAGAATAGAGGAGGACAGGCATCCGAGAAAGAGCTTTACGATGCAGTTAAAAAGTATCTAGAAAACGAAAACGGAATCACTTTATCTCAGCGAGATTTCAACAAAATTCTACTCATTCTAGAGACGAGAGGGCTGATCAGAGTGTCGTTTCTAAAGAAAAATATGCGAAACATACAGCTTTTACGTGAACGTGAATATAGAAGTGAAGCTGAGGGGGTCTCGAATGGGGGTGGATCTTAAAGAGCTTGTCGAACCCGTTGCTAGGGAGGTTGAGCTTGATTATCTAAGCGGCAAGGTTCTAGCTATAGACGCTTATAACAGTCTATACCAGTTCCTAGCTACAATAAGGCAGAGAGACGGCACACCTCTAATCGACGCCCAGGGTAACATTACTAGCCACCTAAACGGTCTTTTTTATAGAACAATCAATTATATTGAGAGCGGTATGAAACCTGTATATGTTTTCGACGGAAAACCACCCGAGCTTAAATTGAGAGAGCTTGAGAAAAGACAGCAGATAAAGGTCGAAGCCGAGAAAAAATATATTGAGGCTTTAGAGAGAGGTGACCTTGAAGAAGCACGTGTCTATGCTCAACAGACAAGCCGTTTAACAACCTCGATGGTTGAAGACGCTAAGAGGCTCCTCGAATACATGGGTGTCCCCTACGTACAAGCGCCTAGCGAGGGAGAAGCCCAAGCAGCACACATGACCAGGAAGGGAGACGCGTGGGCATCTGGAAGCCAGGACTTCGACTCCCTCCTTTTCGGGAGCACGAGGCTCGTCAGGAACCTCGCCATTACCGGTAAAAGAAAGCTTCCCAGAAAAGATATCTACGTAGACGTTAAACCAGAGGTTATTGAGCTAGACCAGCTTCTCTCTTTTCACGGGATAACACGTGAACAACTAGTCGTCATAGGCATACTGATCGGTACCGACTACAACCCGGGCGGCGTGAAAGGCTATGGAGTAAAAAAGGCCCTCAAGCTGGTAAAAGAGCTCAAAACACCTGAGAATATATTCAAGGCTGTCACTTGGGAATTTGACGTCCCACCCGAGAAAATACTCAAACTTTTCCTAGAACCCCAAGTATCAGACAACTACACTCTAGTTTGGCGTCAGCCAGACAGGGAAAAAGTCAAAAAGCTGCTTGTTGACGAGCATCAATTCTCTATTGAAAGAGTTGAAAACGCTCTTGAAAGACTTGAAAAAGCCTTTATGTCGCATTTTAAACAATCTTCTCTCGAGAGCTGGTTCGGGTTCTAACTTGTCGGATGCTACGCCGTTTATCGTGGACGTGGTTAAGGCTCGCGGACACCCCAATATTAGAGCCGCACACAAGACAACCCTAGAGCTAACCAAGGAGCCGCACGTAACCCCCCGAGGCGATTGCATAATAGGCGTTAATTCTTCAAAATCAGCCGCGGAGCTTGAATTTAACCTTAAAAAGGCATTACAAAACAGCCAATGGCTAATCCTAATCCTGTACTTACCAAGTCTGGGCATCTACGACTACCTAATAGCGAATGGTGCTCCAACACTCCAATTCACAGACTCTAAATCCATAGTTGTAAGGAGAAGCACATACGTGGATGGGAGAACAATAGCAATAAACTCGAACAAGGCAGCGCGGGACTTAAACCCACTACTTCGCGAACACCTTCAAAACTCTAACACAATACTAGAGGCCATACTAATAGCAACCAAAGACCCCCAGCAACTCGCATCCAAAATAGAATACATATTAAAACAAGTAACCAACTCCTTCTAAAGAGGGAGACCAGAGCGACCCTCCCACACGAAAGCTTTAAAAGAGACATGTCAATCACAATAGATGGTGCGTGCCGAGAGTCCAGGATAGGATCTGCCATCAGGCACGCACATTTCCGTGCCCCGGTCGTCTAGTGGTCGAGGATAGATGCAAGCCCCTCAAGGCGGCCTGTCGAGCCGCAGAGCCCTGAAGTGGCGCGGAGAACCCGGGTTCAAATCCCGGCCGGGGCGCTATCTTCGAGTCTTTATTTCATCCTTAATAGATCTTTAGAGCTACGACTTCTTTACAAGCTAGGTAGAGCTAGATCTCATACTATTTACCTGGATCTCTAAAAGTAAAGTTTAAGAGTTTTAATGTAGAAGAACTCTAGGAAAAGTTTGAGGGCCGGTAGCTCAGCTAGGTAGAGCGGCGGTCTCTATAGAGAGGTCGATGCTCCAGACCCGAAGGTCGGGGGTTCAAGTCCCTCCCGGCCCACTTTTTCTGTAGGGCTTACTGAGTTTATTGCAAGAAATGTCGAGGTTAAATTCTCTTGGATGGGTTCTGGGCTATGCGCGGGGGATGGCTTGATTTCCGTTCTAAGGGGTTCTTGATAGATGTTCTGCTCATTTTACACTGGTGAGCCATATGGAGTTTAATGTTTTAACTGGGCTACAGGTTTTTCCGTCTGGCCTGCCCGAGAGATGTTTCCTAGAATGCTTATTCTCGCCTGCGAAGTAAAATTTAAGAACCTTTATGCGAAAAACCTTTGGGGCCGGTGGCTCAGCCAGGTAGAGCCTCTCAGCTGCGCCAAAAGCGTTCGGCTGATAACCGAAAACACACCGCGTAGCGCGCGGCTGTCGGTATAGGTCCCGGGTTCAAATCCCGGCCGGCCCATTTGACATTCTTCTAAAAGGTGTCAGGGTTTAAGCCGGCTTTTAGAGCCCAGTTTTACTTTTTTGCTAAACTATGAAGTGCCCGGGATTATAGTAACACTCTATCTTTTCTAAAAATCGCCTTCTCCGGGACGGATTTATATGGTGTGCCGGGTGTGGGTTGCCGCCTTTCATTGCATGCGCTGCGGCGTCTCGGGCGGCGACCTTTTGAGCACCCGGCTTATGAATATGTCGAAGTAAAGGGTTAAATTGTTATTTGCTGATAGACTATAGTGGGATGTTATATGGGTGAAGAGATCGACTTGGAGCTTATCAAGAAGAGGATGTTGCTTGAGATGCAGAAAAGGATGATGGAGAAGGAGGTCAAGAGGGCAGAGCCAGATTACTACAATGTTTTTCTAGGAAACTTGACTGATGACGGTAGAGTGATGTTTGAAAAAGCAGTGGAGCAGTATGGGGATACTGCTAGAAAGATAGCCGAGAAGCTGGGCAGGCTTTATCATATAGGTAGGCTGCGTGGGAAGCTGGATGCCGAGGCTGTATACTGGATTTTCAGCGAGATTGGTTTACCCATAAGGCTTGAAACCAGAATTGTATACAAGAAGGGTGGCGAGTACAAGTCTATAAGTGAAATATTGAAGGAAGAGGAATAAAACTAGTTTTTAATGCAGAATCTATCTTATTCTCATATTTTATCGCCATGGCATACCATGTGAAGAGGTTACGAGATTTGTGTAATGGCACCTAGAAAAATATAGGCACCTAGGGGGTTACAGTTTCTTTCAGCTGGCACGCGCACCGCACTCTTTGGTAGGTGTAATAACAGGCTTTAGTTGCCCTAGCCAGAAGTGTGCGGAATTGCCCTTTTTCAGTGAAGGGTGGAAAAAACTTAATAAATACCGGTTGCTAAGAAGCACCCGCGCGTGGCGCGTGAACGATTGGTGAGTAGATATGCCTAAGCCTGTTAAACTGGTGTTTGTGGGAGCTTCCTGGGCGAATTTCAATGATAAATTGAAGAAGCTATGCCAGGAGATAGCAGCGAACAAGGGTCTTGAATTCGAAGAGAGAGAGGAAGACTATATATTTCTAACAAAATACGGTGAGAAGGACGAGCTTGGGGGGGCTGATATACCGCAGGTTTTTGTAGTATTCGATGACGGACAGATAAAGCATGTATTGACTAAGGTTCCTATTGCTGGGACTCAACCCGACTTCGAGGCGGCAAGAAAGAAAATAGAGGAAGCCTTAGCTTAACTTCCAGGGTTTTTCTTCGGATTAGCTGTTAAAAACTCGTCTATCGACTGTACGCCGAGTAATTCGTCGAAACTTATTTCTAACGCATCTAGTACTTGTTCTAGTGTGGTTTTCATGACCTCTAAATATTTTTCAACGTCTATTTCGTCTATACGGGCCAACTGGACGTGCTTGACGCCCTGCTTATCCCGCGTCTTTATATAGCTTATTACGCTGCCCCTGGCGATGTTTGCTGGGACATTACCGTAGAGCCTCTTGTATTCTTGCAGCAGTTGCTGGGCTGCTTTTTTATGCTGAGGGGTTGTTTTATCATACTCTTGAAGGTCCTTAGTTAGGACGACACTGAAGGCGAGCTCGTCGAGTGGGATTTCGCTGCTTTTCAACCGTTTAATTGTTTCCTTAATGTCGTCCTTTATTTGCTCGATTGTCTGCTCAAAAGATGTTATATTTTCAGCCTTGGAGAGAAGTGTCACAGTGTCTGCGAAGAGTTTTTTAATAAAGTCGGGAGTATTTCTCTTCTTCCCAACGAGGCCCTTAACATCTATCTTCCCATCTTTTAATGCTCCTAGATAGTTCTTCTTTCTCTCGCTGAAGACTACCCATTTGTACTCTTTATCTATGCTGAGATCTATCTTTAACTCTTCTAGAACGGATTGAAGGAGTTTTTCAAGTTGATCAGCGCTTGGGTTCCATAGGAAGAGGCTATCGGTATCACCGTAGAGAACCGGTATGCCAATGTCCACCGCTTTCCTCATGGTTTTTAGAATGGCGTATCTTCCCAGTGCTGTTGTGCTTTCCGCGACAGGAGGGCAGTATAGTGGAAAGGCCTCGGAACCAAATACACCGTAGCTCGCATTCAAGAAGACCTTTAACGCTGATTGAATTACCTCGTATTGCTGCCGCTCCTGCTCTGACCTGCTCTCTTTAGCTACTTTTTTGTAGACGTAGACGCGTAGATCCCTGAGAATGCCTATTATTGAAGCCATCATGCCTCTTCTACGCGTGCATACCCAGTGAGGTGTCCCGGGTATCGTGTTTTTCCTGCACTCTTCATGGGGGCAACGCACCGTCTCGTAGCTGAGATTTCCCGTTTTGATAACACTTGGATATAGACTGGCAAAGTCTACGACTAAAACGTTAAAGTATATTCCAGGGATAGGGTCGATGACTATTGCTCCGAGATATTTCTTACCCTTAATTACAGCCCGCGTTGACGTCTCCCCTTTAAGGCTCCTTATATCCTCGGGGTTGGGAATGAGCCACCCCCTTTGCCGGTGCTCGTAGTAAAACATGTTGCGTATCCACGCTGAGATGTTATGTCGGGTTAGGTCTTCCATCGGAAGTTTGGATATTCTCATCATTAGAATAATCAGCTTGACGACGAGGTCATCTCCGAACGCTGTCAGTGCATATGTTAGCTCGGCGTCCCGAAAACTATACTCTGCCAGACGCTGGTACGTCATCTCTGCTATTCCTTCATCATGCTTCACCTTACCCTTGCCCAGCAATGCAGAGGCTATCTCGTCGAGAGTGTTACCCTCCCTGTACTTGTTTCCAAAGGCATAGACTCTCATCGACTTATTGGTGAAGAACTTATAGAGGTCTATATGTATTGAGTTACGTAGCTCGGCATAGTCCGCTTTTTCGCTCCAGCTGATAGGTATATCCTCCTTCTTAAAACCCAGCTTCAAAGCCCTATTATAGAGGTAAGGCATGTCGAAGTTATCGCCGTTGAAAGTAATTACAACTGGATAAGCATCTAGAAGTGCGAAAGTAGCTTTCAGAAGCTCTCTCTCCTCACTAAAGAACCTTACTTCAGCCCCCTCGAGGGCAACTTGCCCTTCTCCATTATTGCCAGCCCTTTTAAGCAGGAAGACTCCTCTCTTTCCATCTGAGGAGTAGAAGGAAACCGCGATCACCTTGTCTTCGGCGAGTTTTGGGCTTGGAACCCTGAAAGCCTCCGACTCCACCTCAATGTCTATTGCTACTCTTCGAACTTTCGGTATAGGCGCGTTTAGTAGCTTAGCCCACTCTAGCATTTCCGTCTCCTGTACCTTGTCATCGGAGAGGCTCTGCACCAGCTTGCGTATGCTCTCGGGAACTTCTACTTCTTCGAGTATAAGCTCTCCATCCTGTTGCCTATAAGGCATGCCTGGGATTAACTGCCTGTCGAAAATGTAGCAGTGGTGATATTTTATCTTCGACTCCCACGTGTGGTTTTTCAGGATTTCACGGATACTTTTGGATGACCCGCCAATCGACAGGGGGTCTAGTGCTTCAACCTTGGTCATCTGGATCCAGCGGTCATTTAAGGCGTCGTATTTCTCGGTAAGATCAAGCCTATTAAAACCTGGATGCTTTAAAACCTCTGGGAACTTCTCAATAATATCCTCTGGTGTAAGGTCGGTTAGCAAATAAGGTTTGTGTCCACTATAGTCCGGTATTTTTTTAATAGACTCTGTCTCGTCATCGTAGAAATATAGGACTGCCCGTTCTTCAGAGCCCGAGTATCTCACAGAAAAAAGGTATAGCAAGCTTTTCACCGGGTGAACCTTTCAACTTTCCAAACGTTCTTCCGGAAATGCTTCTTATATTCCTTGTAATGTTCCCGGCATAGATATACTCTCTTCGTCCCCTCCTTTAATTTAACTTGGAGACCACTCTTTTTGAAGTTTTCTAGAGAAATGGATCTAATCGCCGCCGCATCGCACCCCTCTACAGAACACTTCTCACCTTTGTCGATGCGCCCCATACTAAATCCATTATGTATAGATGGTTTGGGTAATAAAAAATGTTAGGCACTCCGTAAACACTACTTCCTATAGCGTTTAGGTCTTAGATCCCGGCTGTGGCACCTACGGCATCTCTCCGCATTCCAGGGATTACGTGCATTGCATCTCCTGCATATCTTTACTCGGAAGTGGTGGTCCAGAGCCAGCTGAAGCTTTTCAGGATCCCTTATGGGCATCTACAACACCCCACACCTAAACCGCTTCTATTCAAATTAAAACTTTTTGCCCAGCTAGGTTACCAGGATGAATATAAAGTTGTCCATTTAAGATATATACTTCTAAAACTCCCGATACCCTCTTTCAGATTCATTAGAAGCACTACCTTTAAATTCTCTAGAAATCTCAGAGGCGACTTGTGAGCCAAGAAAAAAGCATAAGTAGAAATAATAAAGTGAGGTCAGCTGTATTATACCTGGTACTACTGATTATAGGTTTACTACTGGGTGCCTCTCTTAACAGCGTCCTATTCAACAGAACACCTGTCTCGACGTCGCAACAACAAGTCACAGTTGTTCCTATAGGAGCACTTTTAGAACTCACCGGGGATCTCGCATCTTATGGAAAGAGAGATCAAGCCGCCCTCGAACTAGCAGTTCAGGACATTAACGCGTTTGCTGAAAGCATAGGGTCGCCCTTTAGGTTTAGGCTTCTCGTAGAAGACACTGCTACAACTCCCGAGCAGGCTTTATCGAAGCTACAGGCTCTCGCCGCACAGGGGGTACAGGCTGTTGTAGGATTGGAGGCTAGCAGTGAGGTAAGCAGCGTCAAGCAGTTCGCAGATGCTAACAAGATAGTCGTCATCAGTATCGGCTCAACCGCAACTTCCCTAGCAATTACAGGGGACTATATTTTCCGCGTTGTCCCCACGGACGCCTTTCAGGGACGGGCTCTTGCAAGACTTGTATGGAGCGACGGATTCAAGAACGCCGCGGTCATCTATAGGAACGACGCGTGGGGCAAAGGGCTTTACGACGCCTTCAGTGCAAGATTTCAAGAGCTGGGGGGAAGGGTGGTAGGAGTACCCTATGATCCAAACGCGCAGGATGTCAGCGGTGAAGTGGCAAGACTAGCCCAGGAAGCGTCGAACCTGGGAGCAGCCACGGCTGTTGTACTCATAAGCTTTGAAGACGATGGAATAAGGGTAATACAGGCCGCGGTGCAGAACCCCACGCTTTCACAATTAAAGTGGTACGGAACTGACGGTGTTGCCTTATCAACTAAGTTTACAGACCAGATTGGCCAGCAGCTTGCATCGCTAGGAGGCTTCCCATGTACAATCTTCCAGCCTGCAAACAATCCACAACAGGAAAGGTTTATTCATGTCTTCCAGCAGAAAACAGGCGAGTACCCCCACTCCTATGCTATGAATGCTTACGACGCCGCCTGGCTTATCGCACTCTCGGTAATGGCTACAGGCCAATACAGCGGAGAAGCGATAGCGAAGGCATTACCTACGATAGCCCAACACTACTTCGGCGTAACTGGGAACACGGCGCTAGACCAGAATGGGGACAGAGTAGCGGGAGACTATGCCGTCTGGGCTGTTATAAAAACGCAGAACGGATATGACTGGGTTCAGATAGCACAATACAACTCTCTAACCGACCAGGTTTCAAAGGTTTAAGCCGGACGCGCCATAAGATATGCGTCTTCGCCGTCTAGGTAGTAGCCCGGCAAAACCTTTACCACATTGAAACCAAGTTTTTTATAGAGTTTTAGAGCTACCTCGTTGCTCACGCGTACCTCAAGGTAGTATTCCTCTGCACCATAGTATCTCTTCATACTATCCAAAGCCTTGACCATCAATTCTGTTCCTATCCCCCTTCCTTGTGCATGGGGTAGGACTGCTATTGATATTATATGTCCTCTTTTACCCACTTTGTTTGGATTGGTGTATAGCGCGTCGTATTCTACCCTGCACATAATATACCCGACTATAGAGCCATTCATCTCTGCAACCAAAAAGGCCTTGCCGAAGCTCCTAAGATGCATGTCGAAGTAGAAAGCCGGGTAATTCTCAGGAAGCACTTCTTTGTTTATTCTTATAACCTCTTCGAGATCTTCGCGCTTAGCTTCTCTTACAATAAACTCCCTCGCAGACGTTCCAAACACCTCTAGTCTTGTCAAAATAGAGAAAAGAGACCTTCACTATTATTTATTATTTATTTATCATTCTTCTATTAGAACGCCCCGTTCCTTAAGTATATTGTATATCTTGTTTACAGCCTCCTTTACCTCCTCCTCCTTCTTAGCCCCCGTGCAGACCACTTTTCCACTGCTGAATATTAAAAGAACGACCTTCGGGTCATTCATTCTATAGATAAGTCCTGGAAACTGCTCCGGCTCGTACATGGCATTTTCAAGTTGAAAAGCGGCTCTTTCCAAATCCACGGCAGTTTTTAGATTAGCACTAGCAACTATATTCTGGATCTCAACTATAGGTTCATTTTTTATGTCGATGCCGTGCTGTTTTAACAGTTTAATTATACTACCCACTGCCTTCTTGACCTCTGATTCGGATTTTGCTCCTGTGCAGACCATTTTTCCGCTGGAGAATATCAGTGTAGCCGTCTTTGGACGGTTAAGCCGTAGTACCAATCCGGGGAACTCTCGGATCCCAGGTCCGGAGACCTGGGATGTTCCGGGCTATACTCGGCGTGAGGTATTCGCTCTGCTATACGCTCCAAGTCTAAGCGTTGGTTAAGTGTTACTGAAGCAACAACATTTTGAATCTCATATGTTGGCTCCGGTATTTTTACCACCTCTTACGAGCTTATAAGTACCCTTACGGGATATATAAATGCTTATTTTAAGGAACCAATTTAAAAACTAAAATGGAATGTTTTATAATTCGTATAGAAACTAATGAGTTATCAGTTGCTCGAAGAAAAGCTTAATATTTCCTATATATGGGATAACGAAGACAACCTTTCCCTTAACCATCTCCTGTGTCGGATGGATGCTGTCAGGGTAGGGATTCGCGTCACCCTTGGTTATATACTCAGTGCTATGAACCTCAACAACTCTGTGGACTATTAAACCAGAGGGGGACTCGTATACTACTATTTCGCCGGGAGAGTAGCTTTTAGCTCCTGCAACTACAACGATGTCTCCCACGTGTAGTGTGGGCTCCATAGACCAGCTTGACACTACCGCAAGGGGCACTTGGGTATGTAGTAGAAACCCCAGCGAGAAGACAAGAACCAATGCTAGTACAACAGTGAGGAGGAGTAACAAGTTTTCCCATGATACAACTTTCTTACTCATTTTACACCACTAGCGAGTATGTGGTGTTACTTTACAATATAAAACATTTAGTTTTTTCTTCATCAATCCCCTGGAAGAGCTACTCTTATAAGGTTCTCAACGACTCCTTGCGTTGGCGACAGCTAACGTCCGGTCTTCTAGCAACGAAGACTCACGTTTAACTTAGCATCAATGTGTATTGCGCGCGATGACATCTACAAGTGCTTTTCTGTGTATGGGCAGCTCGCCTTTCAGTCTGGAGTTACAGAGAAGAAAAGTTTTTATAGAAGCGATGTTTTTCTTGAATGCTAAAGGTGAGTTCCATGGCTCAGCCTGCAACTCAGATTCCTGTTTTAATATTAAAAGAAGGCACACAACGTACGACGGGTCGCGATGCCCGTAAGGCAAACATTTATGCTGCTAAGGTCATTGCAGAGGCACTAGCGTCCTCCCTAGGTCCGCGCGGGATGGACAAGCTACTCGTCGACTCCTTCGGCAATGCCACAATTACTGGTGACGGGGCAACAATACTAAAAGAGATGGAGGTTCAGCACCCCGCAGCTAAGATGCTTGTAGAGGTGGCTAAGGCGCAGGACGACGAGGTCGGAGACGGTACAACAAGTGTTGTTGTGCTTGCCGGGCAGCTGCTGACTGCGGCTGAAGAGCTTATCGACGAGGACGTTCACCCGACTGTAATAACCGAGGGATTCGAAAAAGCGCTTGTGGAAGCCACGAGGATCGTCGACGAAACCGCAGAGAAGATAAACCCGCTTGATAGAAACATTCTCGAAAAAATCAGCCAAACTGCTCTCTCTAGCAAGGTGGTAGCTGAGTACAAGGAGTTTCTCTCTAAAATAGTTGTAGATGCGGCCCTCCAGGTAGTCGAAAAGAAAGATGGAGGTTACAAGCTTAGCCTAGATGACGTAAAGGTAGAGAAGAAGAAAGGAGAAAGCATCACTGAGACTACGCTTGTCAGGGGAATAGTCCTTGACAAGGAGGTTGTTCACCCTGCGATGCCTAAGAGGGTTGAGAACGCTAAGATCGCCCTCCTAGACGCGCCGCTCGAGATCGAGAAGCCCGAGTGGACAGCTAAGATCAATGTAACAACCCCAGACCAGTTGAAGATGTTCTTGGATCAGGAGGCCGAGATACTGCGCAAGAAGGTTGAGAAGATTAAGGAGAGTGGTGCTAATGTCGTATTCTGCCAGAAGGGTATTGATGATGTTGCTCAGTATTATCTTGCTAAGGCTGGTATTTTGGCTGTTAGGCGTGTGAAGAAGAGTGATATGGAGAAGCTTGCGCG
>JBEULP010000037.1:0-2576 GCA_041287245.1 Infirmifilum sp. | reverse complement strand
ACAAGAAAATAGACCAAAATAGTTTCCATATCCAATCACTATATTAGGAAAGTTTTGCTTTAAACTTGAAACAACATGATCAGGCAAGCTAACAGACCACTCTCCATCAGGTGCCCCTTTGTATATTAATTCTCTTGGTACCTCAATCTGTAGTCCTGTTGCTAAAGCAAAGAAATCTGCACCATGTGGTATTCCAAATGCCTTAAAATATAAAGGTAGTGAATAACTGTAACCATCCCATTCATTAAGAGGATCTAGAGGACAAGTTTTATATCCATAAATAGCTTTTACCAACTTCCATGCTTCCCAGTTTTTTGTTAAAAATTGATCTATACTAACATATTGTTCTACTGTATGGCTTAAACCATTATACCACCTATCAGTCAGCCAGGCATCATAGAAAAATGGTAAACTTCTCTCTCCCAAAAACTCGGTTTTAACTTTTCCATCTGGATACAAACTTTTTATTTTTTCATACATGATCGGCAATTGTTCAACAAACTTTATCATCGCATCCATCCCTATAACAATCCCTTTATCAAGAAATGTCTTGTAGTCCATGTTTCCTCGATCTATGCTATAATCAAAAGTTGCAGAGGGAATGTCTGCCAAATAAAACAAAGCTACTTTTCTATTTGTCCTGTCAGCTATTTCTTTTCTCAGCAGATCAGAATCCCAGTAGTGGAACGCTATTGGAATATTATCTCTTTTTAACCTTTCTGGCAGTTTATCCATATAATCGTGAAATCCGAGAATAACTTGCCAGACTTTATTATCATCCGGCTTTACATTCTCTGAAGAATGATATTTTCCGGTTGCTGGCTCGATCCAGCCAGCATTTATTCCATCTATCCTATCATCAAAAATTTTCCATGCTATTTGTTGAATCATCGCGTTAATCCATTCAAACTTTTTCGGCTGATAAGCAGTTTCCGGTCTTTCTTTCAAGAAGTTTGCAATCATCCAGTAGTCTCTAGACAAATCTTTACTTTCTATTTTAATCGTCCGGTTTGAAAAATCCTTGACAAATATGGGTTCAAAATCCACTATGTCTGGGCAGGTTTCACTTGCGTCAAACAACCTTTTTATATCTGAGTTGTCGTGCCTCGGCAAGCCCCGGACTAAAGCGTGAGAATAGTTCCCCGGAATGTAGACACTCTCCCTGTTATTCAACCCATAAATTTTGAGTGAAGATAAAATATCAAAGCTTACTGAAGCTACATTTATTTTTTTGAATACTCTTTCATCTCTCTGTATTTGGTCTAAAACTTGATATGCCAAGTTTTTCGGCAAGGAGGTGGAATTGTGGTGGGCTACTTCAAGAATAAGCTTTGCTGTATCTTTGTTTTTCTGAAATATCTCTCTGAATAGGGGGCTTGAGTCGTACAAAGCGAGGCTTAAACCATCTTTAAACTCCGGGGGAAGCCAACTTTCAAACTTGTCTCTATCAGGGACTGATATGTTCCCCATTACGCTTGTGGAAAGGCCGTACTTGTCCACGGCTATGATGGTGAAGTTGGCGTCGCTGAGCGTTGAGACATTCGCACAGTACCTCGGGCCGCTCCTAGCCAGGGGTATGCTCGTCCAGTTGAACTGCAGGTAGGCTTCCTTCAGGCTCGGCTCCTCCACAGCGGCGCAGACAAGGTATCTCCCCAGGCCTGTCTTTTCAACCTCAACGTCTCTTATTACTGGGGGCTGGAGGTTAGCCAGGAACGCCACGGGGACCTCAGCCCTATTCCCCCACGCGTCGCTCACCACAATGCTCCCCACGAGCAGCCCTTCCCTGTCGGTTATTGAGGCGGGGTCGAAGGACAGGCTGTAGACAGCCGTCCCATTCCCAAGTCTCCTCACCAGGGGGATTTCAACCAGGGTCCCGTTTAAGGCTAGCCTCGCGGTGGGCGAAGGGTTCTTCTCGTAGACAATCACCCTCAAAGCCTGCCTCTCACCCCCTACAAGCCTCCCCCCATACTCCACCCGAACTACCCTTGGCGGCTCAAAATCCAGGAACTGGTATGCGAGAAGGGCTGTGGCTGCTAGAGCCAGGAGCGCCAGGGCGGGGGCTAGGCGGCTCAAGCCGGGGGCCTGCTTGAAGGCCTTGGAAGACCTCAAGACCACAGCCTATAAAGCGCGAGACATTATTAAATCTTTTACCACGCGGCGTTCAACGCTTTTGAAGCCTCTCAGGGAGGGAGCGTTAACAGACTACGACACGGTGGAAAAAGGGGAGGCGTGGGATGCATGCTTCACTCTAATGGGAATGTCCAAGTGAAGTTCTGCTGCACACGCTTCCCTTTAAACTGTATGCGGGCTCGAACCCGTCTCTCCTAAAACCCTGCCCGCAGAAGGGTGAGGCGAAGCTCAAGCCACGCGGACCTGAACGCCGCAGTTTTGCTACGGCAAAACCGCAGACACAGCTCCCGGAACCCTGTGGAACCTTTAGGGGAACCCAGCCTGTCAAGCTAGACACATCCCTGTGAGGCCTGGGTTGAGGGCATGGGTGGCTGGGGTTGACAGTTCCGTAGTCGAGAAAAAGGTTTAATAACCTGTTAATCTTAACTAACTGTTAAGGTATGTGG
>JBEULP010000004.1:0-3447 GCA_041287245.1 Infirmifilum sp. | reverse complement strand
CTAGAGAGGGGGTTGACCTGGGCGGGCTTGCGGGTAAGCTTGAAAGCATGGGCTTGAGGGTTCGGAGGGTGCTCGAGCTCGGCCGGGCGGTTTCCGTCGAGGCCCCGGCCTCCAGGGTTGTGGAGGCAGCCGACTTGCAGGAAGTCGCCTCTCTGGAGCGTGCGCGGGTATTCCGGGCTCTAGGTGAGGGAGTATGATCAGCTCCAAAGTTTCCCCCCGGCTGGCCCGCTTGCTGGCGGAGCCGGGCGCCCTGGCGGACGAGAGGACAGCGAGAGTGATAATATGGACTCGTGAGCGTATCCCGCTCGAGGGTCCGGCTAAGGAGAACCGCTTCTCCAGCGCGCTAGAGGCGGTGGGCTTCCCAAGCTCCTTCCCGGACAGGTACAGCTTGAGGGTGCGGCATGTCTTCGAGCTCGTGCCGGCTTTCTCAGCTGTGATGCCGCTGAAATCCATCGCTAGTCTCGCTAGGGAGGCCGACGCCTATCCGGGCATAACCTACCTAGACGAGGCGAAGGAGTTTAGGGCTTTGCTCCATGAGACAGTCCCGATGATAAGGGTGGATGCCGTTTGGAGGGACTACGGGTACACGGGGAGGGGCGTTAAGATAGCGGTCGTGGACACAGGGATAGATGGCAGCCACCCCGACCTCAAGGGGAGGGTGGCCGCATCGGCCAACTTCAGCTGGGACTCTGACGAGAAGGACTATGAGGGGCACGGCACCCACGTTGCCGGGATCGCGGCTGGGGCTGGTGAGAAGTACCGCGGCGTCGCACCTGAGGCTACACTGCTAAACGCGAAGGCTCTCAACAAATTTGGAAAGGGGTCGGATGACGATATAGCAAAGGCGCTCGAGTGGAGCTATGAACAGGGAGCTCAGATCGTGAACCTAAGCCTCGGCGGGCCAGATGATCGTCAGTGCGGGGACCTGCTCACCGTTGAGGCTGAGGAGCTGGTGAAGCGGGGGGTGGTGGTCGTCGCTGCGGCGGGGAATGAGGGGCCTAAGCCCGGCACGATAGGCTCGCCTGGCTGCTCCCGTCTCGTCATAACGGTCGGAGCTGTTACTAAGGAGGGTGCTTTAGCCCCCTACAGTAGCCGCGGCCCCACTAGCGAGGGGGCTGAGAAGCCAGACATCGTCGCACCCGGGGGAAGCAAGGAGGGGAGGGTTGTTGCGCCCCTATCTGGATCCATCGAGCCCAAGAAAAGAGAGGCGCTAAAGCCTTACATCGTCGATGACGTTTATGTCGGGTTTATTGGCACGAGCATGGCTACGCCGCACGTGTCCGGGGTTGCCGCCCTGCTCCTCGAGGCCGGCAGGGAGCTCGGGATCATAAAAGCCGCAGACAACATCCACAGTTTGGTGAAGCAAGTGATCTGCTCTACGGCGAGGGACTTGGGCTACTCGAGGAATGAGCAGGGCTTCGGCCTTGTGGACGCGAGAGCGGCCATCGAGTACTTGAAGAAGATCGAGAAGGCTAGGGAGGAGGTCATCGGGGCTAGGCCTGTGTACCCGCAACCTGAGGCTCCACCTATACCCCAAGGGGGGAGTTGGCCCTCTTCGGGGGGCACTGTTGAGGAACTCTCGCTTGACCTGTTGCGCGAGCTGGGCAGGAGCATAGGCTTCGCGGTGGGGGCTTGGCTTACAAGTGGGGGTGCCGGGAGAGAGGTAGATGAGCTAGGGCGAGAGGCCTCGAAGATCGTAGAGGAATTGAACCTCCTTGAGTCGCTTCGCCTCTCGGGCTGGATCTCCGAAGCCGAGTATTTGGCGAGGTCCGCTGTGCTCAGAGCGAGGCTTCAAGAGATACTTAGCAGACTGGAAACTCTTAGCAGGAGGCGTAAGGGCGCTTCTTACTAAGCCGTTTCAGAGGCTCGAGGTTCCTCTAGGCAGGCGTGCGGGACTCCGCCGGTACGCGAGGATCTAGGCACGGGCTGTGGGCTGAAGGCCGCGCTGGAGAAGGTACTACTGCGCGGAGAGGCGTGGTGGTTGTGCTGTTCAGGTGTAGGGGGTAGCTGAAAAGGTAGAAGTTTCCCGCTAAAGTTCGGGATGCAACCTCCACGTCGACGCGGTCTTTGCGACATTGTGAAATTCACCTGTCTCTCCGGTGAGCCGGCTGTAGTAAAGGGGGTGTGGGCTTTCTGCATACGCTGGGGAGCCGGGTTCGCAGCTGTAAACTCCACGCGTAGGTATAGCTCTTGGTACTATTGCGTTGAGCGGTAGCGGGGGCTGCCCTCTGTGTTCCATAAATACCTATTAAATTTTTAATGAATGTTATGCTTTCAGATCTAGCGCCGGGAGGAGCTGGGGGGCCGGAGCGCAGATCTGGTGAAAAAGATCAAGAGTTGAAGAGAGGGGAGGAGGAGCTGAGTAGGCTTCAGAAGCGGGAGGTAAAACTGAAAGCCTGGGAGGAGCCCGGACGAAAGAGCGAGCGGCTTGAGAGGAACATAAGTGTGATATCTGATAAACTGGAGTGGCTGAAGAACCAAGAGGGGGAGCTGGGCGAGAGGGAAGAGAGGCTAGAGGAGTAGGGGGACTAAAGATCTGGGAGAACGCTCTAACCTCTTGGCAGACGAGCTTACATTGGGGAAAATTTAAAGGGGCTTGAGAAGGCGATCCAGGCTAAGCTTCAGGATTTAGAGGGAGAGAAGAGAGTACGAGGAGGAAGTGTCAAAACTTGAGGAGGAGGGGCTGGCCTTAAGCAGAGAGAGGTATGAGTTGGTGCAGCTTCGTTCGCAGCTTGAGGTCGAGAGAGCGGAGCTTAGGCGTGAGCTTATCTTCGGAGGGGGGTGAGGAGCTCAGGCTAAAAGCGCACCTCTACCCACCGGCTAGAGCCTTCGAACTGGAGGTTCCAAGCGACGTTAGCAGGCTGCAAGTATACGTATACGCAGATAAGGGCTCCCTCTATGCGGTTGCGACGGGCTGTAAGCCGGTTAAAGCCTTGAGGCCTGGCGGCCTGGTAGTGGAGACAGCTGGCTACTACTCGTGCGAGCGCATCAAGCTGGGATCGCGGGCTACACTGGAGATCGCGGGCACGCCCCCGCTTAACCTCGCCCTCAGGAGAGAGACGAGGACGGCGATACGCCGCTACACGAAGCGGCTCGCGAGGGCTACCTAGACGTAGCCAGGCTCCTACTGGAGAGGGGTGCAGACCCGAACGCCAGAGACAAGTACGGCGATACGCCGCTACACAAAGCGGCTTACTGGGGCCGCCTCAACGTAGCCAGGCTCCTACTGGAGAGGGGTGCAGACCCGAACATCCAAGACAATAACGGCCAGACACCATTACACTACGCGGCTTACTATGGTTACCTCGACGTAGCCAGACTCCTACTAGACAGAAAGGTAGACCCAAACGCCCAAAACAAGAAAGGCAAGACGCCGCTACACTACGCGGCTTACCATGGCCACCTCGACGTGGCCAGGCTCCTACTGGACAGGGGTGCAGACCCAAA
>JBEULP010000036.1:0-2647 GCA_041287245.1 Infirmifilum sp. | reverse complement strand
GGAATCTGTGGACGAGAGAAATCGCGTGGAGCAAGTAAGCCATGAGAGTTGCGGTAATCTACGACTTCGGAGTGAACAAGGGTGGCGGGGACTTCGTTATGCTGAATGTCTTGGAGGCGTTAAACAATGCAGGTTATGAGGTCTCTTTGTTGACGTCCTACCCCAAAGGCCTACAGGAATCCGCTAGGTTCTTTAGCAAGCCTGTTCCAAACGTAGACATTCGCCACATTAGGGTGCCAAGTTATCTCAGACACCCATATACAATATCCTACATTGCACGAAAAGCTGCTGAGATTGGAAGCGATGCCTACAACGCTTACTTGGTCTCGGACGATATACCAAAACATATTGCCAACCAGAAAGGCGTGTGCTACATGCATTACCCTCATGCCGCACGTCTCAAGTTCAAGGAGTACATAGCTACTAGGTACAAGACCACTTTATATGGGAGGCTCGCCTGGAGGCTTCACGAAGCCCTCTTTCCGAGGTTTTACTTGACCGACAGAAAGCCGGAAAGCTGGTTGCTCATAGCAAACTCTATAGTAACTAGGCGGCATTCTGCTGAAACTTTCCACGTGGATGTTGAGGAGGTGGTTCTGCTTAACCCACCCGTAGCAGCCCGAAGGATAAACGAGGCGTGGAGGAATAGTTCTTTAAAGAAGGAGGATCTGATAGTTTATATTGGAAGGTTTGAGCCTGAAAAGCGCTTCATAGAAGTCCTTCAGGCTTTAGCCCGCTTGAAGAGGAGCATCAACGTAAAGTTAAGTCTAATCGGCTTTGCGTACAATGAGAAACGCATGCTCAAAGCCATCAGGACGCTCAGGTTAGAGGAAAATGTTGAGCTACTAGTGAATGCCGAAAGGGAAATACTAATCAATAGGCTGCTTAGAGCTAAGGCGATAGTTCACCCAGCACCCCACGAACCATTTGGCATTGCAGTTGTCGAGGGAATGGCCGCTGGGTGCATACCCATAGTAAGAAGGGGATTTAACGGACCATGGCTGGAGATCACCAAGGAAGGCAAATACGGTCTTGGTTTTAGCAGCCTTGAGGAGCTTGCAGACGCTATGGAGAAAGTTGTTGAATTCTACGATAGCTTTGATGTGAAGGCTATAGTCTCAAGGGCTCTGGAGTTCGATGAAGCGGAATTCAAACGAAAGTTCATCAATGTATTTGAAAATTTCATGGCCACCTGATTTATCATGAAGATAGCTATAGTCTGCTCCTACTACCCTTGGCCCCCATCTGTTGGAGGAGTTGAAACCATAGTGCGGAATGTAAGCACCGAACTGGCTAAGAGAGGTCATGAGGTACACGTCGTGACCACACCCTTTGACGTAACCACAGGAAGGCAGGTTTCAGACTACGGCATGGAAGAGCGAGATGGTGTCATAATCCACAAACTTAAGCCTGGAAGGATTAAGGTAGGCTATGCTAGAGCTCTGAAAGAGCTTAAAGCGACGATAGAGGAAATTAAGCCTGAAGTGGTACATGAGCATAACCTTCATCCACATCTCTTCCAGCTAGCTGAGTGGAAAGATAAATTCGATTATAAGTTGATTGCTGAGTTACATCATCCCGCAGTTGAGCTTGACTTCTGGATACAAAGGTTGATGATGCCATTCGCCATTGTAGGACTCAAACGTATAAGTAGAGCTATAGATGCATTCATAGCTCACACGAGGTTAGAGATGGAATGGTTAATTCTTAAGGGTATTCCTAAAGAAAAGATTGCATTAGTAAGATTTCCAGCTATACCATCGGAATTGTTAAACTATGGTGCTTGTTCAGAGAATTTAGGTGATATTGCGTATTTAGGCAGAATAGTTTACAGGAAGGGCTTGCATGTTCTCTTAAAGGCTTTAAGCATAGTAAAGCAGAGCTTTAGCGAAATTAAAGCCAACATAGCGGGTCCTGCAGATCCACAATATCTAGAGAAACTAAGAATACTTGTTCGGCGGTTAAGGCTCGAAGATGCTGTATCCTTCATAGGAACAATTGAGGAGGGAAGAAAGTATGAATTTATAAAATCTCACAAAATCTTGGTACTCCCGTCACTCAAGGAGTACACCGGGGGTGTACTCCTTGAGGCACAAGCATTAGGCGTGCCTGTTATAGCTACTAGGGTGGGTGCTGTTCCAGAGATGATAGTAGATGGAGAAACAGGAATTCTGGTCGAACCGAATAATGAGCTAGAATTAGCTAAAGCCATGGAGGTACTAATCGGGAATCATGAGCTTAGGAAGCGCTTTTCCTTAAATGCGAGAGAGTTTGTTAAGAACTTCACGTTGGAAGTTGCTGTAGATAAGCTTGAGGCTTTATACCATGCGCTTTTCTAAGGAGGTAATTGAAGTGCTCAACTTCATAGAAGCTAATATCCTCAAGCACTATAGTACTGAAGATGTTCAGCTATTCTACGGTGATTATAGGAGAAGGGTTGAATTGCTTAACGACATACTTCATCTCATTTCTAAAGGTGCAAAAGTACTAGATGCGGGAAGTGCTCCGGGATTTACTTCCCTTGCATTAAGCCTTCTAGGCTACGAAGTGGAGCCGGTAGAGGGCTTGCTGAGCGTAAGGGGCGTCGTGGAGAAATACGGCGACGCCAAGACGAGGGGAAGCTACTACCTGTAGTTCCACCGCCGGA
>JBEULP010000035.1:0-3179 GCA_041287245.1 Infirmifilum sp. | reverse complement strand
CTTGCGCGGTGGGAGTTCGCCCTCGACGATGTGCAGGTCTGTCCGGCAGATACCGCAGCACTTCACCTCAAGAAGCACCTCCCCCGGCGCGGGCTCGGGGTCCTCCAGCTCCACGAGCTTCAGCGGCCTCTGCTCAATGGGTGCCTGCTTCTCAAGCAGCATCGCTCTCATACTTTCGTAGGACTCAGAGGGCTAGTTAAGCGCACTGGTTAAGAAATGCATATATACTGGGGTAACTTACAACATTCTGTGGCAGAGGAGGTAAGAAAACGGATGAAAGAACTGGAAGATGAATTCACCAACCTCTACAAGAGCATCTGCGACGAGATGAAGAGGGCTGAGGATGCCCTGGGGAAGGAGGGGGGCGTAACCCTCGAAGCTCTCAGGTCGCTGCGCTCCAGGTTGGTAGACTTCCGCACGCGGCTGATAGGCGCAAAGAGCGAGTTAAGAGCTCTGCTTAGGGAGGCCAGGTTGAAGGTTGAGCCGGAGGAAGTAGATGAGCTGGAGGAGGAGGTAGAGGCATTCTTCGATAAGTGGGACGACATGATCGAAGCTCTACTCGACGATGTAAGGGACCTAACGAGGAGCGCAGAGCGGCTCCGGGAGAGGATTCTCGTGATACCGGACGTTGGGAAGATCGTTGAGAGGGGCCTTGAGCAGACAGCAAGGGGCTTGGAGGCTGCGCTCAGCAAGCTGAAGGAAGCACTGGAGAGGGGTATTGAGGGCCCATCGTACGCCGTCTCCGTGAGATTACCTCAGCGCGACCTGGAGGTGATCGACGCGCTGGTGGAGGCCGGCGTTTTCAAGAGCAGAAGCGAGGCAATCGCGTTCTTCGCGCACAAGGGCATCGAAACCGCGAAACCGCTCTTCCAGGAGGCGCTCGCGAAACTGGAGGAGCTGAGGGCCCTCCGCGAGAAACTGAGGGGGGAGCTGAGGAGGGCTTTCGAGGAGGGTGCGCCGGCTGGCTAAGCGCTCGACTTAGCTTTCATCCTGAACTGCGATTCGTACATCTTTTTTACATCCTCTATCGTGGAGGCCTCGTAGGGGCTCTTGTCCGGCCTCAGCCTGACTATCCTGGCAAAGCGAAGCGCGTAACCAGACCTGTACTTGGGGCTCCTCTGGATCTCGCTGAAGGCCACTTCCGCCACGATCGCCGGCCTCACCCACACCCGCCAAGGCTCCTCCTTCACCTTCAGCTCCAGGAGCTTCTTCGTCATCTCCTCAAACTCCGCGTCCATGAGACCTTTGAAGGTCTTCCCCACTACGAGGAACTCGCCTGTAGCGGGGTCGAGGGCCGCAAGGTAGTAGTCACTGAGCCAGCCGCTCCTGCGGCCATGCCCCCACTCAGCCCCCACGATGACGAGATCCAGGGTTTCGGCCGGCTTCACCTTGAACCAGTACTTACCCCTGGCACCGGGCGTGTAGGGGCTGTCGAGCCTCTTGACCATGACCCCCTCGTTACCCCTCTCAAGGCTCGACCTGTAGAACGCCTCGGCCTCGCGGACGTCGTCGGTGACGATCCTCTCGATCAGGATCGAGGGGTCTACGGCCTCCTCGAGAAGCTTCCAGCGCTCTGAGTACGGCTCGTCGACTAGCGTGCGGCCGTTTAGGTAGAGCACATCGAAGGCCTTCACCTCGAACGGCATCTCCTCGGCCATCCTCTCAGCATCCTCCTTCCTCCTGATCCTCCTCACCAAGTCCTGGAACCGCAGCGGCTTGCCGTCCCTAAAGCTCACGGCCTCGCAGTCTATCACCGCTTCCTCAGCCCTAACGCGCTCGAGTACTAGCTGAACCACGTCTGGGAGGTTGCTGGTCACGTCCGCGAGCCGCCGGGTGAACAACCTCACCTCTCTGCCCTTCTTGTGGACGTGCAAGCGCACGCCGTCGTACTTGAACTCGACAGCAGCCCTCCCGCCACACTCCTTCAGCGCCTCTCTCACGTCCTTCGCCATCTCGGCTAGCATCGGCCTCACTGGTCGGAAGAGCTCGAGCCTGACGTCCTCAGGCTTGACGCCACTCAGCAGGAGCCGCGCGAGCTCGACAACATCGCCCGCGAGCATAAAAGCCCTCCTCACAGCCTCTAAGCTCGCCCCGCTGGTGCGCGAGAGGGCTTCGAGGATCAGCCCTTCGTTGGCTCCGAGCCGCGGTTCCCCAAGGATGAAGCGAGCAAAGTACTCGACCTCGACCGGGCTCATGTTGATGATAACAGACTGCAGCAGGCGCAGCTTCCTCCTCCTCGAGTCCTCTCCCGTTACTTTGGCGATCCCCTCGAGGGTCTCGTAGACCTCCCTGACCGTCAGCTTCCTCCTCTCTAAAGGGGTAACCCCTCTCACGCTCTTCACAGCCTCGCTCAGCAAGCTGTAGCCGACCCCCAGCTCGAGCCCCGAGCGCGCGGGGAAGAGCTCGCCAGTTAGGAAGCCAACGATCACTGCCGCGTCCTCCGGGCTTACGGACTTTAGGGCGGTGGCCAACGTAACTATCTTCTCGTTTCTCGAGGTGGTGGATTCGAGGAGCCTGGCGAGCTTAACGAGTTCCTCAAAGAGCACGGGAAAAGCCCCCCGGCTGAGCTAGAAAGCTAACGCTCACAGGGCCTCTAGATCATCATGCTTAGGTAGAGGCGGCTTCTACTGTCAAGCCTCTCCGGCTCTTCGACTATGTAGGCTCTGTTGTAGATGTCGCGCACGAGCAGCCTGCCGTCATGGAGGACTCTTACGCACCGCCCCCAGGTGAAAAAGGTTAGCTCGCCCTTGTCCGTTAGCACCCTCCACTCGTACTTGCCCTCGACGCTCCTTATGCTCAGTACCTTCTTGATTTTGGGCATAAAATAGATGACCTTCAGGACCCGCTCGAGCAATTCCCTCGACCGTGGATCCAAACGCTTGTAATCCCGCAGAATACCCAGCTCCTCATCCCCCTTGTATAGGATCACGATCTCTGGGTACGAGAAGGGGAACGGCCTCCGCGGCCTCACCCCTCCGTAAACGACGCCTTCGATCTCTACGTCCAGCTCATCCAACCTGGCTTCGAGGACCTTGACTTTTGCTGGATCGAGCAGCTTAAGCTGGCTGGACGATTGCGACGCGCTCACCTTCAGCCACCTCGCCAGCCGTTTGAGGTGTCATTCGCATGAGCCCCTTCAGCTGCGCCTCCCACAGACGCTTGTAGAGCCCATCTCTCTT
>JBEULP010000034.1:0-5286 GCA_041287245.1 Infirmifilum sp. | reverse complement strand
TGACAATCTCGTCCTCATGCTCCATAATGGTTGGCGCTAGGGATTGTAGACTGCCAATCTCTTCCTCGGTAAGCCCAAGCATCTCACGGGCGATGTTTCCAATGTTCGTTACCTCGGAAATAATATCTTCATGCATAAATTCTAAAAACAAATGAGTCAATTAAATTTTTAGCTTTTCAACCCTTACTTATTGTAATAGGGTTAGGAGAAATCGATGGGTAACTGGCTAAAAGGTTTTTTAGACTTGTACCGGTTCTGCTATTCCACAATAAAAAACTTATCAAGTTTGTAGCTTTAATTGATGAAAGAGCTCCACAAAATTAACTTCAAGTAGGTTATATATCATGTATAGATTTATACGACTCCAATATTCTTTGTAGATATCTTAATAATTGGTTTATAATTTGTAATTAGAAAAGTTTATATTATTGCAAGTAACTAGTAATTCTTGACCACAATGGTTACAAGGCGCCAATTTATTTACCTGATAGGAGGAGCCGCAGCTGTAGCAGCCCTCGGTGGTGGGCTGTACTTTCTGACTCAGAGGCAAGCTCCCTCAACCCCTCCCAAGAAGATAGGTGGAAAGGTAACTATTCTAGGCAGATCTGGCTATCACGAGGCTATTAACAGGAATCTTATAAGCACTTTCAACAAGAAGTACCCTGACGTAACCTTTGATTACGTTCCAAAAGGCTATGATGACGAGTACCAGACAATAATTTTATCCATGCAGAATAAATCGCCGGACTATGATGTGATCTATATTGACGAGCCCTGGATTCACATGATGATAGATAAGGGTTGGCTTTTACCCATAGACAACGCAGATATATCTGATTATCCAGATCTTCTCAAGACGTGGCCGTCGAAAGGTGGGAAGATTTACGCTCTAGGAATAACAGGCAATGTGAACTTTTTCTGGTACCGAAAAGATATTCTTAACTCATTAGGGGAGCAGCCACCACAAACGTGGGATGACGTGCTTCGCATCGCGAAAAAGGTTAAGGCTAAGTATACCGACCAAGGGCAAAAGGTATATGGATTCGGAGCATATGCCGTGAAAGGGACATCTGTTGCCCAGGATACCTTCCCGGCATTTCTCTACCCCTTTGGTGGAAGCTACTTCGCGGCTGATGGTGTAACACCCGCGCTTAATAGTCCAGAAGCTGTGAACGCTTTATCGTTCTTTAAAGAGCTTCTACAGTATAGCCACCCGAGAACCACACAGTTCCAGTCTCTCGACGAGTACTCGCAAGCAATACTCAATGGGGAGATAGCTATGGGTGTTGCTTGGAACGCTTGGATCGCAAATGTGGATGATCCGCAAAAGTCAAAGGTTGTAGGGCAGATTGAGGTAATGCCGTATCCTAAACAGAAGGTGTTCTTCGGTGTGCAGTCGGGAGTCTGGTACTATGGTGTTTCAGCATTTTCGACAAACCCGGATACCGCTATGGAGTATACTAGGGTAGCAACCTCCTTCGATGCCCAGAAGAGAGCCGCTCTCGAAGCAGGATTACCGCCCACGCGGTTAAGCGTATTTAATGACCCAGACTACAGGAGTAAATTCAGGTTAGCGGACAGCTGGCGGAAACTGCTTGAGGTTGTAAAGCCTGTTCGCACAAACCCGCTGTGGGGCTCTATGTCCGTGAACGTCGGCAACTACTTGTACATGGGCCTGATAGGGCAGTTAAGCGTCGAGGAGGCGATACAGAAGGCTTATCAGGAGATGGTGCGGGTCACCTCGGGAACCTCCTAGCCTAACCTTATTAGAAAAAGGGTGTTTTTATGTTCTCAATTTTCAGGAGGGAAGAGTATAGGAACGCTATCTTCCTACTTCCTGGGCTCGTAGGGCTGGGAGGGCTAGTCTACTCGCTGCTTTACACTTTTTATCTTTCACAGTTTAACTATAAGCTGGGATTTGGGACCCCTACTTATATTGGACTTCAGAACTTTATTTTCCTGCTTAACGACATGATATTTCGTGCCGCTGTGGCCAACACGCTCTACTTTGTTGTACTAGCAACTTCACTGGAGATGCTTTACGGAATATTCCTGGCCTACCTTCTATACTGGAGCAAATACAGGTATCTTTTCATGCCCTTCCTAATACTCCCCATGCTCCTACCGGCTGTGAACATAGTTGTACTTTGGCGTTTCCTTCTCCACCCTGAGTATGGTATTGTAAACGTGTTGCTGAGAGGGCTGGGGTTCTCGCCTATCGATCCATTGGATAATCCTACCTGGGCGATGCCGACAATCATACTAATGGATGTTTGGCAGATGACTCCTTTTGTGATGATAATTCTTTTCTCAGGCTTTGCAACTGTACCTCCCGATATCGTCACTGCGGCAAGGATTGACGGGGCAAGGAAGCTTGACCTGATGACGAAGATTATTCTTCCCATGACGAAGAATGTTATCCTCGCAGTGCTCCTCCTAAGGCTTATAGACGCGTTCAGGATATTCGCCAAGGTGTGGCTTCTAACGAGGGGTGGTCCGGGCGTCTCAACGGAAACCCTTGAATTGCAAATCTACGTGAGGGGTGTTAGAAGTCTAGACCTTGGGCTGGGGTCGGCTCTGTCGGTAGTTCTCATCCTCTTGTCTTTAATTGTTATTATACCCTATATGGTTATGGTGATAAGGCAATGGCGTCGATAGTCGATCTTGTTTTAGTCGCAGTTATGCTGTCCATAGTAATTCCACTCGGCGCACTACTGATTGTGAGCTTCATGCCACCTGGTTCAAGGGAGTTCCCACCAACTTCCTACACGCTTGACAACTATGCCTACGTTATAAACTACCTCAACTTTCAACAAAACATGTTTAACACTTTTCTATTTATCACGATAGCTGTGATCATATCATTAGCCATAGCGATACCCACAGCTTATGGTTTAGCAAGACTCCGCATCGACTATTTAATATGGGCCTTTACTCTTGCCCTCGTAATACTTGTGAAGTCTTTACCCCCCGGTAGCCTTTTAGTGCCTATGTACGAGTTCCTCTGGAGGCTTGGCCTAACAAACACCCCCTTGGGGGTCGCCATTAGCTATCAGGTATATACCCTTCCTTACAGTATTTGGCTGTTGATGTCCTTCCTCCTAGACTTGCCCCGAGACATAGAGCTTGCCGCAAGGATAGACGGTGCTAAGAGTTTTGCAAGGCTGCGCCACGTTATACTTCCCTTGTCTCTGCCAGGGATCTTCTCTACCGTAATCCTATGCTATCTTAACCTCTGGAACGAGTATATGTACTCGAGCGTCATGGTGTCGTCAAGCAGGCTTCAGACGGCTGCGGTGATTCTGGGGCAGATGGTTACAAGCGAGTACGTGGTTGAGTGGGGTGTAATGGCTGCAGCTAACATCCTGAGTGTTCTCCCAGCCCTGTTATTAGTCTCGGTTGTCCAAAAGAACTTATCAAAAGTTTTTGTAGGTGGTATAAAGGGTGGTAGGTGAGTAGATATGAACATGGTTGAATTAAGAGGGGTTTGGAAAGCGTTCGGGAAGGTAAGCGTCTTAGAGAGTATCGATGTAGCCATTCCGCGGGGGGAGTTCCTTGTAATTCTCGGGGCTAGCGGAGAAGGAAAAAGCACATTGTTAAACCTTGTATCGGGCGTTCTACGGCCAGATAGAGGAGAGATTGCTATTAACGGCGAGGTTGTTGATAACTCCAAGGATGTATATGTTCCCCCTGAGCAGCGCGACCTTGGATACGTTTTCCAGAGCTATGCGCTTTATCCTCACATGACAGCTTTCGACAACATAGCTTTCCCGCTTAGGATGAGGAGGCTTCCTGAGGCTGAAGTTAAGCGTAAAGTCGAGGAGGTGGCTGAAATGCTAAGAATCTCTCATGTGCTTCACCACAAGCCTGCCCAGCTCTCGGGGGGGCAGCAACAGCGTGTCGCTGTAGCAAGGGCTATTGTTAAGGAACCGAAGCTCCTCCTTATGGACGAGCCTTTCAGCAATATAGATCCAGCTTTGAGGTTGAGCGTACGGTGGGAGCTTAGAGCCCTTATCAAAAAGCTAGGAATAACTAGCATAATGGCAACCCACGACCAGGAGGAGGCCATGTCCATAGCCGACAGGGTTGCAATATTGAGAAAGGGAAAGATCGTACAGTTAGCCTCGCCCCAAGAGATATACCAGCGCCCGACGAACAGCTACGTCGCTGAATTTGTAGGGGGCATGAATATTATTCCTCTGAAAGACGAGAAAATTCAAGCTCTAGTCCGGGAGATCACCGGGAGGCAGGTATCGTCAAACAGATATATAGGCTTCAGAGCAGAACATTGTCTCATCTCGCAGAACGGCTTTTCGGGGAAAGTCTTAGAGTCAGAGTATCACGGTGACAAGTGGGTCACCTGGATCGACCTAGGCCTTGAGAAACCAGTGAAGATTTATCTCTCTTCAAGAGTTGCAGCAGGTGATTCTATAACTTTCTTACCCACAACTGTTTACTTATTCGGTGAAGATGGCAGCCTTGAAGATGTTCTAACTACACAGTAACCTTTTCTATATTACTACCCAGCTATAAAGGGTATAGAGTTCTATTAATAACGAAGTTACACTTTCACAGTAAAGGTAGACCCCGTGAAATGTAAATATATTATATATGATTTACATCGCGTTTTCACGGAGCTTGCCCTGTTAAAAAATCACTGGCAATCATGGTTCAATGAAAGAGGAGTACATTACACCCTATCCATTATGCCAAGGCTAGTTGCCACGCGGGGGTTCATAACCGAAAGCCTCGCCTCTTGAGGTGGGATTGGTTGAAGCTCTTACAAGCTGCGTATTCCTAGAGAAGGTTGAGGCTAAAGCCCAAGCCCCGCGCCGAGCAGAGTAGGGGCAACATGTCCGAACGAGGCGCGTAGCTAAACCCAGCCACCAGCCGGGAAAGCAGCCTCAAACCCCCGCGAAAAACCTCGCCCTTCGTAGCGGAGAGGAGGTCGGGTGGAAGCAGGGATCCCCGGTGGCGCGATGCGCTAGAACCAACCCGGCCCGTAGGAGATAAGAGCTACTCTAGCATTAGTTGCCGGGGCTGAGCCTGCGCTTCAGGCTACTCGGTGCACGTAGCTTCCTCGAGGCGGGCTAGTCCGCAAGGAGCCTCGAGGACGACTCTGTACCTGTTCAGCAACTGCCTACCCACTAAGCTCTTCCTGGCAGCTACCGTCGTGTAGACCTCGCATGGTACCTGTACACTACCCAGCTCGACGATGCCTTTCGACACCCTCAGCTCCACCGAGATGCTCCCGGCGACGACGCCCTCGGTCTTCTCCGCTCTCTC
>JBEULP010000033.1:0-6706 GCA_041287245.1 Infirmifilum sp. | reverse complement strand
GGCTTGAGGAGCACGACAGGAAGTTCGAGGAGATTGTGAAGAGGCTTGAGGAGCACGACAGGAAGTTCGAGGAGATCCTCCATAGGCTTGACCTCCTGAGCGCTAGAGTAGAGGCAACGATAGGCAGTATGGGGAAGAGGTGGGGGGAGGATCTCGAGAGAACAGTCCTCTACATCTTCCAAGAAGTTCTTGAAAAGGAGGGGGTAAAGCCGGGTAAAGTCCGGAAGTTCAGGTTCAAGGACGAGGATGGTAGGTACACTGGGAGGCCTGGAACCCTGATAGACATAGACGTCCTGATCGAAGACGAGGAGCTCTACCTTCTGGAAGTAAAGTCGCACGCCGAACTTGACCACGTGGAGCGGCTGATAGACAAGGTGCCTGTGGTTGAGAGGATTCTCAACAGGAAAGCCTCCAAAATATACTTGGTAGCCGTCAACGTAGACGAGGACGCTTTCGAGAGAGCGCAGGAGATGGGGTTCAAGGTAATATATGGGCACGTAATCCGACAAGAAATCTCTGCTCCAAAAACCGAGAACTCCGAGTAGAATCCTGGTAGGGAAGTCAAAAACCCTAGCCTGATTCAGGCAAATAGCTCTTTTATTCGCGCCTAGCCTACTTATCGTTAAATCGCTCCTTTCTTCTCAAGCCTTTCAATTCTCTCCTGGAGCCTTCTCTCCTCCTCGGATATCCTCGCTATCTCGTCCCGCAGCTTCTTGTACTCCTCGCCTCTTTCCATACTTGCCCTTATACGCTCCGCCGCGTCCCGCGCCGCCCTAGCAACCCGACCCGAAGTATCACTCCTAAGCCGCTCGAGGATGCCGAGATACCTGGGGCTAAGGGACCTGGAAGCTGCTACTGTGACAGCCAGTTTCACATGTGGGTGCTGGCTCCTAGACGCCTGTTCGACCACGTCGAGGACGCGCTGGCTCGGGGTGAAGTAGCCAAGTGCTCTAATAGCTGCTGTTCGCAGCTGCAGGGGGTTGCCCGGGGAAGCATAGGGCAGTATGGCTTCTAGAGCTTCCTGGGTCCCCAGTATCCCAAGCGCCTCCAGCGCGCTAGCGGCGATTACGTGGTTGTGCGACGGGTATGTTAGAGCCCTCTTAAGCTCCTCTAGGGCTCCCGAGTAGCCTGTCTTCGCGAGGGCTACGGCTGCCTCAGCCCTAACGTAGTAGCTCTCCTCGGGGTCGGTGAGAACGGAGGCAAGAGCCTTCCCAGCCTCCTCGCTCTTGAAGCCTGATAATGCCCTAGCTATAGCCCTACGGACGCGCGGGTGTTTGACGGTATTCAATGCTTCCAGCAGCGCCTTGAGGGAGAGGTCTCCCCCTATGCTCCTAAGCGCCTCCGCCGCCTCCACGCGTAGGCCCCAGAACTCCTCCTCGTTTGTAAGGATCGCCGCGATCTCGCCAACATGCCTTGCACCGCCCTTCCTAGCCAGGGCCCTTAGGGCTACCACGCGGGGATACAGTTTCCCACACGTTTTCGCAATGGTAACCAGCTCGTCGGGGCCTACATCCAGCTCTAGTGCCTTGAAAACCTTGAAGTCAGGGTCCAAGCATACTGTCTTCGGCTGGCCAGGCAGCCTGAAAGACAGGACCTCGAGCCTCCCACGGATCTCGAAGCTCCTCCTAACCGTCCAGCCCTCCCCTAGAAACTCTACTTCGAGCGGGAGGTTGTACTTGGCTGGAGAATCGTCGCCCTGGATCTGTTCCACCCTGAGCCCCAGCACCCCCTCTTTCTCGTCCCATTTCCACGACACCTTGAGAGAAGGGTGCCCCGCGCTGAGGACAAACTGCTCGAAGAACTGCTCCAGGTTCCTGCCAGAGGCCTCCTCCATAATCTTCCTGAAGTCCCCTGTGTCCGCGTTGCCCTCCCTATATCTCGAAAGGTATAGGTTCACCCCACGCCTAAACGTGTCCTCGCCTAGAACATTCATCAACGTCCACAAAACGAGCGCCCCCTTCGGGTAGCTGTGCGCGTCGAACACCTCGTCCGGGTACTTGTAGACGCGGTTGACAATCGGCCTCGAATACCTCTCGTACTCCCCCAGGTAAGAGTCCATCATTCCCACAAGGTCGTAGACGAACTCCTCCTCCCCCAGCTCCCGCCTCCTCCACAGCGCCTCCATTAGCGTGGCGAAACTCTCGTTAAGCCATATATGGGACCAGTCGCGGCACGTTACAAGGTCCCCGAACCACTGGTGCGCCAGCTCGTGGCTCACGAGGGGCTCGCTCCTAAAGTCGAGGTGCGCCTTCTCGTCGTGCAGCGTTGCGCTCGTAAGGATCGTTACAGAAGCGTTCTCCATGCCCCCCGCTACGAACTCGTCAACGCAGACCTGGGCGTACTTGGGGTACGGGTACTTAACCCCCGTGAACTCCTCGAAAAACCTTATCATCTCCTTTGTATGCTTAAAGCTCCTCTCAACGTCGCCCTCCCTACCCCTGGGAACCACGTACTGGAGGAGAACATTGTTCCAATTCTCCTCGATGACGGAGAAGTCGCCCACCGCGAAAGCCGCGAGATAAGTCGGTATCCTCGAGTCCAGCCTGTAAACCCACCTCGTAACCCCCTCCCGAGCCTCCCTAGCGACTAGAACGCCGTTCGCAACCACCTGCTGGCCGCTCGGCGCCACAACGGCAAGCTCCAACGTGGCCTTCCTGTTAGGGTAGTCGTGCGTCGGAAGCCAGAACCTCGTATCCTCAGGCTGCCCCTGCGTGTAAGCCATCCTAGCAGGGGCGTCCGAGTCCACGGGTACAAACCAAACCCCAGCCTTCGGCCGGACAACGCTATACTCAACGCTAACCTCCAGGACATCCCCCGTCAAGGCCGGCTTTGGAAGGTAAACTTCTATAACACTCCCGTCGTAGCTGAACCTAGCCTCAGAGCCGTTCACACTCACCCTCTTCACAGACATGTCGCTAGCGTGAAGGGTTATCCTGTCAACCTCCCCCGAAGCCCTGAAAAGGTTAGTAGCCTTACCCTCGAGGGACCTGTTCGACAGGTCAACAGAAACCTCAGCGCTCACTCTTAAAAGCTCCACAGGCGGCTCAGGCGGCCATTGAGGCTCATATTCAGGGTAGGCGAAACCCCTACCCGGCTTAAGGTGCGACACACATTGAAACCTTCGAAAAAATATTTAAGGCTTCCTACAGCAGAGAACAACCCCATGCATATAAATTACCAGACACGCTCAGAGTACCAGGTTATGCGGAAAGCCCTCACCCCCGCTTAAACAGTTAGAACGAAGATTTGACTACGTAGGCGCAAGCTAAGAACCATCACATGGGTGGTGAGTATGCCTTACTACGCGCTCCGCGAGCCCACAGGGCGGGAAGAGCAAGACCTCCACAGCCTAGCGAAGGCAGCATCAGTCAAGCAAAGCCTACTAGGCGTCTACTACAGCCCAAGACTTAGGAGGCTACTCGCCGTATTCGAGGCGCCAAGCAACCCAGACGTCGAAGTCTTCGAAGAAGTAGATCCCGAGGTTGTTAGAGAAGCGTACAAGATGGAGTGCCCACGATGCGGCTACTGCTGCGCCGTGAACAGCGGCGCCTTCATACTCGACCGGGAGTTGGAAAAGCTCCCAGAGCAGGCTAGGCTGGTCGTCGAGGAACAGCCAAGCCGCACCGTTCAAACCCCCCACGGGGCCGTCAGGGTCTACCACCTCGGCACGGGGCCCAGGGGCTCCTGCGTCTTCTACAACCCGCAGACAAGGGAGTGCCTGCTCGAGAAGAACTACGGCAAGCTGCACAAGCCAATAATATGCCTCCTCACATACTGCACGGTCTTCGCCTCGAAAAACGGGAAGCCATACCTTAAAGCGGCTGTGAAGAAGCTTAAAGACACATGGCTCCCAGTCTACCGCGAAGCCACAGAGGAGCAATGGACAACCACAGCCGAGAAAATGGCAAGCCGAGCCAGAAATTAAACCGAGAGTTCTCGCGGGGAAAAGTCTAACGTTTAGCAGCAATAAACCCCGGTAAAAACCAGGGGAACACTATCCTTTTATAATAAATCCACCATGCATACCTCTCGACGAGGCTGAATAGCCCCAGGGGGCTCAGCCCATTCTAACCGGAATGCCCCAGCATGCAAGTCAAGTCTACAGAAGAGGCTCCTATAGGTACCGAGAAGCCAACCCCAAGACCGCTACAGGTCCAGGTCGCAAGGGATAAACTGGCAAGAGTCAAAGTCCCCCAACCCAACAACGACACAAAAGCCAGGGTTGCACCTACACCCAGCAGCCCTGTGAGACATCACTTTAGGGCATAGTCTCAACACCAATCCTCCTCGCCTGCCTCCTCAACCCCTCGTCGAACGTGGCGAGCGGCAAACCCATCTTAGCGGCGACAGCCAACACAACCTTATCATTGAAACGCGCGAGCGACAAGCCCTCCTCGACAACCGCCTCCAAAGCCCATGCGACCTCCTCCACCCCCTCGCTCAAAACCCGCGACCTCTCCCCACGTACATATTCGAGCACCTTCCTCCTAGCCACACCAGCGTCGATGGAGAGCCCCTTGAGGAACCATACGTACTCGTACACCACGATAAGCGGCAACACCCACACGTCCAGGCTGTCCAGTAGCTGCGAAGCCTCCTCATGCCGCGGAGCGTCCTCAAAGGTGTCGAAGACCAACACGTTAGTATCAATCACCGCCCTCGGCAAGAGCCTCCCCCAGCCCCCTGGCGATCAACCTGTCGATCTCCTCAAGCGTTAGACTCCTGCCAAGAGCCAGCCTCAGCCGCTCACCCCTCACCTTCTCCATCACAATCCTCCCCCTCTCGTCGACATACACCTCAAGCAAGTCCCCCTCCCTTATACCCAGCGCCTCACGCACATCCTTCGGAATCGTAACCTGGTTACTCCTCGTAACCCTAACCCTCCCCAAAAAGGACACCTCATTACTTTAAAATTATTATTACTTTTATTTAAAAATTTCTACTTTGACCCCCATAGACATGCCAAACCCAAGAAGCTCAAAACATAAGTAGAACCCCCCAGGACAGCTACGCAAGCCAACTAGACACCCCCCCGCCTCGCCTCCAAGCACACAAAACCATAGACACATCTTCTATGGGAGTAGAGAGGAGAGAACGGACAAACACACTAAAATAAAGGTCGACGCGGCAAAACCACCCACTAGTGATGAGGCAATCAGGGCAAAGGCGGTACAACGCAAACCAGTAAGCCGCCCAAAAAGAACCCCACCCTTCAGGGCGGGGAGAAGGTCAGATTGCTTTGAGAGCGGCATCCTCAGGTACCGAGACAGGCTCCTAGACCGCGGGCCACCGGTGGAAGACATCGGGTGGTTCATTCGTAGCCGCGTGTCTAACGGTAACAAGGATTACTACTAGGAAACCATGTTACCACTACGTGTTGTAAAGGACCCTGTGACTCAGATTGTGAATTTACCGCTGGATCCATAACTTTTGCAGAAAACTAAAAGTTGGAGAATCGGTAACCCTAACCGGGATATTTGCGTGCAGGCCCATGCTATATGCTAATCGCGGAAGCGTATTTGAACGCTCTAGCTGGGGAAAGACGCGCTCTCATAAAGCCTAAAAACCCTCTCTTGAAACTCATACTTATGTAGCAACAGTTGCCGGATTGCCCAGTATTCAAGCAGAAAACTATTCCATAACAGTTCAAGATAGTGATTAACATCAAAAACTAGGAAGATGCGCAAACGAGAATAAACGTGACTAGCCACCCTGCAGATTTAATAGGGATTGCATCAGCAAAGCTTGCTGCCATGCTAAGTTTTACAGCAATGAAACATGTCAGGAAGTAGGAACAACTTATAACTGTTCATATGTTTGCACCCATAAGTTTATTTTCTCCATAGCCACACTCTTTCATCCCAATCCCTTATCTGTTGAAATATGCTGAATGCTCCATCTTTTTCTAAGCCTTCCTTACAAGAAAATAGGCCAAAATAGTTTCCATATCCGATCACAATATTAGGAAAGTTTTGCTTTAAACTCGAAACAACATGATCAGGCAAGCTAACAGACCACTCTCCATCAGGTGCCCCTTTGTATATTAATTCTCTTGGTATCTCAATCTGTAGTCCTGTTGCTAAAGCAAAGAAATCTGCACCATGTGGTATTCCAAATGCCTTGAAATATAAAGGCAGCGAATAACTGTAACCATCCCATTCATTAAGAGGATCTAGAGGACATCTTTTATATCCATAAATAGCTTTTACTAACTTCCATGCCTCCCAGTTTTTTGTTAAAAATTGATCTATACTAACATATTGTTCTACTGTGTGGCTTAAACCATGACCCCACCTATCAGCCAGCCAACCATCATAGAAAGACGGTAAACTTAACTCTCCCAAAAACTTGGTTTTAACTTTCCCGTCTGGATACAAACTTTTTATTTTTTCATACATGATCGGCAATTGTTCAACAAACTTTATCATCGCATCCATCCCTATAACAACCCCTTTATCAAGAAATGTATTGTAGTCCATGTTTCCTTCTTCAATGCTATAATCAAAAGTTGCAGAGGGAATGTCTGCCAAATAAAACAAAGCTACTTTTCTATTTGTCCTGTCAGCTATTTCTTTTCTCAGCAGATCAGAATCCCAGTAGTGAAACGCTATTGGAAGATTATCTCTTTTTAACCTTTCGGGCAGTTTATCCATATAATCGTGAAATCCGAGAATAACTTGCCAGACTTTATTATCATCCGGCTTTA
>JBEULP010000032.1:0-2618 GCA_041287245.1 Infirmifilum sp. | reverse complement strand
GCCACTGGAATGGATTAGTAGGCCCCAGATACTTCGTTGAAAACTACATCTTCAGAAGGGCCGATCTCATGAGAGGCGAGAGCGTCATCTGGTACGTCATGGGCTTGGACATCTCAGCTGACGTACCCGTGGCGTCCATGGTCTACGTTGGCCACTTCTACCAAACCTCAGGCAGGGCGTTCATAACCACCAAGTTCTACTGGCTGCGGGGTCTTGCCAATACACATGTACACTTAGTCGAGGAGTTCCTCAACGAAACCGGCTTGCCGCGCTCAGAGGGGTTGAGGGATGTCATTCGAAGGCTGGGGGTGGTGAGGCCGGTAGACTTGACGCATGGGCCCGAGTGGATGTGGTCGAGCACGATGAGCAAGCCCTACATTCTCGATACCGAACCCCTGGTGATAACTGGGCTGGCAGCTTTCACCCTCAGGACTTCCTACAGCTACAGGCCGTTCGAGGGCGAGCCGATCAGCGACCTCCAGTACGTTAAGAGCAACTTCGAGGAGAGGGTTGTACCCCAGCTAGCTTCGGCAGCGGCCATAACGGTGGCGCTCCTCAACGTCCCGGAAGTAGGGGTGATGAAGAGCCTGATCCTTCCCACAAGGCTCCACCCCCTGCTCTACTGGGGCTTCCTCCAGCTCCAGGTGACAGTACTCCAGTACAACATCACGAAGGGGTGGTACGACACCGCCCCATACGTCATTGTAAGGGTTGGTAGGTGGAGCAGCTACCCGTTCGCTTGGATGTTCGCTAGGGCCGACTCCAATGGAACGGCCCTCGTCTACGGCGTGACCCCCCAGGGCCTCAACTCGTGGTACGTGGAAGCTTGGAGGCAGATCAACGAGACGTGGTTCATAGCGCCAGCCTGGGGCATGAGGAGCGGAGGCCCCCAGTGGATCTCACTGCTTGTCCCGCGGGGCTACGTGAGCACCTATGTCATGCCCATGAAGGCTAGAGTGCTGCTAGACGTGTACAATCCGAGGGTGATGAGGCGCACGATCGACGACCCGAGGTACGCCTCGTCTGACGTATGGGTTGGCGGGGGATCCTGGCCGACCCAGTTCGAAACTTCGACGGGCATCTCGCCGCTCTACGCTTTCATCTCTTCGTTCGATCGAACAGGCGTCTACATGGCTTTCAGCTCGCACGTGGAGAACCTGACTGTGACCCTGAGCGCTGGATTGAGATGGCCGGTGGGGATCGCCGTAGGGAAGGAGAAGGTGTACTGGGCCCTTGACTACGCCACTGGTACGTACGCTGTGGCCGCGCAGAGGTACGCGGTGTTAAGTGAGAGGGAGGTTAGGAGGCTTAGCGCCGATACACTACTAGACTACGCTAAGAAGTACATTGAAGAGGCCGTTGGCGCGCTAAGGAACTACACTTGGAGCGCAGCTTACAGAAACGCGCTGGCAGCCTGGAGCTACGCTTCGAGGGCGTACACTGACGAAGTGATGCCGTTGTTCGAAGAGTGCGTGCGCTCGGCGATTTTCTTCGTGCCGTTCATAGTCGTTGCCGGCTACTTCCTCGAAAGGCTGTTGGTGAGGGGCGAGGGCTTCAGGATGATACTGAACGTCTTAGCGTTCGAGGTTACCCTCTTCCTGCTCTTCGCCTTTACACACCCAGCCTTCTGGGTGATACCCAGCACCACGCTGGCTGCGATCGCCATAGGCATGTTGATCTTGATGGCGATCGTCCTGTGGATCTTCTACAGGGAGGCTCGCGATATAGTTTCGGAAGTTTCAGCGAAGATGCTGGGCTACCACGAAGTCGTGACAGAAAGGACGGCCGCCACGCTAATGGCCATCTCGCTCTCGACTGAGAACATGAGGAAGCGCCCACTACGCTCGGTACTGACTATCATACCAATCGTTGTTTTCGCCATGGCGACGGTCTCGCTCGCCTCGGTATCTCCGTACACGGCTGTTGTCCAGAAGCCGATGGAGAAGGTAACCCCATGGTTCTACGGCTTCACGCTGAAGAGCGGTTATGCGTCTCCAGGCGATATTCTCGACTACCCCGCTGTCGAAATGCTAAGGGCGATCATCGGCGACAAAGGTTGCGTCTGCCCAAGGATCGTCTACTACGCTCCTTCCATCATCAACTTAGGACCTTACGCATTGATAGTCTCTCACAACGCAAGCATCCCTGTCCCAGCGGCCGTTGGCCTCGCACCAGAGATGGCAGCTGAGGTGATGTCGCGAGCCCTAGTGAAGGGGTTACCGAGGCCCTTCTTGAGCGAGGACCAACCGGCGATCCTTCTCCCCTCCTCTATGGCGTCAGCGCTGGGCGTCGACGTCGGCGATGAGGTTGAGCTCTTTGGCATGAAGTTTGTCATAACGGGAATCTTCTCTGAGAGTGCGATGGACTCGCTCCGGGATCCTGACGGCAGGGGGATAGCGCCAGTTGACTCGATCTACTATGCGCAATTCCACGGCTTCGCGGTCCCGCTCGGCAGCGCCGTTATTATTCCGCAGCCCTATGAATGGAGCCGAATTGTGATAATCCCGAGCGGCGTTGCAAAGAAGCTGGGGGGCAGGGCGTACGCCATCGATGTCCTGCTAAAGCCCAGCGTGTCTGAAGCCGAGTTCGAGAGGCTTGCCGAGGCTCTAGCGTACTCC
>JBEULP010000031.1:0-2928 GCA_041287245.1 Infirmifilum sp. | reverse complement strand
CATTCTTTAAAAATTTAAAAATTTGATCAGGTGTACGCAAATTCTCCACATCATTCTTGAAATAGTTCACATATGCCTCTCTAATCAATTTTGCCACTTTTTCCCTTTCAAGGTTTATATCGAAATGAACATAACCCATGTTCAACCTTTGGTAATAAAGAGAGTATTTTTCACCTAATTTTCTTATTAGTTTAACATAGTCTGTAAAAGATATTTTAAAATTTTTACCCTCAATTTTTGCATAAATTGATAGTGAATCACACACCTTCAAAATTATCTCAGGATCTTCTTTCAATATTTCCCTTTCCACCATATCCCTAAACATTATGGCAAACCTGTTTGTTAATATAGGATCGTTAAGATAGCTGAGTATCATCCTTGAAATTTGATATGCAATATACCTGGTCTCATTATCATTGATAAAAATTTTTTTATCCACCCCCAAAGCTTTTTCAAGTTGAGAAATAGCTAGTTCTCTTGCATCAGAAAATTTTGGAAGTTTTAAAATATCTTCTATCAATATATTTCCAAATGCTCTAGAACCCTCTTTCAAAAAGGGATATTTTGCTAATATTCTTATATCAACCATATAAACACCAATAATTTCAAAGGCTAACAAAAGCGATCCTTAAGTCTGGACCAGATTCCCTGTTGATCTAAATTCGACCGTTAGTAACTGCGGGCTGAACGCCTCGCCCGAGGGCTTGGCGCTTACACCCCAGTCCTATCAAACTCCTCTTTTAGGAGTGGTCTCAGTGGGTGCCTCTTTTTGGGGACTGCTTCGTGCTTAGATGCTTTCAGCACTTATCAGTTATGGCGTGGCTGCCCGGCAACTGCCTTGCCAGACAACCGGTAGACTAGTGGCCACGAATCCCCGTTCCTCTCGTACTAAGGGATCCTACCCCGCAGGCACCCGGGCACTCCCATCGAAAAGCACCCCTACTGTCTCGCGACGTAGTGAACCCATCTCACGATCCCTTTTAATGGGCGAACAGCCCCACCCTTGGCAGCTGCTACACCGCCAGGATAGGAAGAGACGACATCGAAGTAGCAAACCTCCGGGTCGATATGAACTCTTGCCGGAGACGACTCAGTTATCCCTGGGGTAACTTCTCTCTTATCACCCGCCCCCACCAATGAGGACAGGGTGGTTCGTTAGGCCCTACTTTCGTATCGCGGTTGATTATTGTTCGCAACCGCGTCAAGCAGGCTTTTGCCCTTATACTCAACGGAGGATTTCTGACCCTCCTGAGCCTACCTTTGGAGGCCCTTGTTTCCTTATCAAGGGCGTGGCGCCCCACCCAAACTGCCCACCTATCGCTGTCCTCCCGAAGGAGTGAGCAATATAACCCCGGAAGGGCGGTGTTTCATCGTCGCCTCCACCCAAGCTGGCGCCCGGGCTTCGTAGGCTCCCGCCTACCCTACACATCCGGAGTCATATCGCAACAACAGGCTGCAGTAAAGCTCCACAGGGACTTCGCTTTCAGATGGGAGAGATTGGATTGTGCACCATTACATCGATTTCACGGGACTCAACCCGGGGACAGTGGGACCCTCGTTGGGCCTTCATGCAAGCCGCCAATTAAGCGGCTAGGTATTACGCTACCTTAAGAGGGTCATAGTTACCCCCGCCGTTTACCGGCCCTTCTTCCCCTTGAACGGGGCTTTCAGGTACCGGCACTGGGCAGGCTTCAGCGGCCATACTCAACCTTACGGTCTGGCGGCCACCTGTGTTTTTGTTAAACAGTCGGAGTCCCCTAGCCACTGCGACCTACTCTTTCTCGGAGTAGGCACCCCTTCTTCCGAAGGTACAGGGCCATTTTGCCGAGTTCCCTCGGGTCGATTGTTCCCACTCGCCTTGGGCTTCTCACCCAGGGGCACCTGTGTCGGTTCTTGGTACGGACAGAGGTTTGACCCCTAGGGACTTTTCATGGACCCCTGGACTCAGCGGAACCCACCCTAGGTGGGCTCACCCTCCCTTTCCCTGGTTCTCATCATTACGATACTCCCCAGAGTTCGAAAGGGCAAAGATCTAGGCATGGATCCTCCGCCTATCCTGAGGTGTCATCCCTAGGGCGAAACACCTCTGGCGCTGGAATATTAACCAGCTTCCCTTTCGCACGGTTCCTATTAGGATCGTGCTTAGGACCGGCTTACCCTTGGCTGACGAACATTGCCAAGGAACCCTTAGCCCCTTCGGCGATGCCGATTTCAACGGCACTTTGCTGCTACTTACGCCAGGATCCGCGTTACTGTTGGGTCCATCCCTCCTCACGGAGAGACTTCTGCCCCAGCAGCACGCCCCCCTACCGGATCACCCATTTGGGTGCCCAGAGGTCTCGGTAGCAGGCTTAGCCCCGTCCATCTTCGGGGCCCGAAACCTCGGCGGGTGAGCTGTTACGCACTCTTTAAAGGATGGCTGCTTCTAAGCCAACCTCCCCGCTGTTTTAGGTTCCGGACGCCCTTTGCATGGCACTTAGCCTGCATTTTGGGACCTTAACCCCTGTCTAGGTTGTTGCCTTCTCGGGTGTCAAGCTTATCCCGACAACCCTAGCTCCCTGCTTCTACGGAGCATATGGGTTCGGAGTTCGAAAGAGAAGCCGAGCCTTCCGGCTCTAAACTTCTCCATCGGTGGCTCTACCCCATATGCCTCCTCTGCAGAGGTCTACCTGCGGGTAGTCTCGGGGGGAACCCGCTATTGCCGGCCTAGATTGGCCTTTCACCCCTAGACCCAGGTCAACCGAACGAGTTGCACATCAGCACCGGGTCGGTCCTCCACCCAACTTTCGTTGGGCTTCGACCTGCCCAGGTCTAGATCGACCGGCTTCGGGTGTCTCGCCATCGACTCCAGGCGAACGCACCTAGCTCCTCGCCCAAAGGGCTGCGAGCATTTTGCTTTCGCTACGGCTACTCTCCTTCGAGATTAAC
>JBEULP010000030.1:0-4033 GCA_041287245.1 Infirmifilum sp. | reverse complement strand
GCATCGTAGCACCACTCCAAGAAATCCTCTACGCGCTTGGCGCCCTCCCTGTAACCGTCTTCGATCGAAAGCCCCTCCTCCCTCGCCCACCTTCTGTTACCATCTAAAATGACTGCTACGTGCGACGGGATGTTACCGCTTCCGAGCACCTCGCTCTCTAAGATCTTTTCGTAAAGCCTGTAGACCCCCACGGTCGCGGCGAATCTCCTCAGCAGGTGCGCCAGCCTAGGCATGCCTCTTCCCCCCTCGCCGCCTCTTTTCAGAGCACTTTAATTTGTCACAGCATCACTTCACCCTACCCATCATAGAACGAACGTATTGGAGGAGGAGCTCTAAATCCTCCCTAACTAGTTGTGAAGGGAGCATCAAGCCTCTTGGCTCGTAGTCCAGCACGAAGAACCCTTCGTAACCCCTCTCGAGAAGCTCTTTGATGATCGCGAATACGTTGGGGCTCGTCGTGCCAGATATACGCGCAACTTTGCCTTCCCTCGTGAAGCACACCAGCCTTACCAGCACCAATTGCCCAAGGTGCTCGTGCGCGAGCTCGATTAGCTCTTCCGTGTTCAACTCGGGTTCTGGGGATACCGCAAGCTTGAAAACGCCGCCGAGGAACTCCGATATAAGGTCGGCCAGGCCGGGCAAGGCTCTAGGGTGGGGCTCGAAGACTACCTTCTTGGCGTACACCGACGCCGATTTAAACAGCGAATCGAGCCGTGGGGAGCCTTCTCGAATTTGAAGGCGTTCTCCTTCAACAGGCAATACGATTAGGTCGGAGTTAAGCTCATCGGCTAGCACGATGGCCTTCTCCACGTCTTCCTCACTCGATTGTGAGAGGGGCGTGTCCAGCTTAACAGCTGTTACCTCGATGCCCTCCTCGAGTATGGGTTCTGCGATTTCGAAAACGCTCATCTCCCTAAGTTCGTCGATGTTCAGCACCAGTTCCACTGGTACATTCATCAATTGTTTGAGCCTCTCTATGTGAAGGCCTGTACCGTCGAACCGCACACTGTAGCAAAGCATGTACGATAGGCAGATAGGCCGAGGGTCTAAATCTCTTGCCGTGAGGGGCACGCCACCTTTATAGGCGTCCTCCGCCCCACTGCGGGGCGATGCCTGCACCAAGCAGCGCACCCATCGACCTGGAGGACGTCTATGCGGTTCTAAGCAATCCTGTTAAGAGGAGGATCATTGAAGTGATTGCAGAAAGGGGGGCTACCTCGTTCACCGACCTTAAGCGAAGCCTCAATGTGAGCGTGGGAGCCCTATACTACAGCTTGGATGGCTTGAAGGAGTACGTGACGAGGAACAGCGACAGAAGGTACGTTCTAACGGAAAAGGGGTACCTTCTCTACAAAGCGATGAGGGAAAGCGAAAATGCGATTAGAGGCGCCCTTGTGCAGAGGGGGAGGCTCGGCGGGCTCGTTGAAAAACACCTGCTACCCTACCTAATTCCAAAGCAGTTGTTCATCCCTCTTTACAGAAACAACTTGCTCAGCGGCGTTACCGCCACGCTATGTATGCTGACCGGGCTGGTAACCACCCTTTACACTAGGTTGCCGTTGAAGATCCTAGAGGTTGAGCAGATTCCGGCGCTGCTCACCGTAAAGGTGGTCGGACCCTTCGTACTCGAGCCGACGCTCCAGCTGCTCCTTGATTACGCGCTCAGTTTCGCGTTGCTAGCATCCATCGTCCATGCCGTCGCTCGGGCTCTAAGCCACACTAAGCCCCCCACCCTCAGCCTCGTGGCCGGCCTGGCGCTGGCTCAAGTTCCCCTCTACATTTACATGATCGTGCAGTGGTTCATCACGGGCTGGAGCTACCCCGACGTTCCAGTGCACACGATGATCGTACTTGCAATAATGCTCAGGGTGCACCAGCTGCTAAGCATCGGCATGCTCACGGCTGCGGTTTCGGTTTTTTACGAGCTTCGTGACGAGAGAGGGTTCCTCGTCGCAGCCCTTCTCACCTACGTCAGCTACGCCATCAAGGGGTTCCTGCCGTAGATGACCAGCGAGGTGGTATCCCCCTTTACGGTCAGGTTAGCCGCGCTGACGCTCGAGCTAATAGAGAGGCGGAGCCTCTCACTCGAGGCGGCCTACCTTGAAGCTTCGAAGCTGGTCGAGAGGGGCGACCTTAACGCCGTAAAGCTGGCTAGAATTGCGCTGAGGCACTTCGCGAAGGCCGACCTCCTGCTCGACGCGCAGAGGCTATCTGACCTGCCGTTGAGGCGTAGGTGCGCGTTCCGCGTCGTCTTCGCCATGATGAAGGAGGGGTTGAACCCGAGCGGCATCGACGTGGGGCTGCTGAGCGGTCGGCTGCGGGTTCTGCTCACAAGGAGGTGGCTGGAGCTGGCAGATCAGCTGGCCGCTGAAAAACCCCCTCTGCAGAGGACCTCTCTCGAGCACTCGTTCCCCCCTTGGATAGCGGAGGAAGTGGCGAAGTTCCTCGGGCCGGAGGAAGCTATTAAGCTGATCAAGGCTTGCGACAGGAGGACCATCTGGGTGAGAGTCAACGAACTTAAGATCAGCGTGAACGAGGCAGCCAGGCGCCTGAGAAGGGAGGGGCTCGAGATTCGCGAGGACCGCGACTTCCCTGAGCTCCTCGAGGTGCTCAATGTCGAGGAGGTGCCTTTACCTGTTCAGAAGATGGCGGAGAGGGGGCTCGTCCTGGTCCAGGACAAAGGCAGCGTCGCAGTGGTGCACGCGCTGGGTCAGGCCAGGAGGCTGCTGGTTCTGGACGCCGCGGCAGCCCCGGGGGTGAAAACCTCCGCTATACAGCAACTCTCCGCAAACGAGGCAGAGGTAGTAGCCGTTGACGTGTCGCGGCGCCGCGTGAGGGAGATGAAAGCCCTCCTATCGAAGCTAGGCGTGCGCAACGTCCACATTGTGACCTCAGACTCTAGGCTGCTGCGCTTCGCTAGGAAGTTCGATAAGGTGCTGCTGGACGCCCCCTGCACGAACTCAGGAGCTCTGGCCAGCGACCCAGCCTTGCGGCTGTCGCTCTGGAAACCCCCTCGCTTGGACAGGTACACAACCCTCCAGCTGGAGCTGCTGCGCACCACCTACTCCCAGCTCAAAGAGGGGGGCGCGCTTGTCTACTCAACCTGCTCGCTGCTTAGCTCGGAGGGGGAGGCGGTAGTGGAGCGCCTCGATCAAGGTGCACTGAGGGCCGAGGGGGTTCTCGGGGAGCCCGGATACCGCGCCTTCTCATGCAGCGGCGGGGTCCGCAGGCTCTACCCTCACATCCATCGAACGGTTGGCTTTTTTATAGCTAAAGTGCAAAAAACGGAGGGAGGGGACGGCTAAGACCACTACGCGGCCGGCCGGAACTTCACGCCGTACTCTATCACTCCGTCGTGCGAGAGCTCCCTGTACCTCCTGAAGACCGCTTCAACCTCCATCCCCACCTTAACGTCCTCCGGCTTCACATCGGTGAGTTGAGCTAGAACCTTGGCACCTCCTTCGAGCTCCACCACGGCTATCACGTACGGCTCCTTACCCTCGAAACCCCTCGGCGGGTGCCTAATCACCGCGTAGGTAACTACCTTACCTCGCCTAGGCAGCTCAACTGGCTCCAGCCCCTCGCTACCGCAGTAGGGACAGACGCGCCTGTGGGGGTACACCACTCTGCTGCAGGACCCGCACTTACCTCCCACCAGCCTGTACCTGCGCACCCTCTCCCTCCATGACCTGGGGACGCTCTCGGCCCAAACCATCTACCTCACCCTCCTCAGAACGTTTACCGCAACCGTGCTGGCCATTCCACCGAAACTCAGCGCCGCCCCAACCTCAGCCCCCTCAACTTGGTTAGCGCCGGCCTCGCCGCGCAGCTGCCTCACGATGTCGAAAACCTGGTAGATACCAGTGGCTCCGACAGGGTGCCCCCTCGCCTTCAGCCCCCCCAGTGTGTTCGTTGGTATCGAGCCGCCGGGCTCCAGCTCGCCTTCCTCGATTAGGCGCCAGCCCTGGCCGTGCGGGGCGTAGCCCAGAGCCTCTAGCGAGAGCACGCCCAGGATAGTGAACGCATCGTGGAC
>JBEULP010000029.1:0-9988 GCA_041287245.1 Infirmifilum sp. | reverse complement strand
AGTGCTAGAGCTGAGGAGCAGATACTTGAGCCTCTACGGAGACGAGCGGCAGGTCTTCGGCGCAGCCGCGGTCGAGAGGGCCCTCAAGCTGGACAAGACAGCTCCATTTCACCCCAGCTACCTGGAGGTGCTCTACGACATTGTGACGAGAAGCCCGGAGCTCCAGAGGACAAGGGACGCGCTGAGGATAACGAGGCACGTGGTGCGCAGGATCCTGCAGAGCGGCGAGTACCCAGACTTCGTCATGCCCTGGCACATCGACTTGGCTGACGATAGGCTGAGGGGTCTCCTCACACAAAGTTTCGCCTCCTTCGGCCCGGTGGTCGACAAGGACCTCCTCGGCAGGGCCCTGAAGGCGGACGCGAACCGCCTGATGTACAAGGTTGCTCTCTCGATCTTTCTGAGAACCTACGTGTACGGCAGCGTGGTGAAGCCTGAGCGCGCCTTCCCGACGAGAGAAGACGTAGCCTTCATGGTGTATGAGGAGGGCTTCGCCAGGGGCGCAGGGGTCAAGCCAGCCGATGTCTTGAACGCCCTGGAGGCCGCTGCCGAGAGCCTGCTCTACCTGCAGGAGCGGGACGGGCGCTACTGGTTCAACCCGATGCCATCCGTTATCGAGATGGTGGAGGACGAGGCGAAGCGCGTCGGCAGCGTGGAGGCCAGGCGACTTTTCCTCGAAACTGTTGAGAGCCTGGCCGAGGGGCCCCCGCCAGGCGTGCAGAAGAGGGAGGCGATCCCGCGTCTGTTCAAGTGCGCAGTGAGGAGCGAGCCCCTGCCGATCGACGAGGAGGTCTACTACCTCGTCATCGCGCCGGAGAAGTTGAGCGAGAGCGAGGTGCGGAGGATTATCTTCGAGAGGGAGGGCGGTGGGAGCCGGGTGTACAGGAACACGGTAGCCGTCCTCTACCCGAAGGACGAGCACAGGCTTAAGCGTCTCCTCGAGATCTGTGGCAGGCTGGTGGCGTGCGAGAGGATAAGGGAGCAGCTCAAGGAGATCTACCCGGAAGACGCGAGGGAGCTACAAGGCAAGAAGCTGCGGGATTACGAGAAGAGGCTTGAGGATCAGCTTTACAATGAGGTTCTCGCGGCCTTCGACACCGTCGCCTATCCGAGCGGCGAAGAGGTTAAGGATGGCAAGGTCTACCCGCGCAAAACCTCGCTGGCCAGGATAGCCGAGGATGCGCTGGCGTCGCCGGACGTAGGCAAGGCCAAGATCGACAGGCTGGACTTCGAGGAGCTCGACTACATCCTGCGTAGCATCGGTGTCGATATCAGCAAGGGCGAGAAGGAGCTCCCGGTTAAGGAACTTATCTCCTACTTCTACACAAACACTAAACTCCCCTTCGTGGTGGGGGACCTGGTGCTCCACGCGCTGAGGGAGGGCGTGAGCAGGCTTAAGGTCGGCCTGCAACGGGGGGGGGAGGTCATATGGGCCCGGGTCTACAGGGAGGGTGAGCAGCTGCCCGCGGCTCCTGAGGGCAGGGCCCCCGAATCAATCATGGAGTCTGACATCGTCCTGCCGTGGAATGTGGCCGCAAGGAGGCTGCTGGAGCGGCTGTCCAAGGTCGAGCGCAAGGAGGTGGAGGGCAAGGTCGTCCAGATCAGCTACGCGCTCCGATGCGAGGGGCGCGAGATCCCGCTCTCGGAGCTGCTACCCGATCAGCTGGAGCTACTCAAGAGCTGTCCGATCGTGGAGAGGAGGGAGGTTATCGGGCGGGGCCTTATACTGAACCTGGAGCCGTCTGCCTTGGAGCTTGAGCCGGGGGCTGAGGCTGTGGTGTCCGTGTCGGTGGAGCCCGTGGGACAGGTCGGCGGGCCGGTGCAGCTGAGCGTGGACGAGGGTGTGGTTGAGCCGGACGCCGACCAGCCGCCGCTGAGCGCGAAATGGAAGTTGAGGGCACCTCAGGACGAGGGCCGCTTCGTGTACAAGGTTTCGGCGAGTGCCCCAGGACTGGAGAAAGCGACGGTCAGGGAGCTCGTTGTCAGCGTACGGAGGGCGGGACCGCCCCTGCTGAGGGAGTTGGTCTTCGACGATTTCAACGAGTTTGAGAGGCTGGTGCAAAGCGGGGGGTTCGGACCCGTGGTGCTCAGCGAGGGTAAAGTTGAGCTGGAGCAGGGTGGGCAGCACGCCTCGCTCGCCATGAAAGGGGTCGACCCGGCCTCCTTCGTAGGAGTCGCGAGGATGTTGATGAGCGCGATGCAGGTGTACGCCCCCAGGTCGTTCACTGCTAGGGTCGAGTTGAAGAAGCCTCTCGAGCTGACGGAGGAAGTGAAGAGGAAGCTCTCGAAGTACAAGGTTCAGTGGCGGTGAGGGGGTTGGAGCCTAAGAGACTGATCTTATACACGGAGCGCCGGGTGAGGGGCCGCAGGGGCGAGCGGGTAGTGCAGCTGTGCCACTTCTACCCGAGCCCGACTCTGAGGAGTGCAGAGCTGGTCGCCGCTTGCCCATGGAGCGAGCTGGTGCTGCTAGCCGAGAAGCTGGAGAACGGTGTCCGGCTAAAGAGGAGGTCGGTGAGAGTAGGGGATAGAGCGTATAGACGCCTGCTAGTCTACGCGGCGGTAAGGGAGTCGCTGAGTAGCCGGCATAAGGTGAGGGAGCTGGAGGAGGTTGTGAGGAGCCTGGACGAGTACGAGCTGTTCTTCTGGTTCTCGCGCTTTACCGAGGCATTCGAGAGGGGGAGGCTGAGGCTCAGGCGCCCGGTGAGGGCCTTCAAGGTGCTCCAGGGGCTTGACTAGCATGGCGGTGGAGCTAGCCCGCGAGGTCCTTTCTATCCACAGGCGCTACAACCCGATCTTCCGCGCCGCCCTGGAGAGAGCCAACCCGGCTGTCGAACCCTTTCTCCACCAGCTAGAGTTCCTCTCCAGGACGTCCCTCCGCTTCCCGCTGAGGGCCTTCGTCGCCGACGAGATAGGCCTGGGCAAGACTGTCACCGCTATACTGGCTATGAAGAGGCTGATGGACCTAGGCCTCGCGAAGAGAGTCCTCATCCTAGTCCCCAGGATCCTGGTGAAGCAGTGGGTTGGGGAGCTGGAGAGGTTCTACGTAAACCCGCAGAGGATCGAAAGGGGCAATTTCCGAACGCTTGCGGAGAGGGGGTTCCCCGAGGGCGTCTACATCGCTTCTATGGACCTCGTGAAGAGGCAGTACTACTTCGACAAGATCGCTGGGGTGGGGTGGGACCTCGTCATCGTCGACGAGGCGCACAGGGTCGGCTACTCCCCGGGCAAGAAGCCCACCTACCGCTACAGGCTTGCCGCGCAGCTGGCTTCGGATAGGAGAAGGGGGCTCCTACTTCTCTCAGCAACGCCCCACAGGGGAGACCCTCGCGATTACTTGTCGAGGATGCGCCTGCTTGACCCCCTGCTCGTGAGAGACGACAAGGCCCTCGACAACCCCCGGTTCTACGCCTACTCGCGCAACGTGCTGGTCTTCCGCCGGACGAAGCTCGATGTGAACAACGTGTACGAGGGGAGGAAGGTTTTCCCGGACTGCAGGGTGATCGCCGCGGTCGTCCCAGCGACGGAGGAGGAGAAGGACTTCCACCATCGCCTCATCCGGTTCCTCAGGACGAAGATCCTGGATTACCACAAGATGGCGGGATCAGAGCCGAAGGCGCTGGGCCTGCTCAACGCCCTCATCTTCAAGCGCGCCTCCTCCAGCCCCTACGCAGCCGTCAAGACGATGGAGGTGATCCTGGCCAGGAGAGCCGAGGCCCTGGGCTCCAGGGGGCTTGATACTAGGAAGTTTGAGAAGGTTCTCTCAGAGAGAGGTAGGCTTGCGGGGGCGGTGCTGGGGCTGGGTTTCGAGGAGTTTGAAAGCGAGAAGGATCCTGATAGTGTCGTGGAGGATTTCGCGGCGGCGTGCTCGGCGCTGCTCACTGAGCGCGACGTAGACGAGCTTAGGCACCTGGTCAGCCTGGCTAAGAGGTGCATGGAGCGGGACAGCAGGCTTGAGGCGGTATCCCGTATCGCCGAGCAGCACGTGCAAGCGGGGGAAAAGGTGCTGGTGTTCACCGAGTTCAAGGACACCGCGCGTTACGTTAAGAGTGCGCTCGCCGATAGGCTTGGGCGAGACAGGGTGGATGTGCTGACGAGCGAGGAGGCGGCGAGCGAGGAAAGGCTGACGGAGATCCGTAGGTGGCTGGAGCGTGAGGGCGGCAGGGTCCTGGTGGCTACGGACGTGGCGTCGGAGGGGCTGAACCTCCAGGTAGCCAACGTCCTCGTGAACTACGAGCCGCCCTGGTCTCCGGTGAAGCTGGAGCAGAGGATCGGGAGGGTCTGGAGGCTGGGGCAGAAACGAGAAGTTAAGGTCTACACGGTGTTCCTGGCGGTGGAGAGCGACAAGGACGTGCTGGACGTCCTCTACGCGAAGCTGGTCGCAATGGGGAGGGCGCTGGGCAAGATGGAGAAGCCGCCGGTGGGCGAGGAGGCTCTGATTCTCGACCTGTGGCAGCGACCCCAGATGCCCCCGGTCGTGGTGAGGAGGGGTGAGAAGCTGTCGAGGGTCTCTGAGTACACGCTGAGGCGCGAGTACCTCGCCGGGGGGAGGGAGGCGCTCGGCAAGCTCGTGGACGCGATCGTGCAGACGATTCAGCAGCTGCAGGAGGCCCTTGAGAAGGTGGGCGGCTCCTCGAGGCCTAGCAGGGAGGAGGTCGAGCGGTTCATGCGGGAGGCCGTCGGCTTCGCCTCGGCTCAGGAGGCTGAGGGGGCTGTAGCCAGGCTTCTCAGAGCGCTCGAGGGGCGCACGGACGAGGTGGTGTCGAAGGACGGCCAACCCTCCGTCAGGTCTCCAGGCGGGACTCTGGTGCCGGTCTCAAGGACGTGGAGCGCCCTTTCAGCCTTCTTGGCGGGGGAGGGGAAATTGAGGAACCCTGTCTACGTGATCGCGGGGGGCGATAGTGAGCGCGAGGTGCATGTCCACGAGGTTCAGATCCGGCTAAGGGATGGGCCGGTTGTTTACAGCGAGGTCGTCGGGGTGGACGAGGAGGGGAGGGTTGTGAGGGGCGCGGAGCTGCTCAACCTGATTGCTGAGGCGCTGGAGCGGGAGATCCTCGAGGCTAATGAGTTCTCAATGGATGGCAGGGACGACTGGGCCCCCCTGAAGAACTTTACAGTAAAATTAATCGACTACCTCCTGAAGGACTTCAAAAGCTACCGCCTCGCGCTAGCCAACCTTCGCCCGGGTCAGAGCAGGGATGAGGAACCCTCAATGAAGTTCGACAAGGGTGAAGATAGGCTGCTGGCTGTGATAAGGTTTACTGGCGAAGGGGGGCTTCGCGCCGAAGCTGAGGTTAGCCTGGAGGAGAAAAGGAGGCTCGAGGAGGAGGCGATGAGGTTCGCGCTGGAGTACGAGAGAAGGCATGGGCGGGAGCCGGTCGATGTGAGTCAGAGTGAGCACTATGACATCTACAGCGTCGACCGGAGGACGGGCGAGGAAAGGTTCATCGAGGTGAAGGGGCACAGGGGCCCATCGCTTCTCGCCGAGCTCACCGAGGATGAGTACAGGGTTGCTCAGCAGCTCAGGGACAGGTATTGGCTGTACGTCGTCGTCAACGTCGGCACTGGCAGCCCCCAGCTCGTCGCGATCCAGGACCCCCTCTCGAAGATGAGAGTAGAGGTGCGGGGCACGGTGAGGTTTCTCCTCAAGCCGGGTGGCGCCGGTGGTTGAAGTCCAGGTCATCTCCGGGGAGCGGGAGGTCGGCGGGGTCTGCATTGCAGTTAGGGATCGGGGGGAGACCATAGTCTTAGACCAGGGGATCCGCTTCTCAGTCTTCCGCCGCCTCTACGGCTACCGCATCAGGCCCCTAGGGCCTGTCGAGCTGCGCGCGACGGGGGTTCTGCCGCCGCTCGAAAAACTTCAGGAGGCCAAGGCGCTCTACATCACTCACCTCCACCTCGACCACCTCGGCCTCCTGGGCGACCTGCCCTACGAGCTGGAGGTCAGGGTCCCCTCGACCGCTATGGTCGAGCTTCTCGGGAGCTGGTACAGGGACTCGCCGGACTGGATGAGCTACCTGCCGCCCGGCTATGCGACACGACTTGTAGAGGCGGAGCCGATGGTCACCGACGCTAACAATGTAGTCGCATTACCTGTCCCGCACAGCGCCTACCCCTCGACCGCCTACCTCTACTTCGGCAGCGACGAAAACGTGTTGTACACGGGCGACCTCCGCCTCGAGCACCTCTCCAAAACGCTCGGCAGCGCCCAGCAAGGTAATCTCTTTACCTACCTCGAGGACAACCCAGACCTTAGGGTGGACACACTCCTGGTCGAGGGGACCAACTTCGGGAGGCCCGTGGCCCCGCTTAAAGGCGAGGATCTGCGCCGCGTGCTCCGAGAGGTCGTGAGGCTCCAAGCGCCCCTACTAGTAGCGGTTCACCGGATGGAGCTGGACCTCTTCCTAGCTGTCCTCGAGGAACTGGTAAGCGCCAACAGGGTAGCCCTGGTCGCCTCTGCGAGGATCATAGACCTCCTGGAGGCGTGGTCGCATAGTCTCAGCATCCCCATGGAGTGGATACGGAGGCCACTCACGCTCGCGGAGAAGCCCTCACAAGTTGAGCTTGCTGGCCCAGACGAGCTGAGAAGCCCGGGGGGCTACGCCGTAATAGCAGACCTCTTCGAGCTTGTCGACTTCGCGAGGAGCTCCGAGGTTGAGCTTAGAGGCGGGCACGCGCTTCTCCTGACGTCGGAGGTCGAGGCTGAGGAGGGGCTGGAGGAGTCCCTTGCGGTGGGCTGGCTGCGCAGGCTGGGCCTGCAGCCCTACAGGCTCCGCGTCTCGGGGCACTACTACCCCCACGAGCTGCCAGAGCTACTGGCGCTTCTGAGGCCGAGGCGCGTAATCCCGGTGCACACGGAGGCCCCAGACATGCTCGTCGAGCTGTGGAGGAGGGTTGCGGGCTAGCAGAGGCGAGTTCTGAGAGGCCTAGCCCCTCACTGCAGCACGAGAGCCTCCAGCTGCTTCACAGCTCTTACAACCTCCTCCCTCAATCCTCCCTCGTCTAGGACGATGAAGGCTGGTGAGTCGGGTGCTCCTCCCTCATTGTACTTGGACGTTAACCCCATCTGGTGCATCAGCTCGAGGGCCGTCTTCACCTCTGCCTCCGGGATTCCCAGCCCCTGCGAGGCGGCGAGTAGCTCCTCTCTCACTACTTTGCCGCGGAGGGCCCTCAGCACCATCTCAATCATGAAGAACCTCCTCATCGCCTCCCCGAAGTCCACGCCGGCTGAGCGCTCGCTCAGCACGTGCGCCATCTCTGGCGGCGCTCTGTACTCATCACCGGATCTGTCGCCCTTGCTATCGAATAGTGGGACTCTCACTGCGAGCCCGAGCCCGGCGAGATCCTCCATCAGCCGCAGGGCCTCCTTGTAGACCCTGCCGCCGCACTCCAGCAGGAAGACCGACATGAACATGTCGTAGTTGCGTGGTTCGTAAAGCCGAGTTCTCGCAACCCTCTCCAATTCTTCATTAACTAGGCGCAGGTCCCCGTAAAGCTCCCTCGATACCCCATATTGCGCCTCCCGTATCCTCCTGAGCTCCTCTGGCTTCAGTAGCCTTGTTGTGTAATCTGGGAGGTCGATTTTGTACTCCTGTGCGCCAACTTTGACGCTGAGCCACGTAAACCTCCCGCTACGCGGGTCGGTGGCGCTTAACGCGAGGACCTTAGCGAGGCCTCTAGGGTACTCGCCGAGAACCCCTGCGAGCCTGCCGGCCGCCAGCTCCAAGCTCTCCCGGTACGCCTGAGAGCCTAGCTGAAGGCCCTTCTCGGTGAGCCCGTAGAACCTGACGTTGGCGTGGGAGCCGTAGTGGGTCCAAGCTGAGATAAGGTCGTAGTTTTTCAGCACCTTAACCACCAGCTCGTCTACGTGGTAGAGCTCCTCGGCAGGGTAGGTGAGCAGCCGCGTCCCATCGGGGAGCTCTACAAGGCGGTGCCCAGCTTCCTTATCCTCCCTTTCGTATGGCACCTCTTGGGCTGCGTACAGCGTTTTAATAAAGTCTACCACGGGCTCTGCTCGTAGCCCAAGGGCGCTCAACTCCTTGACCAACTCCTCCAAGGAACGCACATGGAGTCTATCAAAAGAGTGTCATATATCCTTTGTCCTTGCGCGCGCCAACGGCGCCGGCTCCGGTTGATCTCAGGGTGGGATTAAGCTGCGTAACACCCACCCCCGATACGAATTAGTAAAGAGGTTGATGGGAGCGTTATTAGGAGCGCTAGAATCGCTATTCTTACAAAGATGGTTGAACGGAGTTGGTGGGGTGTGGCGTCCTGTGCGTGATGCCTCTGAACATCTTGACGGAGAAGAGGAAGCTGGGCTCTGGACAAGTCTATAAGTGCATACGCTTATGCACGTGGACGTGAAGACCATAACGATCTCGCTAAGGGCTCACAGGCTCGGGGGGTCACGCGAGTCGGAGGATCTAGCTGAGGCGCTGCAAGCGCTGCCGCTGACGGCTAGGGAAGTCCTCAGGGCGGGTGGGGAAGCCTCCTATCTCGCCTCTCATGGAGTCCTCTGGATGTCAGGGACCAGGTGGTGGGGGTTGTAGCGCGTGAAGACGGTTGCGTGATCCTCACCGGCAACGGGGGGTGCTTCTGCTGCATCAGAGGGTTGGGTGTACTCGAGTATGCAAGGGGGGATGCGGCGCTGGTGTGTGGCGATAGGGATTTAACTGGTGGTGCTTGGGTGGTTGTTGGCGGGGGTTGCGTGTGAGGATGTGGATGGTGCCGCCTAGCGTTATGTGTGACAGGCACTTGCTGGGTGAGCATGTTGAGCTGCACATGTTCGTCGGCGCTCTTAGGAGGAAGGTTAGGGTTGACGGCTACGCGGAGAAGGGCTTTTTGGAGGTGGCGAGTATAGAGTCGAGGCACGAAGAGCTCGTGCAGGAGATGCTGCGTAGGGGGTTTAGGCACAGCTCGCCCTTGAAGTTGGAGGGGGTGGACCTGTCCTACCTGCCCGAGGAGGTTCTCAACGCGAAGGTGGATAGGGAGAAGAGCCTCAACGACCTGTTGTCCAGGTGTCCCAGGTGTAGGGAGAGGTATGAGAGGCTGAACGCGCCCAGGTGAGGCGGCTATGCTTATTAAATAAAGTTATGCCTTTCATAGTACTTGTTGTTTTGCGTTTAAAGATCAAGACAGATGAAAGAACAAAAGTTTATCTTAGGTCTCCCAGTCTTATGCTGTTCAGTGTCCTCGACAGGAGCTTTATTGGGAGGGTTCAAAGACTTCAGCAGGGGTTTTTCAATGCATTCATTTTTGGGTAAAATTACAAAATTCCTATACGTAAACCCTAAACAGCTACCTTTTTCATAGAAGAGATAAGTAAATTATGAGTGAATATGTGACGGTTTCCATTAAGGTTAGGAAAAAGAAGTTAAAGAAGAGGCTGAGATACTAGGTATAAAGGTCTCTGAATTCCTCGGGAATGCCTTGGAAGAATAACTTGAGAGACGTAAACTTGAGCTGCTTAAGAGAAAGCTTGAGTAAGTTGGGGATGCTCTTGGTAGGCTTGACGTGGATCGAATAGTTAGAGACATTAGGGGAGACAGGATGCGTTAGCATGAGATACTTGTTTGATGCTTCTCCACTAATTTATGCTACTAAACTTAAGAACCGTTTCCACCTTTTTTCTTCTCTGATAACGAACTTACCTGTAAGTTTGATATTTCTCGACGAGGCACCTACTCTTACTTCGTATTCTCCTTTTTCGACAAGCCACATTTCTCCATCGAAACTTGCAAGTGACTCCAGGTCAATTTCTATTTCTGCTTTTTCAGTTTCACCGGGATGTAGGAGTCTAGTCTTGTAAAATCCCTTTAATTCTTGAAATGGCTTGTCTATTTTTCCTTTTGGTGCTCTAATGTAGGCTTGCGCAATCTCTTTCCCGGGAAAGTTTCCTGTGTTTGTGATTTCAAACGTAATTTTTACTGAGTTGTCGAGCATAGTTACCTTGAGGTTTTTGTACTCGAAGGTCGTATAAGAGAGGCCAAAA
>JBEULP010000003.1:0-196529 GCA_041287245.1 Infirmifilum sp. | reverse complement strand
ATAGATCCTTTGAGACTTCTGGGATTTGAGGTAATAAAGGTTAGTGACAACCCCAGTGAGACGGAGGAGGAAATGATACTATCGAAGATCCTAGAAAGCAAAGTGGCAGTGATAGAGGGCGAGATATATTTGAATGTAAAGGATAGGCTAAGCCAGTTGACAGCTGTGATGAGGGAACCCCCCCTTGTAGTCGTCGTTCCTTCTTCTTCGAAGACATCAACACACAGGCTAGAAGAATTATATAATAAGCTTTCATTAGCTATTGGGGTGAGGTTGAAATGGGTGAAGAAAGAGTAAAAACACTTCCAAGCTTCACAGAAGAAATCAATATACGGGTTATCCTCGAGGAGCAGCGAAAAGCCGAGGCCAGAATTGCAGAGGCGAAAAAAATAGCCGACGAACTTTTGGCGAGGGCTAGAGAGCAAGCTAAAAGTATCATGGCGAAAGCCCAGGAGGTCTCTCTTGACGAAGATGTAAAGAAGCTCTTAGAAGAGGAGCGCAGAAAATACCAGGAGAGCCTTAAATCATATGAGGAACAGGAGCTCAGGAAGCTCGAGACGGTTAAAAAGCTCTTGGACACGCATACGGATGATTTAAAGAGAATGTTGTTACAGGCTCTGTTAGGGTGATTACATGGGCAGTAATGAGAGTTTGATGGAGGCTATACTTAAAGAGCTGCGAAGCGCTGCTGAAGAAGAATATCAGAGAATAATAAAGGAGGCGGAGGAGCAAGCTAAGAAATTACTCGAGGATGCGTATTCAAAGGCTGAATCCCTCAGGAAGCAGAGGATAACCCAGCTTCTGGATGAGACACGCCGGAAAATCGAGAGTGAGCTAGCACCGCAGAGGCTTGAAATTAGACGCAAGTTTCTAGCTGAAAGGTACAATTACATTCTCACTAGACTAGAGGAAATTCTTTCACATGTTGCTCGAGAAGTTGTGGAAAACAAGGAATATCACCGTGCTTTCCTTGCGCGTGGAATAGATGAGGCAATTTCCAGTATAAAATCCAGCAAGGTAAACCTCCATCCTTGTCGTGAGAGCAAGAAGCTACTTCAAGAGGTCATCAATGCGAAAAAGGACGCACTGGCTAAGGCGAAACCGGGCCTTGAATTAAATGTAGGCGAGGATGTAGAGTGTGCCGGGGGCTTCCTAGCTGTCTCAAACGATAATAAAGAATACTATAATGCTACTCTAGAGGCAAAGATTAGTGAAATCCGTGAGAGAGTACTCCCTGAACTACTGAACAAGATTTTGAATGAAAGAGTGAGTTAGGAGTTTACAGGCTTAGATACGCGGTTTGTTTCAAGTTCTACAATAGCCGGAAACGGATGCTTGTATTTGATCTCAACAAGCTTGCTCTTGCCGATCAAGCTAACGATAACATCGTCTACAAGTAGAAGATCAATCTCTTTCTTAGCAATAACTTCGTTTATAACACTCAAAGCCTCCTGAGCGTTTTTAACAATAAAAACTTTGTCAACACCGCTTGCACTTAAAGCTTTCCCAATATCTTCTAACACTACAGCCCCTATTCTCAACTTGGTTCCCGTTTTGAACATGTAATCAACCTATTAACTTAGACCTCCCAGGGGGTAATCAATGATAACCACGTTAAATACTGTGTCGTTTTATCTTCACATCGAAGACAACCTTGTATACTCTAGGAGCATATGGTGCTACAACTCTAGCCTCAATCAGCTCAGCCTCATAGCCATATCGTTGAGCCCATTCACGAACGATTTCAAATCCCCTCGTGAAAAGCGTTTCCTCCTTATCCCAGAAGTAGAAGTGTAATATTCCTCCATCTTCCTTTAGACACGTAAACGCCTCACCTAGAAACATATAAGCCCCCCTTGGCAGAGGCATCACCACCCTGTCGGCTGTGTGGGCAAACTTAGGGGCTTCGATTCGAACGTCCCCGAGAACAGGGATAATCTTCCCCTCCAGCTTGTTTATACGGATGTTTTCAACCATGTACTTGAAGGCTACGGGATTGATTTCGATGGCGATAACCCTCTTCACCAAAGGCTGTTTTTTAGCTATTGCTATTGCAAAGGGCCCCACACCTGCAAACATGACGACGACTTCCTCTCCCGGCTGAACCTTACCTGCCACGCGTTGCCTCTCCGTCGCCTCGCGGGGTGAAAAATAAACCTGGGTGACGTCGAGTTTTAATAGGTAACCGTGTTCACGGTGTATAACCTCGCGTATCTCCTCGCCTGCGATTAGTTCAAGCTCGCGAAGTCTATATTCTCCGGATCTCTCGCTTGCTTTTCTGTACACCGCTTTGACGCTCTTATGTATTTCCATGAGCTTCTCCCCTATTACTCTCTTGTAAGGCTCTAACTTGTCAGGCAATTCTATAACTGCTACTGCCCTCCCCTTTGAACCAACTATATCGAAACTGGTTGGTACTAGCTTGATTAGTTCATCCGGGATATTGCCTCGAAGCGACTCTCTTAATGAAACCATATTTTAATAAAACTAGAAGCCCATTCAAAGCTTATGCGTTTCGCAGTTATCAACGCTAGATATCCGTTGGACGAAGAGGCGGACAGTATTGTTTTCTCACGGGAGCACGGGATCCTTTATGCAGGCGGAGAGGCGGGGGTAGAGAGGTTCAAGCCTTTGAAGATCATCGACGCCGACCAACACCTGGTTGTTCCTGGACTAGCCGACGCCCATACGCATCTATATTCTACTGCACTAACTTTCCGCAACCTCGATTTGAGGGGAGTAGCTTCTATTGATGAGCTAAAAGAGAGGGTTAGAAAAACGGTGGAGAGCGTCGGGAGAGGTGAGTGGATTGTCGGCAGAGGCTGGGATCAGGATAAAATGGCAGAAAAACGTTATCCAACTCGCCACGATTTGGATGAGGTTGCACCTGATAATCCTGTAGTTCTCGTGAGGGTTTGTGGACATGCTGCTCTACTTAACACTGAGGCTATAAGGATACTTGGCTTAATGAATAAAAAACAGGGATGGGAGAAATTTATCCAGATTGAGGATGGTAAGCCTACGGGCATTATATTCGAGGACATGGTGGGATACGTCCTATCTAGAGTTCCTCCGCCTCCAGTAGAGAAGGTGGAGGAGACTGTTAGGAGGCTGTTAAAAGAGTATCTCTCCTATGGTGTAACCACTCTCCACTCCATGTCGGTTGCTGAGAGCGAACTAGAGATAATATCTCGGATAATTAGCTCGGGCGAATTTATCCACGAGTACCGCGCATATATTGATTACGAAGAATTCCTGAAAGGAACACACAACAAATACCCAGAGCTTACTAGAGGGGTGAAGATATTCTCGGACGGTAGTTTCGGCGCCAGGACAGCCGCCCTGCGGGAAAACTATGCGGACGCTCCTGTGCAAGGACAGCTTCTACTGGATTCGGAGAAGATCCTTGGCATTGCATCCGAGGTGGTATCTAAAGGACTGGATCTTGCCGTACACGCTATCGGAGACAAAGCCGTTCAGGAAGTCCTAAAAACGGCGCATCGCTTGAAAAACTTGCTACGAATAGAGCACGCCTCACTAACTCCACCAGACCTTATAGAGGAGATAGCGTTGACACGCCCCAGGATTTCTGTACAACCCCATTTTATCCTAAGTGACACTTGGATCATCGATAGGCTTGGAAGCAGGGCTCTCTGGACCTACGCTTATAGATCCCTAATTTATTCAGGAGCAGCCCTCATGGGATCCTCAGATTCCCCCGTAGAACCAATAAACCCTTGGCTGGGGATTTATGCGGCTACCACGCGAGGTGAAAACGAACAGCTCCCTTTTTATAGATACACGTGGTTTGAGAAACTCAGCTTCAGAGAGGCAGTCAAGCTTTATTCAGAGAATACGGTTAAAGGGAGATCTCTCGTGATTCTAAACACGAGAAGAGTACCTGAATCACTAGAAGAACATAGGAAGATCCGGGCAACGACGATCCTGACTTCGAGAGGAATAGAATATCTAAGGACAAGCCAGGCATAACGCGCGAACAATAATCTAAAAACCTCTTCCTCAGAACACACTCGCGCGCTTTGTGTAGCTCTCCAAACCTCCCATATCCGCGAAAAATTTAAGATACGTTATGTCTACTGATTTATCGGCTCTAGGGCCGGTCGTCTAGTGGGAGGATGTCGCCCTTGCAAAGGCTCGGTTAGGGGTCTCGAGAGCGGCGGTGGTCCCGGGTTCGAATCCCGGCCGGTCCACTCGTATACGCCCTTTTGAATTTCTTAAACGAGCCATGGTTTTTGAGAAGAATATATATTCACAACTTGCTTTTTCACTGGTAGAATGCGGATTGACATAATTGTGGTGGCAAGGATTCTCGACGTGTTATACAACGAGGGTAGGCTTAGGAAAACGCATCTTCAGATGGCTAGCAGGCTTAACTATCCTGCTTTTTTAAGATATCTCGGCTGGTTAGAGGAAAAAAGACTAGTAAGAATCGTCCACGATAAAGGCGTGGACTACGTGGAGTTGACGCGTGAGGGTAGGGAGAGCTACGAGAGGGTTGTAACATGGTTAAAGGACTATCTCGGAAAATTATGACGGCTTCTTATCGCGCTCTCTAGGGCTTTTCAAGCTTGAAAAGCAGGTGTGTGAGGTTTTCAATATCCCAAGGAGGGGTTGAGGGGGTTGCCTCGCCAAGCTTTGCAACTTCTACAAAATAATCATTAAACATGTTTGCTAGTTTCTCGTATAACTGGTAATACTTGTCATAAACTTTGGCTTGTGACTCGTCAGGTTTTATCCTCAACCGCTCTCTAAAGAAAATCTTTGAAGCTTCCTCGTAACTTCCTAAGGCGCCACTTGCTACAGATACTAGCATGGCATCTCCACCCAGCGCGGCGTCTAGAAGCTCGGGTAGAACAGCCTCTAACCTAGTAACGCTTGCCTTGATCCTAGCCCATGTGGGGGACTTTGCTCCGCCTCCCATTAGAACAATCTCGCTGGGCTTAATCCCGGCTTCCTCTAAAACCTCAAGTATCTTTCTAACCTCATAGGCGATACCCTCCATGATTGCACGGAATATGTGAGCCCGCGTATGGTACACCGTGAGTCCAAAAACTACTCCTCTGGCATATGGGTTCCAGCGCGGGGATCTGGCGCCTGAAAAGAAAGGTAGGACAATAAGCCCATTGGATCCAGGTGGGATATACTCGGCTTCCATATCAAGGTACTCGTAAGCCCTACGCCTTGTTGATGAGGCTAGAAGGTTAACGCCCTCCGCAAGCTGGTCTCTAAACCATCTTAAAATAGCTCCAGCCGTAGACATTCCTGCTTCGAGAGCCCAAGTTCCTGGAATAGGTCCCACGCCTACGGAATATCTCATTTTCGCGTCTAGAAGAGGACTACTCAGAAGCGTGGCAGTCGTCGAGCCAGTGCCCGTCGACTCTTCCACCCTATTCGAAGATAGTATTCCTGCTCCAAGTATCTCGGCTGTTCTATCCCCTGTTCCAGCAAGTACAGGGGTGCCCTCAGCTAGACCGGTTACACTAGCGGCTTCGCCGTTGACCTCGCCAACAAGCTCCCAGCTCGGGAAAGACTCTGGTAGTAGATGTGAGTACTCTTCAAGGCCTAGGACTGCTATGAGCTCATCATCCCATCTTTGCGTGTTAATATTGAAAAGCATTGTTCTAGATGCTACTGTATGGTCCGTTACAACTTTACCTGTAAGCTTGAAGACGATATAATCTTTCGGTTGCAGCCCCGCCTTAGCCTTCTTGAGAATTTCAGGTGCGTTCTCCTTAAACCATAGTAGCTTTGTAGCCGTAAAAGTCGCGTCTACAACTAGACCCGTCTTCTTGTAAATCGTCATCGGGTCAACCTTGTTTTTAATGCTTTCAGCCTGGGGGGTGCTGCGTCGGTCCATCCAGATGGGGACTCTTCCAAGACTGCGTCCTGAAACGTCTATAAATGCTAGTGTCTCTCGCTGGCTACTAGCACATATCCCCGTAATACTCTTGGGTTCAACCTTTGTCTTGGATAAGAGGTTTCTAATAATCTGTACTGTAGCGTTCCACCAATCCTCGGGATCCTGCTCAGCCCATCCGGGACGGGGATAATAGGTGGGGTATTCCCGCCCCTCAATTCCCAGTATTTTTCCACTTACATGGAAGATAGCGGCCTTTACCGTCGTAGTTCCAATGTCGATTGAAAGAATGTGTTCTTTTTCCACAATATCTAATACTATACCCCTAATGATAAACAATAATTACTAAAATAGTTTATTTTTCACGAGCCGTGACTTTTAAAAACCAATCACTTTTTTCTCTCAAGCATATTGAGGAAAACACGCTTAACCTCAACCTCCTTACCACAATGCTTACACTTGAACACCACTTTTTCCCCGTCCTCGAAGATCTTCTCTTCTAACGGTCTTCCACAATAACATACAAAACCGACTAGTCTGGCGGGGTTCCCCATAACCAGCCCGTGTGGAGGAACATCCTTGGTTACAACACTACCAGCCGCTATCATCGCGAACTCTCCTATGGTTACTCCGCAGACAACCGTAGCATTAGCCCCTATTGAGGCCCCACGTTTTATCCGAGTTGGAACAACCTCCCAATCCTTCGAAAAAGCCCTTGGATACTTATCATTTGTAAAGACGGCGTAGGGCCCCACGAAGACATCATCCTCTATAACTACCCCCTTGTAAACTGATACACCATTCTGGATTTTAACCCTGTTACCCACCACTGCGCCGGCGTCAATGTACACGTCCTTCCCAATATTACACTCACGTCCGACGACAGCCCCACTCCTCACGTGGGCGAAGTGCCATATCCTGGTACCTTCTCCGATTTGTGCCCCATCCTCTATCACAGCTGTTGGATGAGCATAAAACTCCCGTCGGGTCATATGGTTGTTTTAAAGCGCACGGGTCTTAAGCTTTACTGGCTCCTTATAACGAGGCGGTTAGATCTTTATTCTGTTAAGCGTCTTCCACGACCTCCGCACTATAGGAGGCAAGTCTCTACCCCCCTCTAATAAGCTCCTGATAAAAGCTATTGTTCTAGGGTCTGAGGGATAACCCGAACCGAAATCCCCATACTCTCTCTTCAGTTTCTCAATGATCCTGTCTCTCTCAGTCTTAGCGACGATGGAAGCCGCCGAGACTATCACGTACTTTTCATCAGCATGATTTTCCACTATAACCTCAACATCACCGTCTACCTCTAGTGCTAGCTTATCCCGAAACCGCGACGGGATTGGGTCGGGCGAGTCCACATACACTCTCACTATCTCAACCTCCCTTACAGCCTTCTTTATCAGATCAGCTATCAATGATAGCTCTAGGTGATTGAGGTTTTCATACGTAACACCCTCAACGGCGCGGTCAATCTCCTCTGGAGAAACAACCCGCATAGAGATATAATCCAAGGTTTCCTCTAGCACCCGCCTTAATCTCTCACGGCGTGAAGGTGTGAGAAGTTTAGAGTCTCTTACACCCAGCTTCTCTATTAAATGCAGCTTCTGTTCTTTCGCCGCGACAATAGCTATTACCATAGGACCTATTAGAGGCCCTCGACCCGCCTCGTCAATGCCAGCTATGTAACTCATTCTAGCCGGTACACTTTCCCAAAAGTCTTAAAGATTTTGTCTAAATGTAGCGCGCCGAGGTTAAGGCAAGACACGTGTGAGAACCTTTACCGAACCGCTCTTTGTAAACTTGTAGAGTATTCTCATAACCTCGTCTGCAGCTAGGCCGCTTCTCTTACCTAAGATGTCTATTAAATCCGCAAAATCCATAACTCGGCTCTCACTGCCTGAACGTAGCCATGAGAGCGCTTCGAAGACCCTTACCTCCTCGGGCGACAAGGTCTTATGCATCACTTCCTCGGCAAGATCCTTTATCCTGCCCAACTCTTTGTAAAACTCCTGCGTGTTGAGGGGTTGAGGGTTATTCTTGAGATCGGCTAGAGTCTTACCTAATCTGTCGAGCGCCTCGAGTTCTTTCAAAAGCATCGACTTTTCTTGAAGAACGGCTATTGCAAGCGCTTTTTCAGTTATTTCACGGGTAGCCTTCAAATCTCTCTGTATAAACCCGAGGGTTTTCTCATACTCCGCCCAGAGGGTCCTCTCAGTTCTCTCAAGCGCCTCCAATAAAGACTCGAGGTCTGCTAGGAGAGGAAGTTTTGGTTCAATAACTAACAGCTCCTGTAATCTTCTGGCTTTAGAGAGATGGCGAAACGCCTCGTTAGCGAGGCTTGGGTTTATAGACTTGATAACCTCAGCCATCCTCCTTGTTTTCTCTACGGCGTTCTCCAGAGCCGGCAATAAGCTCTCAGTTCTCTCTACAAAGCTCAACGTCTGTCGAAGCACATTCTCAAGGGTTTTAAGACTCTTTTCATACTCTTCTAGGCTCTGCGGAATCTTTTCGGCATCGGGGGGTAGCGGGGGTTCAGGTAAACGTACCTCGGCAACTATCCGCTCCACCATGGACTTGAGTATGGGGCTCGACTGGCCCTTCTTCAAGAGGTCATTATAGAGCTGTTCAACACGTTCAATCTCTTCGCTGACTTTTTGGCTTGAAAAAGCAAGATACTCAAGCAATTGTTTCCCCTGCTTTTTCTTTAATACTAGCTCCATGTTCTCTTATGAAACTCGACCAAACGAGCAAGTAAAAAACTAATGTTGAAAATAGAATATCCCTGAACTGGCTAAATAAGTCCCTTCTCCTTAGCCTTCTGAATAACCTCCTGGACTAGCTCCTCCTTGGATTTTCCCTCAGCAGTAACGCCCAGCTTTTCAGCCAGCTTTCTAAGCTCCTCATCCGATAGTGAGGTTGTTGAAGACTTGGGAGATGACGCCTCCTCTACAGAGGAGGTTAATTTCTGGCTTTCCTCGCGGAATATCCTGACAGCCTCGCCCGCCGCCTTGGCGAGCTCTGGGAGTTTTTTAGGCCCAAAGAGTATTAACGCGATTATGATTAATAGGAGAATCTCCGTCGGACCTATGTTGAATTGCAGAGCTATCACCGGAGAGCCAACTACGGGATACATCTAAGCACCTCAGAGCTTTAGCGCACTTGGTGGTAAAAAATATTTCTATGTGAGACTTGACAAACATTGTGTCACGAGAGACACTTGTTATTCACGGCGGCGCCGGAAAAATGAGGCCCTCAATTCTCGAGGATAAGCCGAGAATCGAAGCCTCCCTCAGGGAGGCGCTCCATGAAGGGTTCGCTACTCTAAGGAGTGGCAACGCTCTAGACGCTGTGGAGGTTGCGGTGAGATCGATGGAAGCCTCAGGCGTATTTAACGCCGGAAAGGGAGCTGCCCTTAACCTTCTGGGCGAACAAGAGCGCGACGCTGGGATAATGTGGGGCAAAGATCTGAGCTATGGCGCGGTCGCATCGGTCAGATATACCTGGAATGCTATTTCTCTTGCACGCAAGGTTATGGAGAGGACAGATCACGCTTTCATCGTTGGAGTCGGTGCAGACAGGCTGGCCGAAATACTTGGTTTTGAAAAAGCCGGGCCTCCTCCAACTGCGATCCAGGAGAGATATATTGAGCTCCTCGGGAAGGTTAAGCAACAAGATTATGAGTTATGGGGGAAGAATTTTAGTTTCGTAAAAGACTTCTTTTCAGATACTGTCGGTGCTGTCGCTTTGGATCGGGATGGGAATCTAGCTGCGGCAACAAGCACCGGTGGATTATGGTTAAAGCTACCGGGCAGGGTTGGCGACACGCCTCTACCGGGAGCAGGCGTATACGCCGAGAACAACATTGTAGCAGCCTCAGCTACTGGTGTTGGCGAATACATTGCTCGCTACCTAGCATCCATGAGGGTAGCCTTTAAAGTTAAGACGGGTAAGGACATTGAGAATGCAGTTCAGGAAGTTGTCTCGGAGATGACGAGCTTCTTCGGACGCAGTAACACTGTAGGCCTAATAGCTGTAGATGCAGATGGAAGGATAGGATTGGCTACGAACTGTGAAGTTTTCCTGAGAGGCTACATCACTTTCGAGGGAAAACCAAGGGTTGCAGTACTCTCTGGTGAAACATTAGCCTAATGAAATTCCAAGCTTTTTTCAATACAGCGGGTTTGCTTCAGATATTAGGGACAGCGTCGTTCTCTCGATCTTCTTAATATAAGCGTAAAACCCCATGGATACAACAGCTAGAACGAGGGAAGCTGAGGCCCAGAGAACTGCCTGGGAAGTAAGGTTGAGAAGAAGAGATCCCAGCGATAATATTACACTTGCAAGTGAAGAGTTCTTCGATACCCGAAGTTTTAGTACTAGTTTTTCCAGCCCCTCGCCTCTAACCTTAAACATTCTAATGACTGGAGGAACTACAATAAAGAGTGCGGCGAGGAGGGATACGGCTGTGAGAAGAATCAGGGAGGGGAAAAGAAGGGCAGGAGGCAAAAACCTACTACCTTGGGATGCGCTGTCTCTCGAAGCATTTTGTGATGTCAATGCTGTTATTCTAGTCTCATTGGACACCTGTTTAGCTGTGAGCTGGGAATTGAACCGGTTGACCGAAACGGCTAGTGTTATGACAAGCACGGATATTGATATAGTGAGGAGTAGCAGAGACTTCATCATCCTTACCAGTCATCTACTATGAATTTCTAAATAAACTCTACGTAGCTAGGGTACGTTAAAAAAGAAGAGAACTATGGGGAGAACCACCATAGTGGCGATGAGTGTTGAGGTGAAGATAATTCGGGAAACCTTGTTTGAATCAAGTCCTAACTCCCGGGATATGGGCATGCAGGACACGGCGCTAGGCATCACGCTCTCGATGAGGGCTACCCCTTTATCCACCCCTTTTAGGAGTCCGCTCGAGATAAAGAGAAAGGTCAAAGGAACCACCACGAGAATCCGATACAGATACGCTTTTATTCCATCGAGACTTAGGGAGGGGTTTAAGCTGAACTCTATCCCCAACTCTACTAGTGCAAGGGAGGACGCTGATTCAGCGAAAGGCTTCAGCGAGGATAAGATAAAATCTGGGATTTTTATGCCTACTAACCCAAGAATAGAGCCGAGAACAATAGCCACTATCGGGGGAAAGCTCATTATTCTTTTTAAAGTCCTACTAGGTTTTTCTTGGCTTTTCCTTGAGAGGGATGGAGCTATAAAGTTTGAAGTGGAATTGTTGCCCAGGATGTAGAAACCAACGCTCGCAGCGCCACTTTCCCCGTAGAGAGACTGTGCAATGCCGAGTGGCAGATAGCCTGCGTTCGCGTACATGGATGTTAATATGATTTCTTCCTTTTCTCGTAAGGCTTTGGTTAGCATGAAAGTTAAAACCACGCTGAGGCCGCTCAGTAGCGAGATTGTTAAAACAGTTGGGTCTGAGCTCTGCAAGAGTCTAGCATAAGTGGCCGAGAAAAGCAAGGCTGGTAGAAAGATATAGAGAACTATTTTTGCCAGTAAGACGAGTTGTTCATCACTTGGTTTTACTATAAATCCGAGAGTGATCCCTATTAAAAGAGGGATATATATGTTCAATAACTCTTGAAACACAAGACGCAATAGTAAGCAAGGCTTATATCTCTTCTTTAAACAATAAAAACGATAAACATGTTTGCTGTCCTTGTTAAAAAGGGTATTTACACTTATAACGTGAGCTTTCCTTGGAAAGTGAGCATAGTTGCCTTTATGGCTAACCCGCTTCTTATGAAAAACAGTACTCAGGCTGCAGTTGAGACCGTTGAGGCCCTTGCGCGCGACCCCTTTTTCGACATGCTTGAGTTCAACCTCTTAAGTGACGAGGTATGGAGCCTTATCCAGCCGGTTATCAGGAACGCCAATTTGGACGTAGCTGTAGGTCTCCAACCTATGACCACAGCGCAAGGATACAACCCTGCTGCGGTAGACGAACAGACTAGGAGGAAAGCCGTAGAAGCATTAAGCGAGGCTATAAAGAGATCGGCTGAGAGAGGCATAACAAAGGTTGGTTTTTCAAGTGGAGCGGATCCTGGTCCAGAGAATCGTGAAGCCGCGAAGGATGCTCTCGTTAAGAGCCTTAAAGAGCTTGCCGCCCTCGGCGGCAAGTATGGGGTCAAGTTGATTCTTGAAACGTTTGATAGGGATTGGGATAAGAAGCAGCTCATAGGCCCGATACGGGAGGCGGTTGAGATAGTTGAAGAGGTTAGGCAAGAGTACTCCAATATAGGATTGCTCTGGGATTTAAGCCATGCTCCAATGCTGGGTGAAAAGCCCTCGGACATAAGGGTTGCTCGAGAATACCTCTTCCACATCCACATAGGCTGTACGAAGAAGCTCCCGGATGGTAGGCTCATGGACTGGCATCCAGGCTTCTATAGGCCCGGCGCGATAAACGGCGTAGAGGATGTTGCACAGCTATTAAGTGTTTTAGAGGAGATAGGCTACACGGGGGCAATAGGTTTCGAAGTTAAACCTGAAGAGAACCAGGAGTGGCGGGAGGTTGTAGAGGCTGCGAAAGGAGTTTTATACACAGCATTTGCCAGAACCATACGCTAGGGTGTTCTGCATGGGGAAGCTTAAAATAATCTTCCCTGAGAGCATAGGTGTTGTGGAGGTAGAGCTTACAGGAAAAAACCCTAAAACTGCTGAGGCTATTAGAAAGGCAACGCCCTTTGAGAGCAGGGTCAGTTTATGGGGTGACGAGATCTATTTCTCTACTCCCGCGCGGATAGGCCAGGAGGTTGGGTCTGAAGTTGTAGAGAAGGGTGACGTTGCTTACTGGCCGCCGGGAGACGCTTTATGTTTATTCTTTGGACCCACTCCTGTCAGCAAGAAGGGAGAGATACGACCTGCAAGCCCTGTAAATGTTTTCGGCAGGATTGTAGGTGACTTGGAGCGTCTCAGAAAGGTGAAGAGTGGAGAAAAAGTACGGGTGGAGTGGGAGCCTTGAGCTCGGGAAAGCAAATAAGAGTAAAGAGATTGTTTCGTGACGGAAAAGCGTTAATCGTAGCTTTAGATCATGGGAGGCGGCATGGCCCTCTTAATGGGATAGAGGACCTATCCAAGACTCTTGAAAAAGTTTTGGAAGGCTCTCCTGATGCGGTGATGCTGACACCGGCGATGATCGAACGCTACTACGAGTTTTTATCAGGGGTGTTCATAGTAGCACGTATAGACGGAACAGGGACTGTCCGTAGCGCTGATGAGACCGATGATAGGCTAATTTCAACGGTGGCCCGTGCTGTCAACGCGGGAGCAGACGCTGTGAGTATAATGGTTTACCCCGGGAGTAGCCACGAGTCTACTCTCTGGGAGAAGCTGGCTAGCGTTGTCGAGGAGGCTGAGCCCCTCGGGATACCTGTCATGGCAGAGGTTGTCCCAAAGCCCCCCGGTTTTACTAACATAAACTCTGACGTGGTGGCGTATGGCGCGAGGATAGCTGCCGAGTTGGGAGCGGACATAGTAAAGACTGTTTATACTGCTGGTTTCTCAGAAGTCACCGGTAAGGTTCCAATACCCGTTGTTGTTCTTGGCTCCTCAAAGGCTCGTCTCGGTAATGTTTTGTCCATGGTTGAGGATGCCGTCAAATCGGGGGCTGCCGGGGCGGCTATCGGCAGAAACATCTTCCAGCACCCGTCTCCCACAGATGTTGTGAAAGCATTGATGGAGATAATACATCGAGGCATGTCTTCGAGTGACGCGTTGAGGAGGTTCGGCCTCTCCGAGAACGAGTAGCGAGCGTAATCCAGGAGAAGCAGGCTTTCTCTTTAAAGTTATCTGTATATTCTACTCTTTACCAGCGCCTGTTTGTTTGTGTATTAGCTTCTCTACATCTATAAGACTAAGTTTATATATAAGTTCTGAATGATAGTTAGTGATGAGATGCGGGAAAATGCAACAGTTGAAGAGCTTGCAGAGGTGTTACAAGTGTTGGCCAACCCTGTTCGTCTAAAGATGCTTGCCCTTATAGCCGTTAGGCCCAGACATGCCTATGAACTTTCGAAGCTCTTGGGGCTTTCATACCCCTTAACACATCTTCATGTGTCGCTGTTGGAAAGAATGGGGTTCATTAAGGGCGAAACTGTTCAGGGGCCTAGGCCTAAAAAGGTCTATAGTCTTTCAGGGTTCAGCATAACTATTTCTCCTGAGCTGCTCAGGAAGTTGGGTGAGGCGCTTGAAGGCAAGTAACCTTCTTGTTTTCATTTTAACACTTGGCCTTGTAGTATCGCTTGTCTTTTATGTCCCAATGGAGATAATTAAGTATGTGTCTTCTAAGGCGCTAGATCCCCTCTTCGGTGGTGTTATAGCCGTGTTGAGCATTTTGGCCGGCGCCACCCTAGGGTTCTTTGGTTTCATCTTCAATGTTGTTATACCGTCATTTGCGAGCGAAGAGGTTGTTGATCGAAGCTTGAACGTGAAGCTGAAGGAGATGGAAGAGAGGATGCTCATTTACCGTGCGCGCCAGAGAGCCATGCTGGAGGAGCTTGACGAGATAAAGAGGCAGCTAGAGGAAATAAGGAATATTTTGAGAGAGGGTATGGGGGTATGAGCGAAGAGAGGCTTAAGTATAAGGACCTGAGCGACGAGGAGGTTGAGGAGCTGATATTGAAGAGGCTTAAAGAGATAAGAGGTTTGTTGGAGGAGATCAAGACTATTTTCCAGAAGGCGGGTGTGTGAAAAATGGGGGAGTTGTTCGACGCTTACGAGTCCGCCTTGAGAGATAAAAAGAGGAGGGGCTTTATCGCGATTTCAGGTGCAGGTAAAGCGGGAGGTGGTTATTACGAGGCAGTCAAGATTAGTGGTGCAGGTAGAATCGAGGGGGATGTTGACGCTTTGAAGGTGAATGTTGCCGGGTCCGCGTCTTTTCACGGGAGCCTTGCTGCACGAGAGGCTAAGTTTGCCGGGGCTACAAAGGTCTATGGTTTTCTGAAATCTGGTAGAGTGCAAAGCGCCGGAACTCTGAAAGTCGAGGGGTGCATTGAAGCTGACGAAATTGAATTAGCAGGGGCTTTGTCAGCGGGCTGTCTAAAGTTCAAGAAAGCTAATATCCAGGGTGCATTAAAAATTGTAGGCGGGATCACTGGGAGTAATTTAACTCTAAAACTTTCTGATGATTCAAGGGTTGGCGATATACTTGTGGATATCCTCGAGGTCAGAAGGGGGAAAGACTATGACGTTGTTAGAAGAGTAAAGGCTCTCTTTAACAAGGGGCTCCCAGTTTTGGAAGCTTCGAAGATTGAGGCTGGAGAGGCTATCTTCAAGGATGTTATTGTAAAATCACCCGTGCGTGCTAGACGTATCATTCTTAGAGGAAAAGCTGAGGTCGTCGGAGAGGCTCACGGAGAAGTACTAAAGGAAAAATAAGAAGTATTTATTTTTCCTTTTCTTCTACCTCAAAAGCCTCCTGAAGAGGTTTTAGAAGCTTGAAGAGCTCCATTGGAAGAACTATCTTCGTCGAGGGGGATGACGCTATAGACTCCAGAGCCGTGAAGTACTGTAATAGAACAGTCTTTGAGTCGAGTTTTCTAGCCTCTTCGTCGACATAGCGGAGCGCGAGGGCTTGTCCCTCGGCTTTAAGGATAGCTGCTTGCTTCTCGCCCTCAGCCTTTAAGATTAGAGCTTCTTTCTCACCTTGTGCTACGCGAACCGCGGCTTCGCGCTTGCCTTCAGCCTCCGTAACCATTGCTCTTCTATTACGCTCTGCCGACATTTGTTTAATCATAGCCTCCTGGACTTCTCTAGGCGGTATGATCTCACGTATTTCAACAGCGGTAACCTTAACCCCCCACCTAGCGGTGACCTCGTCAAGCTTCTCGCGAAGAACCTCGTTGATATACTCTCTCTTTGCGAGAACTTGGTCGAGATCGATATCGCCGACAACTGCACGTAGGGTTGTAGTGGCAATTCCTATAGCGGCGCCCCTGAAGTCAGAAACTTCTATTACGCTCTTCTTCGGATCGACAACGCGGAAATAGATCAAGAAGTCGATATCTACAGGGGCATTATCCTTTGTTATGCATGTCTGCTTGGTAACCTCAATGTATTGTTCTCGAAGGTCAACTACTATGCCGCGGTCAATAAAGGGTATGAGGAATACTAGGCCTGGACCCGCGACTCTGACAACCCTTCCAAGTCGAAGGACAACTATTCTCTGGTACTCAGGCAGGATGCGGATGCTGGAAGCTATTATACTGGCTAATATGATTAGTACAATAAAAACCAGAAAAATGGAGAGGGGATCTATCACAAGATAAGTGGTAAAGGAGACGCTTATTTATCTTGCGCTTTTCCTACCCGTAGTATTAGACCCTTAACCTCTACCACTACAATGTTTTCACCGGCGTGTATCTCTTCGTCGCTTTCAGCGGTCCATTCTTCGCTTTCAACGATAACAACACCTCTCTTCCCGGGCTTTATTTCCGTCTTCGCCTGGCCCCTCTTACCAACTAGTCTTTCTTCAAGGCTAGTTGCTTTAAGCCTTAAGGTTTCGGATGCCTTGAGAATTATGAACCCGATAAAAACGCCGATAAGGCCTAGGATAACCAGGGCGGTGAGAGTAAGATTTGATATTGTAATGTAAGGCTGGGTGTAGTATTCGATGGCTACTGCAAGGGAGACGAATATGCCTCCCGCAAGGCCAAATAACTGGATTCCCGGCTTGAAAAGCTCTAAGAGAATAAGTATGATTCCCGTTGAGAGAAGGAGAAAGGCGAAGAGGTTTACTCCGATTATATTGAAGGTATACAAGGCTGTAAGTATAAGGATAACCCCAAGTATGCCCCATCCTTGAAATCCTGTGACGTGAAACTCAAGCGCTATAAGTAGGACTCCCAGAACAATAAATAATAGAGCCACCCCTGGGTCAACGATCAGAGAAAGTAAGTCGCTTATTAAATCACTCGTTATGTAATGTGCGGTCGTGTTTTCCAAGCCTTCTCGCCGTAGAACATCCTGGAGGCTCGCAGCTTCTCCTAGGGCAAGCCCGGCTTCAACAGCCTCTTTGACTGTGAATGTTCTACTCTCGATCACTAGTTCTTGGGCAATGATGTCTGGATTTGAAACGTTCTTCTCCTCCATCAAGCTCTTGATTCGCGCCACCATGTATTCCTGAATCTTTTCGTCTGCGGGGATGGGTTTGCACCCCCCTATGACGGAGCCTTTTCCCAAGTAGAGTTTGTCTACGGCGAGGGCTACACCTGCGGCGGCGGAGACGGCTTTAGCGCCTGTAGGTATAAATGCCACAGTTATGCATGGACAAGCCTTTAAGATTGAGATTATCTCGTCCATTGAGCTAATATAGCCTCCATAGCTGTTTATGACAATAACCAATACACCTGAGTCGGCTATAGAGGCCGCTCTTCGAACAAGGTAAACCTTGCCTTCATCTATGTTTCCATTAATTTCGAGAATAACAACCGGTCTCGGTTGGGCTCTTACAAGCACTGCTGAGATGATCGTTAACAAGAGCAGTATAATTAAGGAGAAGTGGCAGAGTCTCATCTCAACCCTATTTAACTTAAATAGGTCCAGCTTTAAAATATTTAGCAGGCTAGAAGAAGAGCGAGCAAGCCCACAAAGCCCGTGGCTATCAAATTCGTAGCCTCATTCGAGATAATTCTCAAACCCCCCTCGTGAATTGTAGCCTCACCGCATCTGTGAACAGGTTTGTCTGTTAGAACTTTACACCTCGGACAGTAGTATTTTATTTGCAGTGTTGCACCTACTATGCTGTCAATAATTTCTCCAAGCCAGCCAAGCATAACAATAAGTGGTATGCAAGACATCCTTAGTGTTAGCAAGCCTACCTGTGTCTCCCCGAACACGAGAAGCCCGAGGAGGATGCTTCCGAGTAACCCTCCCAAGGAGCCTAGAGGAGTTACGCCGCCAGATGTTCCAGGCTCAACCTTTACCCATGGCCTTGTTATTAGCCGCGGAGGGTTGTGATAGAATGATCCTAGCTCGGCAGCCCAGGTGTCCGCATTGGACGCCGTTAAGACCGCTAGGGCCGCGGGTAACGTTTTTTCACGGTAAGCAGGAAACATCCCATATAAGGCTGAGAATAAGGCAGATATGAGTCCCGCCCCTAGCACCTGGCTAAGGCTTCGCCCCTCTTCAGGTTCAGCTGTTCCCCTGTTTTTCTTATGAGTATAGTATAGCCTGGTTACCAGGGAAGATGAAAAGAAGAAGAATAACGATGCTATATAGAGACCAACACCTCCCATGAAGTATAGCCCTGAGAAGACAATGCTGGCAACCGTGGCTCTCGCATTGAGGTATTTGAGCTTATATGCGGACAATCCGAGTGGCAGGCCTATGCTGACCCCGATTATGAAGCTAAGGAAAGGATCGTTGGTTGTATTCACGGAAAAACAGTTAACCGTGTTGGTATATATAAGCGCGTTTTTGGATTAAAGGAGGCGCGCGATTAAAGGAGGATATTTTTAATTAGAAGGTAAGTGAAATAACCAAATGCTAGAAGCGTGGTGTACGGGAGGTAGACCGTTGCCCAGACTTTATCCTGTTGCGTTTGCGGGGAATCATTAGTCGGGGCAAACATGTAGCTCTTGCTCTTGTATTCCTCGGGAGTGACTAGTCTAGCAGTAACCAGTAATGTTATTTTCATATAGAGTGGAGTAGACTCTGGAAAGGAAAGCCCAGCTTTAATATTGTAGAATACATTGTAGAGAATATACGCTGCTGAAGCTAACCCTGCAAGAACCACTATCGAGGCAAGCGGCGTTACAGTCAGCGGGCTACGCAGGGACGGCGGCTCAGCATAGGCTATGAAACCTAGGGCGATCAGGTCAGCCTCACCTACAAGCCTAAGCCTCCAGGAGATCACTATGACGAGAAAAGCCGTTGCTAGAGATAATAGATACAAGGGCAGCTGAATCAAACCCGAGCCAATCTCGAACAAGATGAAAGGCGTAACCGCTAAGCCTCCCGCAATCCAGACTTTATCGTCGACCTCCCTCGTCTTATAATCCGAAAAACCAGCCGCTGCAAGGGTAGCCAATGTAACAGCTTCAGAAAACATGTTTAGGGGCTGAAGGGGAGTTTGCAAAAACACCTGAGCGCTACCTCAAGGGCTAAAAGCCGAAGAGTCCTGAGAGTCCTTCTTCAACGCTTTCCTCGGGCGCCTCTTCTTTCTTTTCCTCCTCCTTCTTTGCTTCCTCGGTCTTGGCAGGAGCTTGTGTAGCCGCTGTTGGGGCTGCGGCAGGGGCTGCTGCTACGGGGACAGCTGCAGTCTTAATAGCCTCCTCTATGTTAACTTCTTTAAGAGATGCGACAAGGGCTTTAAGTCTAACTTCGTCAACCTGAATACCTGCAGACTCCAGGATCTTCTTAACGCTTTCCTCGGTAATCTCTTTTCCAGCATGGTATAGGATTAGACTTGCATATACATACTCCATTCTTTCCACCGCGAATTTGCTTTAACATAAGAATACTTAAAGTTTATGTTTATGGCTCACGCCCGTTGCGACCTGCAAAGGGCCTTCTTAGACTGTTAATGTCTTTATTTCCTGTCGCGCGCGTTACCTATCAGCGTTTATCTGATTTCCTCCCCTGCGCGTGCCCTAGGGGGTTTTCTTTGGGCGGGGGGTCTCTTGTTGATTCGGGCCTTCATCTCGGATTTGGGGGTAGTCGAGGGGGTTAGAGACCTCCTCTCATATAAATTCTTCACTGCTATTACGTCCCCCGGTAATCATGGTAGCCGCGTTTTAAACAACATAACACCCTGTACCCAGCCTCCACCATCTTAGCAGTAGGGGCTGAAGCACACCTAAGGACAGCAGCCCACGCCACAAGAGAAGAGCATAGGGACAGGCTCTACAAGCTTATAACAGAGCTACATCTCCTAACAGCCAAACCATAACAATAAAAAATTTTCTATTTTTTCTCACCATCTCCTCTACGCGCGTTGTATTGATATTTCAACCAGCCGCGCGATACCGTTAACGGGAACGTTCACGCGTAATCTGTGGGTGATTATAGTTTTCTTAAAAAATCCTCGATCAAGGATTTCTTATCGATAGAGAGCCTGTATTTTCTCCAGAAAAACTTCATTATATTCTCCAAGTCCCTCTTAAGGTAAAACAAAGCGTTGGGATGGGAGCTCGACACCCACTGAGGCCAGTCTATCAGTACTACTCTATCCTCATCGACTAGTAGAACGTTAAACTCATTCAAGTCTCCATGAACCACCCCTGCCCTATACGCCTTTTCAACCTCCGCGACAATCCCCTGAAGAACCTGAGCCGGGTTATCGAGCGGTGGAACCATAGACAACTCAATCCCCTCGACAAACCCTGTAACCACAATGTGTCTATTCCAGTCTATAGGCTCTGGGACTGAGACCTTACTCCTCCATAGTATCCTGAGAGCCTCGAACTCGCTACGCGCAGATAACCGTGAAAGATAGAGCCACGAGAGATGCCTCCTGTCCATTACATAACCCCTGACCCTCTTTGCCCCCTTAAAACTCGTTCTACCAGCCCTGTGAACCTTCACAGCAACTATACGATCGCCAGGCATCTTCCCAAGATACACCTCACTCTCCTTCCCCTCCCCTATTGGTGTTTCTGAAACAGCAACGATAATGCCACGCTTAACCAGCGCGTGTAGCGCCAGCGTGTCATACCCCCTGCTAGTCAAAACATATCCTGTGAAACTACCCCTGTACCTTTGAACCAGTCCAATCTTGTTTAACTTTTTCAGGATACTTTCCAGAAGCTCCTTATCAATCCTAGAGATGGATGAGATGAGCTCAACATCAACATACTCGTGGTTAATCATCCCCCTCTCGATAACAGCAAGAACCCTTAAATCTCTAGGAGAGAGTTCCCGTAGCCCCCACGCTGAGAACTTCACACTCATAACGCATCGCTAAAAATGTATTATAGACGGCAGCTAAATATTATGGCTGATGATGAAGCAGCTCGAGTATGATCAATGAAAGAGCCATCGATTTCTGAAGCCTATGCAAACCACCCTTCTAGCCCCACCGGTTTAACCTCGATTGTTGTCACCCCACCAACGGCTGGAAGAGCAACATTATATACTGGAGTAAGGCCAATGAAGTCCCTGTAAACCTGGCTTTTATGCAGGTGCCCGTGTACTACAGCATTAACAGGTCTTCGGCGTATTATCTCGGCTAGCTTAGCACTGGACATCTCCTCCCAGAACTCCTCTCTTTCTCCCACTAATGTCCTGCAGCGGGGAGGATAATGTGTCAAGAGCACGGTTAGTCTTCCGTGTGGAATCTCGTTCAACATGGCTTCGATCCTGGTTATTCTTCTATTATATTGCCCCCGTACGTCGGGAATATTCCTCAACTGCCACCTGGTTGGTCTATCTAGTACACCTGTGGTTCCCACAATCGTTATTTTTTCATCAAAATCTAGGTTTATGTAGTTGTCATCTAGCCAGGTGATTTCGGGGCACTCTTCCCTGAGCTTGTCGCGAACGTCTGGATAGTCTTCGTTTCCAAAGACAGCGACAATGGTTGCCCCAGGCTTGACGCGGGATAGAGCGTTCACGACGGGTTTACACATAGGATAGTTTCCTTTCTCCACAATGTCCCCCGCGATCAGTACTAGAGAGATGGAATCCGTGTTGGTCTTCTTTAGAGAATCTATAAGAATAGATAGGAATTTTGGGGCATGGACATCACCGAAGGCGAGTATTTTCACGGGGGTTCACCTAAAGAGTAGTAGAAAAAGCAGGACGTATAGAGAGAGCAGGATACCTGCGACGAAGTCTTTTCTCGTGAAACTTAACTTATACATCCGCGAGGGGGTTATGCTTGCTCCAAAGCCCCTAGATTCGAGGGCTTCGGCTATCATTAGGCTACGGCGAACCTCGAAGACTATGAGGGGTACCATGAGAAAAACATAGTTTTTTATCCTTTTCGCCATGCTTCCTTTCTCGAGTTCTAGCCCCCTGCTTCTTAGCGCGTCAAGGACTATCTGGACGTCCTGGGCTAATGTGGGGACAAACCTGAAACTCATAGTTATAAGCAGCGAGTAGTCGCGAGGGAGATGCATTTCTTCCAAGGCAAGGGCTAAGTCATCTGGAGGGGTGGTGAGGAAGAAGAAAGAAAAAATCGAGGTTAATACTAGAAAACGCAGCGTCATAGCTAGAGGTGGTAGTAACCCTTCGGACGGCGCTGTTATCCAGTTTAAGATGAATATCATTACACCGAGGGGAATAATGTTTTTAAGTCCATTCAAAAGGAGACCTACTCTCTTCCCAACCCATGCTAGGAAAAAGCCGGTTAGAAGTAGTACCAGTTGGCTTTTCACATCAATTGATAGGAGTGAGAGAGCTGCTATAGTAAGCGTAACAGCGAAACGTGTCCTCGGATCGAGCCCGTCGATCACCGAGTTTTTCTTGATGAATTTGAAAGCCCTAAGAGCCTCCATCCCCATCACCCAGAAGAGCTTTCACGCAACCTTCGGGGTCTAGGCAGTCCTCTCGAAGAATACCCCTACTCCTCAGAACCCTTGAGAACCTGATAGATTGTGGCGGAAGTATGTGTGCCTGTCGAAGTAAAGACACACTCTTAAAAATCTCAACGGGGGGTGCCGATGCTACTACTTTCCCATTGGATAAGAGGATGACGCGGTTTATGTGCTCTACGACAAATTCGACGTCATGCGTCACTACTACGATTGTTTTTCCAAGTGTTCTAAGTAGGTTCAAGATCTCCGATATCTTCTCTTTCTGTATAAAGTCCTGTCCAGCCGTAGGCTCGTCCAGCACGAGCACCTCTGGGTCATATGCGAGAACAGCGGCGATTGCCAGCCGTTTACGCTCTCCAACGCTCAGAGTGTATGGCGACCTATCCTTATATTGATAGAGTTCCATAAGGTTTAACGCCCATTCAACACGACGCTTCACAACCTCCTCGGGGAACCCGAAATTTCTCAACGCAAAGGCTACCTCTTCATAGACAGTCTCGTTAAAAAGCTGGTGATCAGGGTTCTGGAATACAACACCAACGATCCTTGAAAGCTCGGCGACAGAAGATGACTGTGTATTCACTCCTTTTACAATTACCCTCCCCTTGGTAGGCTTCAATACTCCGTTGAAATGCTTGATAAGGGTTGTCTTGCCGGCCCCGTTCCCACCCATTATGGCTATAAACTCGCCGCTCTGTATCGAAAGACTGACCCCTCTCAATGCCTGCGTACCATCAGGGTATTCGAAGTAAACGTCATCTACTTTAATTATCGGATCCACTTAAATCCCCTCTTCCTAGGAGCCTTATGATTTCCAGAGCCACCTTCTCGGGAGATATGACATCCGGTTTAAGACGAAACCCCTTCTCTTCCAGCTTCTCGATAAGCTTTACGATGAATGGCTTGCCAGTCACATAGCCGTATTTTTTTATAGTCTCAAGGGGGGCGCCATCAAACAATATCTCCCCATTGGACATAACGACAACCCTATCGGCAAAGGGTAAAACGATCTCCAAGCGGTGTTCTATAACAATGGTCAAAAGATTCGACTCGAGGGTCTTCTTCTTAACCATGCCTAGAACTTTTAACGCCGTGAGAGGGTCAAGGTTAGCTGTAGGCTCGTCCAGCACGAGCACCTCCGGCTCAAGAACCATAACAGAGGCCAGAGCTACCTTCTGCTGCTGCCCCCCGCTTAGCTCAAAGGGGGATTTTTCTCTCAAGTCCAGGAGGTCATACTCCGCCAACGCCTTCTCAACTCTTCTCCTTATCTCATCGGGGGGCACACCGAGGTTTTCCAAGCCGAATGCAACCTCTCTTTCCACGTTCGTGAAGAATAATTGGTTCTCAGGGTTTTGAAATACAAACCCGACGTGCCTAGCTAACTCGTAAGTAGGCGTCTTTCTAGGATCTAGACCGCTTACACTGATGCTGCCCTCCAGGGTTCCACCGTAGAAGTTAGGTATCAGGCCATTCAAAATCCTAGCAAGTGTGCTCTTACCACATCCACTAGGTCCCAAAACAAGTATAAATTCGCCTTTGTCTGCGGCAAAGTTAACATTCCTTAAAACCCAATCCATGCCGTCAGGGTATTTATAGAATACCTTTTCCAGGCTCACCAGCACGAAGAGACACCTGTTTTTAGCCTCGCGCCACGATTTTCACTACCATTCGATGGGCAAGCTTCTCATCAGCCCCTATCCGCCTGCCCGTCCTTGCATCGATTGCAGACACAAAGCGCTCCCCTAGATCCGTATGGATTGCATAGGCAAGATCCCTAGCGGTACTGCCTGAGGGTATAAGGAAGACGTCCGGAAGCACATTGCCCTGGTGGTCAGTATACTTCTTCTCGTTTTCCACGGGGTACACCGCTATCATGCCGAGAACGTCGAAGACAGCTGTGTCTAAGGCGCCCTGCACACCGGTGCTACCCCAGCGTTTCAACACCTTCTCGCGAATATATTCCAAAGCTTTCTCCTGCTCAGGCTTCAAAGCCCCCTTGATCTCAAAGTTTCCCTCGCCGGGGATATATTCAATTAAACCGGCCTTTGCGGCTTTCTTAAGCGCAAGTTCCGCCTCCGCACTTGATGGTATTATCTTATACCTGGACCCTAGCTCCTTAATCATCCTCTTTATATTATCCTCGGCTGGGTCGAGATCAGCCTTGTTGGCGACAAGTACTATCGGCTTCGCCTTTTCCCGTATCTGAGCCACCAGATTCACGAGATCCTCCTTGCTCCACAGCGTCGCCTTTTTCGTGTAAAGCCCCAGCTCATCTATCACCCTCTGCACCACCTCCGGCTTAATGCCGAGGCCGCTGAAACGATTGTAGAGCTCGTCGAACTTCTTCTGCAGGTCTATCAGCTTGGAAATCTTGTCCCAGTCCTTGGAAATTATTTGGAACATCCACATCACAATCTCACGCTCCAGGAACTCTATGTCCTCCATAGGATCATGAGTCCCCGGCTTCACTGGACGCCCCTCCTCATCTGTAGCTCCAGCAGCATCTATAACGTGAAGCAGCACGGGCGCTCTTCTAAGGTGGTCTAGAAACATGTTTCCCATACCGCGTCCCTCCCAAGCTCCAGGAACAAGACCTGCAACATCGATCAACTCTACTGGTACAAACCTCCACCCGTTGATACAAATGGAGTTTCTTGGATTATCCTGGACGCCCAGCTCCTTGCACACGCATTTAAGCTTCACATATCCGATACCCACGTTTGGGTTGATCGTTGTGAATGGATAGGGGGCTCGCTTAACATCTATCAAGGTGGCTGCGGCAAAGAACGTAGACTTACCGGTATTAGGCTTGCCTACAACACCAACTTGAACAGGCACAGTATGAGTCACTTTAAGTTAAAAATATAAGTTTATGTGCAAACTTGGGAAACTCCTTTTCCCTGTTATTCTCAGCATCACATAAGCCATCTGAAGACGAAGTATCGTATTCTTCCGTCGACGGGGTCTCTGTAGGCTAGGAGGAACTTCTTCCTAACCGAGTGCGACAGCCTCCCAGCCCTGATTATTTCAAGAGGGTCTAGTTTGCTGTCATAGTTTAAGACGTGGACAAGGAACGGTGCGTGGTCGAAGCCGGGCCCCACCTTGTAGACGGCGAATGTGGAGCCAAACTTCATCCCTGATTTAACAATGTAGCCTCTATCGCGCAGATCCTTGTAAACCGCATAGGCATCATCAAAATTCTCATAAAATCTCCTGGCGACCTCCCTGAACTCCTGGGGAGTTACGGTTTCAAGGTTTTCATCGTATAACTCAAGATACCCCTTCTCCAGTAGGTAAAGGGCGTCAAAAAAGGAGAGCTCTAGCTCTTTCCTAACATCAGGGGTCTTCGGCTTAGGTACTGTGAAGAAACGTCCGTAAAAACCGCTTCGAAAATAGAGGGAATTGGCTTTTTCACGGTCGAGCACAACTATGTTTTTACCTAGTAAGACTGCCTTTACCTTATTGCCCCCTGCTTCCATAATTCCACTAGACACAAAGAATTTTTATCGCGCATGCTAATAAAAACTAATTGTGCCCAAGATTAACACGAAGCTTGTATCATGGGATGAAATCGTAGACTGGACCTATAACCTCTCGAACATAATTGAGAAAAGCGGTTGGAAGCCCGACATCGTCGTCTCCATCGCGCGCGGAGGATACGTCCCCGCTAGGCTTCTCTGCGACTTCCTCGACATTAACGATCTAGTAAGCATCCAGGTGCTCCACTGGGGACGCGCAGCCGAAATAACGGCTGTCGCTCACGTAAAGTATGGGTTCCAGGCGGAGCTGAAGAATAAGAAAGTTCTCCTAGTCGATGATATATGCGATACTGGCGACTCGATTATCACTGCGAAGGAGTACATCGAGAAGCACTATTCGCCTGCTGAGATACGGGTTGCGGTTATGCAATGGATCAGCAGCGTGGCTAAGATTAAACCGGAATACTATGTAGACGAGGTCAAAGAGTGGGTGTGGTACCAGTACCCATGGACACGGGCTGAAGATACCACCAACTTCTTCGAGAAGATACTCAACGAGCATAGCAAGAGCGGAAAGAAAGAGTGGACCTACAGCGACCTCGTCGCCGAGTTTAAGGAGTGGTACGGCATAGACGTTGGAGAACGTTACTACAAGATAGCAATCAACCGGCTTGCAAGCCTCGGCAAAGTGAGAATCATAGGAGAAAAAATCCTCGTACTCTAGCTAGGTCTGAATAATCTATGCGAAAAGTCTCCGTTCAAGTGAACAAGGGCGTTTTTCTCGAAACGAGTTCCACACGAGTAGCATTCGACCCGCTCACGCTGAAGGGGAAAAAGCCAGACTTGATCCTAGTCTCGCATGCGCATCGAGACCACTACTCGCCAAGTCTCCTTAGAAAAGTCTCCCAGACGACCCCTATATTGATGAGCACGGCCTCTAAAAGGATCATTGACCCCCACGGCACATTGAGGAACGTCCGTGAAATAAACCCGGGTGAAACCGCGGAGTTTAACGGTATAAGGGTTGAAGCTTTTCATGCGGGACACATCCTTGGAAGCCTACAGTTCAGACTCGAGATAGCCGGGATACGGGTTGTCTACACTGGCGACTTTAACATGGAGAAAAGGGTTATTCTCGAGCCAGGCAAGCCGGTGAAGGGAGATATCCTTTTTATCGACGCAACCTACGGTCTCCCCATATATGTTTTTCCTTCCAGGAAGGAACTCTACTCTAAACTGCTCTCCCTAATCAAGGAGGACGACGGAGAAGTTGTTCTTAAAGCTAGGAAACTGGGAGTTGCACAAGAAGTCACAGCACTGATAAGCATGGCGACCAGGCTTCCCGTTCTCGTCGAGCCCGAGATAGCCATTTATAATCAAGTTTTCGAAGAATTCGGCGAATTTCTAGGGAGGTACGCGATTAGCGATACGCCTACCCCCGGCGCGCCACTCGTTGCCAGGCTCTCACGCAAGTTCCCGAGAAAAATCCGAACCATATCACTTACAGGCTGGGCAACAAGGGGCGGTTTGCCTTTAAGCAGCCACGGCGATTTCAAGCAACTAGTCGACTACGTTAGGGAGAGCAACCCCCAGGTAGTAGTACCAGTTTGTGGCTTCCGTAAAGATTTTGCTGCTTATGTTTCGGGAGAGCTTGGTTTTCAAGCCGTATACAGCGATGAATTTATACTGAACATGTAAATTCACACGCACAGAAAATTTATACATCCAAGGATCCATTTATTTATCAATGCAGAAAACACCTCCAAAAGTTAGGATTGGAATAATAGGCGGCTCCGGGTTATACTCTCCAGATTTTCTCGAAAACGTCCGTGAAATCAAGGTTTATACGCCGTTCGGAGCCCCTAGCAGCGACATCATGATAGGCGAGATAAAAGGGGTTACCGTGGCTTTTCTCCCTCGTCATGGGAGAAAGCATTCAATTCCACCTCACAAGATAAACTATCGTGCTAATATCTGGGCTTTTAAGGAACTGGGCGTGGAGCGGCTGATCTCTGTTTCAGCTGTTGGAAGCCTTCGAGAAGACTATAAACCGGGGGACTTCGTATGCACGGACCAGTTTATCGATATGACTAAGAACCGCGAATACACGTTCTACGATGGACCTACAGTGGCGCATGTCTCGATGGCTGACCCGTTTTGTCCCGAGCTTAGCCACCACTGCATCGCAGCAGCGCGGGAACTCGGCATCCAGATGCATGAGAGGGGAACCTATATATGCATCGAGGGGCCGCGATTCTCCACAAGGGCGGAGTCTCGGCTTTGGAGGCAGTTCGGCGCCGATGTCGTGGGCATGACGTTAGTGCCAGAGGTCAACCTGGCGCGCGAGGCTAGGATGTGCTTCCTAAACATAGCTATGGTAACAGATTACGATGTGTGGGCTGAGAAGCCTGTCACCGCCCAAGAGGTTACGCGGGTAATGGCTGAAAATACGGATAAGGTTAGAAGGCTTTTAACCGCTCTTATCCCCAGAATTCCAGAAAAACGCTCGTGTCAGTGCGCAAATTATCTTGATGAGGCTCTCTTGTGATTTTTCTCACAGTTTTTTATGGGAAAAGTAGTTAAGCAGGTATGCTAAACGTAGACTGGTGTCGCGCTTGCCAGACGATTATAAGGTAAAGGATATCTCTTTGTATGAGAAGGGGAAAAACTCAGTAGAGTGGGCTCAACGCCACATGCCTGTATTGGGACTCATACGTGAGCGCTTTTTAAAGGAGCAGCCGTTAACGGGCGTAAGGATAGCTGCCTGTATGCATGTTACGAAGGAGACTGCTGTGTTGATGCTTACGTTGCGTGACGGCGGAGCAACGGTCGCCCTCGCTGCCTCGAACCCGTTGTCTACGCAGGATCATGTTGCAGCGTATCTTGCACGGGAGGGCATTCACGTTTATGCTTGGAGAGGTATGAGCGAGGAAGAGTACTTCTCCGCTATAGCCTCGGCTGCCTCGATTCAACCCGATATAACCATGGACGATGGCGCTGATTTAACTGTGATGCTTCATAAGATAGCCCTAGGCGAGAAGTCTGGCTTAGACTACGAGCTTGGGTCTAGAGTTATCGACCCAGAGGCCGTTAAAAGGATTAGGGGTGGGACTGAGGAGACGACGACGGGTGTTATAAGGTTAAGGGCTCTCCAAAAGCAGGATAGGCTCCTTTATCCCGTGATCGCGGTAAACGATTCACTCACGAAGTTCATGTTTGATAATAGGTTCGGCACGGGGCAGTCATCGATAGATGGCATTCTCCGGGCAACAAACATCTTACTAGCTGGGAAAAATGTCGTTGTAGCAGGTTACGGTTGGGTTGGACGGGGTGTGGCGTGGCGAGCACGCGGGATGGGTGCCCGTGTTGCAGTGGTTGAGGTAGACCCTGTCCGCGCCCTCGAGGCGTATTATGAGGGCTTTTACGTCACAGACATGGCTTCGGCTGCCGAGACTGGTGATGTCTTTATAACTGCTACGGGAAATACCGACGTGATACGCGCCGAACACTTCCTCAAGATGAAGGATGGCGCTATACTTGCGAACGCGGGGCACTTTAACGTTGAGATTTCGGTGCGCGACCTTGAAAAAATAGCAACGGGGTCGCGAAGCATTAACGAGAACGTAAAGGAGTATATTCTTCCCAACGGTAGAAGAGTTTATCTCATCGCAGAGGGAAGGCTTGTAAACCTGGCTGCAGCTGAGGGGCACCCAAGCGAGGTCATGGATCTCTCCTTTGGAAACCAGGCTTTAGCGGTTGAAGCCCTTTGGAGGAAGGGCGGCAAGCTTAGGAGGAAAATCTACAGGCTCCCGCGCAGCATTGACAACCAAATAGCACTGCTCAAGCTTAGAGCGTTAGGGGTTAGCATCGAAACGCTTACAGAGGAGCAGAGAAGATACCTTGAAAGCTGGAACCTCTAGTCGAGAACCTCCCCTATCAGGTTTAGTGAAGACGCCTCCGTTATCCTCGCTTTTACAAACGTACCGGGGGTGAGCTCATAGCCTTTGAATACTACTGGCTTGTATTCTGGCGTACGGCCCATGAAGTCGCCTCTGGGAGAAGTCGTGTTTACTAAAACCTTTGTTGTTTTACCGATGTATTTCTTGTTGACTTCGTAAGCAACCTTCAAGGAGATCTCCGTGGCTATCTTGCTCCTTAGTTTTTTCACGGGTTCCGGTAGACCTTTCATGGTATAGCCTTTCGTGAAAGGTCGGAGAGTGTATCTAGCAACATGAACCTTGTCGAACATAAGGTCCTCTATCAGCTTGAGAGAGCTCTTAAAGGCCTCCTCGTCCTCCCCTGGAAAGCCTACAATAAGGTCGGTCACAACGCTTGAAGGGATCCCTGTAGAACGTATTTTCCCTACGAGCTCTCGGTATTCAGCAACAGTATACTTACGGTTCATAGCCTTCAAAACGCGGTCATCGCCTGATTGGACGGGTACGTGGAAGTACCTGTAAATCCTTTCGTCTTTCATGAAGCTAATCAGTCTTTCTATCTGCGTCGAGAGCAGCATGGGCTCCATCATACCTAGCCTCAAGCGATACTCTCCGTCTACCTCTACGAGAATTCTCTCAATAAGCGCCGCAAGATTAATTCCTAGGTCATAGCCGTATGTCGCAAGATCTTGTCCGACAAGATATATCTCCTTAGCCCCCTTCTTCACAGCTTTCTCAACCGCCTTAACAATCTGCTCGACGGGATAGCTCTTCACGCCGAGTCCACGCGTAACCCACTCTATGCAGAACGAGCAGGCACCTAGACATCCCGATTGTATTGGTAGAATGTATGTGACCCCTCCTTCAAACTCTGGCAAAACAGTCCTATCGCCGGAGTACCGTCGCAGCAGGAATTTTTGAACAGGACTCTCCACCACCTCTACAATTTTCTCAAGAGAGTCAGGCTCGACGAGACTAGCATCAGGAATAATCTCTAGAATGGACTTAGGCCTCACGTTTACCAGGCACCCTGTGACTACAACTCTAAACCCAGCGTTGGTTCTTAGGTTGTTTAGATTTTTGAGCTCTCGGAAGATCTTCGTCTCAGTGTCGCCTCTGACGGCGCACGTGTTTATGACGGCAACGTCCGCTTTTTCAGGAGAATCCACTATCTCGTGCCCAGCTTCGCGTAAGAGAGTTCTCATTATATTACTCTCTCCCTTGTTCAGCCAGCAGCCGAAAGTTTCAATGAATATCCTCACAGCTACCCCTAAAAAACAACCAAACCAAGCTTTTTTAACCCTGGTGTTTTACGGAAAATAATTATAATCGAGCCGGTTTAAGCTAGGGGATTAAGATGAAGCGAAAAGCCTTAAGTTGTCTCATGGGAGCAATTCTAGCCCTATTATTCATTGAACTTTCCTTGGCAGCTTCGCAGCCTTCCGTTCCAGCAAAGGCTAGTGTAACGAGTAGAATTGAGTACGGCTACGGACTAGTTTTCTACCACTTAGAGCTGCCGAGTGGGGTCTCGTCAATCTCCTTTAATCTCACAGGATTTACCGATAAGCTTGTCTTGGCGTTTGCGAGAGGCGAGGACCAGAAGGTTGTTATGGCGAACAAGATAAACAACATTATAAGCTTTAGTTTCAATGCTCCGTCAAGAAAAATCAACTTCACCTTTGTGTTCGACGCGATCAACACTACCGCAAGTAGTGTCTTTCTGAAACTCCCTGTACCGCTTAGCCCGCTTGGATTCACTACAAATGTCACAGGATCAGCTACATTTACGACTGGTTTTACCTTAAACTCCACCCTAGGGAAGGTTCAGGGCTCCCAAGTTAACTATAATATCACCGTAGCGCCCGGTGTGTTTGACATTATTAACGGCAATGCATCCGTCGCTCAGATCCCGGTTGGAAAAGTATCAAGCCTGAACAGGACAATATTCATTGAAAAAGACAAGATTGTATATGAGGACGCCGTTGAGATACTTGCGCTTTCGAACTTCCCAATAACAACTCTATCAATAAACTTGCCGAAAAGCTATGTTTTCGATGGCGCTGAGGGCTTGCTGGGGCCCTATCCTAAAAACTACTGGCACATCTATAACTCGTCCAACTCCACCTTAGTCTTAATCAATCTTATGTCCTCCGTGCAGCTGACAGGTCAGAAGACCATCCTTACCCTACAATATCACAGGAATTATACGAACCTGATAGACGCGTATCTAGGACTAGGCCCCACAATCGAAAAATACAGTATTAGGCTTTGCGTCCACGGCTCCCTAACAGTTCCTCAAAATCTCCTGCTAGAAGAGACTCTTCAAGGAAGCCTCCACTGCTATGTGCTTAAACCTGTCGGCCCCCTGCTCCAAGCGGAGATATATCCGATGGTCTCCGTCTCGAATGTAAGTATAGTTCCAACCTCTACCTTGAGCTTGACTTCAATACTAGCATTAGGGGTGATTATTCTCGGTCTACTAGCTGCCGGGATATTCTCAGTGATAAGGCTACGACGCTCAGAGACTATGCGCGCCAAGGAAAAAGCATTGGAGAAAACACGTCTGGCTGCAGAGACGTCGGAAACCATCTATAGGAACTTGGTGCGCAGGGAAGAGCTCCTACTCTCAATGCTTGAAAACCTGAAAAGCCTTCGAGAGAGAAAGGCGGGCACCGCCAAGATAACTGCCGTGATCAGAGAATACGAGAAGAGGGATAATATTATCGAGACAGAGACTGCAAAGATACTAGGACAGCTAGGAGACGCTGGTCGCGCTATAGCAAACGAGCTTTCAAGCCTCAAGAACAACATTCAGCAAACCCTAAGAGAAATCGAAAAGCTAGAGCGCGACTACAGGGTGGGCAAGCTGGACAAGAAAAGCTACAAGGAAAAGGCTGAGTCTCTTGAAAACGACCTTCGTAAATATTCGCAGCGGTTTAGGGAAATAGCCGACAAGCACCTCTAATTCCGCGCGCGAATCATATTACTGGTTTTTATTCGCCCGTGGAACGGCTATAACTCCGAAGATTTTATAAAAGGTTTAACGTTTTTCGTATGCGACTATAGGTGTAAAGGAATGGTTCGCTACAAACAGGTCTCTGATATAGTAAAGATAATGCGCAACGTAGAGCAGGTTAGAAACATAGGTACTTTAGCACATGTCGACCACGGGAAGACCACGACATCTGACTCGTTGTTAATGGGGGCTGGAATTTTAAGCCCTAAGGTTGCTGGACAGGCACTTGCGCTAGACTACGTGGAAATCGAACAGCTGAGACAGATGACAGTCAAGGCTGCTAACGTTTCACTCTACCACGAGTGGCAGGGTAAACCATACGTAATCAACCTAGTCGACACGCCAGGACACGTTGACTTCACAGGGCATGTTACGAGAAGTCTAAGGATGATGGACGGCGGTATAGTAGTCGTAGACGCTGTAGAAGGAGTTATGACGCAGACAGAGACTGTTGTAAGGCAGGCTCTCCAGGAGTACGTCAGGCCACTCCTATACATCAACAAGGTTGACAGGCTAATCAAAGAGCTACGTCTAGAGCAGAAAGAGATTCAGCAGCGGTTTATCGAGATAGTGAAAGAGTTTAACGCGCTTATAGACCTCTACGCGGACAAGGAGTTTAAGGATAAGTGGAAGGTCGACTTTGCGAAAGGCCAAGTCGCCTTCGGCAGCGCGCTTCACAAGTGGGGGTTAACGGTTCCCCTAGCGGCGCAGAAGGGCGTTAAGTTCGACTATATTGTAGACGCCTACCTGCACGACAACAAGGAACAGCTCGCTCAGGATTTTCCACTCTACGTGGCCTTACTGGATATGGTTGTAGAACACATCCCGAACCCGCGAGAAGCACAGCGTTACAGGGTGCCTAAGCTCTGGCATGGAGATCTCAACAGTGAGATTGGAAAAGCCATGCTTGAATGCGACCCAGATGGACCTACCGTTGTAGCTGTTAGTAAGATAACGATCGACCCCCATGCCGGGCATGTCGCCACGGGAAGGGTCTTCAGTGGAACTGTCACGGAAGGCCAGGAAGTCTACTTGCTGAACGCTAAGGATACGTCTCGAGTGCTCCAGGTAGGGCTTTACATGGGACCCTATAGGGAAAAGACGGAGCAGATATCGGCTGGGAACATTGTAGCTATGCTAGGTCTGGAAAAAGCCCGTGCTGGTGAAACCGTCATAGATGTAAAGTTTAAAGAGACAATGACTCCCTTTGAGCATCTAACATATGTAGCGGAGCCCGTTGTGACAATTGCTCTTGAGCCTAAGAAGAGCAGTGACCTGCCTAAGCTTGTCGACATACTGCGAAAGCTCGCCATAGAAGACCCGACGCTCAAGGTCTATATTAACCAGGAAACAGGGGAATACCTTTTGAGTGGTGTTGGAACACTCCACCTTGAAATCACGCTGTGGGAATTGAAACAGAGAACGGGCATAGAAATAGTAACCTCCCCACCCATTGTCAGATACCGAGAGACAATTCGTGAAAAAGGCCAAGTATTCGAGGGCAAGTCCCCGAACAAACACAACAAGCTCTACTTCTTTGCTGAGCCACTCAATGAAGAGACTATAAAGTTACTCCAGGAAGGTAAGGTATTTGCCGATCAAGACTGGCGCGAGCGGGCTCAGATTCTAAGAGAGTATGCAGGCTGGGACACTGATGAGGCACGTAACATCTGGGATATAGACGAGAACCTCAACATTATAGTAAACAGAACAACAGGTCTACAGTACCTTAGGGAGGTTAAAGACACGATAATACAGGGATTCCGCTGGACGATGGAGGCGGGACCCCTTGCACAAGAGCCGGTTAGAGGTGTGAAAGTGGTTTTAGTGGACGCAGTCCTCCATGAAGACCCCGCCCACCGAGGCCCAGCTCAGATAATGCCTGCCACGAAGAACAGCATCATGGCAACTCTATTGTCAGCTAAGCCTACTCTTCTAGAGCCGATACTCAAGGTGGATGTAAAGGTCCCGACAGCGCAGGTAAGCGGCGTGTTAAACGTGCTTAACAGGCATAGAGGTAAGATACTAGGAATGGAGGAAAAAGGAATGGTTATGCGCGTACTGGCGGAACTACCAGTGGCAGAAAGCTTTAACATCGCGGATGAGCTGCGAGAAGCAACGCAGGGTCGTGCATTCTTCGCCTATGAGTTCTACAGGTGGGCTCCTGTTCCCTCCTCACAGCTTGAAGAAATAGCACTTGCGATACGGGAGCGCAAAGGACTACCCAAGAAGCTGCCACGCCTAGAGGACTTTCTCGGGCCTTAGAGAATTTTAAAGCCTGAGTTTTCTTTATTCTTAATTGTATTGATTTCTCACCCGAGGCTCTGAAAAAGACAAGTATGCTGACGCGCGTGCGGTCTCAGCTTCGCTCCACCTGCGCGCCCTTCGACAAAACTAGCCCCACAAAATTACCCTCCCTCGCCAGGGTCTGAGAGGGGGTAGATGATAAACCGTATATTTCCTTGGGTTTGGTAAGGTGACGGTATGCTCGCACACTAGAAACATACAATCCGGGTTCGAGTATCCGAGGCATCTTCACGCAGACCTTTGAAAGCATCTTGCTGTGATAACCGCACTTTGGACATTTATACCCTTTACCCGACCCCGCTGATTTCATCCTGGCCCCGCATTTTGGGCATACAGGGTTTGTACAGATAACTACGTCCTCGAGGTGTACCACTCTTATAACCTCTGCGTTCAGGGTCTTTGTTTTTCTCGGCAGAACCCCCCCTCCAATTTGAACCTTGTCACCTGGTTTTAAAAGCCTTGCAACTCTATTCAACCGTCCAGTTTCACGATAGAACATGACGTCCACACACTCTTCTTCTTCGCAAACTTTTATCTTTACATGTCCTCCCGTCAAAACTTCGGGCTTGCCACTCACATGGCCTTCGATAACCACCGAGTCATAGGGTCTTATACGATGTATGGGCTTCTTTAAACCTAGATGCGCATCAGTAGCCTGGTTAGTCTTATAGATGATGTATCCCACAGATTCTACACTTCTTACCAGGCCCTCCAGGTGCAGGCTAAACAATTCAACAAGCATGTCAGCGTTTAACGCTCGGAGGCCGAGTAATACGGGATCCGGACCCCGTGGAACTGCCGGTGCCCGCCTCTCAGCGTAATCATACGTGCCGAAAACCACTGGTCTATACTTTCTGTCTATTCCAAGCAACAGGGACTCCTCGATCCCCCTCTTCTCACCTCGGACGGCAGGGTTCCGGTATACAAGTAATTCATATGTATACTGTTCTAGAGGATATGCACCCAGGGCGGCAAGCGCGCCCACAACCCCTCTCTGACTTCTCAAGCCGCCGACCTCCACCTTTCCGAAAAACCCTTCCTTAACTTTTTCCATAACGTAGCTCTGCGGCACATACTCGCGCAGCGCTCTCAGATATAATTCATGTAGATTCTCATGTATTTTACCAGTCGCTATGGCGAACCCCGGCGACACCTTCCCATGATCCTCCACATTCTTCAACAGGGTTTCCACAACTACACTCTTAATCTCTTCCAGCTTGTCCTCTGGAACACTAAGATGAATAGAAACCGCTGCATTACCCCTTGTCTTAAATGGCACATTCGGGTTTAGCCTGACGAGATACGGCAAATCGAGAAAACTAAACCCGCGCGCCTTGAACTCCAAAGAGAGCAGAAAACCAAGATATGTTGTGCAGAACCCTCTAGGAGAATCTGTATCGTCAATCCCTATATGAACATCCATGCCTTAAGCCTTCAAATGCTCGATAGCATATAGGTATATTCCGTCGAGAACCCCAGGACCAGTGCCTTCTCGTCCATGAGGGCTCGGCCTGTTGTCGCCTCTTAGCTGTGTGGCTAGGTGGATATTTGCCGCTGTCTGACCTACAGCCTCCTTGTCTACACCCTCGATGATCACGTCCTCCTTCTCAACTCTGACTTTAACACCTGGGAGAATATCTGCATATCTCTTGCCCCTTTCTCCAAGGAAGTTTTCGATAACAACCTTGTTTTTGTCGATCTTGATATTCATAGGAAAGTGTGCGTATACAATCTTCATCTTATACCGGAACCCCTTCGTTACCCCCGTTATCATGTTGGTAATGTGTGACGCAATGGTCTTCACAAGCGAATATTCTCGCTTGTTAGCTAGATAAGCTACAACTCTCACCTGGCTGTCTTCATGCATAATATCGATCTTTTTCGCAAAACTGAAGTCTCTCTCCACTTTGCCTAGGGGACCCTCTACGACAACCTTTTTCCCGTCAACGCGTATTTTTACGTCCTTAGGAACCTCCACTATCTCTTCAACTTGGAATACCTTTACCATTCCAACCCTCTCAGGGTAAAAGAAAAAACAATTTATATGTTTTTCTTCGCGTGTGCGACCAGAAAAATATTTTATAAGGGTTCCCACACTTTTACATCAGCGCGGGGGTGCCCGAGCTAGGTCAAAGGGGGCGGTTCCTTAGAGGAAGCCCAGACTCAGGCTCCGCTGGCGTCGGCCTGCCCGGGTTCGAATCCCGGCCCCCGCATTATATACTCTCATTTTTCGCGCGCAGAGAGGGGGTCAGCCATGGGCTGCGATAACGGAAATTTCTATTAAAGCCCCTCGTGGGAGGTCGGCTACTTGCACGGTGACTCTTGCTGGAGGATCTTCGGGAAAATAGGTTGAATAAACCTCGTTGAACTCGTTGAACATCTTTAGATCTTTTAGGTAAACGGTCGTGTAGACTACATGCCTTAAACTGAGGCCAGCCGCTTCAATAATGGCTTTAATATTTTCTAACACCTGTTTTGTTTGTTCCCTTATACTGCCCTGGACGAGCTCTCCAGTCTCAGGATTTATTGGAATCTGACCTGCTACGAACAATAAACCGCCAGCCTCTACGGCTTGGCTATAGGGACCTATTGGTCTCGGGGCTTTTTCCGTAAAAACTATCCTTTTCATGCTATATCACTTTAAAATCAAGCCCCAGCTCTTTTAACCTTTGTGTGAGCAAGTTTATAGTATCACGGTTTGGAACTTCCAAGCCGATTATCACCTCCGCAAGCCCAGGCGCTACAAGCGGGTTTATTCTCTCATGCTCAATGGATATTATGTTTAAGCCTAGCTCGGCAACCACATCGATAACTTTCTTTAGCTGGCCTGGCCTGTCTGGGAGCTGCCCCTTGATCTTCACCTGTCTTCCTTCGATGAATAACGTTTGGTTTATTATCCTAGCAAGCAACGAGGGCTCAACATTGCCGCCTGACACGACGGCAACAGTCCTCTTGCCCTTCACGTTAACATTGCCTGATAAGAGAGCCGCCACTGAGAGAGCCCCGGCAGGCTCCGCCACGGTTTTTGCTCTTTCCAAGAGTAGGAAGACAGCCCTAGCAATATCCCTATCATCCACTAGAACCATGTCATCAACCACCTCGCTCATTATTTTGAGCGTGAGCTCGCCAGGCTTCTTCACTATGACTCCATCCGCGATGCTGTAAACGTCGTGTGTCTCAGTCACTCGTCCCTGTTTGTATGAAAGGTACATGGCTGGGGCTCCAGAGGGTTGCACCCCTATCACCTTAATTTTCTCGTTTAGCTTTTTCAGAGCCACAGCTATACCTGAAATTAGACCTCCTCCGCCCACCGGAACAAGTACGATGTCGATGTTAGGTGCATCTTTAAAGATCTCGAGTCCGATGGTTCCCTGTCCAGCGATTATGTCAAGGTCTTCGAAAGGGTGGATAAAAGGAATTTTTTCACTCTCTGAAACCTCAATAGCCTTCCTATACGCATCATCGTAGGTGTCGCCGTAGAGTACAACTTTTGCACTGTAACTTCTCGTAGCATTGACCTTGTAGAAGGGCGTATAGCGCGGCATAAATATGGTCGCCTCTATTCCAAGCTGCGCCGCGGAGTAGGCTACACCCTGGGCGTGGTTTCCTGAACTTGCGGCTACTACACGTGAAATGTTCTCTCGCGTCTTAAGCTTGCTAAGCTTATAGTAGGCTCCTCGAACCTTAAACGCGCCTGTTTTCTGGAAGTTCTCAAGCTTCAGGAGAACCTCACCGCCCGTCATATCGCTAAGCGTCTTGAAGGGGGTTAAGGGAGTATGGTGAACGACGGGGATGAGAATCTCGTACGCTTCTCTTATCCTTAGGTTCACGTCTTCTATTATTTGAGTCACGATAAAAAATTAAGCTGCGATAATAAAAATATTTTCGGATATATTTATACTTCTTTGATGTTGTTCAGAACCTTTTCTGCTCTGTTTTGAAGCTCCCACCTGTTTCTCAACCCTTCGATCCCAGGTTTTTCCACAAGAAAAGACGTCGCGGCTGCAGCGTAACTGCTAGCCTCCTTAATGTCTCCTGAACGCTGATACTCTATAGTAAAAACCGTTGTGAAAACATCGCCAGCCCCGGTCCTATCCACCACTCGAGCGGCTTCCGCTGCTGGAACGTAGTATGTCTTCCCAGCCGTGGCAACATATGCACCCTTCTCACCCATCGTTACCAAAGCAATACCCGCTCCCATCTGGACAAGCTTCTTCGCAAGAACCTCTGGAGGAGCATCTCCTAGGAGGACTCGTGCCTCTACTAGCTCGGCGTGAACAATATCAGATATAGAAGTGATAAGCGCGGCTTCACGAGTCACAGCCAACGATACCTTTCTATCTGGTCCCACACGCCTCAAATATCCCTGTAGATCACTTGCTACCAGCGCGGCCTTCTCGGAGACCTCTTGGATCACGGCTGGAGAAACCTCTCCTATCAGGGAGCCGATGATCACAATGCCTCCCTTAATTTTCTCACCTGGAATATCGCCGGACAATATATCCTCACAGCGCGAGAGAAGGTAGAGCGTTCTATCTGAATCTTCATAAACAAGCTTGAATTTAGTCGTGGGCAGGTCCTTCGAGACACTCACGTGGGACACGTCCACCCCGCTCCTAGTTAAGAATAGGAAATACTCGTCTGGAAAATCCAGGCCTATCTTAGAGACTATGTGCGTCCTAGCCCTGTGCCTCAACGCCGCCATGGCACCGTACGTTACAGTGCCTCCTAGACTTCGCCTGACGTTCCCTTTTCGGACTATTATGTCCACCACTAAATGTCCCAGTAGAAAGACATCCATGTGTAATCCACGCATATGAGTAAACATAAGGCTAAAAAATAATTTCGGTCACACGCATGACTGCAGAGCTCCGGGGGATGAAGCCTCAAATGTGCCAGGGAGGTGCGCGGAAACCAAAATCTTTAAGGGTTTGACGAGGAAGGGAGAAGCGGGCGCATATGAGCGATCCCGTGAGTATACTTGTTGAGTATGGAAAAAAGATCGATCATGTCATGGAGAAGTACCTATTGAAAAACGCTAATCCTTCATTTTCAGAGGCTGTATTATACCCTATTAAAATCGGGGGTAAAAGGGTTAGGCCTGCCTTGACGATTATTTCTGCCCTTGCTCTTGGAGGTAAAGAGGAGGATGCCTACCCGGCAGCCGCTGCTGTCGAGCTGGCCCATAACTACTCTCTTATTCTAGACGATATAATAGATCACAGCGAGGTTAGAAGAGGGTTCCCAACAGTTTGGAAAAAGTACGGCTTAAGCACTGCTATTTTAGTGGCTGTACATTACAGGGAGAGCATTTCGGACGCTTTGCTAGATACTCGTGACCCTAAGTTGTTCCACGAGATAATGACGCGCACCATAAAACTCCTAACAGACGGTGAACGCCTTGATATCTTGTTTGAACAAAGCGGACGGGACGACGAGCCCTATATAGTGGCAAACAGGTACCGCAGGGTTTCAGTCGGCCAGTATCTAGAAATGATTGAAAAGAAGACTGGGGTTCTCATAGAAACCTCATGTTTGTTCGGCGGACTCTCTGTTGAAAACGTTGACGAAAACTACCTTGAGGCTCTAAAGACATACGGGAAAAATATTGGCTTAGCTTTCCAAGTTAGCGACGATATTATAGACATCTTCGGCGAAGAGACAAAGACTGGTAAGAAGGTCGGCGGAGATATTAAGGAACATAAATTGGGAAACCTAGTTGTCTTGCTCGCACTTGAAGAACTTGGCGAGAACAGCACGCTTTATAAAATTCTCTCTAAAAGCGAGGTAAGCTGGAGCGAGGTTGAAGAGACGGTAAGAGAGATCAAGAATACACAAGCCTTAAGAAAAGCTGAGGAGTTACGCTCAGAATATATTAGTCGTGCACTTATAGCCCTTGAAAAACTGCCGGAGAGTAAGTACCGGGAGATGCTGAAAGAACTAGCGATTTTCATCGAAAAAAGAGAGTTCTAACACCCTAACCCGGGCGTCTTACATGTTCTCTGTAGTCAAAATCGGGGGGTCTGTAATAACCGATAAAAGCAAGCCCTATACACTCCGTGAAAACAATCTCGATCTCTTATCTCAAAAAGTATCAAGTGCTTTAAAAAAAGGAGTAAAACTAGTGCTTGTTCATGGGGGAGGATCCTTTGGGCACCCTACAGCAGCTAAGTATGACCTCTCCTCTGGAGGCATATCACTCGAGAAGGCTTTCGGGTTCGCCGAAACCCGGTTTTGGATGAGTTATCTCAATCTGAGGGTGATTGAAAAGCTTTTAAGCGCTGGGGTTCCCGCCGTAGGTCTCCAAACCTCTGCTGTTGCCTTGACCGAAAACGGTGTTATAAAGACGCTAGACACAAGCCTTGTGGAAATGCTTATAGAGAGGCTAACGGTGCCAGTTCTATACGGCGACGCGGTTATTGACACAGCGCGCGGAGTAGCTATACTATCTGGGGATGACGTGGCCGCCCACCTAGCTATTACCCTTCAAGCAGACTCCCTCATATTCGTAATGGGCTCTGGAGGAGTATATGACAAGCCACCGGGTAATCCTCAGGCTAAACTGTTAACCGAGATAAGACCAGGCAACATGTTTCAGGTAGATGAAAGCGGATGGGACGTGACTGGGGGTCTACGACACAAGCTTGAATGCGCGTTCTCAGCCGCTGAAAAAGGAATAAAAGTATCTATAGGAGGCTTACAATACCTAGAAGAAATGATGCTCGGTTTAGAGGCGCCGTACACAAGAGTCTATTCGGGCTAACGCGCCAAATATTAAAGGCGGGTGTGCTCTAAACTCATGTGAAAATCGTAACTAAAGTGCTAAATTTCTCTACAAAAGAAAAATTCCAGCTAATCAATATCACGAGCCAGGTAGAAAAAATCGTTAGGGAAAGCAACGTCGCAAACGGACTCTGCCTGATCGCCGCGCCGCACGCCACAGCTGCCATTATAGCTAATGAAAACGAGAGCGGTTTGATACAGGATATATTAGAGCATATTCAGACCCTCTTTCCACCTGAGAAACCCTGGCTTCACAACAGAATAGACGATAACGCACACGCGCATGTTGCGAGCACAATCATAGGTGCTAGCTTTGTACTTCCTATAATGAATGGACAGCTGGTAAGGGGAACCTGGCAGGACATCTTCTTTGTAGAAATGGATGGCCCTCGGGAAAACCGGAAGGTAATCGTGGAAGTTTTAGGCGAATAATTTCGTCCTTAATTTTTTTGTTTTTTGAGAAGTGTGACTTTTACGTCTACTGCCAGCGCTCCTCGCCCCTTTTCGTAGACGAAAAATGGGTTTATGTCTATGTCTTCTATCTCTGGTATGTCTAATGCTAGTTGGGAAATCTTTACCAGGGCATCGATTACAGCTTCAACGTCGGATGGGGCTTCGCCGCGATAGCCCTTTAACACCGTATAGATTTTTGTTTCCTCGAGCATCTCGCTTGCATCCTCAACGGCTAGTGGTGCAACGCGAAAACTGACGTCTTTCATGAGTTCAACGAGGACGCCTCCACTGCCGACCATTATGAGCGGCCCGAACACAGGGTCCCGGTGCATTCCTATTACAACCTCTTTTCCCTTCTCAGCCATTTTTCTAACGATAACGCCGTATACTCTGGCTCCAGGAGCTTTCTTAGCAACATTATCCATGATTCTGGTGTAAGCCTCTATTACAGCCTCATCGCTATCTATGTTTAGTACTATACCACCAATGTCGCTTTTGTGTAGAATATCTGGAGATTCCACCTCCATTACGAGGGGGTAGCCAAGTGTTTTAGCTGTAGCTACTGCCTCCTCTGGGGATTTCACAAGAATCTTTTGTAGAACAGGTATGTTATAGAGTGATACAAGTCTCGCGGCTTCAGCGGGCGTAAGAACATATCTCCCCTCCTTTAAGACGCCATTAACAATCTCCCTGGCTTTTTCAAGGTTTGCTTCCACCTTGATGTAGGTCTTCCTCTCCAGCTGTTCGCGGATCCTCGCGTATTTGTAGAGAATGCCGAGCCCCGCAACAGCCTTCTCTGGTGACTCATAACATGGGATGTTATTCTCTGTTAGCATGGTGCAGGCTCTACTCACTTCTTCCCCGCCTATGAAAGAGGCTATTATTGTCTTTTTAACGCCGGTCTCTTTTACTGATCGAATTATGGCCTCAGCTATCTCTTGCGGGTTGGTTATCGCAGTGTGACAGTATAGAACGGCTATGGAGTCTACGCGAGAGTCTAACAGCAAGTCCTTCATAGCGCCTAAATATTGCTCCGCATCAGCCATGCCTGTCAAGTCTATTGGGTTATAAACGCTTCCAAACGGAGGCATATGTCTCCTCAGCTTGCCCGCGAGATCCTCAGGGATATCCATTAGCTTGATGCCCCACCTCTCAGCCGCGTCTGTAGCCATAATGCCTGCACCCCCACCGTTTGTGAGAACAACCACATTAGGACCTGTCGGTAGGTGGCTCTTAGCCAGTGCTATGGCCCAGTCGAAGAGGTCTATAAAACTGTCCGCCAGCAAAACTCCGCTTTGTTTGAAAGCAGCCTCGTATGCCGCAAAACTCCCCGCCAATGAACCCGTATGCGACTTTATCGCGCCAGCGGTTCTTGCGGCACGTCCCGCCTTAAGTATAATTATCGGTTTTTTCCTTGCCACGCGTCGCGCCGACTCCATGAAACGACGCCCATCCTCAATGCCCTCGAGATAGGCAGTTATCACGTTTGTATGACTGTCTTCTCCAAAAAACTCTAACAGGTCAACCTCATTTATATCGGCCTTGTTGCCTAGGCTTACAAGGTCGGATAAACCTATCCCTTTAAGCTTTGTCCACCCGACAAGGGCTATGCCGAGAGCCCCACTCTGGGTTATAAATGCAATTTCTCCGGGCTTGGGGAGTCCCTGGCAGAAGCTTGCATTCACGTTTTTAACTGTATCACAAATGCCTACAATGTTTGGACCCAGTAGTCTTATCCCGTACTTACGTGCTATCTCAACAAGCTTACGCTCTAACTCGACATTTCCAATCTCCTTGAAGCCGCTTGTGATAACAGCTACGGCTTTTACTCCTTTTTGTCCTGCCTCTTCTAGCACAGCTGGAACGACGGGAGCGGGAACAACAATGACGGCTAAGTCGACGACAAAAGGAATCTCAGAGATCGATCGGTAGCACTTCAATCCTAGAATCTCATCTGCGTTGGGGTTAACGGGGTAAATTTTTTCCCGTGGAAAACCGGCCTCCAGAAGGTTCCTTACAACCTGGTACCCTATTTTTTCGGGGCTACGGGAGGCTCCAATCACGGCGACAGAGGTGGGTCTCAGCAACGTATCCAGCGGATTTCGGGGCAAATATTACCACCGTTTTATACATGCCTCTCTATTTAAACCCTTATTCTAATCATAGTTTGTATTATATTAACATCCTTCTAATAAGAATTCAACGATTGTCGAAACAAAGAAGCTATGCTTTTTTAACCGTCACTGGAGGTTTTTCTGGGACAATGCCGCTAGGACGTTGCATAATAACTATTATTAGTAGCAGCCCGAGAACGATGTACGAAAAATAGTTAATGTCAAAAGGTAGGCTCACCATCTGTTTCGCAAACGTAATCATCCTGTCTATCATGATATAAACCCCCGCGCCTACTAGGGGTCCAAAAGGATTACCCTTACCGCCCACGACGACCATGAGGACAACGATAAAGGTCTTCATAACCGTAAAGTCATCTGGATTTACGGAGCCGACGTAGAAGGCATAAAGGACTCCTGCAATCGCCGCCAATATGGAACCTAAGACTAGGACGATGGCCCTTATCTTGACTATGTCTCTACCAAGGCTCTGGGCTGCTACCTCATTATCACGAATCGCCCTTATAACTCTTCCAAAGGGCGACGTCGTCAGCCTATAATACGCCGCCCAGATCATAAATAGAAAACCCAAGGATATTAGTAAGAAAACCATGTTCCGAAGCTCTACGGGCATAAAGGCGAGAAAATTCGGAACGCCGGCGCCGAAGGTACCACCTAGGAGAGGCTCATAGTTTCTTGCAAATACCCGTACAAGCTCGCTGAAGGCTATGAGGGTTATGCCTAGGTAGTCCTCGCGTAGCCTAAGAGCCGGGTAAGAGGCAGCTAGTCCAAGTAGGGCTGCAACGGGTAGAGCAACGAGAAGGGGTATGAGAAAAATTATCACGCCTAGAAGTGGATTCTCCGCGATCTTCGCAGAAACCGTCGTTGCGTATATCCAGCTAGTGTTCCTGAACTCACCCTGCCACGGTATACCTATTAGCCAAACACCCAGTCTTGTGGCTAGCGCGCCTACGGAGAACGCCCCACTAGCGAATATCGCTGACTTGGCGAAGTTTGGTATTCCAAGCTCTCCGTACTCGAGCTCAACAGAGATGGCGAGAATAGAGTATATGCTATAAAGAACGCCGAGATTTATGGCGAATAAGAGTATATCCATGGATATCACCTCTTAGGGTTCCATATCGAGGAAATTCCCTCTGGCGTAGTGAGAAGCGTGAGTATAATAGCTGCGAAAGACAGCGCCGGCCGGTAGGCGGTGCTAAGCCCCACGCTGGAAAGCCAGAAGGTGAAAAGGGTTTCCGAAAAACCGATAATGTATGCACCGAGAACACTCCCTGACAGGCTTGTAAGACCCCCCACGGTAGCGGCGGCGAATATGGATAGTAAAAGTGCGAACCCCGTGTCAGGGGTTACTGGCATTCTAAATGGCAAGAAGACCCCTGCGACCGCTGCTAGTCCGCCTGCTAGGGCCCAGCTTACAGTGAAGGTTTTTTTCACGTTTATGCCTAGGGTTTCAGCTAGTGAGGGATTCTCGATTGCTGCTCTCATTGCAATGCCCATTTTAGTCTTGAAGAGTAGTATGTATAGTGAAACAAGGAGGATCACTGTTGTTAACATGGAAAAAACGAAAACCCCGTTTATTCTTGTCCCGGCTATATCGAGTGAAACGTCGGTGAAGATAAAACCTCTTCCGAAAACTTGCAGATAGGCTTGAATAAAATCCGCGTAAAGCTGCAGTGACCCCCTAATAATTATATCCACAGCCATGGAGACAATCATCAGCGTCACCAAGTTGGTTTTGCTTCTTAGCTTGTCAAAGACCGTTAGGTACACCAGAGCCGCAATACCGGCTCCGGCAAGGAAGGCCGCAGGGATTTCAAAATAAGGTGTAAGTCGCGTAATCACACTAAGAGTATATGCTGTATAGATTCCGATGACGGCGAAATCACCATGAGCAAAACTGGAGACCTTCGATGTGAGTATCGTCAGAGTTAGACCTATGGATAGCAGGGCTAACAGGTTGCTGTAAATTAATCCGTTTAAAAATATCTCCTCAAGCATAAACCTACACCCCGAGATAAAGCCTGGCAAGCTCCTTATTGCCTAGTAGCTCAGCTGGAGACCCCAAAAATCTGGGGGTCCCTGAGACGAGTAGGAGAGCCTTATCCCCGATTTCCAGTGCTTTCATAGCGTTCTGCTCTACTAGTAGTATTGAAAGACCGTACTCGTCCCGAAGCATTTGAACCTGTTGGAACACTTGAGCCGAAAGCTTAGGTGATAAGGCTGCTGTAGGCTCGTCCATCATGAGTAAGGAGGGGCTCCTGAGAAGACTCATTGCTAACGCTAGAGCCTGTCTCTCACCGCCGCTGAGAGTTTTAACCTTTCTACTCATAAATCCTTTAACAACGGGAAAAATGTCAAGTACCTTCTCCAGTCTTCTCTGAAACTCATCTGAAGGCAGATCGTGTCCCGCGAGAACAAGGTTTTCAAAAACAGTTAAACTTTCGAATGTGTTGCCCAGCTGTGGTAGGTAGCTTAACCCTAGCAGTGAACGCTTATAGGGCGGTAAACGCGTGATCTCCCGGTCACCTAGGAACACTCTGCCGCTGAACACTCTCGCGAGGCCAAAAAGCCCCTTTAGAAGCGTGCTTTTTCCGCTACCGTTAGGACCTACTATGACGAAAAGCTCCTCCTTTTCAACATCTAAGCTCACATTAGACACTATCTCCATGTTACCGTAACCAACGGAGAGACTCTCAGCCTTCAACACTACCAACTCAGCCACCCAGATAGGCTTCCACGACAGCAGGGTGTTTTATAACCTCGTCCGGCAGCCCCTGCGCGATAACCTCTCCTTGATGCATGGCAAAGACATAGTCTACAAATTTGAGAGCAATGTCAAGTCTGTGCTCTATTATAAGAAACGATACTCCCAGCTCCGCCCTAAGCCTTGTCAAATACCCCATTATTTCATTTGCTAAGGTAGGGTTCACGCCGGCCAAGGGCTCGTCGAGAATCACTAGCTTCGGTTCACTCATAAGCACTCGGGCTAATTCTAACAGTTTCATCTGCCCTCCGCTCAGCTGTGACGCAGGAGAATCCCACATGTGTTCAAGATTTAGAAGACGAAGAATGTTAAAAGCCCTTTCAATGTACTCCTTTTCCTTTACCTTCCAAGCGCTACCTAACAGTAGTTCTAATACCCTCTCCTCATAAAAACTCCTCTCAGGAACTAGTATGTTCTCAAGCACGCTGAGACTGCTAAACAACTGCGGAACCTGGAATGTTCTTGCAAGGCCTAAACGGAATCTTTCGTGCGGCGGAAGCTTGCTGATCTCTCTTCCAGCAAAATATATTTGACCCTCATCTGCCCGTAACAAGCCGTCTATAACATTAATCAAAGTGGTTTTTCCGCTGCCGTTAGGTCCGATAAGGAGAGTCAACGTTTCAGGATAAACGTAAATATTTACCTTGTTTAGAGCCACTACTCCCCCGAACCTTTTCGAAAGATTTATAGTGGAAAGTAGAGCCTCTGGCTTCACATGTACCTTAAAGATATTGTCTTCCGCATGTTCATTCTGTGCATTTAAAACGCTATTATACATCGGGAGGTTCTTTGAAGAACCGTATTTTTAAGGATGGTGATATAATTGTCGTATTAGAAAAATTCTCTCCTAAGCAATAATTAAAATGCTTTTCCGTAGAATTTAAAACAAGTGATTCAACGAGCGATATTTTTACGTGGAGATAACGCTTATATCCTTTGCTAGAACATGCTTAAATGGTGTTCGCTTGCTTGTAGACAGGTTTGGCCGTCCCCTGACTAACCTTAGAGTATCTGTAACGGCGAAATGCAACTATAACTGTGTATTTTGCCATAGAGAAGGAGAAGATTTAACACCTGATTTTCTAAGCGTTGATGATATAGAGATTGTCTCACAAGCAGCCTACTCGCAAGGTATAAACTCTTTTAAACTCACAGGAGGAGAACCCCTTCTCAGACAAGACATTGCCGAGATAGTGTCCCGTATTAAAAACCTCGGTAGAGATGTTGAAGTATCCATGACTAGCAACGGGTATTTTCTCAGCGAGTATGCTGGTAGGCTCACTGAGGCGGGGCTGGACAGGATAAACGTTAGTTTACACGCCATTGACCAGCAAAAATACTTGTCCGTTACTGCGGCGAAAGGACTTGGAAAGGTCCTTAAGGGGCTTGCAGCCGCTAAGGACTATGGTCTTCCCGTCAAACTAAACTTCGTATTGACTTCAGTGAACTATGGCGAACTACCGAAGGTGCTTGATTATGCTTCAAGAATGGAGTTTAACCTGAACTTAATAGAACTTATTCCGATGGGACTTGGGAGAGAATATTTTGACAAGCTGTATTTCCCGGTTGAGAAAGTCCTGCCTATATTAGCTGAAAGAGCTGAGAAGGTGGAGCATAGAGACCTGCACAATCGCCCAGTATTTTTCCTATCCAATGGGACAAGGGTGGAGGTTATTGCAAATTACTGCAACCCCTCATTCTGCCTCAAGTGTACGAGAATCCGCCTGACACACGACGGGAAGCTAAAACCATGTTTAAACAGGAACGATAATCTAGTAGATATAAAGGGTATTTTAAGGAACGCTGCTGCAAGTAGAGAGACGAAACTCGAGCTGCTTTCGCAAGCTATCAGAGAAGTTAATTCTAGACGAGAACCTTTCTTCAAGCTAGTAGAAGGAAAATGCGCTACAGTAGACGGAAAAATAATAGGAACTCCACGCTACCTTTAGAGTGGTATTATAGAAAAAGTTGGCTGTTAGATTTATTCTATCTCGTCTACACGCCTAGCAATTCTCGGGAGTCCTCTTCTTTCACGCCGCATAGGCCAGCCTAGGTCCTCTTCAATCTTCTCGATTCCGAGCGCCTTTTCCAGGAGTATTTTGTGTTCAATCTGTGCGACAAGTTCCCTGGTTCGAACAACTACGTCGGGGTTAACGCTGATACTATCTATACCTTGCCTTACGAGGAACTCCGAAAACTCTGGATAAACGCTCGGAGCCTGTCCGCAGATTGATACCGTTCTGTAGCCGTATGGGGAGTTGTGGGCTTTTTCAATGAGCATGGCTATTGCGGTGCGCACCGCGGGGTCTCTCTCATCGAAATATCTCGGGTCAATCTTAGGCAGTATAGCCGAGTCCCTGTCTGTTCCAAGGGTTAGCTGTGTCAGGTCGTTGCTTCCAATAGAGTACCCGTCAAAGTAGCGTGCAAACTCTTCAGCGAGAAATATAATGCTCGGTACCTCAGCCATTGCCCATATCTTAAAGTCCTTGCTACTCTCTAACCCCTCTTCAGCCAGTAGTTTGATAAACTTTTCAGCTTCCCAAAGCGTCCTAACAAACGGCGCCATTACCCAGACGTTGCCGAGACCCATCTCCTCTCTTACCTTCTTTATTGCCTTGACCTCCAGTCTGAAGGCCTTCTCGTATTGAGGACTAATGTACCTGCTAACGCCCCTCCAACCTAGCATTGGGTTGTCCTCTTGTGGCTCGTATTTCTCGCCGCCTTTAAGCTGCCTGTACTCATTTGTCTTGAAATCAGAAAAACGTACGACGACGGGGCGCGGGTAGATTTCACGCGCAACGAGTGCTATACCCTCAGCCATCTTGTTGACAAGTACATCTCCCCTACCGCTCTCAAGCAGGTAAAGCGGGTGTTCCCCTACATAGCTGGCCATGATAAACTCAACACGCATAAGCCCGATGCCGTCAAATGGAAGATCCTTATACTCCTTTATTTTCTCGGGCACTCCCAGGTTCATATAGATTTTAGTGCCGGTAATAGGCTTCCAAATTATCTCTATCGGAGCGGCCGCGGCAGCCTTCTCCTCCTTCTTCCCACCCAGTAATTCCTCAACCTTGCCCTCGTAGACCACGCCTGTCCTGGCATCTACAGTATAGTCCTTGCCATCAACCATGACCTTCGTCGCCTCCCTGGTTCCAACGATTGCCGGTATGCCCAGCTCACGGCTTACAATGGCGGCATGGGCAGTCATGCCACCCTCGTCAGTCACTATGGCTGCTGCCATCTTCATGTAAGGAACCCAGTCCGGATCGGTCATTTTCGTCACTAAAATGTCCCCCTGCTGCATTTTGGTCTTCGCGTCCTCGAGCGACAGGCAAATCTTAGCTCTTCCATATGCAACGCCCGGACTAGCTGCTAATCCCTTTACAACAGCTTTAGCCTCTGATACGCTTTTTACAGACACAGATTCACCACCTCCCTCTTTCCTAGTACTCCAAACGGTCTCAGGCCTAGCCTGGACTATAAAAACACTTTCAGGGAACTTGAGGTCGCGATCAACAGCCCACTCAATATCCATAGGCCTACCGTAATGCTGTTCGATCTTAATGGCTAATTCGGCAAGCCTGAGAACCTCCTCGTCGGTAAGCGAGGGTTTGGTACGCCTTTCAGGCTCTATCTCATGCTCTATTGTCCTACCCGTCTTCGGGTCTCTTATGAGCTCAACAGTCTTCTCAACAATATTCCTCTCTATTATTTGCATAGTCTTCTTGTCCACAACCCATTCGTCGGGTGTAACCTTTCCACTGACCACAGCCTCGCCGAGACCCCAATGCCCCTCTATGACAATCTTGTCCCTATCCCCCGTCACGGGGTGAAGAGTAAACATGACGCCAGCGCTCCTAGAATTAACCATTTTCTGGACGGCTACGCTAATCAAGACCTTTTCATGCTCAAACCCTTTGCTCTCCCTATAGAAGATAGCACGCGGAGTAAAGAGACTGGACCAACACTTCCTCACCTTCTCGATAACATCAGCCTCACCTTTCACGTTCAGGTAGGTTTCCTGCTGCCCCGCAAAGCTAGCATCAGGAAGATCTTCGGCGGTGGCACTACTGCGGACAGCTACAAATTCCTCATTCTTACCCACGCGCCTACTAAGCTCGCGGTAAGCCTTCTTAATCTCCTCCTCAATATCCCTAGGCATTGAAACACTTTCTATGAGTTTCCTAATCTCCTGAGAAGCCTCCATGTAGTCCTCAGGCTTACCGGCGCCTGTAGGAACATGCTTGCGGAGAATCTCATAGATTTTATCTCTAATCCCGGTTTCCTCTATGAATCGCTTATATGCATACGCGGTGACAGCAAAGCCAGGCGGAACTGGTATACCAGCCCTAAGCATCTCGCCCAGGTTTGCGTTCTTACCACCGACGATTGGTACATCCTCTTTAGTAAGCTCTTCAAACCAGAGAATCAACTTCGTCTTCTTGTCACTCATACTTGTCAGAACAAAAAGGTCTACCCCGTTTAAAACTTTTCATTCCTACGAAACCATATTAATCTATGATTCCAAAAGATTCAAATAGTGAAAAACAAAACTAAAAAGCGCCCTCTATGACCGGAACACCTCCGAAAGGAGGCAGATGGGAGGGGGCACCAAACAACATTCCGATGCGTAACGCTTAAATCAGGCTTGCTATATATCTACTTGCTGCACCCGGGCCTGAAAGTCCACCCCCCGCTACCAGGAGCGGGGTGGGGAAGCCAGGCATCCCGCCGGGCTCATAACCCGGAGGTAACTGCAGCAATATGCTGCAGTCTCCAACGGTGGTTCAAAAGGCTCGGGTGCAGTACTTCTAAACCTCTTCGCTTAACTCATGAGAAAGACGCTCGCATAACATCCATGCTTTATGGAGATATAAAAAGATAGAATGGCGCCGGGGCCGGGATTTGAACCCGGGTACCCTTTCGGGTAACGGATTAGCAATCCGTCGCCTTGGGCCGCTCGGCCACCCCGGCGTGCATATAGTGTGTTTGTTAGGGGAGATAAATTAGTTTCGATGTAAAAGGCTTCATGCGCTTACCTTAAGGTTAAGGCTCATTCCACAGGCATGGAGTATCCAGAGAAAAGTTTTAAGAGCTAATAGAGAAGATAAAGCGCTTGAGAGCAGAACTAGAAGGCCAATAAGGGTTACTCTTATTATGTGTTTAACAAGTACAGGTGTACGCTCATGATAGGGGTGAAATAACCGGCGTCTTCCCAAATATTCCGAGGTCGATTTCTCCGCCTTCTTCCTCTGGAGCTAGGATTAGCCGCATGCCTATCGTTTTTCTCTTTAAAAGGTAGATGTGCCACAGATCGTTGAGAATTCCCGCTAAAATATTATCTTCTGTGGTATCGGGAATAACAGCCATGTCGAGCCCGGCTACACAATATGTTGAGTAATTTATGAGATGACTTAACTTTAATGTCCCGTTTTTGACAAGCTCCTTCAGTCTGTTATCCTCTGCTATGGGTAGCATAACCTCGTTGAAGCCTGTGCTCTTGAAGACTTTAGCAAGCTCTTCTATCTCACGGTTTAGCTCTCTGATTGCGGCGACAGTGCCTGGTAGAGTGAGCATTACTCCTGATCGTTTTTCGATTATCCTCGCGACGCTATTGTCCATCCAGGGGGAGAGCGAGAAGTCAATGCCGAGAAAGTTGCTCCAGCTAAGGCTGGCGACTCCTTGAATTTCTCCTATTGTTTTATGAATTTGCTGAGAAGTATAGTTCTCAAACATTTGAGTGTATAAGAGACTTAGCGTTACTCCCTCCTTAACCGACTGTGTCACCGGAAAATATGGAGTTTGCGGCTGGGGGCCGAAGCTCACGGCAAACTTCGTAGCTTGCAGTGGAGAGCTCTCAGTAATTAGCCTAAGAGTTTTTATGTATTCTGGCATTTCCTTTGGGTTGTACTCCACCGATAAGTAGAGTTTTGGGTATGTTTCCAAGGACTCAGCTATACTTTTTGCCTCCACGTTTAGTAGTGGAATGCCCAGGTAATTAATATGATGGGCTTCGGCCATGTTAAGCAAAAGATCTAACACATCAGGAAGCTTATGGAGAAATACAGGCGGAGCCACTATTCTCTTGCTTATTACTTTAAGCCCTATGGACTGGGTGAAACGGTCGAGTCCCTCGAGGAACGAGGCTATTTTCTTCTCTATTGTTTCGGGGGTCTGCGCCGTTTCCTCTACATGGAGAACCGCGGCTCGAATATCAAGGCTGACATTCATATTTTCTCGGCCTCTCTTAGATATTCCAGGAGGCTGTCTATATCCTTGAATAGTCTAGTTGTATAGTACTCGAAAAATGGGCTTGACTCTTCAAAGGGAAATATAGCGTACACTTCCTTGTTGTGTGTGTAGCCGTACTTTATTTCGCTTAAAACGCCTGGGGATAACATTTTCGTAGGATAGAAGACGATGATCATATCACTCTGGTTTATCAGTTGGTAGTCACGGACAACAATCTGGTCTTTGATGTCTCCTACAGCGTCCATTATCTCATTAACCTGGATTTCACCGTGTTTACCGTCGACGTCTACTTCTACCTTATCTTTGCCGGCTGAGCGAGCTTCATGAACCATGTCGATTAGAATAGAGTCCTCAATTGAGATGGGGTCAAAGACTACGATGCCTGCATCTTTTAATTTTTGCTTTGTCTCGTCTTTAGCATTCATGACCTCTGGGTTCCCTTTTACGTGAGTTATTGGATAACTCAGGTATGCTTTGGGTAGGGGTTTTTCACCCCGTTTTCTTGCTCTCTCAACTTTAAATAGGAGTCTCTCAAGCATGGCGGGATCTTCGCGTCTTGGAAAAAGATAAAAAGGCTTCTTCTGGTACTCCGCAAGCATCCGTGTGATAAAGGCTTCCTCGTCTCTCCAGATTAGAATCTCCTTCAAGGAAAGCCTGCCTGCCCAGGCTCTCTCGTGTTGGAGATTCACATAAATGTTGTGCGCGTTGTCCAGTATGTTAATGTAAACGTCGGGGTTAAGGCTGTTTACATAGTGGAAGTTGAATGCGCTGAGTAGGTGTTTTTTCCAGCGAAAAGAGACATGAGTGCTTACGGCAGCAACGCCTCCCCTTCTCCTTATCTCTTCAATCTCCCTCAGAACATCCTCGAAGGTGGCAGCTCTAAGATAATCTAGGGCTAATGGATCCATGTCGAGGATTTTTCCATCTGGAATTTGAATGCCGAGGTCAGCGGATTTCCTGTACATCTTCGATCCGACGTCGATGATAGCTAAAGAAGAGTTTAGGGATTGAACCTCCTGGAGCTTTACAAGCCGCCCGCTGCCGCTAATTCCCGTTACAAATGAAACTATATCTTCCATTTTATACTCGACTTATGATTGCAGCGTAATAAAAAATTTTTCCTAATCGCGCGCGAGAAGCATACGTGATTATTTCCCTAGTTTCTTAGCAACTGACTCTCCTTCACTAGTCAACCGGTAGCCAACCGCAGGTCTGCCCTCCACATAGATTAGAGTTGGTATAACTAGACGCTTTCCAGTAAGCTCGCCAATGGCCTTACTGAATTGCTCCCTGGATAGAGCTGTCAGCGAAAATACAGAAGTGTGATCACCCTCTCCCCCGAGTACTGAAAGAGCTTTAAGAATGTTGATTCCCTCAGGAGAAATCGCTGGAACCGGCTCGACGGTGGCTTGACTATTATTTTCCTCTGGGGGTTTTATGGTAGAAACTATCTGTGGAGGTACTGTGGCAGGCTGAGATAGGGCTGGCTTAGCCACAATGGGTCGTGGTGTAGGTGCTGCTTCAACCTCAACCTTCGGCGTAATCTTTACAGGCTGTGGAAGCGCATTCATCTCTTTCAAGTCCGCGTAAGCTGTTCCGTAAACATCATCAGGATACATGTAATACTTATTGATAATTGTAAACACCTCCTTGGTCTCCTTGATTCCCTTAGCCTGCATCCACTTTAATATTATTCTTCTCCGCTCGATCTCCTTATACAAATCTTGAACGGTTTTACCTGTTCGCTCAGCTATCTGTCTAATATGGTAACTCTCAGCTAATACTTTGTGGACGTCTTTGGTAGGATCCCACCTTACGATTTCCCTGTATCGCTCATAGTCCTCAACCTCCCATACGTGCTTAACCCGTCTGGCGAAGCCGCCTGTGGGAAGCACTGTCCTCTCACTTAGAAGCGCGATATTCAGCGAGGGTATATATGCGGGTGACACATTCATAGGCGGGCTCGTAAGCCTCTTTACCGCGCGGTCAAGCGAATCAGCGTGCATCGTCGACATCCCTCCGTGACCTGTGCTCATAGCCTGGAATAATACGAATGCTTCTTCGCCTCTAACCTCTCCGACAATGATATAGTCAGGGCGGTACCTTAGCGACACCTTCACAAGATCGTAGAGCGTTATCTCTCCTACTTTACTCTCGCCAAGACCATAGCTTTCCCTGCTTACCAGCTGTACCCAGTTCTCGTGTGGAAGATTCAACTCAGGTGTCTCCTCGATGGTTACTATCTTAAAGCCGGGCTTGAAGAAGTTAGCAATTGCGTTTAGAAGAGTAGTCTTTCCGGCGGCTGTTGCTCCTATGACCATTGCTGTCATTCTGTTCTCAATTAATAGCCAGAGGTATGCCGCCGTCCAATCATCGAGGTTTCCTCCCTCTATCATTTCCACTATTGAAAGCGGTTTCTCACGGAACTTCCTAATTGTAAAAGTGCTTCCTCTAGGCGATACTTCTTCACCATACGTTGCAGCAAGCCTGTGCCTACCCGGGAGCATCGCGTCAACTATCGGGAAAGCAGCGGAGATGTGCTTACCGGACATGTGTGCAAGCTTTACTATAAATTCTCTCAAATAGTCCCTGCTCCTAAAAACTATGTTTGTAGGAATGCTTTCATGTTCTCGGTGCCACACGTGAATAGCTCTATCTACACCGTCACAGCTGATGTCCTCGAGCTTGAAGTCTCTCATCAACACTTCAATGGGCCCGTAACCCACTAGATCCCGTTCAATATAGTAGATTATCTTCCCCCAGCTTTCCTCACTTATGCCGTGCAGAGACCTCTTGTATTTCTCGGCTAAGCGCCTAGCCTCCTCTATCACATGCTGCCTCAAATCCACATCGAATGATACGGGGGGTTCGAGTTCCACGCTGAGAATATCGATGAGTTTCTCCGCAGCCTTCCTCTCCTCCTCTGTCAGCTGAACCTCCTCGACAAAGTACGCCCGCTGGTTGCCAGCCTCAGGGATTTCCACGATCTTAACCTTCGCATACGGCTCGACAACCCAGTATTCCTCGACAACCTTGTAGTCCTCTCTAACAGGAAAATATACAACGGTCTCCTCAACCTTTTCCTCTTCCTTCCCCTTCTTTTTCTCCCTACTCTTCAACTTCTTAGGCTTAACCTTCGACATCGAACAACTGTTATAAAAATGGAAAAACCGTTATTTAATATTTCGCGCGTTCAAAGAAGAGTCCTCTTTCAATAAGCGCGCGAACCCTGAACAATCTGGGAAAGCGGTGGTGCGCGAAAAAACTTAATTTTAAGTAGTTTATTTTAAATTGAAAGCCATGTCCTCTTTTGACGGCATAGCGTATGCGCTGTTCGGCTGGGCTGGTGAGGCACTAATCAGACTTTACCCGCCCCTCAAAAACGATATAGCATCTGCAGACATGAAGGTTTATCCTCCCGCCTACGCCGCCAGATGTATCTTCATTTCACTGCTTATGCTTGTCCTAGGCTTCGTATTTGATGCCCCCTTAGTATTACTCATGAGCCGCCTTGGAGCTGGACTCCTACAAATAGTTTCTCTCTCAATACTCGCTCCTGTACTCTTGGCATCCACGACTTTCGCTCTAAGCCTTTTCTATCCCAGGATGAAGGTGTCATCGAGGGCTTCACGTTTTGATCTTGAAATTCCCTATCTCTCAGTGTATATAACTGTCATGGCTACTGGAGGAATATCACCATATGTGAGCTTCGAAAGACTGGCGAAAGCTCCTAAGATTCTTTTCCAGGAAATCAAGAAAGAGGCTACACGCTTCTTCATAAGCGTCAAATCACTCGGTATCGACCCGCTTACAGCTATAGAGGAAAGCGCTAAGAGGGTTCCACATAACGGCTACAAGCAACTCATGCTCGGCTATGCAGCTACATTGAGAGCGGGAGGCGACGTTATACACTATCTTCAAAGGCAAACCGAAGTCATGCTCCGTGAAAGGGTGTCTCAAGTAAAAATGGTTGGGGAAAGGATAGGTGCTCTTATGGAGTCTTACATGGCTATCGTATTGTTAACTTCCATGACTATATATGTTCTCTACGTGGTTAACATGGCTTTAGCGCAGGCTGGACTCGGAATGCAGGGAGGCTCCTTCCAATTCATATTAGTATCCTATATAGTAATGCCCATGCTCTCCGGGCTTTTCATATACTTGGCAGACCTAATGCAGCCGAAATATCCGGTCTATGATAACATGCCATACATAATCTTCTTTGCAGTCGGAATCCCGCTAACAATCTTTCTCTTCATAGCCACAACACTACCTTTTATTGTTCCGCCGCCCCTTTCAACGGCTCTCCGATCCACCTTCCGTCCCTTCGTCACACTAGTCGAACTAATCACTAATGGGTTTGGAATGGGGAAGGGATATGAGAGCGGAGTTGGCATGATACTCTCTCTAAGCATAGGACTCATTCCTTCCATGATCGCGGATAATATCTCAACTTTAAAGTACGGTGGTATACAATACGGGCTTACGCGGTTTCTCCGCGACCTCGTCGAAGTTAGAAAAACGGGTATGGCGCCTGAGCGTTGTATAATTAACCTTAAGGACCGCGACTACGGCAGATTTACACCATACCTGCAGGACATCGCGTCTCAAGTGGGATGGGGTGTATCGCTGAGCAAAATCTTCCAGAGATTCTCAAAGGGTATGAAAAATTGGTTTGCGTTAATCTCAATGTTCCTTCTGGTTGAGAGCATCGAGGTAGGAGGAGGAACCCCACAAACGCTTGAGGCCTTAGCAAGCTATGCCGAGACCCTCGAGCAAGTTGAAAAAGAAAAGAGGGCCGCTTTAAGGCCTCTAATGCTTATGCCGTATGTAGGAGCCTTGATAATCACAATTGTAGTACTCATAATGGTTAGCTTTATGGGCTCCATGATGAAATTCGCCGGTCAAAGCATATCAGTAGAACAGCTTGTAGGCATGTTTCTACCGCCTGTAATAATCAACAGTTATATGATGGGTCTAGCCGCAGGCAAAATTGGCTCCGAGAGAGTTTCCGCGGGTTTCCTGCACGCCTTTCTCCTCCTACTGGCAAACCTCGTATCCATGATGATTGCACCGCAAATCACAGCTGGAATGATGCCACGGCTATGAGCTACTCGCATGTGCTCGCGCCTGACCCATTCGCTGAGTCTCGAGGGGAGTTCCGTGTGCATCTTAATTACCGGGACACCTGGCACTGGTAAGACAACCGTAGCACAGCTACTTGCCAAAAAACTCGGCAAGGAATACCTTAATCTCGGAAAAATAATTGAACAGGCTAGCCTGTACCAGGGCTATGACGAACAAACTGCCTCCTACGTGGTTGATATCCCTAGAACCCTGAAATACCTGAGAAAGCTGCTTAAGTGTGACGAAATTATAGATACTCATCTCGTTGAATCAATTCCAGTTGAGAAGATATCCAAGGTCATTGTCCTGAGAGTTGATCCCTTGTTGTTACGTGAAAGACTTAGGGCCCGAGGCTATTCTGAGACGAAAATTCAGGAAAATGTTGAGGCAGAAATCCTCGACTATGTTTTGATAATGGCTGTTAGGAGGTTTGGTGAAGATAAGGTGTGTGAACTTGACACTACGGGAAAAACCGTTGATGAAATTGTTGAAAATATTTCAAGAATTATTTCTCATAATGAGATAGATTGCAATCCTGGTCGCGTAAAATGGCTCGAAAAATACTATTTTCTCCTAGGGAAGATAGGGGGAATTATTTAAATTGAAAAACTCGTCTAGTCTTTGATAAGGAAATGGTGAGCAAGAGTCGTGGGGTGAGAGGAGGAGGAGTAGGACGTCATCTAATAGTAGAGATGTACGAGTGCGACCCCATAGCACTTGACAATGTAGACATAGTGCGCACAGCGTTAATCGACGCTGCAGTAGCTTCAAACAGTACTGTTGTAAGCTACGACTTTTACCGCTTTAAGCCTCATGGAGTTAGCGGCTACGTCTTGATAGCAGAGTCCCACATCTCAATACACACTTGGCCAGAGTATGGTTACGCCGCTATCGACGTTTTCACCTGCGGCGAACACACGGATCCCTGGAAAGGCTTAGACATGCTGAAGGACCGTTTGAAGGCGAAGAAGATGACAGTTCTAGAGATTGTGCGGGGAGTGGGTGTCGAAAACTACGAGGGCTATTGGATACCGCCCGAGAAAGCAGTTGCAGAAGCTATAGCCACTCCATAAAAAGGGTATTTTTCTCTTATGTTTTCCTAGGATAGAAGACTATACTAGGCAAAGCGAAATTTTTTAAACAGCGTTATCAAATCTAATCCGAGGTATTTATGCGAAAGAACAAGGAAAAAGGCCGTTCAGGCTCCAAACGACCTCCGGAGTTAAAGAAGCCGGAATGGGTTACCATGCGCGTTGAAGAAGTTGAGGAGCTAGTTGTCTCGCTGTACAGGAAGGGGTATCCGCCTTCAATGATTGGGCTCATTTTGCGTGACCAGTACGGTATTCCTCTAGTCAAAGCCGTTACAGGAAAGAGTGTACTTCAGATATTACGGGAGAGAGGGTTTACACCGGAAATACCCGAGGATCTTAGTAACCTAATTAAAAGGGCAATACGAATTAGAAGACACCTTGAAGAACACCCGAAGGATTATCACTCAAAGAGAGGCCTTCAGCTAACCGAGAGCAAGATTCACAGACTTGTAAAATACTATAAGCGTGAAGGAGTGCTGCCCTCCGAGTGGAAATACGAACCTGAGAAAATGGCTCTCTACACATAGGCTAAGGCTTCATGACTACTGTTACGCTGCAAGAGCTAGTCTCTCAGGCTAAGGTATTTTTCGAGTACCTAAGACAAAAGGAAGAACCGGTGCTTGTTATATCTCACTACGATGCTGATGGTCTCTCCTCAGCATCAATATTTTCATCGTTGTTCTCTAAGCTTGAAATACCTTTTCATCTAGTCTTTGTTGAGCAAACTTATCCTGACACCCTAGAAGACCTACCCTTCGAGGATTACAACTCGATAGCGTTTCTCGACCTCGGAAGCGGTTATAAGGACATACTCAGACAATTCGTTTCCGGAAAAAATGTGCTTATAGTCGACCACCATGTGCCTACGCAAAACGTCTGGGAAAATCTGATCGAAATCAACCCATATAATATTGGTTTAGATGCTTCAACGCACACAAGCTCGTCTACTCTTTCATATAGTATTCTCAGGATGCTGATGGGTGAAAATAAAGCGTTACTTCCAGCAGCAATTGCTGGTGCCCTCGGAGACAGGCTTGACGTTGGTGAAAGGTTCTCACTCATAGGCTTAAACAAGGAAGTCCTTGAAATAGGTAAGAGGCTTGGAATTATTGAGGAATCAGTTTCCTTAAGACTCTTCGGCACCAAGAATAGGCCGATAGTCGAAGCCTTAGCGTCAACAATGGAACCTTTTATTCCAGGTCTCAGCGGGAACCCCTCAGCATGCATAAAATTTCTGGAAAAAATAGGGATCCCACCGAAGACAGGTAGTGCTGCACGGATAGTTGCTACCCTTACCTCCGATGAAATCAAACACCTGGCCTCGGAGCTTATAAAGTATATGATTAGCCAGGGAGTAAATGTCAAGGAGGCTGAAAAGATCTTCGGATACAATTATTATATTGTTCGCGAACCTGAGTCAAGCCCTCTAAAGAACCTCCGCGAATACGCATTTACCCTCAACGCATTGGGTAGGCTAGACCACTATGGTACAGCAATTTCCTTGAACCTGGGGCACAGAGGAAGGTACATCGCGAGAGCCGAGGACAGCATAAAAGAGTATCGACGGCTCTTAGCTCGACAGTTATCCCGTATTTTTGAAAACCAAGAGAGTATTACAAGACATGGTAAGTTTACTATTATCTATTTTCTAGAAGACCCTCTACCCAAGCTAACTGGACCGATAAGCTCAATCATAGCGAATGAGTTCGCCTCTAGCTTAAAGAACTCTGAAAAGAAGATCATAGGAGTAGCATCGCCGACAGATAAAGGTAAATATAAGATATCCTTTAGAAAAATCGACGACAACGTTGACATTGGAACCCTTTTGCAGAAACTCTCTCGCGAACTAGGGTTCATTGGGGGTGGCCACCCTTCTGCCGGAGGAGCCCTAATAGATGAAAAGACTATAGACAAGCTCTTAGAGAGAATCTAGGTGAGATGCAAATGATAAATCAGATAAAAATAACACTTGAACTACCAGTTTCAGATGCAATCTACGAGGCTTTGAAGGTCGACGACTACAGCACAGAAACCATAAAGATATTCTCAGAAAAAATTGGTGAAACAGTAAACTACGTGCTGGTATTTCATCCCAAGAAGATAGGAGAAGTCAAAGGCATAGTCAATGAGGTCTTGAGACTCGTCCGGTTGCTAGAACACGTCGACTCTCTCACACCAACATAAAATGCAAGCGGGCCCGCCGGGATTCGAACCCGGGACCTACGGCTATCCCCGCGTGAGCGCGCCGGACTGCGGCGCAAACGATGCGTGGCCGCCACGCTTCCTGGCTACGCCACGGGCCCCTTTTCTTCTAGCGTAAAAAATTCGAGTGAGAGAAATAAATGTTTTTATTCTTGTAGCTCTGCCACAGGAGATGTAGCTCCGTTATAAGCTTGTAGAGCCTGTCCCTATGTTCCTCTTTTGTGGTGTGGGCGCGCGATTGAGGGGCTTTCACCAATCCCGGAGCTCTTTGACAAGCTGATGAAGGCTTGAAGGGGCTCACCCTGAAAGAGGAGAAGGCTAACGAACCCCAAGGGCTATGTGTAGCGGGCACGCATAGCCCAGAACCCAGGTTATTGTGAATATATTTAACCTTATTCGCTTGTAAGGAGAGTGTTCTCTAAAAAACGGGGTTGGCTATTCCAAGTAAAAATTTTTTAACCAGTTATGCGAGATTATTTTGGTGAAATTATGAGCGAACAGATTCCTGAGGGAAAACTTGACCATATCGACAAAAAAATCTTAGATATAATGCAAGACAATGCTAAGACTCCCTATTCACAAATCGCCAACCAGCTTGGGATTTCCGAGGCAACGGTACACCTTAGAATTAGGAAGCTTGTAAATGCCGGCATCATTAAAAGGTTTCAGGCTGTCGTGGATCCTGAGAAGGTTGGGAAAAAAGTTACAGCCATAATAGCTGTTGTAGCAGTGCCTCAGAAGTACGGCCAGGTTCTTAAGCAGCTCGAGAAGATGCCTGAGGTGTACGAGATATTTGACGTTACTGGCGAGTATTCTACGATACTAAAGGTTAGGGTGAGGAATAAGGAAGAGCTTGCAAAACTGATCGACGAGATAGGAAGTATCGACGGAGTTGAAAACACGAAGACAATGTATGTTCTCAGAGTTATAAAGGAGGATACTAAAATCAAGATAGATTAGAGGATAAACAAAAACTTTTTCTACATGGCGTATTTCAAAAGTGTGAGTGAAGACGTTAGAAAAGCCATGGAAAGTATCGCCGAATTCGTCACCCAGGCGTCTAAACAGATTGATTCCGACATGACCACCCGTTTTCTCAAAATACTCACTTCTGCTCTCGCCAATAAGAACAAGATTCTAGTAGTTGGGGCTGGCCGCAGCGGCCTTGTAGCTAAGGCTTTCGCTATGAGACTCATGCATCTTGGATTCGACGTCTACGTTGTAGGAGAAACTATCACTCCCTCTGTCAAGGAAAACGACGTGTTAATCGCGGTTTCTGGCTCTGGTAGCACGCAGATTGTCCTTTCAGTGGCGTCTGCGGCCAAGAGAGCTAGAGCTACAGTTGTGGCAGTTACCTCTTTTGAAGACTCCCCCCTAGGCAAGATAAGCGATTTCATTGTAAAAATACCTGGACGAACTAAGGTTGCTACGGAAACAGACTACTTCGCACGGCAAGTCATGGGTCTGTACGAGCCGCTGGCTCCTTTGGGAACGCTTTTCGAGGATACAACAATGATATTTTTTGACGGGGTCGTCTATGCCCTTATGAATCTTTTAGGCATAGCAGAGGAAGATCTTAAGAGGAGACACGCAAACGTTGAAGGTCTCGGCTAGCGCGCTAGCCTATAATCGAGAAGCTCAGGCCATAGTCTTCTAAAAATCTTAAAGACTCGTCCTCCGCGGCTCTCTCATCCAGCAGATACACTCTTACTCTATCTGACTCTGTCCTTACACCACGCCCTATAATCTGGAGAACCCTCATTAATGCTGGATAAAGGTATATCTGTTTCCACGCCCACTCTTTATTTCCCGCAGTACTCTTAAGACGCTCCACGAGTTTCTGGTTGACAGGCGAAGGCGGTGGAACAGGTAGCCCGGCTATGATTATAGTATCTATAAGGTTTCTCCGCAGTACCCTGAATTCAACTCCCTCTGAAAACTTCCCCCATGCCGTCATCATAACTAGGCATTTCTCGTGTGAAGCAAGAAACTCAAGAACCTCTTCGATCTGCGTATCGTGTTTTTCAAGGAACCTCGGCTTAGAAAAAACAAAAGGATACGTCTCTAACATAAAGCTGTATGAGGGAAAAACAACCATTAGATGTTCAGTTTCCGGATCGCTAAAAACCTCGTCGATGAGTTTAGCGTAGCGCCTATAAAGCTCGGGTGTTCTCTCAGCATATCTAGACGAAATTCCCTTATGTATAATTAGAGTAACATTCTCGCCCCATGTGAAAGGATAAGAGGCTTCCTTTAGCCTCTTCTCATTAATCCCTAGAACAGCAACGTAGTATTCCTTTGGCGGGAGGGTTGCTGAAAGCATGACCGCCGCTTTCACAGACTCGAAAACTCTCCTTGCTATCCGCGGGACATTAAAGAAGAAGGTTTTAAATGCAGCATCGACGTCCTGGCGAACCGCAAGCAAGACGGAGTCGCTTGGCATATTTTCAACTTCACCAACAAAGTCTGCCACTTGCCATATCTTCGGGAAGCCCCCCATTCTACCTTCTATGACTGCCGCCACCCTAGAGAGAGTAGAAGAGTGCGGAGCAATTTCTAGGAATAGCTCGACGGGAATCTCACTTCCATCGTCTGAGGCCTTCTTTTTAAGTAATGATGAAAGCCTGGTTAACGCGTCTGCTACGAAACTCTCCTCCTGCGAACCATACCTTTGAACCTCCCGTATAGCTGCTTTTATAACTCCGATCTGAAGTTCGCTGCTAAGGCTCTCCGAGATAAACCTAGTCAAATTATGTGCCTCGTCTACTATCACGATACTCTCTGAGAAACTCACTCCCCCCCGCTTCACAAGCAACTCTGAAAGGCGTGGGTCGAAAAGATAGACGTAAGAGGCAACTATCAGCTTAGCGCTTCTAACCGCCTCCCATGCGATCTCATATGGACACACGCCCATCTCCCGACCAATTTTGCGAAGAATGCTCGTTGTCAAGACATTTGGTAGATTGCAACTACATTTTGATACTTTAAAAGGACACTCTCCACTCAAGGTTTTCCTTGCACAAAACCTCAGGAAACGTTTTTGATCCATTTCACGCAATAACGTACGGGGTAGGAGACACAGGTCTTTCTTACTCGTAAGAGTTACCACTGGAACTTCAATGCCTCTTTCTTCAAGCCTAGCGATCTCTCGTAACGGCGCCTGGAACTGACTCTTGGTGTGGGCAAGGTAGATTATGCGCGGCGCCTCAGAGGCTAAACTACCAGCAAGTATAGCAGCAGTCTTTCCAATACCCACCGGGTATCTAACAAGCAGTATCTTAGACTCCATTATACTCTCATAAACCAGTCTAGCTAGCTCTAGCTGCCCCTTACGGGGGTTCTCGTAGGGAAAAACCTCTCGTATCCGCACAGTCAAATCTTCCATTCTGCGTGAGCGGTAGCCATGCGTGGTAAAAAAGTTTTTCAACGCGCTTGAGAGATTAGAGAATAGAAACCTTTAATATTTATGGAGGTTCAGAGAGAAAGGTGAAAAACTTGAGCGGAGAATACATTCGTTACTTTCGCCAGTTCCTAGGCGCTCTCACAATAGTAATCCTTGTCGCCAGCGCATATTATTCCTATAAGGTTTTTGCTTACATAATGAACTGGGAAGCCGGCTCCTCCCAAACATACGCTCAGTATATGCGAATACTCATCCTTTTACTCTTCCTATTAACCTCTACTTTCATTATATATGAAACCTTGCGAAGACGGGGGACTCGTGCTTAGTGAAGATATTATTGTCAAGTGGATTACGCGAACTCTTCAAATTTTTCCAAGTGACGCTGTAGCCATCGATCTGCCAGATAATAGGAGGATAATAGTTAACGTAGACGCGTTCGACGGCAGGCTACACTGGCCTCCCATACTAGACGCATACTCTGCAGGTCTACGGGCAAGCTATGGATCCATAAGCGATGTGATTGTAAAAGGCGCTAGGCCTCTAGCAGTGCTTATAGCACTTCGCATACCCAGGAACTTCAACTTAGAAGCCCTTAAGGAGTTTATCAGGGGAGTTTTAACGGCCACAAAGGAGCTTAACGCGACCTACCTAGGAGGGGACACAGACGTTACAGAAGACGATGTCTTTAGAGCTGAGGTAGTAAGCGTTGGAGCTCCTGCGGGTAAAATACTTTCACGGCGTGGAGCAAAACCCGGTGATCTTATAGCAGCCACGGGGGATTTCGGGACTTCAAGCGTAATCTATGAGACAATTAATGGAGCTCCTAGCCCCCCAATCTTACCGGCGGCTCTTAAGACATGGTTAAAGCCAAAGTGGCCTCCACTCGAGAAGTGGCTTGAATATACAAACCTTATAACCTCTTCTATAGACAACAGCGACGGGCTAGCGCTAGAGCTCCATTATCTAGCTACCAGCTCCAACGTGAGAATAGAGCTGGATGAAGTCCCGGTTTATAAGCCATTGCTAGAATATTATAGCGAGAAAGAAGCGCTTGAACGAGCCCTCTATCTCAGCGGAGAAGAGTACAACTTTATCTTCACCGTCCCCCCCGAGCATGAATGGATAATTAGCCAGCTCAGCGCAACTATTCTGGGCAAGATTAGAGAGGGAGAAGGCGTCTACCTCAAAGGATACGGCGCAGTAAAAAGGAGTGGCTGGATAAGCGGCTGGGGATGGAACCCTCCACTTTAACCCGCGCGCGAAAAAGCTTTAAAGCTCCCAGTAAAAATCACGGCTGTCAAGCGTGACCACTGTAACCATAATTGATGGCTACACCGACGAGCCGGCTGGTCTCGGAGTGCCACCCTATATCGATGTTTATCCACGCTACATCGCCGGCGCAATCTGGTATGCCGAGAAAACAGCAAAAATTTATTATTTTACAGTGGACAAGTATAGAATAAACGAGGAAAAAATCTCAAGCTTAGTCGCGAAGTCAGACATACTAATAATTGTCGGCGGCATCGTTGTCCCAGGCAGATACCTCGTAGGCAAGCCTATAACCCCCGAGGAGATCCTCAATATTCCCAGAAAATACGAACACCCCTTAAAGATTCTAGCCGGCCCTATCGCGCGCTTCGGTACAGCAATAAAGGGGGGCAAAAGGGCAATAACGCCACAACTCCTAGAAGACGCGTATGACCTCGTCATAAGGGGGGACCCCGCGCTCATCATCCATGATCTAATGGTTGAAAAGAGCGTCGAGAAAGTCAACCGTTTCAAGCCCTCCACAGACTATTCCCTTATCGACAAGTTCGCCGTTATAGGAGCACATATTATAACGCAACACCCCAACTACGGGTTCAACTTAACGGTTGAGCTCGAGACATTCCGCGGGTGCTCCCGATGGCTTACAGGCGGCTGCTCCTTTTGCATCGAGCCCCGTCTAGGCAGAGTCTACTGGCGCGAGCAAGAGGCTGTGGCTAGAGAGGTTAAGGCTCTCTACGAGCTTGGAGTTAGGGCTTTTAGGATTGGAAGACAAAGCGACCTTCTAGTCTACAAGAGTAAAGGGTTAAACGAGGTAGAATTTCCAGAGCCCAGCCCTGAGGAACTTGAAAAGCTGTTTTCGCTGATCAGAGGCGCGGCTCCCAGCGTCGAGACACTACACATAGACAACGTAAACCCCATGAGCATAGCCTTGCATGAGGAAAAAGCCATCAAAGCCCTAAAAGTGATAATCAAGTATCACACACCGGGAGACGTCGCGGCACTCGGCGTTGAAAGCGTCGATCCCCAGGTTGCCCGCGCTAATAATCTTGGAAACACCCCTGAGGATGTTATGAAGGCTATTAGGATAATCAACATGGTTGGAGCTCGACGCGGTTGGAACGGCTTGCCAGAGCTTCTCCCCGGGATTAATTTTGTGCTCGGCTTGAAGGGTGAAACCGCGAAGACGTTCATGTTGAATAAAGAGTTCCTCCAAGAGATACTACAGTCGAACTTGCTGATCAGGAGGGTTAACATCAGGGAAGTTCTACCTCTCCCTGGGACGCCTATGTGGGAAGTTGGGGATAAGATAGCCCGAAAACACTCGAAATATATTACGGGCTTCAAAAAGTGGGTTCGCGAGAACTTTGACGTCAAAATGATGAGGAGAGTGTTTCCGCCGGGGACTGTTGTGAGACGCTGCTACGTTGAGAGCACAGCAGAGGGAAAATATGCCGCCCGCCCAACGGGAAGCTACCCGGTAACCGTATTCTTGAATTATGGAAGAATTGGGAGTAGAGTAGACTGCGTTATCTACGGCCACAAGGCTAGGAGCCTCCTTGGAGTAGTATTTCCGCTTTCACAGGACAATCCCGAAGCATTTATTAAGCTCTTCGGTAGCCACGCTAGGGAGTACCTCGAGAAGATTAGAGAAAATAGGTTTGAAGAGCTTCCCCCCAACGTGCAGTATTATATTAAAAGACGGTTTTCTCTAGAAGCAAAAAATTATCATCGTCCTTAAGTGGGAAAGAGGATTCTCTGGATCTGCATCAACTCGTAGCCTGTCGTGTCAACCCCTGCGATCGCGCCTTTGCTGTTTGCAACCAGACCCGATCTTAAGAACATCCGCCCCTTGTTCACCGTTAGAAGCCCGGCTTGGACTTTAAACAGCGACTCGAGGTCTTTCATATCATCATCCGAGACAAAGGGAGGGAGAGCAAGGCCCCTATTAGTCACGACACCGAGTGACCCCGCGAATGGGCTCCCCCCGACCCCCCCGACAATACACTCAACGTTTAGTACCTCGGATATAGTATTAACAGCGTTTTGAGGTAGGAGCGGGCTCACCAGGCATCCCTTATCATTAGCTAATATCAGGTTGCCGAGGCCCGTTAACTTAACATCGTCTAGCACGGCGACGTTAAGCCCTAGGCTTTTGATTAATTGAATCTCACCCTCCAAGGCGCTGTAGGGTAGTACAACACCACTATTGTTTCCGGCGATCAACACGCCCAGGAGCCTTGAACCGACCATCGTAGTCTTATGAACCTCGACTTTTAACGTCTCCATAATCTTGTCTTCAAGCTTAGATGGAACGTCAACTGGGATCAACGCATATTCGTCGTTTGTAAAAATAAAAACTCCAACTTGGGATGTGCCGTAGATTTCTGCTAGTTCAACAGTAGACATATAAAAGCCCTTACTGTTCCTCTTTGGAGGCAAGGTCTACCTCGGCTTCTACGGGCTCACCCTCCTCGACGCTTACCTTGACGGTAACAGCCACTCTCTTTGGAGGGGCCTCAATGCTCCTGTTCCATATTAGTTCGTTAAGTTTGTTTCCAATCTTGATTCTCCCAGTGATGTGAAAGTGCCGGGCCACCCACTCTCTCACTAGACGTACCGCAACTTTAGCCCTCTTTTTCCGCGGAGCCCTATAGGCGTCTCGTAGAGGTATAACAATGTTGAAGACGTTCTCCCCCTCCTGGAGCTTCGGCATAACGGCTCACCTACAGCTGCATGCGGCTCCGACGCCAGTTGCGTCTGGGCTTTCTACGCATCTTACCAAGGGTCTTCGAAATAACCCAAATAGGTACTTGCTGGTTCTCTCTCACAGCCGCGACCAACCTCACCTTTTTCCCGAAAGGTTTGTTATGCGCCATGCTCAACTCCCCTTTTCAGCTCAACTTGTCCAGCTTAAAAAAACTTTGCGCGCAGGGAGTAGGTTAGCCGAAGTTCACCCGCACCTTTATGTCGCGGCGGGATGAAGATAGTCTAGCCAGCAGTTGTTTAAGCACCTCGTCATCTATAGGTAGCCGGATAGACCCCGTCGAGGCAAGCTGAATGAGCTGTAGCTCTAGAGACTCCACCAGCTCGGGCTTAACCAGCTTCAGATTTGCTAGCCTAGCACGGGCCTCAGGCGTTAGTATTTTCCGCAATATTTCCTGCCGCTTTGCCTCCTCTGCAGCCCGCTGTGCCTCGACGTTCTGAGATTCTTCTAGTCGCCTTTGATACTCTAGAAGTTTTCTCCGTTTAATCTCCTCAAGCTCATCAGGATTTTCACTGTAACTCAAAGTATCACCCTACTATAATCTTCACAGAACGCTAATAAAAACAGCTCGTTTATTCTATGTATTTTTTAAGCTCTGGTCTTTCCTCAGCCATTCTCTTGAACGCGGAGATGACCACTTTGTCTACGATCGCTCTGCCCCGATCGGTCAAAACCCTCCCCTTCGGGGTCTTAGTGACTAGCCCTGCGGCTTCAAGTTGCTGGAGCGCCTTTCTAATCGCTGCGCCTCCGCTCTTTCTGAAGTGTTTACGCTTCACTGTATTCTTTGTTCTTCCCCCGTACGCCGTGCGCAGCCTCTCAATGCCCACAGGCCCATAAATATACACCTTTCTCAGAAGCGCGGCACACCTTTTATACCACCACTCGGGGTCGCTGGGTACACGTTCCCTCGTGGGCCCCGTCTTTGCATAATAAGCCCACTCTGGCGGCCGTATCTCCTTCACATTCTCCTTCAGATACTTTGCCAGCTCTTCAACCAGCATGTTTGGGGGTATATACTTCGCATTTACCAATAACTTCACCTGCAATTCCCACACAGCACAACTTATAAAATTATCTTTGCTCGGAAGGATTTGGTGTTTCATGTCTATAATAAGAGAGGGAGACTGGGTTATACTCTATTACAACGAGAAGAAAAGCTATACAGTACGGGTAGAGCCGGGCAGGGTTTTTCACACAACTCACGGCTCTATAGATCTTTCATCTCTAATCGGACTGCCCTATGGAAGCGTCGTAAAGACAAACGTGGGAGAAGAAATCTTGGTCTCAAGGGCTAGTTTCATCGACCGACTCTGGAAGATACAGCGTACAACGCAGGTTATCTATCCAAAGGACCTCGGCTACATGTTGATTGAGGCTGGAATAGGCCCTGGAAGCATTGTGGTAGAAGCCGGTACGGGGACTGGATTCCTCACAGCTATATTAGCCTGGTATGTTAGACCAAGCGGTCGCGTGTACACGTATGAGATTCGCAAGGATTTCTATGACCGGGCCCTAAAAAACTTTGAAATGCTTGGGATACTGCCTTACGTCACAGCAAAAAATAAAGATATAAGGAAAGGCATTGACGAGGAAGATGTTGACGCTGTACTGATAGACCTCCCCTCTCCATGGGAGGTCGTCGAAGAAGCCTATTCAAAGCTCGCCAATGGAGGTTCTTTCACGGTCTTCGTCCCAACTACGTCCCAGGTCGAGAAAACGCTACATTCCGTGAAAAAAGCAGGTTTTAAAATGTTAAACGTCTCTGAACTCATAATGAGGGAGTATCAACCAATCCCTGGTGAGCTCCGCCCACAGACCCTTGGAGTTCTTCACACAGGCTACATTATAACAGCGAGAAAACTCTAGGCGCGCGAAGAGCTTTTAAACAGGTAAAACCTCTTCATATTAGAGCGGGGGTGCCCGAGCTAGGTCAAAGGGGGCGGTTCCTTAGAGGAAGCCCAGACTCAAGATCCGCTGGCGTCGGCCTACCCGGGTTCGAATCCCGGCCCCCGCACTAGCCTAGAGGTTCTGAGTGCTCGCTTACGTTAAGAAAAGATATTGTAAACCAAAAGGTAAAAACTTGTGAAAAAGTCTTTCAGTTTTTTTCGCTAGAAGGGCTGTATCCGGTTATTCGCTCAAAAGTCATATCAAATAAGAATTCCCTCCTCCAGCCCGCGCTCTTGATTCTATTATTGATATACGTTAAAACACCTGGGGTAAAGGAGGCTAGAACAGTATATATCACGCGTTTATCTAGCGAGAAAGTTATGACGAGAACCAATGCGTTCCTCGGAGGCTCTTCAGGCAGTTGAACCCGCATGACCCAGTTTGACACCACGTAATCTTCGGGGTCTAGGCCATACTCCTTGGCCCACTCCAAAACCCTGTCAAAATACTCTAAAAATCTCTCCCCGCCCTTGATCCTCTTGAAACCTAAAACGCTCAAATCAAGCCAAAAAACCTCTGAATCCTTGTTCACATAGAAAGCTCCTATACTCTTCAAGGCACGCATCCGCAAAAACATCCCCCAAGTGCGAAGCTGCACCAGCTAAATAAGCTCTTCGCTTAGAAAACAGAAAAACGACGGCTTCCGGCTGCTAATAGAGCTAAATTTAAATTTCACACCCCTATTAAAATCTCGAAGCCCGGTGGTGTAGCGGTCAAGCATGGCGGGCTCTGGCCCCGCAGATCCGGGGTTCGAATCCCCGCCGGGCTATAACAAAAATTTTTACAATTCTCATGCGCTCCATAAAATCTTATACCCGCGCGCCGCGCGCGGTGTGCAACCATAGTTATTTTTAGACGCGAAAGTCTTGGGCGCTTCCTGGTTTCTCCACTAAAGGTTTATAACCCCCAAAGTGTTTCTATACACTAGTGCGCCGGGGTAGCTCAGCTTGGCGCCTCACTCGGTATGAGCGGGCTATGGAGAGCGCTCGGCTGAAGACCGAGACGCATAGGTAGATGTCTACCTGCGTCGGGACAGGTCCCGGGTTCAAACCCCGGCCCCGGCACTAGTTTTATCAAGCCCCTTCAGCCGTTTTTAATACCCCTTTTGTTTGCGAGCATGTATAGAGCTTGGCGAGAGAAAGCTCCATGGTTCTATTCTTGTCCTACGGGTGTTTCTTCTATACTGAGCCAGTTTAGAAGGGGGCTCCGCTCGACCAATCTACCCTTTTTAACATAGTCTAATAGGAGGGGATGTAGGAGTCCCCGGGGGTATATTGCTGCTTTCTCCTGGGCTTCCTGCGTCAATTCTTGATATACGATCTCGAGTGTTGTCCCGTCGTCCGTGAGAAACTGGTAGGGGCGTGCTATCATGTTCCCCGTGCGGAAGTAGCGTAGTCCTGTCTGTTGATAATCCTTAACAGCGACTGGGCAGAAGTGTACGGTTAGGTTAAGGTTCTTAGCCCGGGCGTACCGTATAACCTTCAGGGCGGTGCCGCGGCTGCCGTACGCGCTCCTATAATCGCTGTTCATCTTATAGCCGCGGAGTAGAAGCGAAGAGTTGTTTGTCTCCGTGAATTCAAGCTCATTTAGATTTATGAAGCTTAGCTCATATTTTTCTGCAAGCTCGGCAATTTCTATAAGCGTAGCCTCGCCGCCTGGGAGCGCGGGGTATTCAAGGCCTATCGACAGCTTGTCTCTGAACTCGGCTGCGAGTCTTATTTTCTCCTCTAATATTTTTAGAGGAGCATGTATCCGTAGCTCATCTAGCCCCGCGTCTACAAGCTTTTCAAGCCCAACCTGGGTTAGGAGAACCCCGCTGGTGTAGAGGTGAATGTGAAAGTCCTCGCCGAAGACTTCTTTGAGGTGTTGTATGATTCTTAAAGCCCGATCCATCTTTACCAGGGGCTCCCCACCTGTCAGGCTTGCACCTTTGGCGGCGGATCTCAGCACCTCGAATACTGTTCTCCTAGCTAGATCCCTCTCATTGCTTTCAAATTCGTTTATGAAGATCCTGTCACGGTTTTTCCTCTCCGAACTCAGCGGGCAATAGAAACAGGAAAGCGGGCACAAGCCCGTGAGAAAAATAACAGTTTTAAGCCCTTCTTGACACAGCCGGCATCCTTGCGGAAGCCTCCCGTATACGACGCTACCCGTTGGTAACCTTCGCACACTCATTAATCCTTGACCTGTTCTAGTAGAGAGGTTACTTGCCATATCTTTGTACGCGCGAAGAGCGGCATGTTCGGGTCGGTGGATATTTCATCCAGCTTCGAAATAACTGTGGCGGCTCTCAGCCCCGTAGACATCTTGTTGTCCATTAGAATCTCTATGGCTTCGGTGGCGACTCTACGTATGTTTCTAGGTACGCCTCTATCATCAGCGATTTGCTTCAAAATTTCAATCGCGTTTCTGATTTGAGGCTTAATTTCCTGTGCCATGCTCCTCACCTTGAAGCTGACTCACACCTCGTTATAATGTTTATGCGCCGATACAATTAAATAATTTGTATTTCTGTTTAAAACGTAATGGTTGAAAAAGTTTATCTCGGTAAAGTGGCCGATGATCTCTATGTTCTACGAGTCGACGACGTTCATACAGTTTTTTTCGAGGCTCTCTGGGAGATTCCCGAGCGCATAAGTTATAACGCCTATTTACTCGTCAAAGGAGATCACGTAGTTCTATTCGATGGGTGGAAGGAGCGGTATGCAGATTTATTTCTCGAGACGTTGAAAAGCGTTGCCGACCCTAGGGATATCACCGAAGTTATTGTACATCATTTGGAGCCCGACCACAGCGGCAGCATTAAAAAACTCGCACAAGTAAACAGCAAAGCGGTCTTTTACGGGCACCCCCTCGCTGGAAAAATGCTCAAGAGCTTCTACGGAGTATCACGGTTCAAGCCTTTACCCGACGGTGCAACCATTGACATTGGGACTCCCGCGAAGTTTATCCACACGCCCTGGCTGCACTGGCCAGAGACTTCAATAACCTACCTACAGGAATATGGTGTACTGCTCACGTGCGATGCCTTCGGCAGCTACTCTCTACAGCCTCTCTTCGACGATGAGGTGGATCTCGTTGAGCTTGAGCGAGAAATCAGGAAGTATTTCGTGACCGTGATAGGCCATTATGCTCCCAATGTGTCGAAAGCTATCAGGAAGCTGGAGGAAGCTGCAATAACCCCCCGCGTCATAGCCCCGGGGCACGGGACGATTTTGCGTTCGCATATAAAGGATGTTTTGAACTTTTATTCTAATCTGGCAGAGGGGAAGTCGGTGAACAAGGCGACAATAATATATGTTTCTATGTATGGGAATGTGGAGGCTGTAGCTAGCCATGTAGGAGAAGTTTTAAAGGCACGATCAATACCTGTTGAGGTTTACGCGTTTACGGATTCTTCCAGGGCGAACGTCTCAGACGCCTTGGCAAGCATGACTGACTCGAGGCTAGTGGTTCTTGGCGCTGCTACGTATGAGGCTGATGTGCAGCCGTTGATTAGGTTTCTTGTGGATATCATCGGAGAAAAACTGTCTTACAGGAGGGACCTTCGGTTCTTGGTTCTGGCGCCGTATGCTTGGTCGGGGATTGCCGGTAAGAAGATTGTCGAGAAGCTTAAAGGGTTTGGCTTCATGAGTGTCGAGGCAGTGGAGTGGGAGGGGTTAGCGAACAACGAGGTCCTAGAGCGAGTCTCGCAGAAACTGGAACAATTAATTATATAACGAGTTTTCTATTATTCTTTCAGAAGACTGATGGAGAGCCTTAGGACGAGTCTACTTGGTGTTGTAGAGAAAATTAAGAACTCGGTGCTTTTAGACACTAAGGAGGTAGACACGATCATACGTGACCTCCAGCGGGTACTTCTAAAGGCTGACGTTGACGTTAAACTGGTATTCGACCTCTCTGAGAGGATAAAGAAGAAGTTCTTTTCTCAAGAGATTCCTCCGGGGTTCTCCAAGCGAGAGCTCCTGATAAAAATACTGTATGACGAGCTCGTATCGCTATTAGGCGGCGAAGCCTCCAAGGAGTTCACTATACCAAAGACCCCATACAAGATAATGCTTGTCGGAATTGAGGGGTCGGGAAAAACCACAACAGCAGCAAAGCTCGCGAAATACCTGAAGGAGTCGGGTTACCGTGTAGGATTAATCGCAGCGGATACCTATAGGCCCGGGGCTCATGAGCAGCTAAAACAACTTGCAGCCTTAATAGATGTGGACTTCTACGGCAACCCTGGCTTGAAGGACCCTATTAGACTAGTAGAGGAGGGAATTCGGAGCCTCCAAGAAAAGAAGGTCCAGGTGTTCATAATTGACACTGCAGGCAGGCATAAAGACGAGGAAGCCCTCATGCGTGAGGTCTCAGAGATATATGAGAAGCTAAAACCCGACGACGTGATTCTCGTTGTTGACGCGACACTTGGAAAAGAGGTTGCGAGGCAGGCAAAGGCGTTCCATGAGCGTGTGCCCCTGGGTCATGTAATAGTAACGAAGCTCGACGGCTCGGCCCGCGGCGGAGGGGCTTTGTCGGCGGTGGCGTCAACAGGTGCTAGCATTGTTTTCGTTGGCACAGGAGAAAAATTGGAAAACCTTGAGGCTTTTGTCCCGCAGAGGTTTGTTGCCCGCCTCTTAGGAATGCCTGACCTTGATGCATTGCTTAAGAGATTCCAGGCCTTCGAAGAAACCGAGAAAGAGAGAGCCAGACTGATTGCCTCTGGAAAAATAACCCTCTTAGACCTAAAAGAGCAACTCCTAGAGGTTCGGAAGATGGGGCCCCTTTCAAAGGTTCTTGAGATGTTCGGCGGATCCCCTATTCCTATTAAAGGCTCTGTTGAGAACAGTGAAAGGAAGGTTGACAGGTGGATTGCCATTATGAACTCGATGACAGCCGAGGAGCTTTTAAAACCCGAGATTATAGATAGGTCCCGCATGATGAGAATAGCGAGGGGGTCGGGGACTACTGTACGGGACGTAAAAAAACTTCTTGAGGCTCACGCCCAGATGAAGAAGCTTATGAGGCAACTTTACCGCTCTAGACGACGTGTGCCGGGGCTATCCTTTTGAGGCGTAAATTTATCGTCGAGGCTACTTTAGAGTTCCTGAAATCTGAGAAGCCTTTACTGGCCCGGATAATCTCTTCATCCTTCTATCTTTCCCATGGAATTCGAAAAGACGTTATTCTTCAATTCTACTTTTCAGATACCATGAAGATCGCCACCTTCTACGGCGACCGTTTAAAGCATGTACACGTTGATGAGATATCCCTATTAGGTATTCTGAAGAAGATTGAGCGTAACATGGGTCGGTCTGAGAGACAAATAAAGGTTCATGACGGCATCCTCTTAGAGAAGCCTCAAAGCCCTAAGTTAGAGGCTGACTTCATCGTGGAAAACAACGGGCCTCTGCTTGAGCAGGTCGTCCCGGCTGTTAAAGCAAGCCTTTCATTTTTCCTCCCGTTGACTACTCCTCCTATGAGCCCGGCTCGAGGCGTGAGGATTAGGGCTACGTCGAAACCTAAACCACCGGATGTGACCATCGCTATAGTCAACATCAAGCTGGACAGGTTAGCCTGACTTCGCGCGATTCTAGGTCATCAGCGTCCTATTTAGTGGCTCTCCTCTTTAGACTTCCACGCCCTAGGATAAACTCCCGGCTCCATTACGACATGATTAACCTTTACTGCTATCCCGCTTTTCGCGGACATCATTTTCCCGCTGTTAAACTTCGCGATGCCTAGAGCTACAAGCTCATCCTTCAACGTGTATACGCCAACAATGTCTCCTGTACGTATATTGCTCTCAAGCTTCACTATTCCTGGGACAGCTACCGGGGCGCCATGGCATACTGCGTCCACCGCTGTATCACGTATCCAGACTTTAGGTATGTGTTGCACAGCCTCCTCTACCGGTAGAAAAACCTGTCTAAGATACTCCTCTATCCCGTGTGACTTCCACAGGATGTACGCGTCTACAACGTCGTGGATCGTCGCCAACCGCTTCTCCTCGGTGAGCGACCCGGATCTTATACGTCTAAGCTCCTGCATGTGGGCGCCGACGCCGAGGACCTCACCTATGTCGTGGCACAGTTTCCTCATGTACGTCCCAGCCTCACACCAGACCTGTAGCAAAACATTCCTCCCGTCCACTTCAAGCAGCCTTATATCGAATATCTTCCTGACCCTCAAGTTTCTCTTCACAGCAGAACGGAGTGGAGGCCGCTGGTAGATAGCCCCCTTGAACATAGAGACTACGTTTTCAAGCCTCTCTCTGCTCACGTCCCCATGAAGCCTCATAACGCAGACATACTCCTTGTCCTCGTGAAGTAGCACAGGAAGTATCCTTAACGAGTTGTTCACCGTTATCGGCAGGACGCCTGAAACCTTGGGATCCAAAGTTCCCGCATGCGCTAAACGCTCAATCCCTAGAAGCCGCCTAAGCCAAGCGACAACCTCATGGCTACTGGGACCAACTGGTTTATCCAAGTTGATGACTGCATATTTAAGCAACTCCTCGACGGGGCGCCTGTAAGGTTGGAAGCCATAGCTCGGGTCGGTTTCGGCTTCACTCCTAATGAGGATCTCCCGGGGGCTGGGCTTACCCAGATACTTGCTAAGCGCAGGCTGCAAGCTAATCTAGCCTCTATCTTTGATGACCTTTAAAATATAAATAGTGATGACTAAGCAACGCCTGGAGCCATGAGGGGCTGAACCCTTTCCCGCATAAAGTCAAGAAGGCCCGCCTTCTCCAACGCGGCTATTACCTCTTCGTCGCTTGCCCCCTTATTTATCGTAACCTTATGTTGGAGCGGCTCGAGGTGCCTTACATTGACCCGCCGCCTCTTGACGCCTGTCAGGGTCTTGGGACCAGTAATCACAACAAACTTCTCGTCTACAATGTCCACAACAACGCACTTTGCCCCAGCCTCGCGGCCAGCAGTTTTAACACATACTCTCCCTACATCAAAGACCTTCGGCATACTTAGTTCCCTATTCTTTCAGAAACCCAGGTTTTAAAAACTTTTGCATCTCAGAGCACGCGCTACAGTGTCCTAGCGCGCGGGGAGGAAGTCAGAGTTGTCCTGCTAGAACCGCATATATGTCTCCAGGCGCATGGAATCTCAGCCCTAAATGCTGACCCTGAGGACCCGTTGGAAAAACACTGTCAACAGGCAACATGTGCCTCGTGCTGAACAAGCCTCGCGCCACGTCAATCACCCTTACGAAATCCCGAGCTAGAACCTTTACCTCAAACTCCATTTCCGCGGGACTGTCTAGTTTAAACCTTCTGAGAGGCGGGGACACCGTCAAGGTTTCACCCTGAACTTTAACAATCAGATAAGTATTACCCAGACCCTTTAATTTCCTGAGCTCGCTATAACTGTTCTCGAAGAACCCGGCATAGGTTATTTCCCCTGCAGGCTCGAAAAATGGCGGCTTAAAATCAACCTTTCGTAAAGGCACTTGCACAACAGGTGGATCCGGGGCATTCATTGTATAAGGTTTTATTCCCTTAATCATAACCTCTCCATCCTTAAGCTCAACCTCCACGTTGGAAACAATCTCGTCTAGCCCCGCGGCAAAGGCTAAATACTTCCCAGGTGCTTCCCCTTCCCACTTTTCAAAGTAGCCTGTCTTAAACCTAGCCTCCATCAACCCCGTTTTCTCGGGATTCAGAGCAATGAAACGGAGATGTCCCTGCTCCACCAGAATAAGACCTGTCCCGCCGAAAGCATACAATTTAAAAATAAAAACCGGAACCTCAAACTTCAAAGCACCCGTGACCGTCATCCTCCTATCCATAAACACACTCTTCAGGCTTTAAACACCGACAAACCAGCCTCGCGTGATAAGCCGACGGGCGTGCCTGAAAATATCAGAGCTATTCTCAGCTGGAAAGTTAAAAACATCCACAATTTTTTACTCTACGTTTAACTGAACTTCACGTTCAGCCCCGCTCTTAGGGAGCATAACCATCAGTACTCCCTCTTCCAGTCTAGCCCGCGCCTGTTCAGGCCTCACCTTCACCGGTAGCTCTATCTTCTTGTAGATCTGCCTGTAGAGCCGCTGTCTCTGAAGGTATTTTCTATCGCTTTCCTCCCTTATCTTCTCCTCCGATTTTTCAGCGATGATCTCTAATGAGTCCTCCGTAACTCGAATGCGAATCTCATTTCTCTTGAAGCCGGGGACGTCGACGTAAACTACAATACTGTCACCTCTGTCCTCAATGTCAAAGAGGGGGTCATAGACCCTTAGCTTGTCTGGATAGAGAGCAGAATACTTCGCCCATATATTGCGGAGGGTCTCGTTAAGCTCTTTCTGTATTTTAGCCATGGCTTCTGCTAGCTCTTCAGCCACACGCGCCGGCTCACTCATAATTTAAAAATTCGTAAACCAAGTATAAAAAAGCCTCGCATATTTAAGCCTGAGAAAAATTGAAAATGTAAAAACACGAGAAAAATTAAATAATGCTTTTATTCACTCTACCAGAATATTGCTCTCTGAGAAGCCGCGGGCTATAAGGTACTCTTTGACTCTGTATCTATGATCGCCCTGAAGCTCAACATGATCGTCCTTTATCGTCCCGCCACAGGCAAGCTTTGACTTTAACTCAGAAACCATTTTATGTAACTCTGGATCCTTAGTGTCTAGCCCAGTGATTACTGTAACGTCTCTGTGGCCCTTACGCTTTTCAACTCGTATTTTGATTACTTGCTGCTCCTTGAAGACCGACTTTAATATATTATCTAGTATTTCCGCGCTCATTTCAACCCTGTGTGCAACTATAAACCTCGTCAACTCTCTTTTATTTTTTACGTTTGCTTCTAAACACGTTATGCTCAAAGCAAGGACGCGCGTGATTTTAGACGGCACGGACGCGTTTAGGTATAACCGGGCGAGTCTTCTCCACTATTCTGAAGCCACAGTAAGGACATCTGAAGCCTGGGAGCGCTATGATCTCTTTTAGGCTGAATTCTTTACCGCACTGCATACACCTGTAAATCTTTTCCTCAGTACTCATACTTTGATTTGAAAAAGGAGAAGTTAATAAAGTTTCAGATCTTCCCTTGAACCCTATTCTTTCTTCTCGTTTACCATCCTAGCAATATTCTCCCACTGCTCGTCTACCCACGCCTGAATGCGTTCTACGTCATCTGCCGTGAGATGGGCAAACCTTCCTTGCAACTTGAGATATTCAGCAACTGGCTTCCTATACTTTTTATCTACAAGCTTGACGCTGGGACCCGTAAGCCTGAAAACACCGTTTTCAACCTCATAGAGAACCCAAACACCAGTCTCAACGGCAAGCCTAGCTATCTTAACGGTTAACGCAGGATCATACCTCCAGCCAGGAGGGCAGGGTGACAAAGCATGAATATATTTCAGCCCCCCGCGAATACTCGCAGCCTTCCTTAGCTTATTATATATATCGTTAGGGTAGGCTGGGTTTATCGTGGCAACATAAGGAACCCTGTGGGCAACCATAATTCCCGGGACATCCTTCTTCATCCCGGGATTACCTGTTGGCGTTGTGGTCGTCCACGCCTTATAGGGAGTAGAGCCTGACTTCTGGATCCCCGTGTTCATGTAGGCCTCGTTGTCATAGCATATGTAGATAATATTGTTTCCACGCTCTGCAGCACCGCTCAGCGCCTGCAACCCGATGTCAACGGTCCCGCCATCTCCAGCCCATACTACGACGTTTGCCTCTTTTCTAAGCTTCTCAAGAGCCTCGGACATTCCCGACGCGGCAGCCGCGCTGGCTGCAAAGGCTATGTGTAAAACAGGCACATTAAATGCGCTCTTCGGGTGTGGTCCGGCGATCACAGAGGTACAGCATGCCGGTATAACCAGGTAGGTATTGGGACCGAGGGCTTTCAAAACATGGCGTAGTAGAAGAGTAGCTCCACAGCCAGGACACGCGGCATGACCCTTCAGGATATACTCCTCTCGTGGAAAAACCTTATGAGACATACTTACACCACCCTCCAAAAAACCCTCTCACTGCCTGTAAGTATACTCTTATATATAGCCTCTACATCCCGGGCTGTCACATCAACACCTCCGACGCCAACCGAGACATCAAAGACCTGTTGCCGCCCCTGGTTTAGATTAACAGTGAATGACAAGTCTGCCCCGATGGCGCTTACCCCACCGAATGTTGAGGCCCTCGGTAGTGCTACAACCCTCTTCGCACCCTCCAGCGCCTTGGATACCTCTATATATGGGAAGGGCCTATAAAGCCAGAGTTTCAATACTCCAACCTTCTCGCCAGAGCCCCTGAGTTTCTCTACAGCCTTTAACGTCTCCCCATAAATTGAACCCTGTACTACGAAAACAGTATCGGCGTCCTCGCAATACTTACACTCGAAGAAGGAGTAGTTTCTACCAGAGATTTTCGAGTACTCGTCTAGAACCTTTTTAATGACGCTCCTAGCCCTATCACTCGCCCTTTTCATCTCATAACGTATCCGTATATACTCTTCGGGATAGGCTAGGTTGCCTAAACTTGCCGGGTCATCCGCGGCTAAAGGCGCCTTCCATGACCCCTTAGGCGGAAGAACCCTCCTAACCTGGTCCTTGCTAAGCATTGATACAGGCTCGTAGGTGTGTGAGACCTCAAATGCGTCCCAGCCAACAGCTGTAGGGAGAAGCACCTCAGGGTCCTCAGCCACTTTGAAGGCAACCAAGGATAGGTCGTAAACTTCCTGGGCCGAAGACGCCATGAAGAGGTTCCAACCACTATCCCTTAACGCGTAGAAATCCGAGTGCTCAGTCCAAATGCTCCAGGGCGGTCCTAATGCGCGCATCACTATACCCATAACTATCGGCAAACGAGCCCCAGCCGCCCACCATAAAACCTCATACATGTAGAAGAGCCCCTGAGACGACGTGGCTGTATACGTCCTCGCGCCTACCCCCGCAGCCCCGATCAGCGCAGCCATAGCGCTATGCTCAGACTCGACTCTCACAAACCTCGCGCTAAGCTCCCCCGAGTCTATAAACTCGGCGATCTTCTCAATAACCGGCGTCTGCGGTGTGATAGGATAAGCAGATATAACGTCGGGCTCTGCATCCCGAACAGCGTAAGCCGCGGCATAGTTTCCAGTTAAGAGAAGCGTACTCATCCCTCTCTCACCATTCTAATAGCCTTAAAAGGACACTCCGCAGCACATATGCCGCATCCCTTGCAGTACTCGTAGTCGATCACCGCGCCACTCTCAGTTATCTCGATGACCCCGTCAGGACAGTAAAGCCAGCATATCCCACACTTTGTGCACTTTGACTGGTCCACAACCGGCCTCTCAGTCCTCCAGGTTCCGGCTGGAACCGCCCCAGGGACTGGCCTGCTAAGAATTATCTCAACACGCCCTGACACTCTCCCATCCCCTCTTAACAGCCTCAACATTCTTTTCAACGTGTGCCTTTATAATCTGTTTAACGGCCGCAAGCACCTCCTCTTCACCGACCAAGCCACTTACTCTTGCAACAGCACCTATCATAGGCATGTTTACAAGCGCGAACCCCGCCACTTTCAGGCCTAGGCTTTCCGCTATACCCACAGCGTCAACCACGTATGTTTTTAAACCGCCGAGTCCACCCGTACATTCAGTTGTATTCACGACAACAGTGCCCCCAGGCTTTACAAGCTTCTCAGGACTGTATATATTGAGTAGAGACGGGTCCATAACCGCCACTATATCACCCTGCTCCACACGGGACCTAGAATATATTACCCTATTTGATATCTTGTTATATGCGAAGACTGGAGCCCCCCTCCTCTCAGCACCGAAGAAGGGTATCGCCAGCGCGTAAAATCCCTTGCTAACAGCGGCTTGGGCTAGAAGCATCGCGGCGGTCACAGCCCCCTGACCCCCCCGCCCTAACCATACCACGTCTGTTGAAACATCCATTTCACATCATTTAATTTAATTCTGAACGAAGGTTTATATTTTACTACGTAAGTTTAAAAGATGTGACACGGCCAGAAATTAAAATCCCTCCTCCAGGTCCAAAGTCCAAGGAGATAATCGAAAAGGATAATGAGTTGATAATGCAAAGCTTCGCCCGATGGTACCCCTTCGTCGCCAAACGAGGCTACGGCGTTTGGCTCGAAGACCTCGACGGTAACAAGTACCTAGACTTCAACTCGGGAATCGGCGTTACGAATATAGGGCACTCTCATCCGAAGGTTATAAGTGCTATCAAAGAACAGGCCGAGAAACTTTTACACTACTCTCTCACCGATTTTCTTTACGAGACCCCTGTAAAGCTAGCTGAAAAACTAGTCAAAATAACTCCAGGATCCTTCGCGAAGAAGGTCTTCTACACTAACAGCGGCGCCGAGTCTATCGAGGCCGCTATAAAAGTAGCTAGGGGCCACTTCAAAGGACAAAGACCTTACATTATAGCCTTCTCAGGCTCTTTCCACGGAAGAACGATGGGCGCCCTATCTCTAACCGCCAGCAAGCCAGTACAGAGGAAGGGATTCAGCCCCCTAGTCCCTAACGTAGTCCACGTCCCCTATCCCTACTGCTTCAGGTGCCCCTTCAAACAGAAATACGGAAGCTGCAACCTATGGTGCGTGGACTTTATCGAAGAGTGGGTTTTAAAGAAGTACGTCCCACCAGAGGAAACAGCTGCAATAATATTCGAACCTATTGCCGGCGAGGGCGGATACATCGTCCCGCCCCCCGACTTTTTCAAGAGGCTTAAGGAGCTCGCGGATAAGTATGGGATACTACTTATAGACGACGAGGTTCAAGCCGGCATCGGCCGAACAGGCAAGTGGTTCGCCATCGAACACTGGGGGATAGAGCCGGACATTATAGCCATAGCCAAGGGCATCGCCTCAGGACTCCCACTGGGAGCGATAGTCGGGCGACGTGAAATTATGGACCTACCTCCCGGTAGCCACGCAAGCACGTTTGGCGGAAACCCTGTCAGCTGTGCAGCTGCGATAGCGACACTAGAAGTCATAGAGGAGGAGCACCTATTAGAAAACGCACGGCGCGTCGGTGAACACGCCATGAAGAGGCTCAACGAGATGAAAGAAGAACTACCGGAAATAGGGGATGTGCGAGGCAAAGGCCTTATGATCGGGGTAGAGCTGGTGAAGAAGGACGGCTCGCCTAACCCCGAGCTCCTGAAAAACACATTAGAGATAGCCTTCAAGTCAGGCCTACTAGTCATAGGCTCTGGCCTCAGCACGATTAGAATAGCACCTCCTCTAATAATCACCCAGGAAGAGATGGATATAGGACTAGAAATCCTCTACGACTCCATAAAACGCGCACGCAAGTAAAACAAAGGTTGTACTTGACTCCACCCTTATTTTTCGCGCGCGTTCGCGCACCCTGGTTTAGACTTCACCTATCTAAGAGGCTTTCACGCTCAGTCTACCTCCGCCCTGTTAGCCCCCTGAAGATAAAAAGAAAGGTAGGAGGAGTGGGCCGGCCGGGACTTGAACCCGGGACCCATCCCGACGCCCGCGCGCCATGCGCGGTTCGCTCCCGGTTATGAGCCGGGTGCTCTACCTGGCTGAGCTACCGGCCCTAAGGTTTTTCTAGAATGATTATTCTTAAACTTTACTTTAGAGGAATGCCATCGTTTCAAGGATACCATTATTTTTTAGGAGTTGGGGAAAAGTGTACTCAGGCGCGGAACCTGTTTACTTGGGAATTCAAGATTTTAAATGAGCGTAATGCATATCAGTAATCACGACTTTTTTCTATGTATGCCAATACCATCGCCTGAAGAGCTGAGAATACTACGGGTTAAGGCTGGCCTGACACAGAGCGAGGTGGCTCGACGGGCAGGGGTTAGCCAAAGCCTTATAGCTAGGATAGAGGCTGGAAAAGTGAACCCACGGGTCTCTACTCTCATCCGAATATACGATGCTTTGAAGAACATCCTGGAGGATGAGCTGTGCTCCTGTGATGTCATGTCCTCCCCTGTAATCTATGTGACAACTGGGACTAAACTAGTCGACGCTGCGAGAATTATGTGGGAGAAGGGGTTTAGCCAGTTGCCAGTGCTTAGCGTCGATTCACACGAGAATGTTGGGACAGTCTTCGATGATGATATACTTGCCGCTTTTATGCGTGAAAACGAGCGCGCCTCGCAGCTAACAGTTGCCGACATCATGTCGGACCCGCTTCCCATCGTCTCCTGCAACACTAAGGTCAGGGTAATTGCACGCATGCTCTCAAAAGGCGTTCCAGCCGTACTCGTCGAACAAAGCATGAGGATTGTTGGGATAATAACTAAAAGTGATATAGCAAAGCTCCTCATACCCGAATATACAAAGCGGCCTTAGGGCACGGGATCACAAAACCTCGGCCTTAAACTCTCTCTACAACGATGCTTCTAATCCGGTAGCGAGTGTTGGGCTTGGTCCCACGCTTCACAAGCCGGCCTTCAGAGACGAGACGCGTGACATAAGTTGAGACGGCGGTAATTTTCAGAGAAGGCTCCTGTTTTACGGCTAGGTTGAACACATCTTTTAGCGAGAACCAGGTCCCGTCAGCAAAGTTTTCAACTATGACGCGCCAGATTTTCTCCTTAGTGGTCTCCTCCTCCTGCGGTTCTAGGGGCATCGTCTTGCTAGAATCTTTTAGGCTTTTCAGGGTAGCAAGAAGCCGCAGGACTTTTTCCTCATCAAGGTCCCCGCCTTCTATTGAGAGAGACACTTTCTCGCCTGAAGGCAGGGTATCCTCAATCTTGATCTTAGGCGCCATAAGCTTCTGAGATTTATAGCCAATCAAGGGGTATTTATGAAAAACTCTTATTTTATACTACGACTTGGTAGCTGTATAAACGCTAACTTATTTCTGTCTTTTATTTCTATCTAAAATTACATTTGCATTCTAAAAAAGAGATTTATTTTAGGTTATAACGTGAATAAAGAGACTAATCACTCTTTTCCACCGGCTCCAGTGGAAATCAAGGGGTTATTTAAACCTCAAGCTCCTTACAACAATTAGACAGTATAACCGTATAAGATCCCCTAACCTTGTATAATCTTCTCAGACCCCTTCATTTCTTATGGAACAACTGGAGATAAAACCCGTGTTATACTACTTAATACTAACTGTAACTCAGAGCTTAACTTAGGAGATTTCCAGTTGAAATTTAGGGGTCTACTTCCTCCTTCTACGATAGACTCCCGAGTTTTTCAAGCTGTGCGAAACATTTAAAAATGGTAGGTCCTAGTCGATATCGAATCTGGTAATGAGTTTAGAAGAAGGAGTGTACATACCGGATACATCGGCTATAATCAGCGGGGTTCTGCGTTCAGCCCTTTTGGAGGGCAAGGTAGCTGGGCGTATAATTCTTCATGTTGCCCTCGTAAACTATTTTGAAGAGCTTGCAAGGAAGGGCGCCAGTAGCGGGCTCTCGGGTTTGAAGGAGCTTGCCTTGTTGAGGGAGGCTGTCGAGACGATGCCTGAGGTTGTCGAGGTCGAATACATGTATGAGCTTCCTCAGGGTGCCCGTGGCATCCGGGACCTGAACCCGGACATGGTGGCGCGGCTCGTCGCGTACGAGCATGGAGGCGTTCTGGTAACATGTGATGACGTTTCAGCCAAGGCTGCGAGGGCTATGGGCATTGAGGTTTTATTGATTCCTGTGGGGGGCAAGGAGAAGTTTATTCTCGAGAGGCTGTTTGATAGCGACGTAATGTCTGTGCACCTCAAGGAGGGTGCGCGCCCCTATGCTAAGAAGGGCGTCCCGGGGAAGTGGAGTTTTGTCGAGCTTCGCGAGGAGCCTTTGACACGTGAAGAACTCGAGGACTATATTCGCCAGATCTTCGAGAGGGTTAGGAATGAAAGCCAGTCAGCCTTTATCGAGTATGAGGGGGTCGGTGTCGTTATAATCCAGCTGGATAGTTACCGTATAGTCATAACCAAGCCTCCATTCTCAGATGGTATTGAGATCACCGCCGTTCGACCGGTTGCCAAGCTTAGGCTTGAAGACTATAACTTGCCGAAGAAGCTGGTGGACAGGCTTGAGAAGCAAGCAGAGGGGATTTTGATCGCCGGCGCGCCTGGGATGGGTAAAACGACATTTGCACAGGCGCTTGCAGAGTATTACCATAGAAAGGGGAAAGTCGTGAAGACTATTGAGTCCCCGCGCGACATGCATTTGCCGGTGGAGATAACGCAGTACTCTAAGACTCACGCCACTTCAGAGGAGATACACGACGTCCTTCTATTGTCCCGCCCGGACTACACCTTCTATGACGAAATGAGGGACACGCGCGACTTTCAGATCTACGCTGACCTGCGGCTGGCAGGTGTTGGGATGGTGGGGGTAGTGCACGCTACAAGCCCGATTGATGCTATACAGAGGTTTATCGGTAGGGTCGAGCTCGGGATGATACCCTCGATCGTGGATACAGTTATCTACATTAAAAATGGACAGGTTGAGAAGGTATACTCCGTTGAAACAACCGTGAAGATACCCCACGGCCTGAAGGAGGAGGACCTGGCTAGGCCTGTGGTAGTGGTGAGGGACTTTATGTCTGGGGATCCTGAGTATGAGCTCTATGTGTTTGGGGAAAGAACCTTTGTGGTCCCAATTAAGAGGTCAGGAGGTAGGGTTAGCGTGGAAGAGTACAAGATGAAGGCGGCGCTCGAGAGGACTCTGAACAAAATGCTTGGTGATGATGGGTTCCAGGTGACCGTCGATTCAGGCTCGTCCCTCGTGATAATTCAGGTTTCGGCTGACTACTACAATTACCTAACCGGGAAGCCCCGTAGAAAGCTGGAACGTATAGTCAGACGTTACGGTTATGGACTAGAGCTAAAGCCAGCTTTTTAAATGGAGGAGTATGGCTTGCTAAGCATGCTTTTCTTTTTTCTAACTGTTTCACAGGATGGAGATTGGTGCTAGAATCCTAAAGCAAGAGGAGGCTATGCGGGCGCGGACTAGGTTCTACGACCCGGCCTTCTCGGGCTTCCTTAAAACCTCAGAAAAGCGTAACCTTTATTAATCAAGCTGGGTAAAGGGTTTTGCGAACGGTGAAGCAAATGAGCACAACAGAAGGAAGCGTACTAATAGGGAATAAAAACGTCATGAACTATGTCCTCGCCACTGTGATACAATTTAACCAGGGTGCTAAGAGGGTCTCTATAAAGGCGCGAGGGCGCGCTATTTCACGCGCTGTCGATGTAGCCGAAATCGTTAAGAGTAGATTCCTCAAGGACGAGGTAGACGTCGAGACAATCAAAATTGGCAGCGAGCAGGTAGGCGAAGCCGACAAGAAGCGCACAATCTCGACAATCGAGATTGTCCTAGCTAGGAAATAAGGAGCTATACCTACTCTGGTTTTCTTTAAGGTTTTTCGAGGAGATCGTCTATTAGTTTATCAAACCTCTCTAGTTCATTCTCAAGCCTTAAAGCTTCTTCAAGGATTACATGTAAGCTTTGAGAGAAGGTGGGCTTGTGGGGACCCCGCGGGACCTCCTGAAAATCCTTTAGGTGTTTGGCTAGATCGGCTGCCCGGGCGATGTAACCGTAAACTATTCGGTTAACCTCTTCTCTACCTAGGTTGCTAGAATCTCTTAGGTTATTACGTAGCAAACCAAGGCTTATTCGTAGTGCGAATAAAAGTAGTATGCTGAGAGTTACTGAGTCAGAAGTTGACGAGGAGTCTGTTTTTAGGAGCTCCAGGCTTGTCAAGAGCGCCTTTGAAATATTATTGAAAAGGTGATAAGTGAAAATCAGGTTTTCAGAAGACGATCTCACAGAGTAAGTTGGCTTCATCAGTTTTTACTCTAAGAAACTTATAAGGCGGTTTTATTAGCTATTGCTAGTCTAGCTGCGTTATGATTTTTCTAAGGAGTTGAGAGTCAGGTTCGATGTTTACTATTGGGAGTGTGATGAAACCTGGCTTTGTTCCCTTTGCTACCTCTACTATCTCGCCGGTCTCTTCTGCTTTGAAGAGAATATAATTTCCGGGTAGCTCTTTGTCACTGACAATGTAGTAGAACATTGGCAGTCCGTAGAACTTGTAGTAGTCTCGGAATACAACAAGTATCCCATAGTAATGCTTACCGCCCCGGGCGAAGTGGAGGATATAAGTCACGTGGCCTAAGGCGCTGGTGCTGCTGGCTAGCCTGGCGATGTCGTTTAGGGATGTTAGCTTCACAGGTATTATCGCGTCGATTTGCGTATCAGACATCTGTATCGCCTTTTTGAGGCTTAATCGTTACTGTTAGGATTTCGTTGTTCTTAAGTTGTGAGAGGGCTTCAAGTCCACTTGTTATCTCGCCCGCCTTGTAGAAGCGGAACCGCGGCTCGGATGATAAGTGAGTTGTGACGATTGCAAGGGAGCTTGCGGCGGGGGCTAGGAGTATGTCGCCTGGTTTGAAGTCTGTGTAGACGCTCCCCTCGTTCACCATCTTTAAGGGCACGTTTATTAGTATTAGGTCTTCTCGGCGAATAATCGAGGTCACTGTCTTTTCAAGCTTCCTTAGGGCCTCGAAGTTCATTGGAGCTAAGTCTCTTCGTATCTCGCCTTTGGCGAGGGGGGTTCCGAATCTTTTAAACTCTATCTCCAATACCTCACTCACGGGGTTTTGAGATATGCGAATTTATTTAAGGGTTCTGCTAGGGTTAGGTTGGGGTGGTTGAGGTGTCGCTGGGTGCGTATAAACAGAGGTACTCGTATGGGGAGGACTATGGCACCAGTCACTTTAAGTTTGGTCCTCTAGCTGAGAAGCCGATGGTGGTTGAGAATCGCGGGCTTTTCATCGGCGAGTCGAGGACGCTTCTGAAGATATATGGAATCGAAAAGGAGGTCGTTGTCGGTCCCGACGTTATTAAATACCTGGGTAGTATCGACGACCTGTCGAGGCACCTGATTTACCCAATGCGTGACGGCCTCATAGATAAGAATGACCAGAGGTCGTGGAGGATTATTGAAGAGCTGACAAGATATGGTTTGGTTGTTTCGAAGCCGCAGTCAAAGGACTTTGAGGGTTTCTATGTGACGGCAGCTCTAAGTGTGATAGCTCCGGATTACATGTACGAGAGGCTGTTTGATATACACGCAAGGATCGACAAGGAGGAGCGGGTCGTCAAAGCTGTGACGGTTATTCCCCAGCCTTTGGCTGTAGCTATAGCTGAGAAGTCCGTTACCTGCGTAGTCGTTGAGAGTGGACACGGTAATACACAGATTACGCCTATCTCCGCTTACCCTATTAGGAACGCGATTCTAGCCTTAAATAGGGGTGGAGCTGAAGCTGACTCTATAGCTGCTGAAATTCTGAAGGACATAGGCTTCGGGGACCGTGTTCGCGAAGAGAAGTTTGTCAGGATGTTTAAGGAGGCTGTAGGATTAATACCAAGGAATCTTGACGCGGCAATAAGGGCGGCTAAGAGTAACCCTGAAAGGTTTACGGCGGTTTTTAAAATACCCGGAACTACTATCGAGGTTAACTTAGAGAAGAATGGTTGGATGAGGTTTTTAATAGGAGAGGTTATCTTCAACCCCGAACACGAAATTTTTGAGAGCTATTACAAGAGGGGCATGCCTAGGCCTCGAGATACCGTGGTGGGCGAATTAATTGTGCCCGGGACCTTACCTCTTGTCAAGGCTATTCAAGAGGCTTTGAGTAGGGTCTCTATAGAGCTTTTGCCAAAGCTCTACGGTGACATAATTTTAAGTGGAGGCAACTTCTCGTGGAAAGTCCCCAAGGGGCTTGAAGACGTCGCTGTGGATAGTGCCGAGAAAATAAGGCTTGGCCTTGCAGAGCTAGGTATTGAATCTAGGGTTCACCTGGTTGCCGACCCCCTGTATTCTGTCTGGAAGGGGGCGATTGTATATAGCATAGCCTTACCGGAGGATATAGAGTGGGACTGGAGGACTAGGGAGGGTTGGTTTAAGAGGGGAACGCATTTTTAGATATGCCTACCGGCACGGTTTTTGACGGTTGTCTATAAGGTTATCAGCGTCGCCTCCGGGTATGTCCGAAACCCTTTTAGGTGGTTTCTTATCCTTCATCTTGTAGTGGTTATGGCGAGCGAGTTTAGTGCTTCAAGGGTTACCCGCGAGGATTACATGTATATTGATTATGTTAAAAAGTTTATAACAAATTCCAGGAAGGGGCGTGTGGAGTCCGTGGTGTCCCATGGAACGTCGACCGAAATACTTGCCGTCGACGCTGGTGGATCACACCTTGTCGTGAAACTTATAGGGTCGAGAGTTCCAATTAGAGATGTAAACACGGAAATTACGCACGAGGCGCATGAGTGCGAAGCCGTTAATGCAGATTATGTCTATATAGCCGTTCCCTCTAAAAAACTTATATATGTTTCAAAACGAACCAGGGAGATTCTCTTGGAGAAGCAGGTAGGGCTTCTTGAAATATCTAGTGGAGGTGAAATAGTGGAGGTGATTCCTCCGGGGAAGCGTGTTCTCACGGCGCCCCAGCCTAACCGTCCAATGGAGGCGGCACAGAGGCTCCAGCCTCCTACGCCTATCGTTGTATACGGAGCCTCTGAAACTGTGGAGAGTCGAGATGAAGAGCCGGGTGGGAGGGTTGTGGAGGCTGAGGAGGGCATCGCAGAAGGCGACGTTCCAGACTTTATAAAGGGTAATCCCTGGCTCAATGTTTTAGGTAGGAGAAGGAAGGGTGGTGGGTAGGGCGGTGTCTACCAGGTATATAGGAAGGGGGGTGGAGGAGGCGTTGCGTGAAGAGCTGCGGGAGGCATTAAGTGAGGATCCTGAGGCTCTAGCTTTGAGTCTCCGGCTTCTTGACGAGTTTGTGCATAAGGGACCAAAGGGTGTTAGAAAATTTCTAAACATGCTTGTAGAGGCGGGTGATGTTGAAGGCGAGGCTGCGGAGGCTTGAAGTAGAGTGTTATCGAGGGCTACGGGATCACAGAGTTTTTGAGTTCCCGGATGGGCTCACCGTGATCATCGGTCCTGTGGGCTCTGGAAAGTCAAGTATTCTCTCTGCTATTCAGTTTGCTCTTTACGGTTTAGATTTTAATGTGTCGATGAAATTTTACCCACGCGAGAATCTTATCAACGTCGGCTGTGATAAGGCGACGGTAATCCTTACGTTTGAAGTCCCAGAGGAGGGGGTTTATAGCATTGAGAGGAGCCTTGAGAAAAGAGAGGGGAGGATTCGTGAAAGCGTAGCGCTGCGCACGCCTCACGGTGACGTGTTTAATGATCCTTTAAAGGTTGAAGGGATGATCGAAGAACTGCTGGGGCTTGACTTCCAGGAGTTTATACGGTCAGTCTCGCTTAGTTATATTCTATTATATATGCTTGCATATGGGAGCAGGGTTGCTCGGAGCAAGGCTATGGATATTCTACTGGGGATCAACTCTATAAGGGCTTTTCATGACGCCCTGGCTATAAAGCGAGTTGAAGGCAGACTTGCTGAATTGAATGGCCAGCTGGAGAGGCTGAAGGGGGAATATAATGCAGCCGTCGAATCTCTTAAACAACTAGAGGAGAAGAGGAGGTCCCTTGAGAGTGAAATAGCCAGAATACGTGGTAGGCTCGAAGAACTATCCTCCAGGATGAAGGATCTTGAAGAAGCGCGAGAGAATTATGAGAACATATCTAGTAAAATTGAAAATGAGAAGAACTACCTGGCTAGAATAAAAGAAAAGATCAAGCATCCCGCCTCTGAGCTTGACATATATGCTCTGAATGAGGAAATGGTAGAGTTAAAACAGGAGCTGAGGAGTGTTCTAGAAAGGCTTGTCGTGCCACAGGATCTTGTAGCGAGGCTGGAGGCAATAAATATCTCCCCCGAGAATCTGGAAGAATCTCTTTCAAAACTTGAGAAAATATTGAATGATGTCTGGAGTAGATATGACAGGGAATGGGAAAATGTCCAAGAATCTATTACTGAGCTTGAGCAAAAAAAGGCTGATCTCCGTGCGCTTGAAAAAATCCTTGTCGAGCTAGAGCCGAGTGTTACGGAATACGAGGAGGCTGAGGAGAAAATCCTGGAGATTCAGAGCAAGTATGGGACGCAGGAGCAGCTTGAAAAGGAAGTGAAAACACTTGAGCAGGAAATACATGAAATAACCAGGAGACTTCAACAGTACAGGTGTATTCAACAGTTAAGGCAGAGTTTGTTGGAGCAGGCTGCACGTGTGGAGAAAGTTGAATGTCCTGTTTGCGGCTCTCAGTTGGAAGCCTCGGCCGCTCTAGACATGCGGGGTGAATTAAGCCAGATTACTAAAAATATAATTGAGCACGAGAGGAAACTACAGGAACTTGATAAAAAGCTTAGAGGTTTGCGTGATGTGATCGAGGATCTTCGTAATTTAAAGGTTATACTGGTAAACCATGAATTAAACTATGAGAAATATAAGGAGTACCTGGAAAGAAAGGAGAGTCTTAACGAGGAAATTAGGGAGGATGATCTTCTAGTCCAGGAGAAACAGCGTGAGTATAAAGAGATAGAAAGCCGCCTAATTCGATTAGACGATAAACTGGGCGAATTAAAAAGGAAGTTAGGTGAGTACACTTTAAGCCTCGAGACTATTGCTATTCAGGCTAAAATTAAAGAGCTTGAAGAAGCTAGAAAAAAGGTCGCGCCTCTATATGCCGAGTATCAGCGATTGAAGGAAGAAGAGACCAAATTAAAGTTACAGCTGTCACAGCTTGAAACTGAGCTGAAGGCTCACGAACAGACCTACCTTAAGAATTACATAGAGTCGATACAGAGAGAAATAGAGGAGTTAGAAAGTAGGGTTTCGAAACTGGAAAAACTCTCAGAACAGCTTAGAAAGATTAAATATGCCACTAGGACGATTTTGACGAGACAGCGCCGTGAGAAGATCCAGGCTCTGAACAAACAGGCAAACGAGATACTGAGAAGTATTTATCAATCTGAGGCTGTTGAAGCCGTGGAACTTGTAATAACTGAGAAGCCTAAAAGTGGCGGGATCCCCCCGGTTAGCTATTACGACATCTACGTCGCGACTAAAGCTGGAAAATATAGGTTCAATGAGTTGCTAAGCGACGGGCAAAAGACAATAGTACTGCTTGCACTTTTACTTGCCATGTACTCCCAGTTGCGGCATAAGGCTGACTTTATAATACTCGACGAACCTCTCCCTAACGTTGATAATAGGATTAAGCTGGCGTTTCTCGAAACGCTGGCGAAGAACAGGGATATCGCACAGGTAGTGTTAACAACCCAGGCAGAGGATCTCCCAGGAAAAATAGGACAGATAAATATTATCAAGCTCGACTGAAGGTAGCTAGATTTATATTTTTAAACCAGGAGGATAAAACAGGATGATGACGACTGTTAACATGCGAATCATGAGCAAGCGAGCAGCCACTGACACGTCAACATACATGCGTGAGGGAGGGCTATGACACGTTGGGTGTTAAAGTGTGATACCTGTGGTAATGAGAAAATCCTAGACGTGGGCTTTAACCTATACGAGTTTAAAAAAATATACATTTATTGCACGGCTTGCAAAACAAACACTTTTCACAGTATTATAAGCCACGACTAAACGCGCGCAGGGGAGGAAGTCAGGGCATAACAAACAGGGTTAAGATAAGCGGGCCCGCCGGGATTTGAACCCGGGACCTGCGGCTCTCCTCGAGCCTGGTCCTAGAACTGCGGCGCAAACGATGCGTGGCCGCCGCGCTTCCTGCCTGCGCTACGGGCCCCTTGTGAAGCCTAGGAGTAGAGACTGATAAATTTTTCTGAGTATAGGTGCTGTCTATAGGGATAAGATGTGATCCTCGTTACAACTACGAGGCATGCTACACCGCCCGTGCGGCGCCTCGCAAGAGAGATCGCCTGGAGTTTGGGGTTTGCTAGGAAGGTGAATAGAGGGAGAATGAGCCTAGATGAATTACTTTTGCTTGCAAGGAGGGTTAACGCCTCAAGGATTATTATTATTGGACGGGGGTTGTACGGGAACCCTGGTAGACTATTATTCCTGGGTGTGTCAGGAGAGGTTGAAATGAAGAAGATATTGTTCTTGCATCTTAGGGGCGTTGTCTTTTCAGGGATGAGGAATAAGCCCCCCTTGCCAGCGTACCGCTTGCCGATTGTTTCGCTTGGCGTAACGGACGACGTTGCTGAGAGGATTGCACTAGGATTTGACGCTTTGTATCTTGGTAGATATTCCCTGGAAGAGCTAAGAAACTTTAAATCCTATTCACGTGTTATAGCCATCGAGCCGATAAATAGAAAAGGGTTGGTACTAAAGTTTCTAGAGAGGGGAGAGCCCCTAGGGCCTAGACTACTAGTTAAAACTCTACAAGGCTATGTATAGTTTCCCGCGCCCGGGGGATATCGCATGGGTGGTGTGGCTTGAAGGATCTGCATCCTCGATATAAGGGTTGTGTAGAGGTGAATTGTGGTAATGAGTGTGAAGTGTTGTTTAAGGCTCTATACCCCGAGAGCGGGGGAGGAAAAAGTTATAGGTCCAAGGTTTCTATCGAGAGAAGAGAGGGGGCCCTTCGAATATGCATTGATAGTGGGGATCTCGCTTCATTTAGAGCGGCTTTTAACACTGTTTTGCGACTACTATCGATGATTGTCGAAGTCGCGATAATAAATTAAAAAACACAGATATATATTCTAGTTTTTCTAAAATTCAGAATAGTGATGTGATGTGGCGAACGGTCTGCGCAAGCCTAATTCATGTTTAAACTGTCCCCTGTATATCGCTTCAAGATCCTACTGTCTAAAGCTTAAAACATCTGTTCAAGATCCTCTTAACCCACCCTGTAGGTTTGGAGAGCCACAGGCCGTGCAGGTTCCCGTTGCTCGCCCAGCAGTGGCAGGAAGCGTCTCGGCCCAAGCTGTTGCCCCCGCTGTAGAATCTCCTGTCAACCAAGAGGTTTATTCTCCCCCGGTTGAGCAGCCAGAGGAAAGCTATGCTGACCCCGCAAGCTATGCAGCTTATGCTACCGAGGAAGACTCATATAATACAGGGTTGTCGATGCGTCGGCTTGATCTTCTTGCACCTACGGGTGTCCCTGGTTTAGATGATATTCTCGCTGGAGGATTTCTGAGGGGAAAAACGTATCTCGTTGCGGGTGAGGCTGGCTGTGGAAAAACCATATTCTCGATCCAGTTTCTAATACACGGCGCACTACACGGCGAACCAGGCTTATATATCGCTATTGATGAGCCTACAAACCAGCTTTTGAGAGGGCTTAGGCTTTTCGGGTGGGATCTTGGCGACCTCATAGCTTCCCGAAGGCTAATGTTTCTCGACATGAGGACTCATTTCAGCAAGATTTATCTTCGCGACGAGAGAAAACACATAGAGCCTCGCTATATAATAGAGCAGATCTTAAACGCGGCTAAGAAGCAGGGGGCGAAAAGGCTTGTTATAGATCCTATAGCTCCACTGGTATATGGAGGAAAGGAGGAAGATGTACTCTACGCGCGTGAGTTTCTCAGAGAAATGGTATTTGCAATTGAGAAAACAGGCGAGCTTACAACAATCATGACTAGTGAAATACCTACAGGGAGTACAAAGCTGAGCAGGTTTGGTGTGGAGGAGTTTCTCGCCTCAGGAATAATTGTCCTGGGAATCGAGGAAATCTATGGAAATGTAGAGCGAATAATGTACATCAGGAAAGCTAGGTGGGCCCCCGTTAAACCCAGCAAGTACATCTTTGATATTGTAAGTGGGAAGGGAATAGTAATACGAGAACCACTCAGCGACTACCTTAAACGTCTACGCACACGCGCCTAGCGAGAGACTTATCAAGACTTTTAAACTTGATAAGATAACTTATTCAAAGGGCATATGAAGGTTTGGCTTAAGTCACGTAGCACTGACTCTGGAATGCTACAGTGGATTAAAAGGATCGACGAGTTTCTGGTTAATAATAACGTTGAGGTTTTGGTCGATCCTGTTTTAGGGCATGTCTTAAAGAGAGATGTTTTATCGGAGTCAGAGGCGTATAACGCGGATCTAGCTGTCGTGGTCGGAGGAGATGGGACTCTTCTAAGGTCAGTTCAGAAGAGCAACGGAAGACTACCCCCTATCGTGGGATTTACCTCTAATAGTGTCGGATACTTTCTACTTCACCAGGTAGCCGACTACCGGAATGTCCTAGAAAACGTTTTAGTTGGAAGATACATGCTCAACGAGTTGAGGCTTGGAGAGTACGCCATTGGAAACCAACATGGAGTTTTTCTCAACGAAGTCTCAATCTGGGCACACACGGGTAGACTCATCGAATTCGAGGTTACGGTAGACGGGGAAAAGCTGTATCATGCAAGAGCAGATGGCGTGATCGTCGCAACCCCAGCAGGTAGTACTGCACATGCCCTTTCCTATGGCTCGCCAATAATTCTATCGCAGGATATTCCCCTTTTGGAAGTTGTCTTTGCAGGAGCCCTTTCCCCTCTTATAAAACCGATAATTGTCTATTCGCGTAAAATAGAGTTGCAGGTAATGACGTGGCCAGCGATGATGGTGGTTGATGGACAGAGCGCCTTCAGCCTAGAGTATTCAAGTAGTGTCAGGCTAACCCCCTCGGAGCAGATTTTAAAACTAGTTGCTGTTCAGGAATACATGCGAAGACTTAATGATCGTCTTAGGCAGAGGCTACTAGATCGCGGGCTCTCCCAAATAGTATAGGGGCGCACCAGCTTCAGGGGCGGAAATAATTATCGTGAAAAAATTCCTATAACCCGCGTTCTTGGAAGTCAGGGAACTCTACTTGGTTTAAGAGAAAAGTGTCTTGACGGCCACCTCGTAATTGACCTTTAAGGATATGACTCCACCCCTATCGACTATAAGACCTAAAGTCGAAAGCTGTTTTATGGCGTCTTCAGAGGGGATGTTGTTAACATGGGAAAACAAGGCTATGAGGCGACGGGCCTGGGCGGTCATCTTAAACTCCAGTAGCTCACGGTAAATAATAGATATTGACTCGATGTTCTTTGTGATCACGTTTAGAGGAGCATTAGTACGGAGTTTTTCACCAAAAACTTCGGCTTTGAAGCCCTGTACCCTTAGAGAATCCACAACGACGGCAAGAGGGATTGGTACCTCGAGCTTTGAAAGCGAGAAGAGTGTAGGGATGTCGTAGTCTCGGGGAGCGTTGTAGGTGTGAAGCTGTTTCTGTTGATTATACAGCTCTCTAATCTTACCGAGTACTTGCTCAGCGTTGTCCGATTCAGGAATAAAAATCTTTACCTTGTTAACCTTTAACTCGCCTAGAAAGCTCTTACCTGGGAGAAATCGTTCAAGTTTTTTAAGAAAGTTCAACGCCTCCTCAGCCGAAGAAAAAACCAAAGTTAGGGTTCTCCCACGCACGTGCTACCGCCTTAAAAGATATCTGCTGCTGATCTTCCTCTTGCTTTTACTGCCACACGCCGGGCAGACAAGCCTTAAACCACGCAGCCGCATAGGGCTAAGACACTTGGGGCACCGTGCCAGTATAACCCCAAAATCCCTGCCCTTAATTGCTAACAGGTATGGCGGGCCTCCTGGCTCAGCGACGTATGCTCGAAGAACATCGCCGTATCCTACGACCTCATAAAGATTTTTTACACGTGAGGTGGAAATGTTTGATGAAGTCAACACTCCAGATACCGGCTGTCCCAAAACAACGTTTTTGTTTTCAACATAGAAAATCTTAACATGGACAACGGGATCGCGTATAAACTCGACACTGGCATATACGACATCCCGAGGTGACAGCGGCAAGACAGTAGCCTTAACCGCCTTAACTTCTAGGATATGATGAATAGGATCAACATAGGGCCTGCCTAAAACCTTAGCCTTAAGATAACCCTGCTCCACGAAGACTCCGCCCCCAGGAAGATACTCTTCTTCAACGCCGAGAACATCCCCCGGGACTTTAACATCCGAATCTTTAACCTCAATATTGCTCATACTCTAGCAAGCCCCCTACGAAATATTAGACTTTTTCGCGTTTGTATATGATCCTTATTACAGCGACGGTGAAGCAGTGTCTAGGCTTGCGGTGCCACTCGAACATGTGCGGGATGCATATTCTCTCGCGATAAATAATTCCTGCATTAAAGCCCAACTCTTCAACCCGTCTAACAATATAGTCGGAGCTCCGTTCCTTGTGAATGGAATACACGACACGGGCTAGGCTCAAAGCTTTCTCGACGAATAAGAAATCATAACCTCTCCGGTGGACGCCAAACGGAGGGTTCTGGATTGCAGTGTCAAACGTAAAGTCGTCTCTTATTGGAATAAATTGAATATCAGCAGCGATCAGATCAAAACGCTCTGTCAGATTCATTCTCTTCAGTGAGTCCCAAGCTACCCTGAGAGCGTCGGTGTCGACATCAACAAGCATGATTTGAGAAGCGCCGAGGAGTGCAGCGCCGATTCCCAGACGCCCCGTTCCGGCGCCTAGATCAACGACGCGCTTAGAATAAATATCCTGGTAGTGGTGTTCGGCAAGCCAGAGAAGAGTTGAGGCTAGAGCTGAAGGGGTAGCATACTGCTCAAGCTCCACACGAGGGTGTGGAGGGGGAGGAATAGAGTTCAAGGTTTTTTCCAGTTCGCGTTTTAGAATGCCTCGCCCATGCGTCTCGGCTTCCCCTACAAAACCACTCTACTGTTTCTTGTATTTATAACGCAGGATAGCACCGATCCCGCCGAATGTTCGTAGAAACTCTTTCCCCTCGCTGGACTGGTCTGAAATTAAGATAACCTCTGCTCCCCCCTGCTCTGCGAGCTCTGCAAGTTCTTCCACGATATCTTTTTGCTCTAAAATCTCTACTTCTCCCCCGCACTTGGGACATTTTAAGAGTTGTAACTGTTCCTCGCCGTGTACAGTGGTAGTAAACTCGTGTTTACAGACTTTGCATACCGCGTGAACCCGAATCTTGTTAAGCGCCTCTGAAACTAACAGTTTTTCCACTGCATTGGCTCTTAATGCCTCTCGGACTTCCTCTTCTCCATAGGTGATCAAGCCTGTGTCTCGTGCTAGGTTATAGAGAAACTCGTTTACAGCTTCACGTTCCCGCATAAATTGGACATCTTTTATTAAGTCCTTCGCCCTTTCAAGGAGTTCATATACCCCTGCAGCGCCGCCATATCCAACGTCAAATATGCCGATAACTTTTTTCTTCAACTCGTAGTGTAGATAATCACCTTCTGCGAACTCGTTTTTTGAAAGCCCTGGCCCACCGATGATTATACCTTTGAGCTCGTCCTTTATAGGTAATAAGCTCTTGTTCGCGTGTTCGCCCACGCGTTTGTAAAATTCGTGTACAAGCTGCTCGATTATACGCTCAAACCTCCTCGCAGACTGTCCACCCGCGCGATGTTTGCCGGGGATCCCGGCGGTAAGCTCGTCAACTATCTCAAGGTTTTTTCCGCGGAGGAGAGCTATAGCTGCCTCGTCCCGCTCTATGAGGATTAATGCGTAGACGTCCTTAACCTTAATCATATCTTCTAGTATCTCAGTGTAAAATCTCGAGTCGCATCTGTATAGCCATACCTTGAGTTTCTGTGGTGGTTCCAGAACATATACCTCCATTTTTTCACGCCCGGGAACATCACTTGCCGTGTATCCCGCGAACATTACAAGACCGTTAGGAGGGGTTTCGCGGAAAAGTTTAAGTCTATTGATAATGGTTGCAAGCGCGTCAAGGACATGATGTCGAGTTGTCCTATCCTTTATGTTGGAGGCAGTGGCATACTCGTAGTTTAACGTGTTCACGACATCGGCGATTGGTCTACCGGCTGGCACGTAGAGTGAGACGAGTTCGGTGCCTCTACCTTCCTTCTTTTTTAACTCCTCCACCAGCTTCTCGATTTTATATCTCTCAATTGTAGCATGAGTACTTTCGCTCATCACAGCTCACACATTGGAGCAGCATTCAATGTTAATAAGTTTTTATTTTTACGCATGCACGTCTCTGGACGTGATTGTTGCGCGGCTCTTCGCGCGTGGGCTGGACACCGACTCAGCCGGGAGTTTCCGGGAATGAAAGCTCGCGATGTAAAGGCGAAAAGCTTAAAGCACTATCAGTGCCTTTCCAGGACGACATGGATAGATTTGTGGTAAAACTTGGAGGAAGTCTACTGTTCGAGAAAAACGGTTCCTTACGAATAGACTTTATTCAAAGGTTTTTAGATATACTGCGGGAGCCAAGCGTCAGGGAGAAAAAAACCGTAGTTGTTGTAGGGGGAGGCGCGACTGCGAGACAGTATATAAATTGTGCTAGGGGAAGTGTTTTGAATGAGTCGGCGCTTGACCAGCTGGGAATACTTGCGTCGAGGCTTAATGCCTCTCTACTTTATACCATGTTCTACAACGCTTTTCCGACTGTACCCTCCACGTTGGAAGAGCTGGCTAGAATGTATGCCTCAAACATGCCTGTTCTCTTCATGGGAGGACTCCAGCCTGGCCAGTCTACCACCACTGTGTCAGCTCTTGTTGCTGAGGCAACTGGGAGCGGGTTAATCATCGCGACGGATGTCGAAGGCGTTTACACGGCCGATCCTAAAAAAGACCCTAACGCTAAGCTGTTGGAATCAGTCAGTGTGGAAAAACTGATAGAGGTGTTTTCAAATGTGCAAAAGGCAGGGGAGTATCGGCTCCTCGACCTCCTCACGCTCCAGATAATTAAACGGTCAAAAATACCGGTTCGCGTTGTAAAGGGAGACCCTCCTGAAAACATAAAAAGGGTGATTAGGGGAGAAAGTATAGGAACAATTATAACAAGCCTTTAACAAGTTCAGGGATCTCTGCTAGTGTTTTAGCTACTTTAACACCAGCTTCTGAAAGAGCCTCAACCTTAGTAGAATAAGTTCCCCGCTTTCCGTAGACTATGGCGCCTGCGTGCCCCATCTTCTTCCCAGGCGGGGCGCTTTTCCCAGCTATGAAGGCGACTACGGGCTTTCTGTTGGGACGGCTTGAGTAGAACTTGGCGAAGCTCTCTTCTTTATAACCACCAATCTCGCCGATCAACACAACCACCTTCGTTTGCGGGTCTTTTTCAAAAAGGAGATAAGCGTCTTCAAAGGAAATTCCACTCACGGGATCCCCACCTATACCGACAGCCGTGGAAACACCTAGTCCACGCTTAGCAAGCTGCAAGGAGACCTCATATGTAAGCGTCCCGCTTCTAGACATAAGGCCCACGGGTCCCGGGATAAAATAATCGCCTGGCATTATTCCAACCTTGACGCTAGGCGGAGTGATGACACCGGGGGTGTTCGGGCCCACGAGCGTTGCTCCATGGTTTCGCGCGTAGAGTACAAACCTTATTGTTTCGTGAACTGGGATGTGCTCCGTTATGACTATGACGGTCTTAATTCCATTGTCTACCGCCTCGTATACGGCATCAGGCGCTGCCGCGGCTGGCACAAAAATTATCGAGGTGTTTATCTCCGGGTGATTCTTCACAGCATCTTCAACAGTATCGTAGACAGGGACGCCGTGCACCAGAGAGCCTTTTTTACCAGGGGTCACGCCTGCTACAACCTTGGTTCCATACTTCAGCATCTCCTCCGTGTGCATTGCCCCCTGGCGACCAGTAATCCCTTGAACCAATACAAAGGTCTTAGAGTCAACTATAATACCCATCAGCTAACCACCTCTTTTACAGCCTCTTCAAAGTCACGGAACGCAGGAATACCTGCCTTGACAAGTATTTCACGTCCCTCGCTCTCTTTAAATCCTGAAAGCCTAAAGACCACCTTAACGTTTTTCCGCGGTGACCTCTGCAGGGCATTTACAGCCCCGAGAGCTACCTCGTCGCAACGCGTGATCCCCCCTAGGATGTTCACAAGGACTCGGCGTATCCTGGACTTTTCAAATACTATGGACAAGGCTTTCTCCACTCTCTCGGCACTGGCCCCACCGCCCAGATCTAGAAAAAGTCCGGGGCTTCCGCCCGCCTCCACCACCGCGTCTAAAGTAGCCATTGTTAACCCTGCACCGTTACCCACGACTGCGACGTCGCCGGTAAGATCTACTAGTGAAAAACCCGATGTCTTGGCGGCTGCCTCATCGCGAGTAAGCTCCGCCTCATAACGGGACTTCAGCTCTGCCAGGCGAGGGTTAAGCTCAAGTGCATCGTCATCCACGATTGCCTTAGAGTCTAGTGCTACAACTCCCTTGTCGGTTACTGCGAGTGGATTTAGCTCTAAAAGGTGAAGGTTGTATTCCCAGAGAATAGAGTACATGGCCTCTAATATCCTACGTGTATCTTCGAGAGGAACACTAAGGAAGAGAGCAACACGCCTTACCATATAACTACGTAGCCCCTCGAACGGATCTATCCTTATCTTGATCAATTCACCCTCCGATGTTTGAGATTCGACGTCCACTCCACCGAGTCTTGAAGCAAGCAGCAACACGCCTGGGGGGTTATGTTCAATCATCATTGAAAGGTAAAGTTCCCTGAGAATATCCAGCCGCTGCGCAATAACAACATACTTAATAGGTTTAGAGTCAAAAGTCCGGCTGAGGAGATCCACGGCGATTCGTCTAGCCTCTTCCTTGTCCTCCGCGAAGCTTATAAGCCCTGCCTTGGCTCTTCCCCACCCTCTTACCTGTGCCTTAACGACATAGGGGGGTTTGACGGCTTGAAGACACTCCTCTATGCTTGCGGGATTCGCACTGGAAGCTACGCAATAAGGTTGGACGGCGATGCCACGCTGAGAAATAATCTGTTTTAACTCGAACTCGTAGGGAATCACATTTGTTAGACTTGTAACTATAAAATATATTTAATGAGGGGCTCCGTGTGGGAACTGAGGGGGTTAGCTGAGAAGAGCTCGCAAGAGATAAGCAGCGTTAAGCACTGCTAGAATTGATCGTGAGGCTTCTAAGTAGCTCTTCGAACCAATCGTCAACTCTAAGCTTGGAAAATCTCCTGATAGGACTTCACTTAGCATCACGCTTGGCACCTTCAAAACCCCCCTGCTGATCTGCTCCGCCCCAGGGATAGGCTCGTGGCAAAGATGAGCTTCCTCGAGTTGAGCGGAGGCGAGGGCTGCCAGCTCTGAGATTTCTGGGAAGTATTTTTCAGGAAGGAAAAAACAGCTCCCGCCTTGATTCCAACATCTAACATTTACGGCTAAAAGCGGGGTGGGCGTCTCCTTTAAAAAGCTTTCCAAACTCGCCGTAAGGGCCTCTTTGCTGGGCATCTGAAAGACCTCGACCGAGCCATCTTCACGTACAAAGAGTACCATGCGATCCTTAAAGGAGTTGTGAAGCTCTACAATCTGCGGGGTGTCTCCTCCTTGAAGAAAAACTAAAATAATATTTCCAGCCGTGAAAACAGAGACCTTGTTGTTCTCAAAGAGGGGGGAAATCTCGTGTGATAACAACTCACGGAATTTCTCGGGTTCCTGGCACTCCACGCCCACGAGGATTCTAGACAACTTTGAAAGCCCCTCAGAGACACTTGGGAAGGGACAAGGGACCGCTACGATATGTGCATCGCCAGTATACCTCAGCATTGTGTCTACAATAACCTCAGCTGCGCGGCTACAACCATAAAGATCCCCGACTAAAAGTAACGGTGGGTGTTCACGTGATCCAAACTCAAAGGCTTTAACGGGTAGGCCGAAGAAGTCCCGGGACTCGTAGACGTTATCAGCAAAAGCCTCCAGGCTGTGATAAGCTTCTTCACAACGCATAATTTCACTGTATTCACACGCGCCTTAAGGTTTTCGCATTTTGACAGGGGGCACTGCATCTTCAAACTAACAAACGTTTTGAGGATGAATATTACGGGCAGCGATCAATAAAATTTATTTTTTACGTTCACCCGCTTGAAACAGGAGATAATTGATGAAAGTAAAACTGCTTGGAGCGGCGCAGGAGGTAGGAAGATCGGGCATACTCGTAACTCTTGATGATGGACGAAAAATACTGCTTGACTATGGTGTGAGCCTCGAGGGCGAGGAGCCGCAGTTTCCTCTACCGGTAAAACCACGTGAAGTAGGGCTGGTAGCAGTGTCCCATGCTCACCTGGATCACAGTGGCGCTGTGCCCCTCTTGTACGTCTCAGGTTCTCCTCCGCTCTTAATGACATCTCTCACGATGACGCTTTCTGACCTTCTCATAAGGGACTTCCTTAAACTCTCAAAGTACTACGTGCCGTATGAATACGAGGAGGTGAGGAAGGCTCTCGAGAATGCTAGCCTGAAGGGATACGACGAGGAATACGATTTCAACGGGGTTACAATCCGCTTAATCGACGCAGGCCATATTCCCGGTAGCTCAATGATCTCGATCGATACGGGTAGTTACACTATCCTATACACCGGCGACTATGCATTGCATGACACGTGCCTTCTACGCATGGGTAATAAATCTGAGCTCGCGAATGCAGACCTTGTCATAACCGAGTCTACATATGCTGAATATGATCACCCTCCAAGGGACTGGGTTGAGAGTGCCTTCATAGCTACGGTAAAAGAAGTAATAGAGAACGGTGGAACAGTACTTATACCGTCCTTCGCTGTTGGAAGAGCGCAAGAGATTCTATGTGTTCTCGCCAAGTATAATTTTCCCTACAAGATATATCTCGACGGGATGGCCCGCGCCGCCAGCGAGCTGATACTGAACGATGCCTACCTGCTCAGAGACCCTAGGCTCTACGAGAAGGCAGTACAGATGGCGAGAAAAATCAGAGACTGGAACGACCGCAAGAAAGCCGTAGAAGAACCCTCGGTGATAATATCCCCAGCCGGTATGTTACACGGCGGGCCGAGCGAGTGGTATATGGAGAAGATCATGGAGAACGAGAAAAACGCGGTTATATTTGTTAGCTTTGCAATTCCCCAAACCCCGGCGCGGCAAATCCTCGAAACGGGAATATTTGCATCTCCAACAAAGAAGGGCACTGTTAAGGCTAGGGTTGAATGGTTCGACTTTTCCGCCCATTGCGGTAGAAGCGAGCTAATAGAATCCATAAGAATCTCTAAGAGTAGCGCAAAATTTCTGCTTGTACACGGGGAGCCTGAAGCTGAGAGAACCATGTCTAGGTATGTTCAAGAAAACGGTAGAGAAGCAATTGTCCCATCCCTCGGTGAAGAAGTAGAAATAAAACTTTAAATTTACTCAACCTTGATTTTAAATCCTCTTTCCTTCGCTTTCTTCTCCTTTTTCTCTACGGTTATCGTTAAAACTCCGTTTTTATACTGTGCTTTAGCGCTTTCAGGCTTGATTGGCTCCTTTAATGATACCTCCTTGTAGTATTTTCTCTCACCCGTAGTAGAAACCACAAGAGAGTTTTCCGTGGTCTCAACGTTTATCTGGTCTTTCTCTACGCCCGGTAGATCCATAATTATGCGGTAGTGGTCTCCCTCGTCGAACACGTCGGTAAATGGCTCAATAGTATCCTTTACGACCGGCCGGATAGGCCCTGGGCGTATATTGCCCCACTCGCGAACCTTTGGCACACCATCCGGCCCGATTTCAACTGAGAAGCCATAATAGTATGGGCCGATGACCCTACTTCTGCCGCCCTCTTCAAGGAAAGGCTCACGCATGATATCTTCAAACATCTTATCCATATCTTCCATTAACTTACGTACTCTTCTAAACCATTGGTCAAAATCCTCCATGCAACTCACCTTGTAATATGATACACGAAGGCTTGTTTAAACGTTTCGCGGCTCATGCGCTAGAGACGTCTCATTGGGGGCAGGCGAGCGAAAGTGCAAAATATTTAAGAATGTGAAACCATTGCCGGAAAGGAGAGTATGTCTCAGGGAGTAGTAAAAATCTTGAAAGAGCGTGTTAACAAGCTGGTTCCTCGCAGAGAACTAGTGGTTGAGGTCGACCACGCAGGCACAGGCACGCCGGCGAGGCAACAGATCGCCGAGATGGTGAAGAGCACTCTAGCCCTATCAGGCAACAGTGTGGTTGTAGTGCGGAAGGTTCTCACAGACTACGGCACCTGCACCACCCGTGCATCCATACACATCTACGAGTCTTTTGAAAAAGCAAGGGAGTTTGAGCCGACATATATTCTAAAAAGAAACGGGCTTATAAAAGAAGAAGCTGCTGCTCAACCACAGCAAGGGTGATCTTTTTGTCGGAGGTCAGCAAGCTATACGAGTATGATTACAAGACCGGCACCATCAAGTTGAAAAACAAGAAGTGCCCGAGGTGCGGCTCTATAATGGCTTATCACAAGAAACCCGTCGAGCGTTGGGCATGCGGCAAGTGTGGATATACAGAGTTCCTATAGGAGCTGAAGATGGTCATCGTTTTAGGAATAGAATCAACCGCACATACTTTTGGAGTAGGAATAGCGACAGAACGTGGTAATATACTAGCAAACATCTATAAGACCTATCACCCAACCTCCGGCGGGATAAAACCAAGTGAAGCTGCCGAGCATCACAGTAGGGTAGCTCCCGAGGTTCTGAGAAAGGCTTTAGAGACTGCAAGTTTGGACGTAGGGAGTGTCGACGCTGTAGCTGTGGCACTAGGTCCAGGTATGGGACCATGCCTGCGCGTCGGCGCGACACTTGCCAGGTTCTTAGCGGCCAAGTATAACAAGCCTCTTGTACCCGTTAACCATGCTGTCGCACACGTAGAGGTAGCCTTATTGTCCACTGGCTCTAGGGATCCGGTCGTAGTATATGTAGCGGGGGGTAACACGATTATCACGGCTTTTAGTGAGGGAAAATACAGGGTCTTCGGGGAGACTCTTGACATACCCATTGGAAACTGCTTGGATACATTCGCTAGAGAGATAGGCCTGGGCTTCCCGGGTGTGCCCAAACTAGAGGAGCTTGCCAAGAGAGGCTCCAACTACATCGAGCTACCCTATATAGTCAAGGGACAGGATCTCTCCTACAGTGGCTTGTTGACGTATGCCTTGAAGCTTTACAAAGAGAACCGGTATGCATTGGAGGACCTATGCTTTAGCCTGGTTGAAACAGCTTACTCTATGCTCGTGGAGGTTACGGAGCGCGCAGTGGCCCACACAGGCAAAAAGGAGGTAGTGCTTACAGGTGGTGTAGCAAGGAGCGAGATACTCTTTGGAAAACTCGAAGCCATGGGCCGGACCAGGGGTGTGAGGGTTTCAAGGGTTGTCGGCGAGCTTGCAGGGGACAATGGGGCGATGATTGCATATACGGGTGCCCTAGCCTACTCCAGCGGTGTTAAGGTCCCCATAGAAGATAGTAGAATTAGGCCTCTCTGGCGGCTGGACGAGGTTGAAATACCATGGAGAAAGTGACACGGGTTCTCGAGGGCTACGGACTGTCTCAGCTTGAAGAGGTGGCTGTAGGGGCTGAGGCTATTCTTATACGCGGAATACTCTCAGGAGAGGATGTGATAGCTAAGTGCAGAGTACCAAAGCCTTACCGTGACCCGGCGCTTGACCTTAAGTTGCGTCGGAGTAGGACAAGCCTTGAGGCGCATTTAATGGCGAAGGCAGGTGTTCTAGGCCTGAGGGTGCCTAGCATAGTGTTTTTTAGCGCTGAGAGCGGAGTGATAATAATGTCTTTTGTCCCGGGCTTGAAAATAAAGGAACTCATCGATAGAGGCGATAAGGAGCTCGTGTGCCCGTTGATGGAAGAGACAGGCTACATGGTTGCCACACTTCATCTAAACGGTATAATCCACGGAGACCTCACCACAAGCAACTTCCTAGTAAGTGGTGGCCACATCTGGCTCATCGACTTCGGACTAGGTTTCTTCTCCCAGAGAGATGAGGACAGAGGCACGGAGATCCACCTCTTGCTCCGCGTACTTGAAAGCTCACATCCAAGACTCGCTGACAGCCTTTTCCAGTGTTTTGTAGAGGGTTACAGGAAAAAGGCAGGCGATGCAATGACTAACAAGGTGCTGGAGAAAATGCGGGAGATAAGGCTCAGAGGACGATACGTCGCGTCGAGACGCACGCGCTAACCCTGGGCCGGCTCATCAGAGTTAAGGAGGCTTTCTATAAACTCTTCAGGCGGCCCTGTTTCCACTCCAAGCTTCTGGAAGAACCTGTATATGTTTTCAACGTCGCTTCGTAGGAAATCCACCGCGTTCGGGTGTGACCTTAGAACAGCAGACCCAAAATCTATCACTATAATTTGATCGTCACCCTTCAACATGACGTTATACTCCGAGAGGTCCGCGTGCACGAGCTCAGCCTCCGTGTACAGTCTCCATATGAATCTTTTCACATCCTGGAAGATCTTGTCGGGGTTCTTGGGGGAAATATTCTTTAAGAGTGGGTATGGGAGTCCCCTCTCCCCTAAAAACTCCATCACAAGGATATTCTCTTCAAAAGCTATTGGACGGGGTACAGGAAGTCCTACGGAATGAGCCCTCTTGAGGTTGCGGAACTCCTTCCTACACCAAAGACTAATGAATTTAATAGGATCTCGCGTTATATTTTCGAAACGAGGGTCACCCACAATGTACTTCAACCTGTTTTTTCTGAACTCCGAAGTCCACACAAGGTAAATTTTCACAGCAACATCCTCATCCCTGGGAGTCTTCCCCCAGTAGACACGAGCCTCTTTTCCAGTCGACACAGTCCCGTAGAGTTTCTTCAAAACCCCTCTATTCATAAGGCGGTATACAGCCATAACGGTGCGATAATCAAATACGTCTTCGAGAACCTCTTTAAGCTCCGAGTCCTTCTCAATCCGTTCCTTCGGCATATTCAGACCTGATTGATTTTCTCCCAAAGGTCAAGTCTGCGACGCCGCAATCCATAGCTCTCACGCTCCAGAAACTTGATAACCGTTTGGTGTGACTGGCCTCTTACAAGCCGTGAGATAGCGTCTTTCGCAAGCTTTAGCTGCTCGTAGTCACCGATTAAACCGACAACCTTGTCCCCGATAACCGTTTTTACCCCAGTGATCTCCTCCAAAGTCTTACGGAACTTCCCCTCCGACCCTATGATCCTTGACTTCACTCTCACAAGGTCTGCTTGGCTTCTCGTAACATCACTCAAGTCAACAACCTCGAAGTCGTATACATCTTCTGCAAGTAGGAGGACATCGTCTATAGTGAAGCCCAAGGCTAGAGCCTCAACAGCCTTCTTAGCCTTGAACACGTCATACATCGTCGCTCCCTCACTCGGCTCTATGAAAACAAACCCTTTTTCGCCGTCCACGTAAACCTTTACCTTGAAAGCCTCCTCTACCCTACGTTTATTAGAACCGTCACGTCCGACAATCAGTCCTATCCGATCCGGGTCGACGGGTACGGGAACACGACCCTGAGAGCCCAAATCTCAACACCTCTACGGAGAAAACACCACCCCAACTATAAAAAGAGCTCGCGCGCCTATAAGCCCCCAATCCCCCGTAAAAGGTAGTGCGGGGGCCGGGATTCGAACCCGGGCAGGCCGACGCCAGCGGAGCTCTAACACGCATGTGGCGCGTCCTCAGTCCGCCCCCTTTGACCTAGCTCGGGCACCCCCGCCTGAAAAAACTTGATACAGAAGGGCATAATAACTTTTTCTATAATACCGACTCTTCGATTACAGGTGTTTCCGTTGGTTGAGAAGTATGTTTTCTCTCCTAAGAGAGGCATCGTTGTCACTCCATACACGGCGCGCGTGACTCTAGGTCTAACTCGCGGAGATGTTCCCGTCGATTTCGGCTTGAGGCAAGTGGAGGTTATGCGGGACGCCGGTGGCGGCGTGGTGTTCTTGCTTGAAGAGGGTGATAGGATTGTTGATGCAAGGTTGCTGGAAAAAATCGTGGAAACGGATAGGTTGTTGTTTATCCCGGATTTGGGGGAACCTTACCTGGTAGAGATTAGAGACAAACACTATTACAAGTTACGCTACCTCGGGGAGAGGACTCCGCCCACCGTAGAGATAGACGGTATACACATGCACAACATTTCCGGGACGACGCCTGATCGCGACGCGAAGCGCAAGGTGGACATGCTGGCCGTCCGGAGGGGTGAGAAAGGGCTAGACATATGCACGGGACTTGGATACACTGCGACGGAAGCGTATAGAAGAGGGGCTAGTATAATCACCATAGAGGCTGACCTGAACGTCCTCAGAATAGCAGAGCACAACCCGTTCTCAAGGGAGCTCAGCAGGGTAGAAATACTTTTGGGCGACGCTCTCCAGGTTATCGACGTTTTTCCCGAGGAGGGCTTCGACTTCATACTCCACGACCCGCCGGTTTTCGCCTTTGCTCCAAAGCTGTACAGTACCGAGTTCTACGTAAAGCTTGCACGTATTCTCAAAAAGCGCGGGAGGCTCTTCCACTACACGGGCTCTCCCGGAAAACACCGGGGATTAGATATTCAAAGAGGGGTTGCAGAGAGGCTGAGGAAAGCAGGTTTTGTTGTAAAAAGAGTTGAAAAAGGATACGGGCTTCTCGCCGTACGTGTCTAAAGCGCGAAAGTAACATAAGGGGGCCGGTTGCTTCAGGAAATCAAGGTGTGTTATGCACCAGGAAGTCACTATCGCCCGCGAAGTCGAGGCTCTGATCGGCAAGGCGCTTGCCGACATAGCCTTGGAGGCTCTTTACCGGGTATCCCTGCTCGGGCTCCCTATTGATCCTGCGAAGACCAGTGATAGGGGAGTTGTCGTGCGCTACGAGGACCGGAAAGCCTTCTTCAGAGTAATCCCCGTTGTGAAAATCTCAGGAGGCTATACGTTATGCCTGCGCCGCTATACCGCTGACTGCGGCGAGGTCGCTACAATTAAGCCAGGCGGCGAGGTTGAATATGTTCTTCTTAAAATCCCCGCCTATCTCAGCTCTCCTGGAGAGTTGTTCAACGGCTATGTAGCCGATGTTTGGGTTCACAGGTTAGATACGGTGGCCAGTGGAAACCTTGTTGCTTGTGATCCGAGAGAAATGCCGGAAGGAGTCAGGGAGGTGTTGGAGAACATTCTGGAAAAGGAGGGCGTGTCAGTCCAGGTCAACTTCTATTACTCTCCGCATACTCTTGACTACGTAGCCGGGGTGCTTGAAAAAAGGGTGCTTCCCATTTGGGTGAACAGCGTAAACATGACGGTCTCGGTGTCGAGAAACGCTTTAAAAAGCTTAAAGGCTAGAAGCAACGCCTAGAGGAGTCAACCTAAGTTTTTATCCTGGCATTGTTTCTCTCTAATGGGCTGTGATGATCAATTGCGAGGGCTGAGAGTGATGAGTCGAACCCCGCTGAGCCCCCTGTTTTCTCGCGTAAAACCATGGGCCCGCCGGGATTCGAACCCGGGACCACCGCCGTTCTCAGACGAACCCCACCCTTATACGTCTTGTAAGGGCGGCATCCTCACCACTAGACTACGGGCCCCCTCTGAGTTAGTTGAGCGGTTGGGTTAAAAGTTTTTTCGCGCGCCTAAGGGTCTCTTAGGCTCAATGCTTTTAAAGCGTGTGAGGGTTTATAGGCAAGGTTTGATATGGCCGTCGAGTCCCCTTTCAAGTTTCTCAGGCACAGGACTGTAGAGTATTTTAAGAGGGTAGCGGGCGAAGCGGGGCTAGACATAGATCTAGGTCTAGTTGAGGTTAGGCGTGCCTTGAAGCAGTACGGGGATATTTCTCTCCCTCTTTTCAGGCTCTACAGGGCGTCTGGCTTAAAGCCTGAGGATGTCCGCGCCCGCCTTGAAACCGCATTGCAGAAGGTATCTGATTCCCTGGTGACGCCTAGAGGTATAGTCAACGACTTCCTAAACCTTGAGGTTAATATTAGGGAGTATGCCCCTATCGTGTTAGGCTCGGTTCAAGAGCTAGGCTCAAGGTATGGCTACGTGTCGGGGGAGGGCAGAGAGAAGGTAATAGTCGAGTTTGTCAGTGCTAACCCGATACATCCTCTCCACGTGGGTCACCTAAGGAATGGGATCATAGGAGAGTCCCTAGTGAGGCTGTTGAAAGCTAGGGGTCATTCCGTCAGCGCGCACTTTTACGTTGACGACGTGGGTCTACAGGTCGCATATGCCACTTACGGTTTTAGCCGTGTTAAGAGCTTCCTGGGCGGTGAGAAACCCGATTATTTCGTGGGGGCTGTGTATACAATCGTTAATCTCCTAGTCGAGATAAAGAGGCTGAAGCAGGAGGTGGCGCGGGAGCAGGACCCCCATAAGGTGTCGGAGCTAAACAGTAAAATCGACGAGTACGTGTCTAAGCTAGAGGAATACAGTGAAAGGTATCCCAAGGTATTTGAAGAGCTTGCCAGGTTAGTGCGGGAGGCTGAGGACCCCGAGGGGGAGATTAGGAGGATAAACAGAGCTTATGAGGAGGGAGAGCCTTGGGCTACGAGGCTTACGCGTGACACGATTAATACTTGTCTCAACGGGATAAAACAGACGCTTGATAGGCTGGGGATAAGCTTTGACAGCTGGGACTGGGAGAGTGAGATAACGGTTTGGAGTGGAGCGGCGGAGGAGGTTATAGAAAGGCTTCTTGAAACTGGGCTTGTCGAGAAGAAGGACGGCGCGCTTGTATTCCGGGCTGATAAACTCGCCGAGTCTGGTGAGGTACGAGAAGCCGCCGGGATACCGCCGGGGTTCAGCGTGACTCCTTTGACTTTAAAGCGGTCTGACGGTACGACGTTGTACACAACTCGTGACATAGCCTACTCTATCTGGAAGCTTTCCCGTTCTGATAGGGTGATAAATGTCATAGCTACGCAGCAGGCGCTTGCACAGGCGCAGCTCAGGCTAGCCCTGTATGCTCTCGGTTATCGGGACGTCGGGATGAGGTTGGTGCACTATGCCTATGAGATGGTTGTGCTACCGGGAGCCAGGATGAGCAGTAGGAGAGGAGTCTATGTTACAGCTGACGAGATAATACAGGAGGCTGTGAATAGGGCGCGGGAGGAGATCAGGAGGAGAGGTCTAGGCACAGAGGAGGATGCTGAGAAGATAGGTCTAGGGGCGCTAAAGTTCTTCATTCTAAGCCAGACCCCTAGCCGCACGATAACGTTCACATGGGATCGCATACTAAACTTTGAGCAGAACAGCGGCCCCTTCGTACAGTATTCCTATGTTAGGGCTCTCAGTATTCTACGCAAGGCCGCCGAGCAGGGGGTTCAGGCAGAGGGAGATGCTAGGCTCCTTGGAGACGAGGAGAAAACGGTTGTTTTATTACTAGGAGAGTTTCCCGAGGTTGTAGGTGAGGCAGCTGACAGCCTTAGACCCGATCTCCTAACGTCATACCTTAACACCCTTGCCGCGGAGTTTCACAGGTATTATGACTCTACGCCCGTGCTCAAGGCCTCAGAGGGTAAGCGGGAGGCGAGGCTAGCACTGGTCAAAGCAGTAGCCCAGGTTTTGAACAATGGGATGGAGCTCCTAGGGATTCAACCGCCTCAGCGGATGTGACGCATAACGTTTTATTTATATTGGAAATTGTTTGAAAAAGGGGATTTTATGGATCAAGAGTTCGCGGAGGCTCTTAAGAGGCAGCCTCTAGTAAACATCGGTACCGCTGGGCATGTTGACCACGGTAAGACAACACTGATACAGGCTCTAACGGGCGTATGGGCGTCCCACCACTCCGAAGAGCTTAAACGGGGTATTACATTGAAGATAGGATATGCAGACACCGCCATATACCAGTGTCCCAAGTGCCCGCCTCCACAGAAATACTACACGTCTGCTAATGTTCCACAGGACATGAGGTGTAAGTATTGCGGGACGCCCCTGGAGTATGTGAGAAAGGTTTCGTTTGTAGACGTACCTGGACATGAGATGCTGATGTCCATAATGCTTGCAGGGTCGGCTATGATGGATGCCGCACTACTAGTCATCGACGCAACTAAGGAGTGCCCGCAGCCGCAGACGCGCGAACACTTCACCGCTCTAGACATAATAGGGGTGAGGAGGCTTATCGTGGTGCAAAACAAGATAGATGTGGTAAGCAGGGAGAGGGTCAAGGAGAGCTACAACGAAATAAAACGTTTCCTAGAGGGCACGTGGGCTGAGAACGCTCCGATAATTCCCGTATCAGCTCTCCACAAAGTGAACATCGACGCGCTTGTCTGGGCCATCGAGAAATACGTCCCCATACCCCAGCGTGACTACTCTCTACCGCCGCGCATGCTGGTCGCCCGTTCCTTTGATGTAAACAAGCCTGGAACCCGGGTTCACGACCTCGTAGGGGGCGTCCTCGGCGGCACGATTGTTCAAGGCAAATTCAGGGTTGGAGACGAGGTAGAGATCAAGCCTGGCTTGAAGGTCAAGAAGGGTAACGAGGAGTCGTACGAGCCGCTCTATACCAAGATAACCTCCCTCAAATCCGGCGTAGAGCCCTTGGACGTGGCTTACCCCGGGGGGCTCATAGCGATTGGGACAGAACTAGACCCCAGCATAACCAAAGCAGACAACCTCATAGGCAATGTTGTGGGAAAGCCCGGGACGCTTCCAGAGCCGCAATACGAGGCACAAATAGAAGTCCACCTACTTGAACGTGTAGTAGGTGCTGAGCAGCCCTTAAAGGTGGAGCCTCTAAAGCCAAACGAGGTGATCATGATCAACGTCGGCACAATGCTATCAGTGGGAATAGTCACCTCCGCGAGACGCGATGAAGCACACCTACGACTCAAAATACCGATAGTCGCAGACAAGGGAGCCCGAGTAGCACTTTCAAGACAAATAGCCGGAAGGTGGCGGCTAATAGGCTACGGCTTCCTACACTAACACTCTTCAGCCTCGGACAACGGGGCACTCTGAGCCACTATCCTGTGATAAGTGTCCCGGAGCGCCTCTGGAATAACCTTGGTACTCCCTATAACCGGCATGAAGTTCGTGTCGCCATTCCAACGCGGAACGACGTGTACGTGCAAGTGGCTCTCGAGCCCCGCCCCAGCCACCCGACCCAAGTTTATCCCGATGTTGAAGCCGTCCGGGCTGAATACAGCCTTAAGGACTTGGATAGAGAGCTTTACGGCTTTAAAAAGGACGCAGAGCTCTTCATCCGTCAGAGATTCAAGGTCTGGAACGTGGCGTGCGGGAGCAACTAAGAGGTGTCCAGTGTTATATGGGAACTTATTCATCAAGACGACAACTCTCTCCCCCTTATACACGACAAGATTGTCTTCATCGTTTCTCTCCCTATAACCCTTGCATATAAAACACTCCTGGTCCCGCTCAATCTTCGTGTATTCAATGTATCGCATCCGCCATGGAGCAAAAAGCACGTCCATCGAACCACCTTAATCTAACTGAGCCACAAGCCCCTTAGAATATTTTCCGGCCTCTCGCCCCATAGCCTTTCCTGCAAGCTTAAAAGAAAATCAGGCGAGTCTACCAGCTTGCCTACATCCTCTGACAGCACAGACACCAACTCCCTCTGTGCCTCACGGTACAGCTCAAGCCTGCGGTTAGGATAAAGCCCGCTCGCGCTGAGAATCTCGAATTCAGCATGATCAACAGTCCGCGCTCCCCCCTCTCCCGGCACCCAGACAACATCCAGGGCGACATCCAGATACCACAGACCTGGCTTCGAAAGGGTAAAGTCCAAAGGAGTATTCAAGTTAACGTAGACCCCCTTAAGGCTGTAGCTTGAAGTGAAATAAAGATGAACGATGAATCTGCTTAACGGGAATGTGAGGCTCACAATACGGTCCCCAGGCATCTTCGGGACGTTCAGCCCGTCATAGACGCCCTCCGTCTCGATTTTTCTCTCAAGTCTAAGAAAGCCGTTAATGCCCTCAGTTACACTCGCAGACCATGAGTATCCTCTGCCGAAGGGTTTCTCGTGGAAAACGCGGACAACCCCCCTGGACAACAACTCCTGTAGTTTGTTAACATAGAGCTCTGTGAGGTCTTTTGCCCCCCCTTCAACTCCCTCCTCGATTGCATCAACCTCGGCGCTTAGAGACTCGTTTCCCAGCGACTTGATCAAGTGGTGTCCGGGAACCGTCGGATGGTTCTTCCTCCTCAGCTCGTCTAGCCTCGCAAAAAGTGTAGGGGAGAAGTAAACAAACGCTATAGACTCCCCCTCCATGAGGACGGCAGGCTCGGACACACGCTCTGCGCGCCTCTTAATACTCACGGCTTCCCCCAAAAGCTTCTTCATCTCTTCAAGCGCGCTTAAAACTCCAGCGCTCCTAATAGAGCTTCTGAATCGCACGCCCCATCCCTCAGGCGCATAGTTTGAAGCCAGGCTCAAGAGCTCTAGGATAAGCTCCGGATCTCTAATATGCTCGCTCACAGAGTGCTTCGCACCCTCGATCACCCTAACATAGTCGCCGGAGATGGCAACCCCCTCCTCGAGGACAGGCGAGAAGATGTCAGGCCGTATAACGTGAGCATTTACCGCGTCGCCGATGCTGTGCGTCTTAGAGCTCCTCATAAAGCCCCGTCTGCCACCGGGCAAGTCAACGAGATACCCCTCCCGAAACCTCTCAGCGACCCGGGCACGGTATGAGGTATAAGGGCCGTCCTTGATAACGATGGAGCACTCGGACCCAACAACCGACGCGATGAGACTATACACGTGCAGGACGCTACTACTTTCCCCCACGATCACTATGCCTTTCTGGTGCTCGAGGTCCTTAATAGTAACTTTGGCGCCTGAACCCGAGACTCGAGCGTAGGGTATCCGCGCCTGGATCTTATTGCTAAGGTCGCTGAAAGCATATCCAGCGTCGGTGAGCAGCCCTGCTAGCGCAGTAGCATATATTCCTCTAAGACGTATCATCTTCTCAACCTCTTGTATAACGTCAGCCAAGGCCGATGAACATTATCTCGACCTAGCGGGTACCGCCTGGTATACCCGCATTTTAAGCAGGTAACAGCTACATATTTCATCTCTCCACGCCTTTTCACCCGTACACGCATGGTCTCTCCCGGTACAAGGAACGCCCCGCACCTTCGACAGACCCTCGCCTTCAGGGTTTCGGGGTATCTAATTCTAGCTTTACGAGCAATAGCCATCGCAATCTCGCCGTACCTGTCCGCCAGGCCAGGCTCTTCCACGTATACCTTGGCTGCAAACTCTAGAAGCCTCTCTATCCTCTCATAAGCTAAGTCTTTAAGCTCATCACGCCTCCTCATGCTTGAAGTATTATGCATAAGGCGTTTTTAATACTTGGCGACGCCAGCCTCGAGCTAGTCCCACCCGAGATACAGGATCATCCGGCTGTCGTTATATCCGCGAGGAAGAGGAAAAAAAGACCCCGTGAAACGATTCTAGACAAGTCTCTTCACTATTCTGCGATGGGGAAGCTTGAGAACAAGGAGAAAAGGGGGAGGCCAGACATTGTCCACGCTTGCTTGTTGTTCAGCCACAGCAGTCTCCTTAACCGCAAGGGGATGCTTGAGACCCTGATCCACACGATCAACGGGAAGATCATCGAAGTTAGGCCCGAGACGCGGATCCCGAGGAACTATAATCGCTTTGTCGGGTTGATGGAACAGTTACTCGCGAAGGGAAGGGTTCCGCCGCTTGGAGAAGATTACCTTATGCGCGTGCGCGAAGGCTCTCTCCAGGAGATACTCTATGAGAAAAAAGTTGACGAGGTGATACTATTGGATGAAAGGGGGATGGCGACAACCCCGAAGGAACTTGCATGGGAGCTAGCCAGTCACGAGAGGCCGGCTTTCATTGTAGGCGCCTTCGCGCACGGGGAGTTTAGCTCTGAGGTGCGTAGTGTCGCTGATAAAATTCTCTCATTGGATTCGCTGGTGTTTGACGCTTGGTATGTCACGGCTCGAGTGATCATCGCGCTGGAAGACTCGATTGGTCTCTGGGAGTCGCGTTAGGCTTTTTTCATGCTGAGTCGGGTTTAAGGTGTGGGTTATGAGGATACTTGAGCTGGACGAGAGGCGTGGGAAGCTGCGCTTAATTATTGAGACGCCTGAGGACCTCTACTACTTGTTCTTGTTGCTGAGGAAGAAGGATCTAGTGTATGCGTGGACCTTCCGGCAGGTTAGGGTAGAGCGGGAGACGGGGAGCGAAAAGGGGGAGAGGGTTAGGGTCTATGTGGGGCTGGAGCTCGAGAAGATCGGGTATAGCATGTTTACGAAGAGCATGCGGCTAACTGGGAGGGTTGTCGAGGCTCCTGAGGATCTCCACATGAAGGGCAGCTATCACACCATTAGCATAACGGTTGGGGACGAGGTGACGATTTATAGGGGGGAGGGCCTCGGAGCCTTTGACAAGAATATTCTTTCCAAGGCAACGTCTCTCATACGTAAGGTTCTAGTAGTCTCGATCGGTGACGACGAGATCAGCATAGGGGTTCTATCGCCTGTCGGTGTGGAGGTGAAAGGGTTTATCCCATACTCTCCAAGGAAGACGGATAGGGATACGAGCATTAAGGAGGCGGTGTTACCCGTGTTAAAGGATAAGCTCTCCATAATAGAAAAAACGTATAATCTCCAAGAGTACAACGAGGTTATCGTTCTGACGACGGAGAGGCTTGCCGAGAGCGTTGGTGAAGCCCTAGCAGAAACGGGGATTAAAGCGAGGATAATCAAGGTTAGCGAGGGTGGGGAAGCAGGGTTGAACGAGATGCTTAAACGGGAGGATCTAAGGCAGCTCTTTGTGGAGGTCAGGTCTGTTCTGGAGGCGCAGGAAGCGTCCAGGCTTATAGAAGAGCTGTTTAGAGGGTCTAGAAGGGTGGTCACCGGGCTGGGAGAGGCCGAGCGAACCGCGGAGTGGGGTTTGGTTGAAGAGGTTGTCATCCTCGACAAGGTGTTTTTCGACGAGGCTTTGCGGGACAGGGTTTTTAGGTTTTTAAACTCGCTACAGAATGCCAAGATTCTCATTATCAGCGGGGATAGCGAAGCGGGCAGGATTCTAAAGAGGCTTGGAGGGGTTATAGCCAAGCTCTACTACGAGCCGCCTGAGGCGCTCAGGTGACTGCTTCTCCTGATGGACCGTCCAAGGTATCTTCTGCATAGGAACAAGCCTGTTGTTGCAGCCGCTGCCACGTATAGCCATAGCCTGTTTTGAACGAGCCACACTGCTAAGTTTAAATCGCCGGGATTTCCCTCTTCGCTCCACCTCCTAAGGAACCAGTATGCCAAAGCCGCGATCGGGTCGCGCCCGCCTAGCATAGAGGTGTTGTTGTAGACTTCTAATGCGGTAGCCACTTCGTCCCACCTTCCCGTGAGAACGGCAAGTTGGAGTTTTTTCTCGAGGCTGGGGGGTGAGCCTAAGTTTTCAGCTGCCTTGAGGAGGCCTAGGTAGAGGTCTCTGGGGACCAGGTATGCCTTGACAAGCGTGGAGTTTCTCGAGCCGAGGTACTGGACGGTTAGGTTAAAGGCGTACTCGCCTAGGCTACTCACAGTGTATCTTTCAAGGCCGTTGACAAGAACCTCCGCGGGGACCCTAGAACCGTTTGAGAAAAATGCGGCACCTCTAACAGCTCCAGCAGCCACTAGTGGGGAGGCGCCGATCCAGCCTAGAACCTCCTCAAGCTTAAGGTTTAACGTGTCCCACCTGAGCTGGGATGAGTCTGAGAGGTTAAGCAGGTTTGCCTTGATAGTTAAAGTGCAGGGATGATTATAGCCTAGGGTGAGCGTGGAGTTGCCGCGGACCTTGAGCGTCCTCATCTCGCATCCTGCTAGGGATACGTTTACGGGGAGAGGGAGAGGAGGACTTGCCGAGACAACGATCGATACTGATGCTTTTTCCCCTATGAGTCTAAAGGGGTCTGAGCTTATCTTCACCTGTTTGACTTGCACATAATACACTTTACTCGAGTTTTCGGTGAACCAGGACTTAACCGATACTATATGTTCTCCGGGGGTGTCAGGCTTTAAGCTAATGCTTGCTTCCTGCTCGCCGGAGCCCGCAGCTTTCACCGTCATGATTTTATGGCTGTCAAGGAGGATGTCAAAGGAAGCGTCGAGATAAGCCGACGTGTTGAAAACAAGGGTGACCGGTATTGTCCCAGGGTAGATTACGACCTCGGGGGCTTTGATTTTAAGGGAGATTTTCGGCATCTCTACTACTAAAACTTTGAAACCCGTGTCAACTTCTAGGGAGGTTTGAGGCTTCGCTAGCGCCTTTCTAACCGTGATGCTCCCGTTAGCTACTTTTTCATTCAAAACGAGATACGTGTGGGGTCCTGAAACGTTAACGAGCATAGTCACCAGACTACCGTTGTCCGTGACTCTCCACTCGAGTAGTTTCCACTGGATAACTGGTGGTGTAACCTGTAACGTGGCGGTCCAGGAGGGGTTATTGTTAGCTACTAGGGTGGCTCTTCCCAGGGCAGTGGCGGACAAGTTGAGTAGCGAGGATATCTGGGCGTGCGAGCTGCAGCTGAAGCTGACTCCGCCGAGGTAGGAGGCGTTTACCCAGGTTTGTACATAGAAGCTGACGGGGTAGTCTGGGCACGACTCGACCGTCGATAGAGTGGCAGTGACGTTTGCCAGAACCCACTTAGGCGCTACGAGTAGAGGCGCCGCGCTTAGAGCGATCTGGTAGCCTGGTAGGCTGACCCTAACTACGCCCACATAATAGGTGGATAGTGGTACAGGGGTCTCTCCGGAGAGACCTGGGATTCGAACACGTACCCAGGTTGAGATGGGTTGGATCTCAACCTTCAAAGAGGTTGTCTTGTTGACCGAGCTGTATACCGCCTCCAGGATCTTCAGCGACGCGGGCCTAACGGGGAAGGGCAGATCTATCTCATCGCTCGGGGCTAACTCAAGAATAACAGTGCCGGTGGACGCGCCCGGCTGTCCAGCAGCCTTGAATCCTATATTGATTATTGAGTCGCCCGATGGCAGCGTTAGGTCCTGAGGGTAGCTTGTGAACTCAAATATACTTTGGTTGTTAACAACGGGCGGGAGAATTTTAACTGAGGCTTGGACCGCGACCTGGTTGGGGTTGGTTACCTTGACCGTTATTGCTCCGTAAGCGGTGGGCGTCACGTAGAGTGGTGCTTGGGTTAGGAGTGCCGCCGAGGGCCTCTGGAGGCTGAGGAAGACGGTTGTGCTTTCACCTGAGTATTCAACTATCAGGGTGTAGGCCCGCCATGTGATGTCTTGTAGTGCTATCGCGGCCTGGCCTGAGGAGGCTTGAACTGAGGATCCATTTACTTTGATGGACCCGCTTACGGGTGAACCGGCGTATGATACGTAGAGGCTTAGCTCTAACTGGCCTGAGGCTGGATGAAAAACTCCTCCTCGAATTTCAGCCTGTAGCGGCGGGGCATAGCTGACCGTTACCTGGTAGGTGGCCTGCGAGGTAGAGGGGTTCACTAGTGCGAATAACAGAGTCGTGTTCGAGGTATAGAAGGACTTGTTTAACAGTAGATTGCTAATCGGAGATCCTGACACCGAGATTGATACAACGCCCGGGGAAGGCATGTTAAGCTTGAAATAGCTCGCGCTGAGCCCCTCGAGCGAGACCTGCGTGCTCCACCCTTTGGTGCTAAGCGTGACTTCCTGGAAGGCAGGCTGGTACGTAGTGCCGCACATCTGGACCCCCCGCGCCAGGGATATGAGGAAACGAATATAGGCAGAGTTTATCCAGTCTGAGATCACGGTGCTTCCCGAGAAGGAGTTTGAAAACGCGCTGGCCATGGTCGCGTAGCCCGAGGATACCAGCCAGTTGTAGAAGGCTCCTAGCCCGTAGCACTGGGCAGCTGCCCCGCTAAAAGAGTAGGGGTTTTTCGAGTAAAGGCTTGCCTGGAAGTAGTAAGGCTCGAATCCGCACGATTTTAGGAGCGCTCCAGCTATGCCCTCTGCGTTTGCCTCAATATACCAGGGGTAGCTGTCTATGATTATCTTGTAGGTGATATAGGCGACTTGAGCCACATGGTTCATCTCGTGATACGCTACATGTGTGAGAGTAGACCCTGAGAGCCCTGAGGCGACCATTATCCCCAGGATACAAGAGTTCTGGATTTTTCCAGTGGTGGTGTCGTAGCTGTACTGCCAGCTTGTATAACCACCTTCCCCGCTAGGCAGGCTCGTGATATTAACAGTATAAAGATAGCCGGAGCAAGGAGGTGCCAGGCGAACACCCTGCTGCTGTAGAGTATTTAGGGCCGATTCTAAGGCGCTCGCCACGCTTTGAGAATAGGTGGCTCCGGCGCCTGCACTGTCGTAGACTTGGAAATGTTGAGATATGTATGTTGGGGCGGCTTGCACGGGGAAGGAGACTAGAGCTAGAAGAGTCAGGGTTATTGCGAAGGCTACTGAAGCATTTTCCTTTAATCCCATAGGTTTATGATACAAAACTAAAGAGCCCTCAATTTATTTCTTGTTATCCTCGAGTGAAGACAAACACCCAGCTTCTAAGCCCGCCCTCGCTGATCTCGACTAGCCGGTTTAGATGAAACAGCTCCGCGTTTTCTATCACAGTTTTCTTGAGGGGGCTGAGGACGACAAGCTTTCCACCCGGTTCTAGAGACTCATATGCGGCATTGAAAAGAGCCTTGTATACTCTCTTTATCCCGCCTACGGCGCGCTCGCGAATGCCGAAAGGTGGGTTTGCGATTACCGCGTCTAACCCGGGTTTTCTACGTAATGCGGAAAACCTGACGTCCTGCACGAGGAGATGAGGGGCTGCGCGGACGAGCTGCGCGTTGAGATGGGCTCCCTCCACAGCCTTTAGGTTCACGTCCGAGCATATTGCCTCTTGAGCCGCGGCTAGTCCCTGGCACTCGAGAATTATGGTTCCGCCGCCGCAGAAGGGGTCGAGTACCTTTGTGAAAGGCATGGCTAGGCGGCACATCGCATAGGCGATTATGGGGTTTAGCGCGGATCTATGAAGCCAGGCTCGGTAAGGCCTATCGCGTAGGCTTGCGAAGGGTGCCAGGTCAACACCCAGGCTGTACTGCCCGGAGTTATACTCGGCGTACACTACAAGGTCCGGCGCGTCCAGCTGTACTCTCAGGTTGAGCTTCTCAGCCAACAGCTTACCTATTTCACGTGCGAGGTCAAGCGAAGTGAAGGGGGCGTCCTTCGAGATTCTCTCGGCGAGGACGGCAAACGTCTGCACGCCCACCCCGCGTGTTAGCTGCTCCAGGTGGCTGAGGGAGGCTTGTACGGCTTCCTCAAGCTCAGGCGCTTGGCTCAGAATTATCCTTGCAGCTTCAACAGAGTGAAGAGATAGAATAGAGGGGAGTTTTTCTTCCTCCACTTCGGCGAAGACCCTTCCAGTGAGGGGGGAGTACGTTACCTGTGTTTTTCCAATGATTTCGCCGAGCTCTTCCTGAACTATGAATTCAAGCCCAGGAACCGTGGTTAGTAGAACCTTCATTTTTCCTCCCTTGTAAGGCGGACTAGAACTGTGAAGAGGTACTTCCTAGCGAGCTCGAATGCCTTCTCAGGAGTCTTAGCCATATAAGTATTCCAAATGGCGAGGTAGAATACCCCTGCAAGCACTCTATATACCATGTTATCCACTGTGGATTTTTCAACGATAACGGTATCACTGGACTCTTCTATCGCAAGCCCCTCTGATACAACATTGTACGAGGGGTTGAGTTTATCTACTATTATGACGGTAGGATCTGGGGGTTGAAGCCCCTCGAGGAGTGCGGCACGCCTAGCGAGGTCTAAGACACGTCCTACCAGGCTCTTATAAGACATTATATCTGAATTCCTTTCGACGCGATAAAAAATTAAATTTTCGCGAAGCGCGCGAGAAAGAAATTGTCTTCCCATCGCGTGATCGTAAGCGCGCTCGCGCCGCTGTAAATGTTAAGCAGTAACCGCGTGCTTAGGCGACGGCGCGTAATACGAATTTCTTTACGATTTCGTCGAGGTCTTCCAGACTTCTAAGACTTATTTTTTCGTAGTTTTTCGCGAGCATCCACAGTGGGCTTTCCAAGGTTACGGAGTATTTTACCCCGTGTTTTGTGCGCCCAACTTCCTGTATATATTCTTTTTCCTTAAGCCTCTCAAGAACATCCTTTATCAAGGTAAGAATAACCGGGTGTGTGTCGATTCCTGCTAGGACAGCTATTTTCTTGGAGTTGAATGTTATCATGCCGCCTTTTGTATGCCTTATCATCTCTAATATTGTCTGTACAACCTTCGAGCTAAACTCATTATAATTACGATATATAGGAACCTCCTGCACGACTAGAGTTTAAGAACTCATCTTTCATTATATCAACATTTAGAATAATTAGGACTCTCATCGTATTTCGATGGAAATATCGCCGTGCGCCTCCCTGCAAGCCAGGGCGAGGCGTCGAGTATTTTAGCTTGAAGACCCTAAAAAACTATTGTTTATGCCGAGGGGGTCGGAGAGAAGTAAGAGGTTGCAGGATCTCAGCGCCATTTTGTCGGCAATCTCAAACCCTTACAGGGTAATGATACTTGAACTGCTTGAGAAGGGCGCGAAACGTTATGGCGATATAGCGGTTTCCGTGGGGGTAACACAGGCGGCGCTCGCGCATCACCTAAAAAAACTGGAGAGTCAAGGGCTTATTGAGCACCAAGGCGAGGTTTACACTATAACCCCCCTCGGTAGAAAAATATTATCCATCGTAGAGAGCGTTGACTTCGTAACGGCTCATGAGACACGGGTCGTTACTGGCTTCGGTTTTTCTCTACCTTTGGAGGAATACCTTGAGCTTGTGTTGCCCCCTGGTTCCTCGCAACAAGGGTGTAACAAGAAAAAGCTTTTACGCGTTATAGTCAGAGAGATAAAGGAACTGGGAGATCTTTCCGACGGCGTGGCTCAGTTGGTTGTAGATAGTATAGCTCAAGCTTCCGCCGTGAGGCTCGGCTGCTCACTTACAACAGCCTGTAGAATGAGCATCTGGGACGGGCCTAGGTTGACAGGGAAGGCTCTTGAGTTTCTAGGGGAGTCGGGACTTTACGACCTAGTGAAATCTAACCTTATACTGTTTGACTCTCTATGGGAGGAGGGCGCTGCCTCGGTATTTCTTCCGGCTGTAAGCGTTGCCAAGCTTAAATCGCTGTTATCAAGGGCTGAGTTTTTTCCAGATATAGTACTACGTTTATCTCCAGATGATAAGGGGCTTGTGAACTACATCTTGGATATATTACCCGTTGCAGGGACTCGAAACTCCCTAACCTTACTGCTGGACCTATCGGACGGCGAGGAGCATGTAAAGCACGTGATGTCCAATCTAGAGTCGAGTTCCCTGCCGAACAGAATACTATTTATTCTGCAAGGATGGGAGAAAGCCTCAGATGATTTAACTCAGCATCTTTCCCGCTTGATAAATAAGGGGCTCCAGATAGTCTTCGCAGCGAGGAGTATTTTTCCCTCAGGCGGGCTCCGAGCACATGCTAACGAAGATACCGTGGTGTTACACCTGGGAACAATGAGTTTCCTAATGCCCTTCGTTTATGATAGGGTGAAGGGAGTATGGGGCGTGCGTGACTTCGTCTCAGAGACACTCTCAATTCTAGAGAGAAATATGCTTTCACTTAAAAAGCTCTCTGTCAACGTTGCCAAGCTCCTGGAGCTGGAGGCAGGCGGAGACCTGAGCTATATTTTCCAATTATCTCTAGCAGGCTTTGAAGCTGGGCTTCAAAGACGACTTCCACAGGCTCTCGATACTAACAACTTCGAGAACTATAAACACGTCCTCATCACCCATGCGCTCGACGTCTTGGAGAATATGAGAACCCTCGAGGCCACAGAAGACGTCAAGACGCTTTCCACCTTTTTCACTCCAACACCCTTCCTCAACATGTTAACAGCACTACACTACAAGGGGAACATTTACCTCAACGTAAATCAGCTGGGGGCATTTTCCCTAAACCGGGAGATCCGGACGCCGCCTCAGTTTTTAGAGCTCGAGTCTAAGCTACAGAGCTCTCTAAAAGCTCCTCTAAGTATTCTCGAGCTCAGAGTGACACGCCTAACACCTGAAAGACTTCGAGAGATTCTCTCGGAGGTGCAGAGGAAGGGAATAAAACAGTTCACCATTACCGTGACGGGCCTTTCCATGTGTAATACTTGCGGAAGTATCTTACCCTCCAAGGTGTCCAGGTGTCCGCGGTGCTACTCTCTTGATATCTCAGAGCTGGTAAAGCCGAATCTATACTACATTAAAAGGGAGAGATTAGACCCGTGGACGCGTGAGGAGGTCGAAAAACGCCTACTAGCTGATGGCATTTAAAGGTGCACGGATAACCCTACTGCGCGTCGAGCCACTCGTTGATGAAGGCAATACAATGGCTGGCGAGATAGGAGAGCGGGCCGATGCTGACTTGGAGGTCTACCGTCCTCCTCAGCTCCTTAAGGATATCTGGGGGAAACCCGATATGGTCTCCGATGATGAACGCGTGTTTTTCACGCGGTGTAATATCGGTGTTTTTAATGTCGACGCCGTTTTCAATCAATAGCGTAAGTCTATAGCGACCTTGAAGCTTTTCAATCAAGTCTGTTAGCCCCGCTCTCTCCAAAAGTATTTTCGCCGGGAGCCCCTTCATCGTCTTAAGAATCTCGAGCCCTATGGCTGTCTCGCTAAGCTCCACGGGGAAAGGGGGGATATATATTGAAACAGGAGGGTTCGGGGGGCCATTGAGAACAGCTATAAAGAGGGTATTACGGCGCGGGGCGTTTTTAGTATCCCAGAGGGCGTATAATGCTGAGCGGGCGACAACGTCCATTCGGCCGCCCTCTGTAGTTAGCGTCCATTCGGAGAAAACGGGAGCCGTGGCTGCCGTGTTGGAAAAGAGGATAAATACTCTGGAATATGTCTCGGAGTCTAGAAGAAGTTCCATTTAATGTTTTCCTTTTTACGCTCGTCCTCAGGTCGAATTTTTATAATGCCTCTGTGAATGGCGCATCTCAGACATAAGTACTTCGTAACAGTATACTGTGGGATTATCGCGCCCTTGTCTCTAAGCTCCTTTACAAGCTGGGGGTCCACGGCTACAACCGGCTTTGTAATTTTCACAGCCTTGGATCTGGGAATGAGTGCCCCACATTCGTCACACTGTACGAGGTCTTCCTTTCCCTTCCCGCCTTTATGACGGCCCCTGCTCTTCCGCTTCTTCGGCATATAGTTTCTACTCAGATGGGTTGGTGTACTATATAAATTTCACGCAAGGCTTAGAGAGGCATTGACCTTGTACTCTGGAAGTTTAAGTGCCTCTACAGCGATCTCCCTGATGAACCAGTCGGGCGGGGCTGCTTTTTCAGCGTTTAGGCGGACGCACAACGCGTGTTTGAGCGTCTCCTTCTCTATCCTGTTTCTAACTTTTCCAGCCGCGATCTCTTCTGCAATCCGGTAGGCTATGTAGAACCTTTTAAAGCCTTGTATATTTTTTTCGAGCTCAGGGAACTCCTTTTCAAAACTGAACAGCATAGAGATGAAGCTTTCCTCTGGCATAAAGCCGAGAATAACGGCGGTCATGCCTAGGCGTAGAACGCGAAAAATCATGTTTTCATCTATAGAGCCGAAAAAGTCCATCATGGCTGTTCTAGGATTCTCTCCTCTCTGAACCCTTTCAAGGACTTTTTCACTCTTTATCTCGATGCTGAAGAGCTCGGAAAACTGTTCGAGCTCTGGCTCCAAGCCCAGTCCGTACTTGCCGACGATGTATACTGTCGCCAACTCCTTATCATAAATATCTATCTTGGTTTTTCCTCGTATGGGCTCCAGGTTGTTTTCCTCATAAACCATGCGTAGATATTGGGTGAGTTCCTCTCTGCTGGAAAAAGACCCGGCGAGAATTTCCCCCCACACATTAATGGCTACTTCGATCCGCTTCTTATGCAGCTCTTGCACTTCGTTTTCACCGCTGATCCCCGCCAGCTACCTGCTCTCAACCACAATCCTAGTGGGGAGTGGAATCTTAGATGCAGCCCTTCGTAACGCCTCCTTAGCATGCTCAACGTTTTTAGAGTCAATCTTAACTATGATTATTGGCTGGTTTGTGTCTACACGGGCTGCCCTGCCCACCGGGGTTCCAAAGGAAAGGCGCATACCATCTTGAAGCCTGTCTGCTCCAGCCATAGCCATCATCTTGTTCTCGCGTAGGATGTGATGTGGATAAACAGCGATTCGTAGGAAGAAGCCAGTGTCTCCAACCTTGCTTGAAAGGTACTTGTTGACATGCTGCCTTGCGGCCTCAAGAGCGTTTGCACGTATCTGCCCCGGCTTCATGACAACAAGCCTTAGCGTAGTGTTAAAATCACCCTTGGCATTGCCGAGGTCAAACTTTGGAATGAGGACTGGAGGGTTACTCTTGATGTACTCAAGCCTGGTGTAAGGCGGGGTTCCAAAGTGTCTGTAACATTTTCCAGGTCGTAACGGCATCAAACATCACCAGCGTATGCGCTTATAGGCTCCGAATTACATTATAAATTTTTATCGTGCGCTAGTTCAGCTGCTAAAAACAGTAGTTCCACTATAAGCTGGTAGATCTTGTCTATAAGCTCTTCCTCTGTTGTGGCATAAGCGGGCTTCGAGGGGTGTTTGATGTCTAGCGTACATGGAGTGCGTCCCGAGAGGTATGGCTCGCCCCACGGGTAGAAAGCGAAATTGGTATAAGCTATGCCTAGTAATGAAATTAGTGGTGCTTGGAGGGCTTGGTGGTAGGAAACATCGAGCACTCGCGCTGGGAATCGCGGTAGCCGTAGTAGCCGCTTGGCTCCTCACAACCCGCCAGCCACAGGCCATGCCGCAACTCGAGAATGCTCAGCCCCTTGTCGCAGGGCTCGCTGTACGCCCAGCGGGGGCGGAGCTGTATGCGTGAATGACTCCCTTGTAGATAACGGCTCCGTGCTCAGACTCCCAGCGCCCTCAAAGGTCATTGTGGAGTCTAAGCCCCACATTTGCCACTCCTTGAAATAACTGACCGTCAACGGTTCTCGCGTAGAGGCTAGCCCCTGCCTACTCAAGGTAGAGGTTTACCCGCAGGGAGCCGGGAAAGTGAGCGACGGATCTAACAGCACCGAGACAGTGAGTACGTGGAGCTACCAGTGCGGCTCCACAATCACGCTCTCCGCAACGCCCTATAACAACCGGATCTTCGCGGCCTGGATCTGGGACGACGGCACCTACAGTCACGGCAACCCTATAACCTTCACCCTGTCAGCGAACCGCAGCATCATCGTCTACTTCAACACCCAGTCCAAGCCGGGCTACCTCTTCTCAGCCAACGCGCGTGCATTTTTCCTTCAACCTTCGATACGAGTCGCCGAGATAGCTTAGCAGCAAGCGTAGATCAATGCTTGAAAATCGGTTTTCGGTTATGAGCCGCCTCATCAGAACCTGGCTTTTCCACAGCCTCTCCTCACTGTATCCTAGCTCACGCCCCAGGAGATCCATGTATTCGAGAAGTTTTTCTATCTCCTCACGCCTGGGCCTCTCTATTCTTGAGGATGAGACTTTCTTTATTGCTTTGAAGAGCTCGTAGAACATTATCACTGCGGCGTGGGAGGCGTTGAGCGATGGGTATTCAGGGTTGGTCTCGATAGTGACGATTAGGTCACACAGGGCAAGCTCATTGTTCGAGAGCCCCCAGTCTTCTCTTCCGATAACAATCGCCCTTCTACCTGTGTTTTCAGCTATGATCTCAGCAGCCTCGCTAGGAGAGACATACCTGCGCAACGGTCCCCCTCCCTTCACTCCTGTGGTGCAGACGACCAGGTCGGTGTTTTTAACAACGGCTTCGAAGTCCTCAAAGATTCTAGCTCCCTCTATTATATCTGCCCCGTGCATTGCATATCTTCTCGAATCTAGACCTATGCTGCAGCGCGGCTTTACCAGCACGAGGCTTTGCAGGCAAAAGTTCTTCATGCACCGTGCGATATAACCTATGTTCTGCTCGTAGAGTGGCTGTACAAACACCACCTCAATATCTTTAAAACCCTCGCAAGCAGCCAACTCGATCCATAGGTGTGGGGTTAAACATTTTATTAATATGTGTCGTCAAGCGTAGCGATGACTGATACGCACTTCGAGGGATTCAGGAAGAGTTACAGGTGGCTGTTTAGACTTCCAAGCCTCAGCATAATGATAGTATACACGGGGGCGTTGCTTACTGTGGACGTCGTAGTCGCTCTACTGAGAGGCTACGCGCCACGCGACGTTGTATCGGCCTTGACCGTTGGAGGGCTTCCCTATGTTATTTCCCACCTCTTCGATAGAAAGGTGCTCACCGCAAAGCGTTCGCTGGGTTTTTATGCTATTTTTCTGGTTTTTCTATTACCGGTTCTTCTTCTACAGAAACAGCTTCCATTAGCCACACTGCCTACAGTGTTGCTCTCTTTCCTTGTCTTTGTGGCGATAGCTAGGAGGGTTGCTCTGGCGGCTTACCTGGTATCCTATTTCTCGGTCTTATGGATCTTACAGTCCGCTTTTCTTCCGACGGCGCTAACGGTTATAGTAATATATCTCTTCGTAGCTGCTCCTATGCTCTATATCATCAATAGGAGGGTTAAGATTGCAGCAGGGGTAGGCGGGCTGAGGTATCTTAGGGGGTTCCTGAGATATACTTTATCCGGGGAGAAGGAGGAGGTTGAACAATGCTTGAAAGCCGCCACCGTTCGGAAAACGATCCCGATGCACGTCTTCGAAGTATACAGCGACGGGCAAATCACTGGAAGAGTAGTTGTCTCAGGTGTTCACCCAGGACCTGTGCGTACGCTTGGAAGCAGTACTCTCCCGGAAAGTATACTTACGCGCTGCTACTCGACAGTTTTTCTCAAGGCTCCAGCCGGCCACGGGGAAAACATGGCTGTTAGCGGTGAGGTGGGGAGCCTTGTGGAAAAAATATGTAGTAGCGAGACGGTGGGTGAAGAGGCAGATTCAGCGGCCATTGGTTTCGCCGAGGGTAAGCTTGTAAACTCTCTCGCCATAAAAATGTCCAATGGGATTTCTCTTTGCCTACTTGACCCTCAAGTGCCTATGGAGGATCTCCCAGCCTACCTTCGCGAGGAGTTTGAGAAAATGGGCGTTGTGCTAGCAGATCTCCATAATATGATAGACAACGAGTACATTCAACTTCCCGAGAGCCAGTCTGAGAATCCGGAGCTATACCTCGAGGTGGAACGTACAATCATGGAATCCTTAAACAGTGAAGTCTCGAGGGGCGGCCTAAAAACCGGTCTAGCCAGAGTGGATTACACTGACGGTGCAAGCGTGGGTAGAGGAGGGATCTCATGCCTAGTCCTCGAGGTGGAAAACAGGAGGGTCGGGATAATAAGCGTAGACGGTAACAATATGGATCCAACGTTTAAAGCCCAGGTACACCGCGAGGTAGGAGGCTTGGTAGACTACCTCCTACTCGGTACAACAGACACACATGTGATGACCGGGCTTTTTCAAGGCGTGGATTACTATCCCGTGGGGTCGTTAAATAGTGAACTTGTACTTGTGAATATCCAGCAATGCCTGCAGAAAGCCCTCGAAACCCTTAGAGAGTCTCACGTAAAGTACCGTGTTGTACCCGTAAACACCCTCTTCATGGACGGTTCCAGGCTGAAAAGCCTGTCGGTCGCCACAAAATACAACGTTCGTGACGGGCTACTCTTAGCGGTTATAGCCTTTCTAAGCTGGGTCCCCCTCCTCATCCTGTGAGTGCACGCAGGCTTCTCGTTGCGGCAAACGAAAAGAGGAACTCCATTATTAGCTTTGCAGCTGTAAGAGAGGTTATATCGTTGCAATCTACAAGAGGGTTAACCTCCACCAAGTCAAGACCAACAACCCTTCTAGAGCGCTCAGCTATAATTTTCAAGACGCTGGCAACCGTCTGAGGTGTTAGCCCTATAGGCTCTGGAGTTCCTGTTCCAGGAGCAAAAGCTGGGTCTATGCTGTCGATATCTAGCGAGACATATACATTATTAAAAGAGCCGAGGAGCTTTTCAAGCTCCGAGGCGGTTTTCACGAGATAAACACGTTTAGATTTCCTGGCGTATTCGTATTCTTCCTTCGAGAAGGCGCGTGGGCTGAAATATGCTATAGAGATATTCTCGGTACTTTCAAGTAGTCTTCTCATAACCGTCGCGTGTGAAAACCTGGTTCTGAGAGGATATTCATCGCGGAGATCTAGGTGGGCGTCAAAAACCACAACAAGGAGTTTTTCAAAGTGCAGGGCGTATTCGCGAATAACAGGAAAGCTCACAAGGTGGTCCCCGCCCAGCACTATCGTAGACCTATCCGCTTCAATAAGTTCTCGCACCACTTTTGAGACAACCTCATCCATTACCTGAAAGTCCGTTAGTATAGGCAAGTCCCCCGCGTCGCTATATCCCAGCTCCTCCACATATACGCCAAGCTCCGGGGAAAAAGTCTCCAGCTCAACGGAGACTTCGCGTATCTTTCTTGGAGCAAACCTCTGTCCAGGCGTTCTCGTAGCGGCGGAGTCGAAGGGCACTCCCATGACGACGACTTTCTCGTCTTTACCACCATACCTGCCGAAGAGAGGCGGGCTGGGAGGCGAGAAATATACATCGAGAAGCGACAGGAAAACCACCTATTTTTCCGCGGCTACAAAATCGATGCTTCGAATCACTGCAGCATGTTTTTCGAGTGTTTTCTCGACTTCCTTGAGATCGATATTTTCACCGACGAGGGTAATCCTTAGGGTTTCCGTTTTCACGTCGATCTCAGCGACGTTGATTTCGACGTGGGTGATGGAGTTTAGGTTTATTAGGGAATGTGCTATCTCGACGATCGAGACATCGCGCGGTTTTAAAGTGTCGATAACCATTCGGGTGATTCTCGGCGTGCCCATACCGGTAATAACTTATCCGAGCAGTCTTTTATTAAAGCTAACGTCCCTCAAGAAGCATCTCGAAGAGTAATATTACGAGGCCGGACAGGATCGTTAGCGCACTCGTGCGCGCGGGGTTTTCGTTGGCGATATGCCCTAGAAAGAAACCTAGCAAAGATAGAAGCAGCAAGGTTATTATCAGTGCCACTGGGGGAGCGAGCTCTACGGGTAGGAATCCAAAATAGGCTAGGACATAGGGTGTCATTGAGAGGAATATGGGGGTTGAAGTGCTAGCCGCGTTGAGCAAGCTGAGGATAATCCCTGTCATATATACGTGTCTTTTCCCTATGCGGATGAAGAGGTGCTTTTCAAGTTCGCTGATCTCGCGGGTGAGCTCCGCTCTCTCTACTAGAAAAGCGCCCATGAAGCCGGAGACGAGAGAAGAGAAGCCTATAACTACTCCGTTAAACGCAGTTTCCCTTGGTGGGAGTTTGAGAAGCAATGAGCTTACGACGGTGCCAAGGGCTAGCAGGGTTCCGTCGTAAAGGTTGGTAGCTATATATCTCCTCGCAACTCCTGGAAGGAGAGTTCTGCCAAAGGGGGTGTGAATACGGAAGTGAATAAAATCGTGCAGTTTTCGGATAAACTCCATTATAAGAATCCTCGCGTAACGAAATTTAAATATTTTTCGGATAGCAATTAAGGTTTATGAAGAAACCTTATCCGCACAACGAAGATATACGTGAGGTTATACTGGAGGTTTTAGGAAGAGACCCTCTCGTAAAGCCGGATGATTTCGTCGATCGGGTTCGTGAAAAGCTGGAGGAGAAGGGGTTTTACTCGGGGCTCGTCACGCCGAAGCGTGTTTGGCATGTTTATGAGGAGATGGTGCGAAAGGGAGATATTTACGACTACCTCGGCGTGGTTCAGGAAAAGGGGGGTCAAAATACTTTTTAAAACAAATGGTATAGGGGGTTAGGGTGAGGGCTGATTGCTAGAAGGCTACAATTCCCACCGGTCAACGTTGAAAGGAGGGATTTTCTGAAGAGTATTGAGGCTAAGTGGCAAAAAAGATGGTCCGACCTCAAGGTTTTTGAGGCAGAGCCTGACGACTCGAAGCCAAAGTTCTTCATCACTTTCCCTTACCCGTATATCAATTCTTACCCCCACCTTGGCACGGCGTATACTGTTCTTCGTGTAGACATAGTTGCACGCTACAAGAGGATGAAGGGCTACAATGTGCTCTTTGCGCAGGGCTGGCATGCTACAGGAGGACCGATTGTGGCGGCAGCGCTGAGGGTTAGGGAGGGGGATCCTAAGCAGATTGGTATTTTGAAGTCCATGGGGATTAGTGATGACGAGATTCCCAGGTTTAGGGACCCGGAGTACTGGGTCCGGTTCTTCTCCAAGGGGTTTAGAGAGGACTTCACAAGGTATGGCCTCTCAGTGGACTGGAGGAGAGAGTTTTTCACCACGTATCTTAACCCTCCGTATAACAAGTTCATCCAGTGGCAGTATAGCGTCTTGCGTGAAAACGGCTATGTAACCAGGGGATCCCACCCGGTGGTATGGTGTCCAAAGGAGCATAAAGTTGTGGGCGACCATGACAGGCCGGATGAGTATGCAGGTATAGGTCCAGAGAAAGTTGTAATTATCAAGTTCAAGGGGGAGGATGGGCTTACATATCCATGCCTCACCTACAGGCCTGAGACGGTTTACGGCGCGGTGAACATTTGGGTTAACCCCGATTCGGAGTATCTGGTTGTTAACGTTGACGGCGAGAGGTTTGTCTTAGGCAGTTATGGAGCTTCAGAACTGGCCGATCAGGGGCATAGGGTTAGCGTGCTCGGAAGGATAAGGGGGCGCGAGCTTGTAGGTAGGTTTGTAGAGAATCCTGTCACTAAGGCGAGGATACCTGTTCTCCCAGCAACGTTTGTGGATGCTGAGGCGGGGACTGGGGTTGTAATGTCGGTACCGGCTCATGCCCCCTACGACTGGGTTGCCTTGGAGGATCTAAGGAGGGATCCCAACCTTCTAGACAAGTATGGGGTAGACCCGACAATAATTGATGCGGTTAAGCCGGTCAGCTTAATAGTGCTCGAAGGCTACGGTGAATATCCCGCGGAGACTATAGTTAGGAAACATGGGATAGTATTCCAGGGCGAGAAAGAAAAACTAGAGGAGGCTACTAAGGAGATTTACTCGAAAGAGTTCTATAATGGGGTTCTCCGAAAAGAGGTGTATGGCGAGGAGTGGGGCGGGAAGAGGGTTTTTGAGGTTAAGGAGCAGGTTATAGAGTTTCTTGTTAGGAGCGGCTATGCTCTGCGTCACTACACACTCCCCAGGCCAGTCTACTGTCGGTGTGGGACGCGTACACATGTAAAAATCGTCGAGGATCAGTGGTTTTTACGCTACAGTGACCCAGAGTGGAAGGCTAAGGCGCATAAATGTATAGAGGCGATGCTATTTCTCCCACCAGAGCTAAAGAGCGAGTTCCACAGGCTGGTCGATTGGTACGAAGATTGGGCCTGTACGCATGAGCGGGAGCTTGGGACTCCTTTGCCCTGGGATGAGAAGTGGGTTCTAGAGTCACTAAGCGACTCAACCATTTACATGGCTTACTACACTATTTCGAAGTATCTCCAGCACCCTGAGGCTTATGGGATAAATTGGGACCGTATAGACCGCTCTTTCTATGACTATGTGTTCCTCGGGAGGGGGGACTTAAACGCTGTTGCTGAGAAGCTCGGCATAGACCCGGAGCTTTTGAAGAAAATACGCGCAGAGTTCCTCTACTGGTATCCTGTTGACCTACGCGTCTCAGGCAAGGACCTTATTCCGAACCACCTAGTGTTTTTCATAATGCACCACGTCGCTATCTTCCCACCTGAGCATTGGCCCAGGGGCATTGCAATAAACGGCTGGATCAACGTTGCCGGAGAAAAGATGTCGAAATCGAAGGGCAACTTCATACTGTTAAGGGAGGCGCTAGACTACTGGGGAGCGGATGTTACAAGGTTTACCAACGCGTACGCCGGTAATACAGGCCTAGACGACGGTAACTTTGAGCCTGAGTTTGCGTCTAACGCGGTCAATATTCTCTACGAATGGTATAGCTTCGCGGTTGAGAACTACGGCAAGGGCGATGTGCAGAGGAAGTTCATAGACGACTGGTTTGAAAGTGTTTTAAACCGTACACTGAAAATTATCGAAGAAGAGTATGAGAAGCTCAACATGAAAAACGTGATTACAGAAGGATTCTTCCACCTTCAAAACTCCTTTAAATGGTACTTGAAGAGGCGCGGCGTTCCAAATAAAACACTTCTCCAGAGGTTCATAGAAGTTCAAACCTTAATCCTGGCCCCCATTACGCCTCACATTGCCGAAGAAATATGGGAGAGGCTCGGTAAGAAGACCCTAATCCAGTTTGAAAATTGGCCGGTCGCGGACAGTAGTAAAATAAACGAAGAGGCCGAGAGGGCTGAGAAGATAGTGCAAAAGGTCTTAGAGGACATTCAGGAGCTACTCAAGGTGGTGGGAAGCGAGAAGATAAATGAACTCGTCATAGTGCTACCCAGTAGATGGAAGTATGACTTCCTGGAAAGAATAAAAAGCAACCTAAAAACTCACGGGAAACTCCAGCAAGCTATACGCGAGGCCCTTAGACAGCTGCCAACCGAGAGTCAAAAGCAAGCTGGGAGTCTCATAGAAATCATAGTCAAGAACAGCGAGATCCTAGACCTCCTAGTCAACCCGGATCTAGAGGAAAGAGCATTATTCGACGCGCGAGAATTCTTCGAGCAAGTGACACAAAAGAAGATAATCATGCTCCACGAGGATGAGGCTTCCGACACCTCTAAAGCTCGACAAGCATTACCCGCAAGGCCCGCCATAATTGTAAAGTAGTTACACATACAGCAATTTTTTATTCAACAATATTGATGCATAGAATATAGGCGGATGACTGAAGCGTTGACAACTGAAAAGGTGATGACAAGGAGGTGAAGAGACGCCTCAAAGGGCCCGTGGCGCAGTCAGGAGGCGCGGCGGCCTTCGGAGAACCGCACGGGGATAGCCGTAGGTCCCGGGTTCAAGTCCCGGCGGGCCCGTTCATATTTGTTGTGGGTCTCGGGATAGTTTGTGTCCTACTGCTAGTAGCGTTTACAAGCCAAGAAGGGAGCTTCTTAGCCCTTATTGAGAGGACTCTCTCAGACTTTTAAGAGGAAACTATGGTACAAATAGTTTTTCTAGTACGCGAAAACGTCCGTGTGTTCTAACACACCATGATATGAGGGGAAAACTCCTCTTGAAGGTTAAAAGTTAGTGGGGCCGCCGGGATTTGAACCCGGGACCACCTGGGCTCTTGTCACTTGGGTGTGAGCCCGAGTCCTGCGCTTTGAGAGCGTGCCAGGCATCCTTCCAGGCTGGACTACGGCCCCGCTTGTATTAAAGAGTCTTAGTCTGTTTTTAAAAGTATTTCTTCAATTTTCCCAGCGACTTTCTCCCTGCGCGCGCGAGTAAGTTCGGTTTGATGCCGCGTGCGGAAGATGGCAAAAATGTTTATATTGTTTTGGTAAGGTAGGGAATGAGGTTTGGGTATGCCTACGTGGCGATATAGTGTAGAGCTGGATCCCGCGAGAACTGTGAAGGCTTCACTGAGGGATGTCAGCATGTCGTACAAGGCTACTGTTGAGACTTTAAAGCTGATTAAGGGGAAAAAGTTGAGCGAGGCTAAGAAAATACTGGAGGAGATTAAGGCTATGAAGAGGCCAGTTCCCTATAGGCGGTTTAACGGGAAGGTGGGTCATAAGAGTGGTGTCAGTGGTCCTGGACGTTTTCCTGTGAAGGTTGCTAAGAATCTCCTTGTTTTGCTTCATAACCTGGAGAGTAATGCGGAGTTCAAGGGACTTGATGTCGAGAACATTTGGATTGTACACGCCGCGGCGCACAAGAGCATTAAGATTAGGAATTACCTCCCGAGGGCGTTTGGGAGAGCCACGCCTTATTATGATCAGCTTGTTCATGTTGAGATAATTGGGGAGGAAAAAGTTTAGGGTGGTTAGATGTCGACGGTTACTCGTAAGACGATAAATCAAGGCCTCCAGTACATGATGCTTCACGAGTATATTCAGAGGCAGTTTGTACGTGCAAGTTATGTTCACACCCAGGTTTTTAAGACTCCGATCGGGACCAAGGTTATCATTTATGCGGGAGTTCCTGGAATGGTCATAGGCCGTAGGGGTGCTAACATTAAAGCTTTAGCCGACGTTCTGGAGAGGGAGTTTGGCCTTGAAAACCCACAGGTTGACGTTGTAGAGGTGCCAAACCAGGACTTAAACGCGAAGATAATGGCATATAGGATAGCAAGGGCTCTCGTTAGGGGGGTCAGGTTCCGCAGGGCGGCGATGATCGCGCTTAACAGGATGATGGCGGCGGGGGCGCGGGGTGCAGAGGTAGTCATAAGCGGTAAGCTCACAAGCCAGAGGCATAGGACTGAGAGGTTCACAAGAGGGTACCTGCCCAAGTCGGGTGAGCCCGGAGAGGCTCTTGTCGACGAAGCATGTGTTCACGTGTTGTTAAAGCTTGGCATGTACGGGGTTAAGGTCAGGATAATGAGGCCCTCGAAGATGCCGGATACTATTGAGCTAAAAGCGCCGCAAACCCTTAGCGAAGCAAAAAACACTTTATAAACATGGGTTTTCAGAAATGATGAGGTGATTGGATGCCAAAGGGGCTCTACACAATCAAGGAGATTAGAGAGATGAGTCCAGAGGACAGGAGAAAGAAGCTAGAGGAGCTTAAAGCAGAGCTTGCAAGGTTGCGAAGCCAGGCGGCTAGAGGATCCCTTGAAAAACCATCTCTCATCAGGAAAACTAGGCGGACAATAGCAATGATACTGACCGTGGAGCGAGAAGCAGCTAAGGCTCAAGCCTGATGAGGATAACCCCCCGAAACATATTACGGCACGAGCTTATAGGCCTTCCAGTCCAAGTTGTTGAGGCTAGAAACCCAAGTCTTATAGGGGTTAAAGGTTTAGTGCTAGATGAGACTAAGAATACCCTTGTGATCGGAGAGCCCGGAGGCAGGAAGCGGGTCGTCTTAAAATTTCAAGCAGTGTTCCTCTTCGAGTTACCTGGCGGGAGCAAAGTCCGGGTTGACGGAAGATATCTCGTGGGGCGGTCTGAAGAGAGGCTAAAGAGGAGGCTTTACTACTACTAAGATTGGGATCATCGCAAAGTTTTAAAAACTCTTGTGTATTGGCACTTTTAGTCTGGTGTATTAGCTATGGCTAAAAGGCATGTAGGGATTCCGGGGCTCAAACCCCCAGAAAAAAAGTGTGACGACCCGCTATGCCCCTGGCACGGCAAACTGTCCGTCAGGGGACAGATACTGCGCGTAAGGGTTGAAGACGTCAAGATGAATAGAGCGGCAGTGGTGGTACACGAGTATCTCTATTACAACAAGAAGTACAAAAGGTATGAGCGTAGACGAACGAAGAAGCATGTAAGGGTACCTCCATGCATAGAGGTAAAACCTGGAGACGAGGTTGTCATCGGGGAGACAAGGCCCCTCGCAAAGTCGGTGGCATTTGTAGTTCTCGGGAAGGCTTAAAAGGGGTGGCGTGAGTGGCGAAAAGAGGTCCAAAGACAGTTGGAGTTTCATACCGGCTTGGACTGACTCCAGGCATCTTCATGGAAAGCCTGGTAAAGGTAGCAGACAATTCAGGAGCAACCCTAGCCAAGGTTATAGGGGTTCCACACTATAAGGCGGTTTGGCGTAGGGTTCCCGGTGCCGCGGTGGGTGACATGGTTGTTGTATCTATAAGGGCCGGGAAGCCTGAGCTGAGAAAGCAGATCATGCGGGCAATCGTGATAAGGCAGAGGAGACCTTACAGGAGGGCGGACGGCACCTGGATAGCCTTCGAGGACAACGCCGTCGTAATAATAACACCTGAGGGAGACCCAAAGGGCACTGAGATCAGAGGCCCGCTGGCAAAAGAGGCTGCGGAACGATGGCCTAAGCTACCTCCGATGGCCTCTGTAATAATCTAGCCGAAGGTTATCCTCTTGTCTTCTTTACTGAGGGCCGAGATAGTCCTCAGCGCTACCATCCGTCTTTTATCTCAAAGCCCGAGAATTACTTTAGATGAGATATCGGAAAACACTGGTGTCAACAGGATCTTCATCGAGGAGCTTTTTAAGAATATAGGTGTAGAAGTTAAGGAGGGGTTGGTTAATACAAGGCTTAATGTCTTCTTGCTTCGAGCATGGTTAGCGGGCTATGACGTTATTACCTTATCCCTAAACTCCGGGTGGAGCACGCTTGAGGAACTCGTGGCAGAGGCTCTCTCCGAGGCCGGATTCACATCTTACAGGACGATCCGCTTCAAGCTGCTAGGGAGGCGCTACGAGGTAGATGTGCTTGCGTTGAAAAGAGGTGTGGCTTTATGCATAGACTGCAAAAGGTGGCAGAGGCTGCGTGAAAGTCTTCTGCACAGGGCGGCGGTGGCGCAAGCCGACCGCTGCGCATCTCTGGCCAGAGCTTTTGAGCAAACCGTTCTGCCGATACCTGTCGAGCCAGGCGTTTATCGGATGCTTCCCACTATAGTATCCCTCTATAAACCTCGCGTTAGCGTCTATGCGAACACCATAGTGATTGATCTGAAAACAGTTTTACAGCTAAGCTCCGACGATGCTCTAACAGTCATTTTAAGTGAAATAGAGCCGATAGTTTTCCAAGTTCCTAGGCAGCCACGTCTTTTTTAAGACTCGAAAAAAATTAATACCCTTTAACCTACACTACCTTCTGAAAAGGGCCGGTAGCTCAGCTAGGTAGAGCGGCGGTCGCCACTGAAGGTCGAGGCTCTTAACCCGTAGGTCCCGGGTTCGAATCCCGGCCGGCCCGTAACTGTTCTTTACTTGTTGCCTAGTTCTGGCTTCCTCTCCTGCGCGCGTTGCCTGGTTGTATTTGTGGGGCTGCTTGGGAATGGGGGATTGATAATAATGGTCTTGTGCTGGTAGATGGGCTGTTAACAGGTGTGTTAATACTCGAATTTCCAGTTCCACATTTCTTGAGCAAGTTTTCCGTCGTACATGAATTTCTCTACTTTTTTCTCGGCCTCGGCTACTTTTTTGTTGTGCAGTGCGAGGAAGTTGTTTATTCTTTTCACAAGCTCTGCCTTGCACTCTCCGCATAGGAGTTTTCCCGTTTTGCACGCCCAGTAGCGCTCCTCCAATTTTTTGTCATCCTCTTCGAAGAGAAGGGTGTACCAGTGAAAAACTGTGCATACTTCGGGGTTTCCTCCGAGTTGTCGTTGCTCCTCGACTGTTGCCTTGCCACCCGTGTATGCGTTCATGATTTTTCTCTTGACAAGCTCTGGCGAATCGTTGAGCAGTATGGCGGTGTCCGGATCGGATGCTGACATTTTACTCTCAGGTCCTTTCAGGCCCCATGCAAGCTTGGCGAGAAGCTCCGATGTCTTGTACCTGTTTAGTCTAGGCGCTATGTCACGTTGGAGGCGAAAATAAGGGTCTTGGTCTATACCGCATGGGATGAGGGGGCGTCGGCGCTCGAAGAGTGTAGGCACAATCTGGAGGGCTGGATAGAAGATAAGCCCTATGCTTGTTTCGTTGTCGAACCCGAATACGGCTCTCGCCGTGGAGAAGTTTATGTGTCTAGCTACGAGAACCGCGGGCTTGTACATTTTACCTATGTATTCGCTGTCTCGGAAGATAAAAGTGCGGTTCTCATCGAATCCCAAGGCTGCTATGTTGAGAATGTCTTGTCTGACAAACGGCTCGACTTCTTCGAGTGAGTCAATCTTTTTCGCAAGGAACTTCTCCTCGTCGGGAATCTCTATATAGACGTTGACGTTGAACGAGCGTTGAAGCCAGCTTGTCGCGATAAACGGTACGATGTGCGCTATATGCATAGGAGCCTTGCTCGGTGCACGTCCCGTATAGAGGAAGAACCCCCTCCCAGCCTCGTAGTCGTCTAGGACTGCGCCAAGGTCACGGTGAGCGAAAAAGAATCCCCGCCGTAGTAGCGGGTGGAGGCCTCCTGCTAGTCGTTCTATTCTCGTAATAAGACTATCGTCAAGCCTCTCAACTCCAAATTCTTGAATAAGCTTGTCATAGTCTATTTTACCTTCAGCCTCCCAAGGCGTGACACTGTAGCCTTCTTGAGACATGTTATCACCCGCGCTTCAGCCCCTTATACGTTCAGCCAGGTTTTAAAGCCTTAGTTTACCGCTAAAATAAACCATCGCGCGAGCTCGAATGAATAATCAGATGGGAGAATTAAAGCCGCACTATGCGTTTTTGCATGTAAGACTTTAATCCGGCCAGTTGAAACCAGTGAAAAGGAGTAAAAATAAGACAGTGCCCCGGCCGGGATTTGAACCCGGGATCCACGGCTCGAAAGGCCGTTATCCTTTCAGCCAAGCGCAGGTTGACCGGGCTAGACGACCGGGGCTCGCCTAAAAACAACCGGTAATTCCTGATAAATTTTTCTTTACCTGCTACGAGGATAGAAATGGCGCCGGGGCCGGGATTTGAACCCGGGCGCCCTGACGGGCAATGGCTTCCTGTAGCGGCTTCTCCAGGCCATCGCCTTGGTCCGCTCGGCCACCCCGGCTTCTCGGTTTGTCAAAATAATAAAGCTGGAGTGGTTATAAACACATCGTTGTCTTTATACGCGCGCATTTGTACCGAGGGTTCTTGTGTAGGGTTATGTAATACAAGCATAAGTAGAAGGGATTAAAGATGGAGATCGGTTCTTTGTAACTTGTTTGCTAAAATTATCTTTACCTTAGAATATAAATCTTAGGGGTATGAAGTGTCTGTGGAGGAGATCTTTCACCAGTATCTAGAGTCGAAGATCTTTAAGGATAGGGAGAAACTGCTCCCCGATTATATTCCTGAGGAGTTGCCTCATAGGGATGAGCAAATAATAACTCTTGCCAGGGTTCTTGCACCCGCCCTCAGCGGTTCAAGGCCGTCTAATGTGTTTATCTACGGCTTAACCGGCACGGGAAAAACAGCCGTTACGAAATATGTTTTGAGGAAGATTCGTGAAAAGGCTCAGAGAAAAATCGATTACGTCTACATTAACTGTCGCCAGAATAACACGAGCTATAGGGTTCTGGCAGAGCTTGCGAAGTTTCTCGGCGTGAAGGTGCCTTTCACCGGGCTTGCTCTTGGCGAGGTTATGAAGCGGGTTATACAAGGCCTGGAGAGACAAAGGAGCATAGTCATCGTGGTCTTAGATGAGATTGATAATCTTGTTAAAAGGCAGGGAGACGATGTGTTATATTTTCTGACGCGTGTGAATGAGGAGCTCTCGAACTCGAAGGTGAGCTTGATCGGAATCACAAACGACTTGAAGTTTACAGAGTTTCTCGACGCCCGTGTGAAGAGCAGCCTGGGAGAAGAAGAACTTGTATTTCCACCCTATAATGCGGTTCAGCTTGAAGACATATTACAGAGAAGGGCACGGGAAGCCCTTAAGGAAGGCGCTGTTACAGATGACGTGATCAAAAAAGTGGCTGCTATCGCGGCCCGGCAAAACGGGGACTGCAGGCTGGCGCTAGACATATTGCTCAAGGCAGCTGATATCGCTGATCGGGATGGCGCAGAGGCAATCACTCACGTCCATGTTGACAAGGCTCGGAACGAGATAGAGAAAAACCTCGCCGTCGACATTATAAAAACAATGCCTCTTCACGTCAAACTTGTTCTAGCCTCAATATATCTTTTATCGAGGAATGAAGGCTCTAAAATGATAACTACAGGGCTCGTCTATGATAAGTACAAGGAACTCGTCAACAAGATCGGCATGGAGCCTGTCACTTCAAGGAGAATCAGCGATGTTATAAACGAACTGGATATTGTAGGCATAATCAATGCAAGAGTTATAAGCCTTGGACGCTACGGTAGAACTAAGGTGGTATCCATAGGAGTGCCGCTGAAGAACGTCGAAGAAGGCCTTACCAGCGATGCCATTATTAAAACGTTGCTAGAGAATACGTGAAGCTCGGCTTAAATAGTTATTTCAATGGTTCACGCGTAATCTAAGTGAGGTCTCCACAGGTGCAGAAAATCTCGTGAAGCATGTCGTAGAGTTCTTCTAAACCTTTTCCCGTCGTGGCTGAAACCAGTGGTGTTCTAGTGGCAAGCTTGTAGTCGGCAAGCAGGTTGAGGATTTTCTCGGAGATCTCTGCCGCCAATCCCTTGTTCTCCCGAAGCTTTAATTGAAGGTACTCGGTGTCGGCGAAAAGTCTAGGATCGCTTGTGAGCGTGTCAGCCTTGTTTATAACCGCAATCGCGTCAATGCCTAGGCGGAGCTGTACGATTAAGGTCTGAAGCTTCAGGGAAACAACATCCTGCGCCATGGAGGCAAGGGTAGGGTCGACTATAACCACGCCAATTATATAGCCAATTTCACGGAACTCTTCTACGAAGCGTGGACCGAAGTCTCGGTAGAGGAAAAGCTCCATTTGCCCAGGAGTGTCAACGAGGAGGTATGGTGATGGCAGCCTCTTGATTTTCTCTTTCATCTCGACCAGATGCTTCGAAGCTATCTCAGCGCTCTTCAATAGGGCCCCATTTGGTCCAAGCATAAACTCCCTCATTACCTGATCCACTGTTACATACTCTCTTATATCGACGTCAGGCTGGTAAGGCAGGAACTCTACGCCAGGATCCAGATTAAGTATTGTGGTGGGCAACAGCATTTTCGTCCTCAACCACCTTCCAAACGCCGCTGTCAACGAGGTCTTTCCGCTTCCCGCAGGTCCAAGGAATAAGACAATGTTCCTCATATAACTCTAGAAGAACAAAGAGAATTTCTTAATTAAAGTTACCCTAGACCTGGATGAGAACCAGGGGGCACGCAACAACCCTTGCCTAGAATAAGGCTGACACCCAAACCTAACGCGCGCTAGAACATGGCGCCGGGGCCGGGATTTGAACCCGGGCGCCCTCGCGGGCAACGGATTTCACGTAGACGAGATCTCGAGTCCGCCGCCTTGGTCCGCTCGGCCACCCCGGCTTCTCGGTTTGTCAAAATAATAAAGCTGGAGTGGTTATAAACACATCGACGCTTGACCGCCCGAGCTTCGCGCGTGTAGGGTTAAGAAAAACTTTAAAGGGTAGTTTATTCGAAGAAATGCAGGCGTCAAATATGGAGGGAACTGTAGACATACTGGCTGACTCTGTGGGTAAAAGTGTGCTCGTAAAGCTCAAGGGTGGCCGGGAAATAAGAGGAATTCTCAAGAGCTTCGACTATCACTTGAACCTCATATTAGAGAATGCTGAGGAGGTTAGGGGCAACAGGACAAGACAATACGGCACTATTGTTGTCAGGGGCGACAATGTTGTTTTAATTAGCCCCGCCACCTCCTAAGGGTGAGGCTCCATGGTAAAGGGTACGACCTCGTTTGGTAAGAGAGGCTCAGGAAAAACACACATTAGATGTAGAAGATGCGGACACCACAGCTTCAACGTGAAGAAAGGCTATTGTGCCCACTGCGGCTTCGGCCGATCCAAGAGAATGCGAAGCTATGATTGGAAGAATAAGAAGACTGTCACGCGGTTAAGGTTGCCCGCTAAGTAGATGCGCGCGAATCTTATACAACGTTATTGCGGCAAGAGCTACTGTGCCGATATCTTCCTCTATTCCCTCTGGGCTTACAACCTCACCCAGCCTTAGCTCTCGCTGGGACAAGCCGGGTTCTGCCCCTCCGAAGACTATGAATACCTTGTTGTTTTCAGTTGTGTCTTTCTCAAGCTCTGCTAGAGTGTCCTGTAGTCTTCTACCGCCGTATTTTCCGGGCATAACTAGTAAAACCTTCTTAGGTTGTAGCAGTTCTACAGCCTCTGGAAGGTCTGCTAAAACCAAGAGGTTCTTCCCGGACTTGTATGCGAGTTTCTGCGCCTCAGGAACACCGACCTGGGCGGCGGAGCCTACAGCCTTTGTGACGATAAAGTGGTTAAAGCCTAAGCCATAAACGGTTCGCGCGACTTCTGCGAGCCGTTGAGCGCTGGAGGTGTTGTGTAGAACCGGTATCACAGTAAAGTTTCCCATATTCCTCGCCTTATATTTTCTCATGATAGCATTAAACTTTTTGCGTGTGAAGAAAAACTCTGCCAAGCGAAGATGTTGCGGCTAGTGTTATCTCCGGGGTATCTCACTATTATTGGTACATGATGCGACATTTAATTCATCAAGTCTAGGTATTTTTTAACTTCGCGTGCAATCGCCCTTGCCAAAGGCACAGGAACAGCCTCGCCAACCTGGTTGAACTGTAAATCCCTGCCGCCGAGGAATACGTGATAGTCTGGGAAGCCCATGAGACGCGCCTGCTCTCTCACTGTGAGAAGCCTATTCTCGAAGGGGTGGACAAATCTAGACGACCCCATGACAGTCGGTGCTACCCTGTATGGGTGGAGTCTGACAATATTTCCCAGGATTCTGCCTTTATACCCTCTGTACCTCACGAGCGGCTCTCCCCACCTGAGCCTTGCAATACGTTTAAGACGGTGAGGCCCTAAGGGGACGACTTCATGGTTTGGAATGTTATAATATTCGTCTGGAGGCGGCAGCCCCTCCAGAGCTTGGATAACAACCACCTTCTCCTGTTTAGGCGGCTCAATAGGTATGTTAGAGACGAACACTCGTGTTCTATGTGAAGGAGTGCCATGCTCCTCTGCCCTAAGTATGTTAAAGTATATTTTGCTGTAGCCAACCTCTGCGAACTCTCTTCTAAGCACATTATCTAAGCCGTCATCCATTATGCCGGGAACGTTCTCCATTACGAAGACCTTCGGTTCAAAGTCTCCCACAATTCTTATAAAGTGAAGCACCAGCGAGCCTAAAGGGTCGTCGTAGAGCCTCTCGTAGGGGTCTTCGCGGCGCCGGGGATTTGCACGCGTATAAGCCTCGCATGGAGGACCGCCTATTATGACGTCAGGTTTCTCAACAATTTTCGCAAGGTCGAGCGAGTGAACCTCTTTTATATCAACAGGTAAAACCTTAGCCTCCGGAAAATTAGCAGCATATGTCTTGGCGACAACCTCCATGCTCTCCACTCCCAGCTCAATCGAAAATCCCTCCTCCTTAAACCCCCGTGAAAACCCCCCAGCCCCGCAGAATAGGTCAATAACTCTATACACGCTGTATACACACCAGGAGGGAGTTAATTATTTTCGGGTTCTGGGCTATATGCGCGATTATTTTTGGCGCGGTGGGCCACTCGTACCCCCTCTTCTGTTTAGGCGGGATCCGTCTAAGGGTCTACCCGGCCCTCACCGCGGTGCCTCACAGGGCCTGTTTGACCCTAACCCCGTGGGGAGGGCATTTCACGCATACCCAGAGCGTCTTCTCTCCTTTACCGGAGGTCATACTCATCCACCCTGGGGGCCTTCGCTCCCCCTCGGCTTTTCGCCGAGCTGCTTACGCAGCCACGGACCGCGGAGGGGAGGGGGTTCCACAGCCAGCCCGTCGCCGTGGCTGGCCGGCGCCCGCCCGGTGGCCCACCGCGCCCATGAGAGATTTGGCGAGGCTATGCTTAAACTTTTAGCTATGCCCGGAGCTGAGACCCAGCTCTTCAACCCTTACAATTAAATGGGTATATAAGGAGGAAAAGGTTTACACGGTTACACCCAAGCGAGCCCGGCGGCGTCCCCCCGGAGTAGCCTGGGCCAGCGTGTCTAGGCATGAACGCCTGCTACTTGCCCCGAGTTTCTGCGAACACACCCCGCCGGCCTTAGGGCCGCTCCCTCCCGGGCCTAACCCGTTTCGGCCTAGCCGTGCTTCGCTCCCCCTACGAGGAGCTTAGCACGGAGCGGAGCGTCCCGCAGTCTCGGGGTGCATCGGCAGGCGCTCACGCCTAGACGCGCGGCTTGCAGGCGCCTCCGGAGGTTGACGCCCCCCGCCTTTAGCCCGTTTGCGGTTACAGGGGAGGGCTAGCCCCCCGGGGCTCCCGCCGGGCCCATAGAATTTATGTGGCAAAGGGTATTAAAAACTAGCCGTCGGCGGACGACGCTTTTCATGCAGGCTTGGGTGTTAGAAAAATAAATATAATGAGGTGTGTCTGAGGCATTAGGGTTCTTATGTATAAGATAATGAGGCTCGAGGATGTGATCAGAATTCCCCCACGACTGTTCGGGAAGCCCCTTAATGAGGCGGCTCTAGAGATACTTCGCGAAAGCTTTGAGGGTAGGGTTTTAGAGGGAATAGGACTTGTGGTTTCGGTTCTGGATGCTGTGGCTTCTGAGGAGGGTTACCTGACTTTCGGGGAGGCAGGGTCTTATCACAGGGCTCAGTTCACAGCTCTTGTCTTCAGCCCTGTGAACCAGGAGGTTGTTGAGGGAGAGGTTGTTTTAGTTGAAAACATAGGCCTTACAGTAAGGTTGGGAGCTGTGGACGGCTTTGTACACCGTTCTCAGGTTTTCGCTACGAAGGACGTTATTTATGAAAGGGATCAAGGTGTTGTTATAGCTGAGAGTGGTAAGAGAATAATAAGGAGGGGCGACGTTGTGCGGGCTCGCGTAACAGGTTTTACTTATGATGTTCAGAAGGGGCAGCTGCGGGTAAGGCTTACAATGCGCCAGCCATACCTGGGCAAGCTAGAGTATATTAAGGAGCTTATAGAGAAGCAGAAGAAGGGTGATAAAGACGCCTCATAAAAGGAAGAGGAAGCTCCCACTTAAGGCATGTACAAACTGTAAAGCTCTAGTTCCAGATGAGATTGAAGTGTGCCCAATCTGTGGCGGGAAGGAGTTCTCAGACGACTGGGACGGGTTTGTTGCAATAATCTCTCTTGAGAATTCAAGCATCAGAGAGCTGCTGAAGATTCCGAAGCCAGGAATTTACGCCTTGAAGGTACGGTGACGCTATGGACGAAACGAGAAGCTCGCTGCTCCAGCAGCCGGTTGAAGACATCAGCTTGGAGGAGGCAGCAGAGAACGCCGGAGGGCTTGTCGGGTTGCTGGGTAAGCTGGGGGGTTTTTCGGCGAGATACCTTGTAAGGAGCGCGGAGACACTGCTGGAGATGTATAGGAGTGGAGCTGTAGTCATGTTTAGCTTTCCAGCTAACCTTGTAGCTACAGGGTTGAGGGGGCTCTTTGCAGATCTTCTGCGGCATGGGCTGGCGCATGCAGTGATAACCACGGGCGGAACCTTCGACCACGATATAGCAAGAGGGCTGGGATACAAATACTACATAGGAGAGTTCGAGTTCGACGACGCGTATCTGAAAGAATTGGAGATACACCGTCTCGGTAATATTTTAGTGCCCTCTGAGAACTATGGCCCCCCTGTTGAGAGTTTTACCCACATGATGCTTGAAGAACTATCAAAGACTAAGACAGACTGGTCTCCCAGTGAGCTTGCCTTCGAAGCCGGCAGAAGGCTGAGTGATCCATACTCGATTCTCCACGCAGCCTACTCTAAAAATGTCCCCATCTTCGCGCCAGGTATCGTGGACGGTGCTTTCGGCACAGCTATCTACACGTTCAACGAGAAAGGGCGTGCAAGCTCTACCCTAAAGCCTATACAGCTTGACCTTATTAGAGATCTGGGGAAGATAGCTGATATTGTATACTCGGCAGAAAAGCTGGGAGGACTCATGCTGGGAGGTGGAATCTCAAAACATCACCTAATATGGTGGGCCCAGTTCAGAGGGGGCCTGGACTACGCTGTGGCTATAACCTCAGCTCCCGAGTGGGATGGAAGCCTGAGTGGCGCCCGGACACGTGAAGCGATAAGCTGGGGAAAAATAAAGCCTAGGGCAAGTCATGTCACAGTACCTGGGGACGCGACAATAATCTTCCCTGCCATTATCGGTTATGTAGCCAGGGAGCTTGGGGTGATATAGTGTGCAGTTGCTCCCACCTTTCCTGGGTTTTACTGTTTCTCTGATTGTCACATTTTTGATTTCAGAGCCGCTGATAAGACTTCTACATAAGAAGAGCATCGTAAGACCAGACGCTCATAAGCCAGGGCATCCCACCGTCGCTCATAGTGGCGGGGTCATATTATTCATCAGCACGGCGGTGTCGTTTCTCCTTGCACTGGCTGTTACAAGTGAAGTCTCGACAGCCATTAAGGCTCTCGTAATATTTCTAAGCGGGGCGATTTGTTTCGCTGTAGGATTTATCGATGACGTTAAGATACTTAAGGGAGAGATTAAGACTGTTCTTTCGGTTCTAGGAATCCTCCCCGTCCTAGCAGCCGGGGTCCTCACACCAAATATTATAGAGTGGGGTCGTCCAAAGTTACCCTTCATCGGGAGGCTAAGAATAACCATAATCTACTGGCTCCTCATGCCGATTTCCATAGCGGGAGCCGCTAACATTGTGAACATGCTTGACGTCATGAATGGCGTGGTTCCAGGCACCTCCATTGTTGCCTTTACAGCCCTAGCTATAGCCAGCCTTATTCTAGGCCGAGATGCAGCCTTCACGATCTCTCTCATAATGCTCGGAGCTTTAATAGCCTACTACAAGTACAATGCGTATCCTGCAAGGGTATTCAACGGTGATAGTGGAAGCCTATTTCTAGGCGCAGTCATAGGAGCGATAGCAGTTGTCGAACACCTTGAATTTATAGCTCTAACCCTCCTACTCCCCCACCTCCTCAACGGCTTCTTTATATTGGTAAGCTTCCGAGGCTTCAAGGAGCACCGCCAGGTGAAGAAGAGACCAATCCACGTCGACGAGAGGGGCGTGCTCACGGCGAGCAGAGACCCCGATGCTCCTCTTTCACTCACGAGGTTAATCCTGACGATAGGTGGCCCCGCCACAGAACCAGAGGTTGCGAGAGTCTATATTTGGATAGAGTCTGTCGCCGCCGGACTTGCCATCATATCAGCCATCCTTATGAGGTGATGATTGTTGAAGACCGGGAGAGTTGTGTTGTCCGTTGGAGCTCTGCTCGCCGTAGCATGGGTTATACTGCTTGCTTTAGTGCTAGTTGCAGAGCTGGTCTCAAGGAATTTTACAGGCATTATGAGATCTATAATGGGTCTCGGGGTATTAGTGCTCTTTATCGTACTAGCTGTTGTTCTCGCAGAATACCTAAGGAAGAGTTTTCTCCCTAGGCTAAACTCTTAGTTTTTTCTCATCGACCAGAGAAGCGAGCTGGATAGCCTTACTCCATGGAATGTGAGTGTCTCGATGCAGTATACGCGGAGGGGCCTTAACCCCCTGATCTTTCGCAGGAGGTTCACGAGGTATGCACCATAGAGTGTCTCCTCAGATACAAATATACAATCAGCCTCGGCATCCTCAACTGAAGGGCCAAAAGCATCACCAATCCTTACTACTTGAACTTCCAAGCTTTTATCCACTCCCCGTAGATATTCTAGTACTGTCTTAACCCGCTCGTCAAATGGCTCTACAGGGTGTTTCTTATTCTTCGCAACATATTCATCTGAGGTAACACCCACTAAAAGGCTGCAAGAGTTTTCAGCAGAGACTCGAAGAAGCAACCTATGACCTTCATGTAGCAGTGAGAAAGTTCCACCTACAACTCCCTTTCTGCAAGGCTTATTACAAGCGAAAGTTTTCTCATGAGACATGTACCGCACGGCCTAGAGAGGCTTGACAAACTCTCTCAGCTTCGAACGTTCAACACCTACAGTGACGTAGTCGCCAATACCTTTTACAAGAGATGTGTCGACAACGCCGCGCGCGCGAAGAGATAGACGAATACCAATCTCCTTAGCAGCAACCCGCGTCAAGCGTAGAATAAGACCTTGCACCCTCCAGTCATCTGACACTTGGACATCCTCAATTACGCCTACATCCAAACCATCAACTGTTACAACTTTTTTTCCCAACAGCTCACGGATAAGCATCATGGTTAATGCTTCAAGCACAGAAATATATGTTTTTAAGCGCGGGCGACGAGAGGCGCAACTTTCTCAACGAAACGCTCATGTGCTTTTTGAGCTATGGGGCTGGAAGTGTAGTTTAATGATAATGTGAGCCACGGTTTTCCAACGGTGATTAAATGTTTACTCCTGAACCCTTCCTGCCCAAGCTTTTCAACAGTCCTCGCCAGGGTCTCTCCGAGTTTCTCAACATCACGGTATACGAGTACCTTTCCAGGCGCTACGATGACGACCAATTCTATTTTATCGACCAATGAGCCAAAAGGGGCTACCGCGTCGTTAAAACTCTCAACAAATACGATGTCCTTATTAAGTTGGATTTGTTCGAGGCATGACTCTAAATTGCTCCCAGCATCGACAGAGGAAAGATACCTCACAAGTTCTGAAAAGGGCAACGTGTCAGCCTGTAACCTTTTTCTCAATATCTCGATTACTCTCAGTGTTTTCCAGGTCATTTTTCCAAGATTCTCAGGGTGAATATAATGAGTGGTTTTACCCGCACCGCACTCATGTACTCTCGATAGGACGGCTATCCTGTCGAGAAGCTCGAGATCCCGCGCATAGTCCTCGAAAGCCTTGTACTTGAGTGGATCCGTTGGAGCAGTTGCAATAGCTATGGGATTGGCGCTAACGATGTTTTCAACTAGCCCCCTATCATAGTATAACAGGATGTCGTTTCCAACGAGGCTTCCAAGCTCAAGGCTCCGCTTAACGGTTCGTGGACTATACCACAAGTTATGAGCCGCGACGGGCTTGTACACCGCAACTCTAAACCCCCGGGCTTGAAAAGCAGCTGCGGCTCCTAGGGTAAACCATGTTTTTCCGGAATCGTATGGGATAAGTCCTGAGACAAGAATCTTAAACACCATTTTTGAACCCCGCGATGATAAACTATAAAAGAATAAATAAAGGATTATGCGGGATACGGGGGAAGCGATTTCAATCTTAACTTTTCATGTCCCATAGAAATCCTCCTTTTTTAGGAGATGTTTTTACCAAGTTTTTGCTACTTGAGAAGAGGTCACTCGGGTCAGCACTCAAGATCCCGGTCATCCCGTGAACGGTCTAGGCCTGCCTGGATCATCATTCCTAGAGAATATGCGGAGCTTACCTAAAAATTTAGCCTCTCACGCGCATGATTTTATATCTTCCCATAACCTCCCATACTTCTACTTCGGCTCCCTCGGTGAGCTTACTCTTTATCTCTTCTTCGGTGGGTATGGGGACTTCTATTGTAGTGTAGTCGTCGAGACTCATCAGCATTAGGGTGTCGCCGGTTAAAGAGACTACTTGGGCGTTGAATTTCCTAATGATCGGCACATCTACCCTAGCATCGGTCGGCACGACGAGGCTTCTCTTAGCACCGTCGAAGAAGCCGATGCCCACTATCCTAGCTTTAGCTGAGCCATGCTTACCGGTCTTACTTTTCTCAACCTCGACTACGCGGCAGGGCTCTCCGTCTATAACTACGAAGGAACCAACTTTAATATTGCCAGCTTCCTCTGGACGTGTACTCATATTATCTCCTGTTCTCTTCGACTCGGCGGCTTAAAAATTTTAGCGTGACACGAACACTACTCGAAAACAAAGACTCGAAGCTTATCCTCAACCGGCTCCAGATATTTCCTGAGAACTTTAGGCACGACAACCACACCGTCTGGCTTCTGATTATTTTCCACTATGGCCGTTATTGTACGCTGAATTGCAAGTGCGGTGCTGTTAAGAGTGTGGACATAGCCCTTGGTAGGTGCTCCTTTAGCCTCTGCATAGCGTATGTTAAGCCTGTAGCTCTGCCAGTCCGTGCAGTTGCTGCATGAGACCATTTCCCGGAACTTACCTTGGGCCGGCATCCAGGCCTCAATATCATACTTCTTCGCGGCAACAACCCCTAAGTCTCCAGACGCTATGTTAACAACCCGATAGGGTATGCCTAGACCCTGCCAGAGTTCCTCGGCGTTCCTCAGGAGCCTCTCATGCCACTCCCACGACTCATCCGGGTGAGAAAACACGAACTGTTCAACCTTGTTAAAGTGGTGTACGCGAAATATCCCCTTCATATCCTTCCCATGAGCACCCGCCTCCTTCCTGAAGGACTGACTGACCCCTGCATAGAGAAGTGGGAGGTCTTTCTCGGGCAAGACATCGTTCATATGGAGAGCGGCAATGGGATGTTCAGCGGTGCCTATGAGGTACAACTCCTCCCCCTCAATCTTGTAAACCATGTCTCTAAAATCTTCAAAGCTTATAACACCCTCCAATGCTTCACGCCTGAGCATAAGTGGGGGCTGCAGTATCGTGAACCCCTTCTTCACCAGGCTTTCAAGAGCATACATAGTCAGCGCTATGTCAAGCCATACAATGTCGTTGAAAGTATAGTAGAACCTTGAGCCAGCCACCTCGGCAGCTTTCTCCGTTGCTGTCAACCCCTTGCTCTCAAGGAAGTCTGCGTGCCCTACAGGTTTCCAGTCAATAACCTCGTACTCAACGTTGAACCCCTTATCTTTGGTCTCCTTCATGAAGGTCTCCAAGTACTCTCGCGGAACCTTAGGCTTTCCCCAATACTTTACAGGAGTATTATAGGTGTCGTCTGGACCTATGGGTACACTCTCATGGATAACGTTAGGGATTCTGCGTAAAACTCCCTCCCTCTTTTTCTCCAGATCGGCAAGCTCCTGCTCGATAAACTGGAGTTTTTCCCGCAGGCTTCTCGCCTGGCCTATAGCACTCTCCCTCTCACCAGGAGGCAGCTTGCTTATCTCCTCGGAAACCCTGTTCAGCTCGTGCCTGGTCTCGTCATACTCCCTTTTCTTTATGCGCCAAGCCTCGTCTATACGTATAGCCTCGTCAACTATCGAAACATCCATGAACCTAGCTTTTAAGTTCCACCTGAGCTTCTCAGGGTTGTTTCTCAAATAGTATAAAATCGACCACATGTGCGCCATCAGTCACTTTTTAACATGCAATAAATTCTTTTCTAGCTGCGAAAAATAAAAATGGGTTTTTCCCTCTACAGTCTTTGAAAACATGACAAGCGCTATTGAGCTAAGCGAGCTCATGAAGAGATACATCCAGCAGTTTAACGATTACATTACGAAGAAGGACTACGATGCGGCGGTAGAGCTTGGCTTGCAAGTCCTCGAGAAGCTGTTAAAGATCGCGAACGAGGAGATAATAGCTAACCTAAGTGATCCAAATCTAGTGAAGATAGGCGAAGAAGTGCTGAAAAACTACGAGAGCGCCTATTCCTATGCGATTGGCGTTAGGAATGCTTTAAAGTATGTTTCCTCGCCTCTCTACGCTCTAGGCGAGAAGGAACAGCTCGTTGGCCTAATCGCTAGTTCGGTCTCGGAGCTTTTTAACTTCATAATGGGGGCTCTTCTTATTGTCGCATCCTTGCGTCGGAGTGTGGGAGAAGAGGGACTCGGCGTCGTTTGATTGCGCATTAATCTATAGCCCGAATCTCTACGACTTCTATCTCAGAGCCTGGAAGCAAGGAGATTTTTTCACGCAGCTCCTTTGGGATGGTGAACTGTCGTGAATCTGTATACTTGGTCTTAAGGAGGTGTACTGAAAAGGAGTGTTCAGCTCCTCCAAATCGTATTTTCACTTCGACTTTAACGGCTTTTTGCAGGTTGAGTTTTCTCACGAGGGAGGCTGGTATTAGAACCTGGTTGTTCGAATAAACCTTTATCCTGTATGGGAGGGACTCTATATTAAGACCTCTAGTGCCCCTTCTCGTTCTCTCGGACACAAGACCACCCTATTTTATTTATTTTTTACATTTTTACATTTATATTTTTCACGTTATAGTAGTCATAAACCCATAAAAGTCATTTTGCATGTAGAAATCCTTCTGCACCTGTGTCGCGATATGTTTTTAAGCAAAGGGGGGTTCGCCTTTCTTAGTGAGGCAAGTGATATCCAAAGCAGATGTTGAGAAGAAATTAAAGACCATTTTCAAGGATGCCCAGTTCGAGGTTCAGGTTGAGGGTAAAGGAATAAAACTTGCAATAGATGGTGTTGGTGAGACCCCAGGAGAGTTATTCTCCAAGATCGGAGGACTTATCGACTCAATAATGAAGGTATCCGGGACTAAGGACGTCGATGTAATCGTGAGCATGCAGGGCAGCGCTTTCGGCATAGAGATCGATATTTACTAGCGTGCGCACTTGCTAGAAGCCGCACTTTTCTTCTATAGTGTTTTTTAGCCAGTTGATCCTGTCTTTCACCGTATTAACTATTAAGCTAGTGCTCGACGTCTCGTCTTCACCTGCGATGAAATCACGCGCATCCAGACCAATCAGCACAGCAAGCATCAAGGCCCATATTCGAGCCACTGTTTCTGGCAGGTAGCCCCCGCCCCCGGCGACTAGTACTGGTTTTCCCAGGGCTACAAAACGTTGAATTAGTAATGAGAAACGAAGGTAGGAGGCCTCACTGAATCGGAGCTCGGCTATGGGGTCGCCTGCGTGCGCGTCAACGCCCCCCTGAATAATCAGGAAGTCTGGGTTATACTTTTTCAAGACCGGCGAGATAACTTCTTCCAGGGCAACTGTAAATACATCGTCGCCGGATCCTAGAGGCAGAGGAATGTTCACGTTTCGGCAATAGCCTTGGCCCTCCCCAATCTCATCGATCCATCCTGTCCCAGGGTAGAATCCATAGCCATAACCGTGAATGCTTATCTTCAGGATATCTTCTCGATATAAGATTTGCTGGGTCCCGTCACCGTGATGAGCATCTATATCTACTATCGCTATCTTCCTAACTCCGTTTTTCTTCAGCCAAAGTGCTGCCAACGCGAGATCGTTAAATACGCAGAACCCCCCCGCAGCGGATCTCCTCGCATGGTGGAAACCGCCGTTAGGGTTGAAGGCAACTCCGCCTTTAGGGGCGAGTTTCTTCGTTAGAGTGAGTGTGGCTGAGACTGTTTTAACAGCATCCTCGAAGACATGAGGATATGCTGGAGTGTCGCCATAGTCGAGGAGTCCTTTACCCTCTTGGGATTTTCTCTTAACAAACTCAACGTACTCGGGGGTGTGCGCGAGTAAAAGATCCTCCTCTGCTATGGGCTCTAGAGGTACCTTGACGACCTCGGCTTTTTTCTCTAGTAAGGGCAAGTAATCGTCGTAGAATAATTGGATGCGTTTGGTCCAAGCTTCGCGGAGGGAAAAAGGGGTAAATGAGATTCTTCTCAAATCGTCGGAGTAAACGACCAGTAGTCTACTCATAGGATTCTGGTTAGAATTGGTGGATGAAATTAATAAACTGCGCTAAGTGGCAAACCTTATTACCGCGGTTGCTTAATAAAAACGAAAAGAAAATGAAAGAGGAGATGTACGAGGTACGCTGGCATGGCCGTGGAGGCCAAGGAGTCGTTACTTCCAGCGAGCTCCTAGGACTAGCTGCACTTCAGGAAGGCAAGTACGTGTACCATGCTCCCGAGTTCGGCCCTGAGAGGAGAGGGGCACCGGTGCGGGCATATACACGTATAAGTACGCATCCAATCGAGCTCCACTCCAGTATTTATACTCCCGACGCGGTTATAGTCATCGACCCCTCTCTTCAGTCTGAGACGCAATATATCACGCAGGGTTTGAAGTCTGGGGGGCTTTTGGTTGTGAATGCGACTGAGCCTAATATGGTGCTCGTAGAAGCGGCAAGGAAGCTTAACGCCTCGCTATGGGTTGTAGACGCCTACAGCATTGCGATGGAGGTGTTTGGGCGACCTTTCTATAACACGCCTATGCTTGGGGCGTTCGTAAAGGCTAGCGGTATAGTGAGTATAGAGACGGTGGTTAAAGTTGTATCTGGGAGGTTTGGCAAGGACTCTAAAATCGCAGAGAGTAATATCCTGGCTGTGAGGAAGGCCTACGAACAGGTGAGAAAGTATGAGTGAGAGTTTGGTCTTAAAGATTAAGGGCTGGAAGGACCTGCCTATCGGTGGGGTTATTCCAGAGCCTAAGACGAGTCTTTATAATAAGACTGGAAACTGGCGGGCAATTACTCCTGTGCTGGATAACAAGAAGTGCATCAGGTGTCTTCTATGCTGGGTTCACTGTCCTGAGCCGGCTATCATAAGAAACGAGGATGACTCTGTGAGGATTGATTATGACTACTGCAAGGGCTGTGGGATATGTGCTAATGTTTGTCCTGTCCACGCGATAGAGATGAGGATGGGGGAGATAGGGAATGAAGGGTAAGCTTGTTGGAATGAATGGAGATAGAGCGGTCGCCTTTGCGGCTAAACAGGCGGAAGTAGACGTAATATCCGCGTATCCTATAACGCCCCAGACTATAATTGTTGAAACTCTGGCTGAGTACGTTAACAACGGCGAGTTAGACGCTGCTTTTATACCTGTTGAGAGCGAGCACAGTGCTCTTTCAGCAGCTATTGGAGCGTCTCTCTCTGGCGCCAGGGTCTTTACGGCAACGAGCAGTCAGGGTTTAGCTTTGATGTGGGAAATCTTGTGGATAGCCGCCGGACTACGTACCACTATAGTGATGGCTATGGGGAACAGGGCTCTGTCGCCTAACATAAATATTCACTGTTCACACGATGACGCTTATGCTGCACGCGATACGGGGTGGCTACAGTTCTTCGCTGAGAATGTTCAGGAAGCCTATGATTTGACCTTGATGGCTTTCAGAATCTCTGAGGACCACAGGGTCTTGTTTCCTAGTATTGTAAATCTCGATGGGTTCATACTGACCCATGCTCTCGAAGGGCTCCATGTTCTAGAAGATGAAGAGGTTAAGCGTTTCCTGCCTAAGAAACAACCTGTTAATCCAATAGACCCTGAGAAGCCGATGACGTACGGTCCTCTCGACCTATTCGATTGGTATATGGAGCATAAACGACTACAATATGTTTCGCTCGAGGCTACGCGTCCAGTGATAAAAGAGGTATTCGAGGAATATGGCGAGCTATCCGGTCGTAGCTACTCTCCTGTTAAAACATTCAACGTGGAGGGGGCTGAGGTAGTGTTAATGGTTCTCGGCAGCTCGGCGGGGACTGTGCGTTATGTTTCGAGGAGGTTTGCAGAGAAGGGTAAAAAGGTTGGTGTTGTGAGCCTGACTCAGTATAGACCATTCCCGAAGAGGGAGTTGCGTGAGGCCCTGAAGGACGCCTCAGTGGTGGCTGTGATGGATCGTAGTGTAAGCTTCGGCAGCCCTGGAGCGCAGCTCTTCATGGACGTGGCCTCAACCCTCCTGCAAGCGAAGAGGAACCCACTTTTATTCGACGTCATTTATGGTCTTGGAGGCAGGGATTTCACTCCTGTTGACGTGGAGAAGATCGTTAGTAAGGCTGAAGAAGTTTTGAAGAAGGGAGAGGCCCCTGAGGAGCCTCTATGGGTAGGTGTAAGAGGTGAGGAGTAATGGGAGAAGCAAGATTTATTAAGACTTTGAAGGAGATTCCGCGTTCAGAACAATTCGCGCCGGGACACAGGCTTTGCGCAGGATGTGGTATTCCGCAGGTTGTACGGCTGGCTTTGAAAGCCGTACCAGATCCTAAGGTGGTTGTCAACGCTACAGGTTGTCTTGAAGTCGCCACGACGATCTTTCCGTATACAAGCTGGGGCGTGCCGTGGATTCATATTGCCTTTGAAAACGCAGCTGCTGTTGCCAGCGGAATAGAGTCAGCGTTCAAGGTTCTTGAGAAGAAGTATGGAAAGCGCAAGCCAAAGGTTGTAGTCTTTGGCGGTGACGGTGGAACCTTTGATATAGGATTCCAGGCTCTGAGCGGTGCGCTTGAAAGAGGCCACGACCTTATCTACATATGCTATGATAACGAGGCTTACATGAACACGGGGATTCAGCGCAGTGGTGCGACACCTAGAGGAGCCTCGACGACTACTAGCCCGGCTGGGAAGGTTATCCCCGGGAAGCTTGAGAGGAAGAAAAATCTTATTGAGATAGCTATTGCCCACGGAATCCCCTATGCGGCTACGATGAACCCCGCCTTCCCGGTCGACATGTATAACAAGCTTGTAAAGGCAGCCACCGTAAAGGGTCCTGTTGTACTACACTATTTCACGCCCTGCCCAACTGGCTGGTACTTTGACCCCTCAAGGAGTATTGAGGTTGCCCGGCTAGCCGTGCAGACTAGGATATGGCCTCTCTACGAGTATGAGAATGGTAAGATAAGGATAACAGTTCCAGTGAAGGAGCCTAAGCCTGTAGAAGACTACTTCAAGCTTCAGGGCAGGTTCCACTCTCTTCTAGAACCGAAAAACAGATGGTTGCTTGAAGAGATAAAGAAAGACATCGAGGAGAACTGGAATAGGCTTTTGAAGCTGGCCTCTCAACAATGAGTGTTTTTCCCTCTTTTTTAACCTAAACTCGAAAGCTTTAAGGGGTTGAAAGGAGGTGTTCTAGCGATAACACTGTGGGGGAGAGTAGTATACGTGCCATATTCCGCGAGTTATGCCCGAATTGTAGTGGTTCTGTAACGGATAGTAGGCTGGATTTAAGGCTTCCATGCCACGTGTGTCTCCCGTTGCCTCGTGGGTTAGGGGCTCGGGGCGATCTAACAACGCTGGAGTATGCCTCTTTCTTAAGGGAGGTAGCGTCGCTTTTGGAGAAAAGCAAAAAGCTCGGGAGAATTGGAGAGATCAGTAAGCTTGAAGAGGAGCTTTCACGGTTCGTGGAATTCTTTGAGAAGGCTGTTGGCAGTAAGCCGTGGTCGGCACAGGTAACCTGGGCTAGGAGAGTGTTTAAAGGCTCTAGCTTTGCAGTTCTTGCTCCCACCGGTGTGGGTAAGACAGTCTTTGGTATAACCTTGGGGTTGTATCTAGCGTCTAGGGGTGGCAGGGTATACCTTGTATTGCCAACGACAACTCTTCTAGGTCAAGTATACGAAAAGACCCTCCTTTTTTCTGAAAGGGTTGGGTTTGACGCTGAAAAGATTGTAGCTTATCACACAGGCCTTTCCGTGAAGGAAAAGGAAGAAGCTATAAAGAAGATTTCGAAGGGAGAGTTCTCCATGTTGCTTACTACTGCTCAGTTCTTAGCTAGGCATTTTGAAGATATCGCAAGTGTGAAGTTTGACTTTATTTTTGTAGACGACGTCGACTCTGTCTTGAAATCGTCGAAGAATATAGATAGGATTCTAATGCTGCTCGGCTTTTCTCAAGAGGAGATCTCAACGGCCCTTGAGATCATTACTCTTAAGACAAGGTTGTTTTTTTCAAGCCGGTATAAGAATAGGGATGAAGACGCCTCATCTGAGCTAGAAAGACTTCAATCAAAGCTTAACTCTATACTCGCGGATGGACATAAAAGAGGAGTTCTGGTGGTGTCTACCGCTACAGGGAGGGCCAGGGGCCATAGGGTCAAGCTTTTCCGTGAGCTCTTGGGGTTTGAAATTGGCTCTAGAAGTGAACAGCTGAGAAATGTTGTAGATGTCTATGCTCTTGTTAGTGACCAAGAAACTACCGCTAAAGCTGTTGAGCTTGTTTCAAAGCTTGGAAGCGGAGGGCTTGTTTTCTTTCCAACGGGTACACCTGAGGAGCAGCTTGCAGCTTTTGCCTCAGAGCTTTCCGAGAGGGGGTTGAGGGCTGAATATATTTATGGTAAGGCTAGGAGGGGGGTTCTTGAGCGATATGGTCGTCGTGAGCTTGACGTCCTTATAAGCATTGCAAGCTATTATGGGCTACTGGTGCGGGGGCTGGATTTACCGCATATCGTCAAGTATGCCGTTTTTGTCGGCGTACCTAGGTTCAAGTTCAGACTGAAGCCTGAGGAGCTTACCCCAACCAGGCTTTTACAGCTTGCAAGTAACATTTCCCAGCTCGCCGAGAAAGGCGACTCAGTAGAGATCAACAGACTTATTGCTAACATAAGGAGTCGAATGTTACAGCTTGACGCGACACAGTATAGGGTTCTCCAAGAGTTGTATGCTCAGGAAAGCACTGATAGGCGTTACACTGTTCTGGTGCGAAGCCTCATAAGGCTGCGAGATATTGTGTTACGATATCTCTCCGATCCAGCGTTCTTAGAGCGACTTTCAAAGGAAACTGCTGTAAAAATCATTATGGAAGGCTCAGACTACTACGTCCTGTTACCAGACGTCTTAACATACATACAGGCTTCGGGGAGGACCTCTAGGCTCTACGCTGGAGGCATATCAAAGGGACTTTCGCTTGTGATTGAAAATGACTCAGTGCTGCTTGAGAAGTTTATGAGGTCGATGAGGTTTTACACGGGGGATTCGCGCTGGAATAGGTTAGAAGAAATCGACCTTGAAAAAGTAATGGCGGAAATTACCCGTGAAAGAGAACTCATAGAATCTATTTTACAGGGAAAGCTTTCAAGTAGGCTCTCCAAAGACCTTGTGAAGTCCACGCTTGTTATCGTCGAGTCACCTACGAAGGCTAGAACAATAGCTTCCTTTTTTGGGAAACCCAATAAACGCCGACTCGGTAATATCATAGTATATGAGACCTCAACCGGAGGTAGAATTCTCCAGATAGTTGCTTCGCAGGGACATGTCTATGACTTGATAACTTCTACGGAGTTTTTCCTGAGAAACTTCACTGTAAACAAGTATGGCGTACTCGTTAATTCTGAGGGTAACGAGTTTGTACCTGTTTTTACCTCGCTTAAACGGTGTCTTGACTGTGGACGCCAATTCACAGATTTCAAGGCTGACGGCGCTACTCACAACGTTCTGGGAAGAGGGTCTACGCTGAAGCTTTGCCCTTACTGTGGCAGCGAGAGGGTTCTGGATAAGATGGATCTAGTAAAGATGCTTCAAGAGCTAGCCTATGAGGTGGACGAGGTACTTCTGGCTACAGACCCGGACACAGAGGGAGAGAAAATCTCCTGGGATATTTACATGTCACTTAAACCATTTACCAGGGTTCTGAGGAGAATAGAGTTCCATGAAGTTACGCGTAAAGCGTTTGAGGAGGCGCTTCAGAGCCCCCGTGACATCAACTTAAACCTCGTTATGTCACAGTTTGTGCGTAGGATAGAGGATCGGTGGATAGGTTTTGCGCTCAGCCAAAAGTTACAGAAGTATTTTGATATGACGTGGTTATCGGCTGGGCGGGTTCAGACCCCTGTCCTAGGCTGGATTATTAAAAGATATAAGGAGTCCATGGAGAGCGTTAAGCCCATATTTAAGATCACGCTTGAAAACAATGTATACCTTATTGTTGAGAACGTTCAATTAGACGGTAAGCGTCCAAGCGCTGTAGCCAAGCTTCTTCAAGGTAGTGAGGTTGTCATTGAAGAAAAGAAAACGGAGGAAAGGCCTCTTAACCCACCACCGCCCTATACAACAGATACTCTACTGCAGGACGCTAACAGGCTCTTAGGCATGGGTGCTGACACCACCATGAGGATAGCTCAACAACTGTTCGAGAGCGGTCTCATAACTTATCATAGAACCGACAGTACCAAGGTATCCGACGCCGGTTTAAACGTCGCTAGGACTTACATCTCTGAAAAGTTCGGTCCAGAAATGTTCGTAGCCAGGAGGTGGGGGAGTGAAGGTGCCCACGAGTGTATACGCCCAACGAGGGCAATTGATGCTGAAACTCTATCAACGCAGATACAACAAGGATTGCTTCAGCTTCCCTTGCCTCTTACACGTCAACACTTCGCATTGTACCGTCTTATCTTTGCTAGATTCATGGCGAGCCAGATGATGCCTGCACGTGTAAAGGAGAGTGTAGTTGAAGTTAAGTCGGACTATTTCGTGAAAGAGTACAATTATATTTCAGAGGTGGTTGAGGAGGGCTTTCTAAAGGTTCTACCCTTGTCTCAGAACTTTAAGCTTGTGCCTGGTAGGTACAGAATTGTGGATGTCGACTATAAGAGGAGGCCCTTGATACCCCTATATTCTCAGGCGGACGTGATTAACCTGATGAAGGAAAAGAATATAGGAAGACCCTCTACCTATGCAGAAATAATTAAGAAGTTATTCATGCGTAACTACATCATCGAGGTTAAGGGTGGAAAGCTCGTTCCGACAAAGCTTGGCCAACGTGTTTATCAGTTTCTCGATGAATGCTTCAAGGACTACATATCAGAAGATACTACGAAGAACGTCATTGAGAGGATGGATGAGGTTGAAAGCGGGGTGCGGGATTACAGGGACGTTTTAAAGGAATTTTATATAGAGCTGCAAAGGATAGAGGAAACAAGGTGTGAGGCGTGAACGAGCGGGCATTTTATATTGGACGTTTTCAGCCGTTTCATCTGGGACACCTAAACGCGATAAAATGGATACTTTCCCGGGAGCATGAAGTCGTTGTAGCGATTGGCAGTGCACAGCAAAGCTTCGAGCCTAAGAACCCCTTCACTTCCGGCGAGCGTGCACTCATGATATGGGAAAGCCTGAAACGAGAAGAGCTACTTCACCGTGTCTTAATAGTTATGATCCCAGACACTCTATTCGAACACTCCAAATGGGTGTGCAACATTAGAACGTTTTCGCCACGTTTCGACATAGCCTATACAAACGATGAGCTCTCAAGGATTCTGCTTGAAGATGCAGGGTACCAGGTAAAACCAATCCCCTTCTTCGACCGAGAAAAATACTCCGGGACCTCTATCAGACAGCTCATGGCTTTACGTAGACAGGAGTGGCGGATCCTGGTTCCCCCAGAGACAGCACACGTAATAGACTCGATACAAGGCGAAGAAAGAGTTCACAAAATCTACAAGCTACACGGTCTTCTCTAATTACCCCAAAAACCCACCGTTGGAAAAGTGCGGCCGCCGGGATTTGAACCCGGGTTCTCCGCGCCGTCGACAGGGCTCTGCGGCGTGGAAGGCCGCCATCCTTCCAGACTAGACCACGGCCGCCCTACACTTTTTGCAGTCTTTTCAATATTTAATTTTTTCTAATTCTGTGCCCTAGCCAAATTCTGAAAGTCCTGAAAGTGATCAGCGTTAGTTAGATGGGAACGTAGAACATCCATAAACTTGCCTTCAGTTGCAGTCTCAAGGACTGGCAGGGGCTTGGGTGGTGTGACGCTAAAAATAACGCTGATCACTTTCAGGAAAAAAGTGGGTGTCCGGTAGGAGCTTTATGAATCGGAAGTTTTAAATTAAAAGTCATAGGATATAAAATGATGAGTGGAGCCACGGCTTACGTTCTAATTAACTGTGACATCGGGAAGGAAAGGGCTGTGTTAGAGGAGCTTCGAAAGGTTCCTGGTGTTATTGAAGCAAATCTTCTTTATGGTGTCTACGATATAATAGTTAAGATAACCGGCAAGGACGAGCGCGAAGTTCGGGAGACAGTTTTAACCAGGATAAGGCTTCTTCCAGGAGTTAAACGCACTCTTACAATGCCTGTCGTCGAAGTTTAATAAAGCAAAGTTTTTATACTTGTTTTTAACCCCCTCCCCTCGGTTCAGCCTTCAAGTGTAAAAAACAGGCAGTTTAGACTACAAGCTTATGCGTTGCGAGGAGTGTGGTGGTTTCGTTGTTCTAGACCCAAGGGGCCACTACGTTTGTGTCAACTGTGGGAAAGTTGTCGAGCAGGTCTTCGATAGTGTAATATACTCACCCTCTGCGGTGCAGGTTGCGGGTTATGAGAAGCCTGACCGCCGCATTCAACTGCTTGACAATGTGGTTACAGGGAAGTTCCGGGCGAGCTATGCATGGAGAGTTTTAGGAAAGCTTTCAGCAGACTTAGGCCTAAGCTATGAGAGACGGTTAAGGATTGTCGAAGAGTTTGAGAGGGTCGTAACCCTCTCAACGCGACGTGGGATTCTTATTGAGAAAAAGCTTGCCCTGCTTGGACTCCTCGTTTACTTGGACATCAGGCGCACAAACCCGTATGTGAGCCTAAAAGAGATAACGCGGATCATGCGGTCTCGAGGTTTTAAAATCCATTTCGGAGACCTCATCCGAATGATCCCTGTGGCTAGACAGCTCGGCCTTCTACGTGACGGCTGGGATCGAGAGGTTGAAGATATTCTCGAGCGCGTCGGACAAATCGCCCCTTATGAGCTTGTAGAAAAAGACGTTAAACTTATACTTGATAGGATAAGGAAGTATACTGCCGGGCATAACAGGCGAAATATAGCCGCCGCCGTAACAGTCGTAGTGCTCCGACACTTAGGCGTTAGCATAAATCTCTACGTCCTTGCAAAAAAACTTAGAGTCCCTTATAGCTCGTTGAGGGCAAACATCTCGTTTGTAGAATCACTACTTCTCGAAGCAAACCTCGAGCGCTTTCTCAATTAACCCCTAGAGAGTAAGTAATCAAAGAGTGAGGGTCACTTCTCCTGAAAATAGCTCCCCAGCAACTCATCAACCTTTGTCTTGAAAAATCTGGTACAGGGTAAGAGGCAGAGAAACCCCTTCCAATGACCATAAATAACCCAGCCTGAATCCAAGGGACAGGCCTTGAGAGCTACTAGTGATAAAAGATCCTCCTCTCCCTCAACATAAACAACCCCCCGCCTCCCAGCCGCCGCCTCCTCAACTGCCCTTGTAACAACGTGGAAACACTCCCAGGATATAGTCCCTGCGGGGTTTTTACAACGATATTCAATGCCAGTTACTCCCCACTCAACCCGCGAACCGCGCCGTGTAACACCATCGACCACAGCCACGTCTGTAGAACCATAGGCGGTGAAGTTCTGAGAGACAACATCTCCAACAGTAACCACAAGGGGTCTCTCACCACCCAAGCCCAATCTTCTAATCAAATTCATTGAATAAACAACAGACTCAGGAGCACTCTTAAAAACTAGAACCCCCCAACCATAGGAAAGCACTCCACGCCCCTTCTCAAGTAAGACAAGTCCGCCATCCACAAAATTTACGAGGAAAACGCGATTTTAAAGGTTCACATCAAAGACCACTTACGAATCATTCCAAGGGCGCGCGCATAGCCCAGAACCCTAAACTCTCTCAGATCGCCCGAGCGTGGAAGAAGACAAAAACAATAAAATAAGGCGTTTTTAACATTTTAATACAGAGGCCCGGGTGGTGTAGCCTGGTTTAACACGCTGGCCTGTGGAGCCAGTAAACCCGGGTTCGAATCCCGGCCCGGGCCCCTTCGATTGTATCACTCTGGTACCATTTGATAACTGCGCGTGGCGCGCGAAATAGTTAATACCTTTGGTTTTATGGAGGCTCTTGGTTGTGCGGAGTGCAGTGTTTCAAACGCGGTGAAGGGGTTAGGCTGCGTAGGCGCCTGGGTCAGCATTTGCTTGTTGACGAGAATTTTGTAGAGAGGTTTGTGAACGCCGTGGGTAGGTGTCGAGTGGTCTATGAGATAGGTTGCGGGCTTGGTAGTCTAACTATACCTCTTTCAAAGGTAGCAGACTATGTTTTTTGTAGCGAGATTGACGGGTCTATCGTGAAGATGTTAAAAGAGTGTTACAGCGACATGGAAAATATTGATGTGATCAGGGCAGACGCTACTTTGTTAAAAGTTAGTGCAAGTAGACACGTCGTGGCTTCTAATACCCCCTTTTATTTATCCTCCCAGATTATCTCGATGTTGTGCAAAGACGTATCCCTTGATTATGCTGTTCTGGGAGTACAGCTAGAAGTAGGTGAGAGAATTCAGGCCTCACCAGGTATGCCTGAATATGGCAGGTTATCCATCATAGCACAGCTATGCTTCTCCGTTGAGAAGCTCTTTATTATTCCCAGGGAGGCTTACCACCCGAAACCAAAGGTTGATACGCTTGTTGTAAGGCTGACTCCAAAGGGGAAGGTCACTCCAGGAGAGGTCACGGCTTTAGAATCCTTTACACGGGTAGTTTTTCCCTACCGTAGGAAGAAACTCTCAAGCGGAATAGCTTTAGGATACAGGATAAACAAGGAGGCATCAAGGAGAATATTGATCGAGAAAGGCATAAATCCTGAAAAACGGGTGGAAGAAATCACTCCCGAGGAGGCTCTTTTTCTATCCAGAGAGTTTCTAGGCTTTAAGCCCAAGAGCTTTTAACTCTTCCGGTGTAAACGTCCTTCCAGATTCTGTGCGCGGCAAATAGGCGCCTCCCGCGAAGGTATAGCCGCACTTTTTACAGGTCCATATTCCCACACTAACCCTTCTGAGGCTTCCAACAGTCTGACACCTTGGACATCTGTGCTTAGACTTCATCTTGTGCTCTATGACGGCTACCTTTTTACGTAGAGTAGAGCCATAACGTGCCCCAAACCTGCCTGCCCTTCCAACGATCTTTGTATGCTTACCCATAAGAGTATCCCGTTTACGGTTGTAGAATACGCTTAATATATTTTACGCGTGTTGCTGAACAGGGGGTAGCTTCTCAAAGAGTTTTTTCGAAGCCTCAAAGGCCATTTCTCTCGCCTGAAGTAGTTCTGAAGGCTTTAGAGAACCTTCTCCACTCTTCTGTATTGCACATATTTTCTGATCCTCTGTTACCCCGAAGGTAATTTTAACGTCGCTGGCGAGCTCTTCCTCTAACGTGGGATCGACTACCAGGTAGTCCCCGATTTTCGCCAGGGTGACGTAAACTATTCGACCACGAACCGGCAGCGGAGACTTCTCCTCTAGGATGGTTATTTTACCGTTCTCAACGCTCGCCTTTGGAACTTGCGCCTTCAACAAGGCGCTCATGGCGGCGAGTCCTGCAGCGTCAAGTATGTTCCCTGCATGATCAATAGGATATATGTCTATGAAGACAGCCCAAACCTTGGAGCCAGGGATTATTGAAAGCCTTTGCATATCTATAACCTCTGCGCTTCTAAGTCCTCGATCGATGACCCTTGCAAGCTCGATGTCCTCCTCTCCCGGAGGCCCCGGTTCAAAAAGGGGCGAGGCGACAGGTGATAGTTCAGCATTTACGATTAACACTCCCTCATCAGGAGTGTCCCCGAAGGGAGCGCTCACACCAAGTTTTACACCAGCTATCACGCGCGTATCTCCCAGTTGTACAATAGCGGAACCTTCCGCCTTGCTTATAACCCCGGTCTGGATAGATACCGGTCGGATCTCTTCTGGCTTTCTTCCATCCAGCCTTTCTCCCCTTTTCAGAGAAGCAACCAACAGTTCTTTCCTAATTACAGGCAGCACACGTAGCTTAGAACCCGCGTCACTCACTCTCACTCACCTCTTGCCTTATTGACTCGTACTTGCTTTTTAAAGCCTTCATTTGCACCTCGTAGATTTTCCTGATGGGGCCTGCAACCATTGAGAGAGCTTGTTCCAGCTCCTCTCGCGTGAAAACCCCGTCAGACTGTATGAGTGTGATCTCGCCTAGCTTGGGCATCATAGCTATCGGCATGTCGCCGTCCCCATATTGATCCTCTAGACCGTTAATGTCTAAGACCAGGATATCCTCTATCTTCCCTACAGCAATAGCAGCCACAAGATCCCGCATAGCTATACCCGCGTCTGCGAGGGCCACAGCAGCCGCTATTATACTGGCTGTTCTGGTACCCCCGTCAGCCTCCAGTATGTTTATAAATACATCGATAGTCGTCCTTGGATACTCGTTGAGAAATATAGCCGGTGTTAAGGCCTCTCGGATAACCTTTGATAACTCGACTTCTCGTCGAGATGGCTGAGGGCTTTTTCTCTCGGACACGCTAAAGGGTAGCATGGTATACTTGCACCTGAGGATAGCCCTGTCACTCATAGCCTCGTGACGGGGAGTTACCTCGCGAGGTCCATAGACAGCGGCTATGACCTTGTTATTGCCAAGCTCTACATATGCCGAACCATCAGCGTTCTTTAAAACTCCTGCATCTATCTTCAACGGCCGCATCTCGTCAGGAAGTCGTCCATCGTTTCTTCTCCCGTTTTCGTCAAGTAGCTTAATGCTTTTAGCCTTATTCATTCTCTCAACCTCTCCCTGATAAACTCTTTGATTCTATCAGTTAAGCCAGATATATGAGCTTCTGCGTCTATCTTCTTTATAGCTAAAACTGCTATCTCCTCCTTTAGAGGGTCACTTCCAACGACAACAACTCTGCCATTCTGCCCCACAATAAGTTGAACGTCAAGCATCTCTTCGATAAGCGAGATCATCGAGCCTTTCTTTCCTATTATTCTTGCAATCTTCTGTGGGCTAATCTCAACAAGCGAGCCCCTGGGGATCTTGCCTAGCTTCGACTCCCTTATACTGATCACGGGATCCTTGGTGAAGTCAAAGGATACGACCTTAGCCAGAATCAAATCTCCCTCATCAAGTATTCTTGCAAGCTCATTACGAGAGATGTTTACAGGCTTAGAGGTAACCTCGCTCACCGGAAGCACCGCAGAGTAAGGGGAGTTGATATCCACAATCCAGTTCGTAAAACCTACCTCAACAATCTTCCCAATTATCTTGTGTCCCTCGACTGGAATATACTTCCCTCTAAGGGGGATAACCCGGACAAGGCGCCTATCCTGGTCAATATACACTACCCCCAATACCTTCGAGTAAAACTTCTTATTAACACGGTATACATAGCCTTCAATGCTAAATTTTCCTTGTTCGCCTATAGGCTCACCCGGTACGACGATCTGCCTATCCTTCACGTAGATAGTCACTCTCTCTCACCTTTTCAAACCTGTTCAGTTCGTAGAAGCTTAACGTCACCCTGTCCCTTAGTTATACTTGAAACAATCTCCATAACAGAGGACTGCATTCCAGCTGGAACCTCCAGTTCAACGCTAAGCGACCCATCAGATCCATAGTTTTCCCTGAGAACCCTACCCATCTTCTGAAGAGCGCCATAAACCTTACCTACATGAGAAGCTGGTATGTGGACAGCTAGGATTGCCTTGGCAACTTTCAAGGGTAAAACCATTCTCAAACTCTTCAAGATATCGTTAACCTGCACTTCGACGGGTTTAAAGGGGTCGATGCTAACCCTAGCCTCTTCCAATGCAAGTTCAATCCTTTTAGGAGGAATCGGCGTGTTAGTCCTAGGGTCTATTGTGTTTCTAGAGAGAAACTCTATTATTTGACGCCTCTTCGCCTCGATCAGCTCCTTTCTCTGCTCCGCTGTTAATAATAGTTCTCCTCTCTTTATTATTATTTCAGCCACAGCATAGGGGTCAGTCGTCCCAAACCATTTTTTGAGATCCCCCTCCGCGGCTTTGAGTCCCTGTTTAGCATCAGAGTAAACAAACTCACCCTCAACGATCTCTCTAACATCGATTTTCTCTCCATTTTTAAGCGCCCAGGCTTTTTCAGCGTCAACGAATACTTCAAATCTTTTACCACCTTTCTCGAGCCGAGCTATGCTCAGTTTTTTCTTCGACAAACCCAGCACCTGAGAATTAGGTTATATTTACACTAAATTAAATATGACGTTTTACAGGTAAAGAATAAGCGGAGCCTTGTAGATGAGGGGCACGAAAAGAATTATTAACTTCGGCATGCTTGTTGAATCTGGTGTATCTACATGTTTCCAACTGCTCCAATGGCAGGTTACGATAGAGCCATAACCATCTTTAGTCCCGAGGGAAGGCTTTACCAGGTTGAGTATGCATACGAGGCAGTAAAGCGCGGGATGACAGCCCTAGGCGTAAAAGCCTCAGACGGTGTTGTACTAGCCGTGGAGAAGAGGAGTACCTCCCCACTGGTAGAGGGCACCGAGAAAATCAAGAAGATAGATGACCATGTTGCAGTAGCGTTTGCAGGTCTCTTCGGAGACGCGCGCGTATTAATAGACCAGGCAAGGATCTTTGCTCAAAGCCATAGGCTCGTCTACGGCGAACCTGTACCCATCGAGCTCCTTGTAAAACGCATCTGCGACATCAAACAGATGTACACTCAACATGGAGGGGTAAGGCCATTCGGCGTTGCCTTTCTATTCGCAGGAATAGACAGAAAAGGAGTACACCTGATCCAGACAGACCCCGGAGGCACATATCTAAGGTGCAAGGCTAGAGCGATCGGCGCCGGAGCCCAGAAGGCAATAGACTTGTTCACAAAGGAATACTCTGATGATATAACTACTGAAAAAGCCATCTTGCTTGCGCTCAGAGCACTTAAAGAGTCGATGGAGGAGGGGTTCAATGCAGAGAACATAGAGCTAGCTAAGATAGACATCCATGATAAAACCTTCAAAAGCTTCTCAACGAGCGAGCTAGAACAGTTCATATCTAAACTATGAGCGACATTACCTTTTTACAAGCATTGAGATAAAAAACCCTGGAGTATCGCTCACCACCGGGTCAAAAACACCCCCATCAACGCCCAGGAGAGGGGAACGAAGCGAGAAAGGAAGACTGAGAGGGAGAGCCTTGAACCCGATCTCTGATACGGCGTAGATGATGTTCAACTCGTTCTCGTGGGGTGTTAAGGTGCACGTTGTATATAATAGAATACCGCTGCGTCTTAGAACCTTATATGCTTCACTGAGAAACTGGCGTTGATACTCCGCGGATTGATAAACATCTTTTTCTCCGCGAGTATAGATTAGCTTTGGGCGGATTCCTAACGTTGTACAAGGCGGATCCAGAATAACCACGTCTATACTATTGGAGTCGACAACATCGGAGATGTACCGGCTGTCATAGACAAGGGGCTTAATCGAGCGTAAACCAAGACGCCTAGCATTCTCCTCAATCTCTCTAACCTTTTTCTCACTTCTGTCGACTGCAATCACCTCACCTTTATCTTTCATGATTTCTGCGGCATGTGTAGCTTTTCCTCCGGGCGAGGCACACATGTCGAGGACTGTCCAATCCTCTCTTAGCGGGAGCGCTTTTACAGCAGCCATGCTGGGAAACGACTGCGCATACAATACACCCGCCCTGTAGAAGGGGTGTTCGCGGAAAGAAGGGACTCGGTAAATCGAGTTTGTACTTCTGACAGCTAGTCCCTTTCTCTCGGAGAAAATTTCCTTAGGGGTCATCTCTAACACACCCTCCGCAACTGGTACTCCAGCTGGGGAAAAAACCGTTACAAAGTCACCTTTCTCACAGTTCATCACTTTTTGAACCCCAGGAGCATAAATGTTAGCGCCCACGTATGCGCTTTCTGCTGTTTTCCAATCGACGATAACCCGTCCACGATGCACAGCTACAGTGTTAGGCCCCTTCACAAGGGTGTAGATAGCTTCTCTGACGATTGAGTGTTGATAAACCTCGTATCCCTCTTCCCGCATAACAGATACGACGTCGGCGGGGTTTGCCTTGAGGGAGTTTACCCGTAAAAAGTATCTCGAGGCGGGGGTTTTTAGCGCAGCCTCTAGACTGTCGAGGTAACCAAGGCTGAAATACCTGCTAAGGTACCGGCGCATGCTTTCTGGAAGCAAGGTGTACCTCACACCTCTTTTATTCAAGGTTAAATAAAGCCTGCGCGGGTCAAATTATGCCTCTGGTATCTTAGGCTCCTCCATAAGCTCCTTGATCTTGTCTCTAAGCTCCTCCCTTGTGCTTGAAGAGCTGATGTGCTCCCAGGTCATGCGGCTGGCCTCATACACCTCGAGCTGAGGAGCGGGCAATGAGCTTACGCGTGGGCCTCGTAGGGCTACTTGGGTGAGCGGAGCGGGTTCGTGTGCAGGCCTCCGGCTGTGAAGCAGTGAGAGGGAGGACAACCCACAAAAAGTGCACATAGAGGAGCGTTCTAAGGAGGCGCTTTGTAAAGCAAAGATTTATAAAGTGTGTTCTGGATTCAGTCAAGAATAGATGAGCGAAAGGTGAGCGATATATGTCTAAAAAACCGTATTATGTGAAGTTTGAAGTACCGGCGGAAGTTGCAGAAAAAGCATATCAAGCCTTGTCAACTGCCAGGGAGAAAGGAAGAATTAAAAAAGGAGTAAACGAAACCACTAAAGCGATCGAGCGAGGTCAAGCTGTGCTAGTACTTATTGCGGAGGACGTTGATCCTCCAGAGGTTGTCGCGCATCTTCCACTGCTTTGTGAAGAGAAGAAGGTTCCCTACGTTTATGTCCCCTCGAAAGAGAGGCTTGGGAAGGCAGCGGGCATAAACGTTGGCGCCTCAGCCGCGGCGATAGTGGACCCCGGTGAAGCAAAACCCCTTGTTGACGAGGTTGTTCAGGAGGTAAATAGGCTTAAGGTCTCAGCATAAGATTCTATCGCACGTGATATTTTTTCCCTAAATAGAAAACTTTTAAACTCGCTTGTTGAGTAAGTGGAGGGAGAAGGTAGTATGGCAGACAAGTGGAGTGATGCTACCCCAGCTGAGGTAGTTCAGGTGATCGGGAGAACTGGAGTCACAGGAGAGGTTACACAGGTTCGAGTCAGAGTACTTGAAGGAAGGGACAAGGGTAGAATACTCACAAGGAACGTCCGAGGACCTGTTAGGGTTGGAGATATTGTGCTCTTGCGCGAGACTGAGCGTGAAGCGAGAAAGCTTGCGACGCGCTAGAGCGCGCGGTAGTACGTTTATATTACAGCTAAGCGATGTTTTACTTTCGCTGTTTTCAAAGTGGAAAATTGATGTAGACCATATAGCGACATTATGGTGTGATTGTTCCTGGCCTGCTCGACTCTCTATTTTACTCGGATATTGAAATACCGCTGACTGTTGAGAAGGAGGGGAAGGAGAACATAGGAGGGCTCGAGCTCAAGTTGAAACCGGGAATGAAGATTAAGCTTCCATATACTCATGCTCTAGAACTCATTTCTAAGGACGAGGCTAGAGTCGACGTCGAAGCTTTTAAGTCCAGTCTGAATTTGAAGAAGCTGTGCTGGAACGAGGAGAGAAGCGAGACGCTACAGCCCCTTGAAGATGGTTTCTACTTAAAGCTAATGTTGTATATATTGTTCCTCAAGTCTGAAGTCTCTAAAGGCAATGTGGAATATGAAGCTGAGCTTAAAAGTGCCAGGATATCCTTTTCAGACCTCCTACGCCTAAGACTTAAGAAGATCGTCGAGCTCGCCATGGCGAGCCAGCAGGTCGAGCGCGAAAAGATGAAGAACATGACGCGAGAAGAACAGTTGCTCTATGTACAGCTCTGCAACGTAATAAGCTCGTGGAGCGACTCTATGAAGAAACTAGTAGGTGTTGTGTAGCTATGACTAGCCAGGTTGTCGTGGAAAGTCTCCCCCTTGTTGAACGACTAGTGGAGTTTCTTAAGGACTTCCGCTCCTCTGACGGCAGAGAAAAGTATAGGGAAATGATACGGCGAATGAGTGCTGAGAACAGCATTTCTCTTGTTATAGACTTCGAGGATATACTACAGTACGACAAGACTTTAGCCGACACTCTTATTGACACTCCATTGACTTTCCTGGAAAATGCATCTAAGGCAGTATACGAAGTAATGAGCATTGAAAACCCGGAGTACGCGCAGAAGGTACGTGAGTTTCATGTTCGGATTCGGAAGCTTCCAGAGAGCCACCATGTGAAGATCAGGGACATACGGGCTAAGCACCTCGGCCAGCTTCTAGCTATTGAAGGAATAGTTACGAAGATTTCCCCTGTAAAACACGAGCTTGTGCTAGGGGTTTTCAAATGTAAGACCTGCGGTTATGAACAGGAGGTCGTACAGGAGGCCGAGGGTTACACGAGGCCTACTTTTTGTCCAAAGTGCGAGGAGGAGGGGAGAAAATCTCAGGGGTTTGTGCTTGTTATAGAAAAGAGTAAGTTTGTGGACATACAGAAGTTTGTTTTACAGGAAAAGCCGGAAGAATTACCCCCAGGCCAGCTCCCGAGGTCGATTGACGTCGTCGTCAGGGAGGATTTAGCAGATATGGTTCGCCCTGGGGACAGAGCCACGATTATTGGTTTTATGAAAGTTGAGGAGGATAAAAAACTCTTAAAGAATGCACCGCCTATCTTTCACCCCTACATAGAGGCGAATTTCATAGAGGTGGCTACTAAGGAGAGCCTAGACATCGAGATTACGCCGGACGATGAGAAGAAGATACTCGAACTTTCACGGAGAGAGGACATTGAGGAGCTTGTACTTAACTCTATCGCCCCCTCGATATATGGTTATAAAGAGATTAAGAAGGCAATAGCACTACTACTTTTCGGAGGAGTTCCCAAGATATACCCGGACGGGGTCAGGGTCAGGGGTGACATACACATACTTCTGATTGGTGATCCAGGCACTGCCAAGAGTCAGATTCTAAGGTATGTCGCGTCGCTCGCGCCGAGGGGTATATACACTTCCGGGAAAGGCGCTTCAGCAGCAGGTTTAACGGCCGCGGTTGTACGTGAAAAGAACTCTGGAGAGTTTTACCTGGAGGCCGGCGCTTTGGTTCTTGCAGACGGAGGGGTTGCTTGTATCGACGAGTTTGACAAGATGGAGGCTCGGGATAGGGTAAGCATCCACGAGGCTATGGAGCAACAAACCGTCAGCATAGCAAAGGCGGGTATTGTGGCTACCTTAAACGCCCGTGCCTCTATTCTAGCAGCGGCCAATCCTGTCTTCGGGAGGTACCTACTAGGGCGAAACATTTCAGAAAACATCGACTTACCGGTGACAATTTTGTCAAGGTTTGACCTAATATTTGTTATAAAGGATATTCCCAACAGAGAGAGAGACAAGGAGCTGGCGCAATACGTTGTAGATTTTCACGGTGAGTCATACCCAGAAGCCCTAGGCCGTACCATACCGGCAGACTTGTTGAAGAAATACATCGCCTACGCCCGTAAAAACATCAAGCCTAAGCTCTCAGCTGAAGCCAAAGCAAAGATAGTTGAATACTATGTTACGATGCGGTCTAAGAGTGAGGATCCAAGCTCCCCTATAGCGATAACTCCGCGTCAGCTGGAAGCCTTAATAAGACTAGCAGAGGCCCGTGCGAGACTACACCTTAGGACGGTGGTCACAGGGGAAGACGCTGAAACTGCTGTAGAGCTTATGGAGTTTTTCCTAAGAAACGTCGGCATTGACACTCAAACAAAGACAATAGACATCGACACCATAATGACAGGACAGCCAAAGTCTAAACGTGAGAAGATTATAACAGTGCTGGACACCATTAGGCATCTTGTAAGTGATAGAAAAGGCGAGTGCGTAGAGATAGAAGAAGTAGTCAACGAGCTTGCTGGCAGGGGCATAGATGAAAGCCTTGTACGGGAAGTGATAGACAGCTTCCTTAGAGAAGGGGAACTCATGATGCCTAGGAGGGAGTGTATAAAACCAGTAAACCTTTAACCATCCTCTTTTTCTTAGAGTGTGAAATCCTAATGCAACGCGCCGTCGACGTGCTATTGAATTACTTTCCCGCGAGTGTTGTCGAGAGTCTAAAGAATAAGATCGGGATAACACAGCTCTACCCCACTCAAATTGAAGCAATAAAGAATGGCGTGCTCGAGGGTGAAGACGTCGTTCTAGCCGCGCCGACCGCCTCGGGTAAAACCCTCGTCGCCGAGCTTGCAATGTTAAAGACCATAATGGATGGCGGCAAGGTGCTCTACATGGCACCGCTTAGAGCTCTCGCCTCCGAGAAGTACGAGGAGTTCAGAGAGTTTTTCGGACTATTCGGGTATAGAACCGCTATAAGCACAGGAGATTTTGACAGTGATGACTCGTGGCTCGGAAGATACGACGTTATAGTCACGACTAACGAGAAGGCGGACAGTTTGCTACGTCACAAGGCACCCTGGTTTGATAAGATTTCGCTTATAGTTGCTGACGAGATCCACCTCATCGGGTCTGATAAAAGAGGCGCGACGCTGGAAGTTCTTCTAACTAGGACAAAACTCACGTCTAAGAAGCCCCAACTGCTAGGGCTCAGCGCGACAATTGGAAACTTAGAGGAACTTGCCGAATGGTTAGGTGCGAAGCCTGTTAGAGTAAACTGGAGACCAGTGCCGCTTCGCGAGGGGGTATACTATGACGGCGAGATCTTCTATAACGATGGAAGTTCCGAGCCTTTGGAGAACCACGGGAACCCGCTCTTCGACCTGGTATATGATGTTCTCAAAGACGACGGCCAGGTTCTCATCTTCAGCCCTACTCGAAGGTTAAGCGTGAGCGACTCTAAGAAACTATCAGCGGTTACCAGCAAGTTCTTAACGCCTAATGAGCAGAGGGTTATTAGAGAGTATGTAAGGAAACTCAAATCCTCCTATAGTGACAAGGTTACACTACAGCTTTTAGACCTGCTTTCAAGAGGAGTTGCCTTTCACCACGCTGGGCTCGGCTCTGAGGCGAGAGCAGCTATCGAGAAGCTTTTTCGCGAGAGGGTTCTGAAGGTCATAGTTGCAACCCCAACTTTAGCTGCAGGGGTCAACCTGCCGGCGAGGAGAGTGGTTATTACAGACTACAGGCGGTTTAACGTGGAAATGGGATATTATGAGAAGATACCTGTCATGGAGTACAAGCAAATGGCGGGTAGAGCTGGAAGACCGCGCTACGACAAGATGGGGGAAGCGGTGCTCGTAGCCCGCTCACTACAGGAGCTCGAGTTTCTCTTTAAAGAATATATAAACGCCGAGCCGGAAAAGCTTAGCTCTCAGCTGGCGTCAGAGCCGGTGCTCCGATCTCATATACTCTCAGTAATAGCGACCTCTGAGGGGATAAACAGTTTTTCTTCTCTCGAGAAATTTCTTACTAGTACCTTCTATTCTTTCCAAAACAGGGATTACTACTTCGTGGTTGAGCGTGCGAAACACGTTCTCAAACGTCTTGCAAGCGCGGGGTTTGTAGAGGTAATAGATGAAAAACTAAGAGCGACGCAGCTTGGTGTTAGAGTGACTGAGCTATACATAGACCCAGAGACAGCAATAACCGGCTTAGACTTTTTCAACAGAGTTAGCTCCGCGTCAACTACTTCATACCTCTACTTGATTTCTTCCACACCTGACGCCACAACGATACATCTCAGGAGGGGAGATGAAGAATGGCTTGAAGAAAAACTTGAGGAGCTGAAATCCGAGCTGGCTTTTAAACCACCATCAGATGAGATAGAATATGAGTTTTTCCTCCAATATCTGAAGACAGCCCTACTTCTAGAAGACTGGATCAACGAGGTTCCCGAGGACTTTATAGTAGATAGGTACGATGTAGGCCCAGGAGACATTTATTCCCTAACCCAAACGGCCGAATGGGTTGCCTTTGCCTTGTCCGAGATAGCCAAGCTTACAGGATTTACAGAACATTCTGTCAAACTAGCCGTCCTAAGCAAAAGAATAGAACATGGAGTTAAAGAGGAGCTCTTAGAGCTCGTGTCGTTGAAGGGAATCGGTAGGGTCAGAGCACGCAACCTCTACAATAACGGTTACAAGTCCCTCATAGACCTAGTCATGGCTTCCGAAGAGGACCTAGCTAAGGTTCCTGGGATCGGGCGAACACTGGCTAAATCCATAAAGAAACAGCTGGGCACCGAAGAAGAGGTGTACGAGAAAACAGAGATAGATCAGCCTATCCCTGAGGCCGCAGAGCAAGGGCTTGACGTTTATTTTTAGAGTGCTTTCCCTATGTTTTGCCTAGTTTTTTACGAGCCCTGGCGAGCTCGTCTCCTCTCGAGGTTACCTTTTCATGTTTCTAAAAACTAGGTCAGAGCATGAATGCCTCATCATCGATTACTCAGGACTCGGCAAAGTCGTCATTCAATCCTTAAGTGTATAGGGGCTATAAATATTCTAGCCGCGGCAATGCGTATGCGTTTTTACGAGAAAGCCCCACCTGAAATTAAACGCATCAGGAATTTCAGAGGTACTCCTGTTCTTCATCTTTCCGAAGGCGAATTTTCATCATCTTTTCTCCAAATTTACCCATCACCTATATTTTTTAATGCTCAGGGAAACTCTATGCTGCTTGAAAGTTTAAGCTTAAATTTTAGGAGTTTTCGAAGATATTCTTTCTCGTTATCTTTCAGCTCATTAGCATATTTCTCAAGAAGGAGATTGACCTCTTCTAAAGGAACATCGGAGTAGAGATAGTCGCCTTCGTTAACCTGCCGCCCGACCATTGCTTTGCTTCTAATCGATATTGCAACCTCTGCCCCCTCTTCCGCCTGTTCCAGCACATTATCATGTTCCCGTATCTGCATGACGTCGCCGATTTCTCTCCCGTCTCCCGTGATAAGCTTTATCCCTGGGCGTATCCTGCCGGTTATCACGCGCACCCCAACTATGATAGGGTCTCTTCTCCTAAATACATACCCTGGAAGTATCTGAACGACTGCTGGAGGAGTGAGTTTTTCAAATATTTTTCGTCTCTCCAGCGCTTTCTGTTCTTCGAACCATTGCATAAAGTTGTCGACAAGCCTGTAGATTATCTTCTCGGTAAAAATCGGTATGCCTTTCTGAGCCGCTTCATCTCTAGCATCCGGTGTTATTTTAACGTTAAAAGCTAGGATGACCGCATATTTTGGATCCAGATTTTTGACGAAGCTTGCCTCTACAACATCCCTGCGTACAACCGGCCCCACATCAGCCAACCTTATAGGCACATTGTTTTGCCTTAAGTACCCTACAAGCGCCTCTAGTGTTCCAAGCGTATCCGCCTTAAGTACAACCCCTGCGATATCACTCTGGAAGCGTGTGGCTTGAACCTCCTCTTGAACCTCGCTCAATATTTTCTCGAGGTAACTTTCACTGGGCACTACGAGGAATGGTGCGCCCGGCACGCTTTTTTCGAGCCCCTCAGCAACAACCTTAACCCCTGCAGCCGCAGATATTTCGTCTACCTCCAAAAAACGGTCTTCGGGTGAACGCATCTCGTCGAGAGGCTTAGGCATGAGTAGAAGCTTCACTCGTGTAACAAGTGGCTTTTCAAGTCCTCCGACCGTGACAAGGTCGCCCTTCTTTAAAACACCGTCATAGATGATCACGGTTGCCGTCGTCCCAAGACCCACCTCCTCTTTTAATTCAAGGACAACTCCCCGTGCCGGCGCCTTCCGCGCAACCAACCTCTTTATCAGGAAGCGCTGTGAAAGCCCAGCGAGAACCAGGAGAAGGTCGGGTAAACCCTCACCCGTTAAAGCGCTAACTGGTATCAACGCAACAATCTTGGTAAAGTCCTTTATACGGTCGTAGCGGTCTGCCCGAAACCCCAGCGACCTGAACTGTTCAATAATATATGAGAGAAGCTCCTCCAACTTTAAGACAACCGCGTCATCCTGCATCTTTATAGATTCAACAAAAGGTCTGTTCGGTTGGGGTCTCCAACCCGGGATCCTATCTACCTTGTTAACTGCCACAACAAAGGGAACCTTCTTGTTCTTAAGTATCTCTATAGCTTCAAAGGTTTGCTGCTCTAATCCTCTCTGAACGTCGACTACGAGAATCGCTATGTCGGCGATACTGCCTCCTCTCCTCCTCAGATTCGAGAAAGACTCATGACCAGGCGTGTCGATCATAAGGAAGCCTGGTATCTTTATCTCTGCCTTAAGCTGGTTTAACAGAGGCCCCGAAATTTCCTCTAAAACCTTCCATGGTAGAAACGATGCACCTATATGCTGCGTCATAGTGCCAGGCTCGCGTTTCGCAACCGCTGTGCCTCGAATCTTGTCTAGCAAGGTGGTCTTGCCAGCGTCGACATGTCCCAAAACTACGACAATAGGAGCACGTATATAGGTTTCTCGCTGCTCCATAAAACACCACAAGACAGAAATTCACGGGGACAAAATATAGGTTGTGTCAACCTAGGAACCTAAGCCTGTTGTTTAACAACCCACTTTGTCCTTCTCGGGTTTCTGTGTAGCTTCAAAGCACTTTTGTAACACTTAGTCGAGCAGTACCGTTCAATCGTGCCGTCGAGCCGCACATACATTAATCCTTCTCCAGGCTTGATAGGCTTCTTGCAAAACGAGCAGTAAAGCATTCTAGGCACTCCAACCACCTAAGCGCCAGATAACACTCAAACCAATATATTATTTTCGCGCGCATAGCCCAGAACCCGCGCGCAACGGTAAAGGTTAATATTCAACGCGCGAATACCTACTGGCAATGACTAGATTGACCTGGGCTGACTTCGTGATGATATGCACCTCCAAGGAGCCTTTTAATCCTATGTGACCGGCTGCTCCTGTGAAGGCTGCTGCTCCTGCGGTTGTTCCGTCGGCGGCTTCTCAAGGGGCTTCACGTTTTGAAAAGTCGTTATAATAAGATCCTCAGGCTTCCTAATTATCTCCCCCACTCTCACCCCTATAAGAGTCTTAATACCCTTCGAGAAAGCAGTGTCAACAAGCCTCTGGGTTATTATTCCGTCGAGAATAATGTGCTTGGCCCCGTCAAGCTCCTTTAACCTGTCGACAAGCTCTTTAACAGGTACGCGAGCTACCTCTCTCCACTCCTCATCATATATAACCGCCTCCAGTGTACCCTTAAACTGCTCGATCACTTCTATGACCTCGGACGGTACGGCTACCTCTTGAGTCACAGACGGATTATTCTTTGAAGATTTAATAAGCTTAGACGGCGGTATCACAACCTCAGCTTTCACTTCTTTCTGTGGTTTTCTCTCCTTTTCGAGAGACTCTAGAAAAGCATCAGCGGGAACCTTGTTTTGGAGAGCCTTCCCGATTTCCTTACCGGTCAGCTCCTCAACTTCTCTTCCTGGCGGTGCTCTAGCAATATAGTCGACATCGATGACGTTAAGAATGTTCCTAGCTATCAGCTCACCCCCTCTATCGCCGTCCACGAATAAAACAACCTCTTTCTTGTTCTTGCAGAGCTCCTTAAGGCTTCTCGGGATCGTGGCTCCGCCTATTGCAATGACATTCCTATAGCCATGTTTTAAAAGGTTTAGAACATCTGCACGTCCCTCAACAAGAATCAGACTATCTGACGTCTCAACGTCTGGACCAGCGGGGAGCTTTTCCTCACCCCATTCAGTCAGCTCTGCTGTCCTTACCTTCTCCAACACTTCCTCGACGAGCTCCTTTGACTCCGGAACAGTCTGGGCAAGCTTCTTGTAAAGCTCCACAGCTCTCTCGATGATTTTTCTACGTTTCTCAGCTCTAACATCCTCAATCGACAAGATCTCAGCAGACGCGTTATAAGGACCAACCTTGTCGATCGTCTCAATAGTAGCAGCAATTATAGCAGTTTCAGCCATGTCTAGATTGGAGGGAATCTCAACCTCAGCTATGAGCTTACCGTCATGCTCGTGCGTAGTAACCTCTATTCTACCCACGCGTCCAATCTTCTGGAGCTCTCTAAGATCCAGCTCACGCCCAAGAATACCCTCACTTTGACCGAAAATAGCACCAACTATGTCATGCTTGTCCACAACTCCCGAAACAGTTATTCTAGCCTTTATCACGTACTTTGCTGCGACAGGTAAACCTCCCATGTAAACCCACCTTTCTACCTATTATGATTGATTAGCGTAAAACTGCACGCTGTACCCACCAGTTAACACACCCTTTCACGGCTGGAGACGGTACACCGTCTTAAGCTCGAGGTGCTCTCTGCTGGTGGAATACGCGTGCAGCTTCCTCCTTAAAAACATACAACAAGTCTAAAAAGTTTTCGTTATACTTAAACAAACCATCGTTTTATTCAACAAAAACAATAATATATTTGAATAAACCACTGTTTTAATACAAAATACCAGAGTTATAATAGCCGTAGAGAACACTGGCCTTAGGGTAAACAACGTTCATCCATAACCCTCCAAGGTAGAGCCGGGGCCGGGACTTGAACCCGGGAATAATCGGGTATCACCGGCTAGGTACCACTGCAGCCCGACGCGTGCCAGGCTTCCAAGCCACTTGACCTCTCGGCCACCCCGGCTTCCTACTAGAAAAATACACGATGACTATAAAAACATTGTCTCCTTCACGTATCTTCTATGCGAGAAGCTATATTTAACAGACGTGCGTCTTAAGGGGATAATGAGATTCGTGCGGGAAATCTTCGATGAGATCCACGGATTCATAGACCTGACGGAATTAGAGGCAAAAATCATTCAAAACTGTGCATTCTCCCGACTTCACCGTGTTCACCAACTTGGCCCTGCATATATTGTCTACGCGTCGGCGACGCACACGAGGTTTGCTCACTCTATAGGAACGCTACGGATAGCTGACAGGCTTTACACTGCAGCTGTCGAGGATCAAAGTGATGATGAGAGGCAGCTGGTTCGCCTTGCGGGGCTTCTCCACGACATTGGACATCTGCCCTTCTCTCATGCCCTGTCAAGTGAACACGAAACTCTCGGCATCCGTGTTTTAAAGAATTACTTCGAGAACGAGCTTTCGGGCTATCTAGAAGCTCTCACACGTATATTAATGCGAGAAGATAGGCTCTCCGTTATAATTTCAGGAGAAGTAGATGCGGACAGAATGGACTATTTACTACGGGACTCGCACCATCTAGGCCTTCCTTACAGAGGGGTAGACCTAGAACGCGTTATTAGGCATGCTAGGCTTGCACGATATGAAAGAAGATGGGTTCTTGCCTTCACCACTGGAGCAGAGGTTGCGGTGGAGTCACTAATCCTTACGAGGCTTGAGCTCTTCAGGAGAGTATACCACCACAAGCACGTCACAGGCCTAGAGGCACTTTTATCTAAGATCTATAACGTCATGCTCCAGGAGAACCTGATTCCTACCCCCCTCGAAATAATAGAGAACGGAGATTGGTGCGGTTTTGACGACTGTTTTCTCATCGAGACGCTGAAGACATTAGCTAAGAGAGAAAACTGGCTAGGAGAAGCCTCAAAGGCTTTTCTCCGCGGAGAAATTCCAGTCATGGTTGCCGAACTTTTTATACCGCTCAACACTGTAGAAGAGGTTGTTAATAATATTAGAGAAGCAGCCGCTTGCAGAGTGCCAGAAGAGTGGATATTGCCCTATCTCCCGAAGCTGGTTCCTATAAAAGACCCAGACAATCTACTCATTGTGAAAGACAACGCTCTTTACAAGCTGCCTGAAGCCCAGGAAAGCCTCCTTCATCTCGTGAAATCATTCAAAATCTCACCCTTGAGAATCTATACGAAGAGTGAGTTTGTTGCGAAGCTTAGAGAGTGCTTGAATGACGTGCTACGTACTCTTAATCCAGAGAGTTCTGGGATTTAGCTGGATAAAGTCCCAGGGATGCGGGGGCTCCTGGTGGCCGATATACTTTTTCACGGTGACGCCACTGTTTAAAACGGCTTTCCTAAAGGAGCCAATCCCACCCCCCAGTTGTGCCCACTCTAGAAGTAGTCTTCCCACCTCTCGATTCCCACGCGCGATAACCGTCTGAATTAAAGCGAGCCTCGGATCATACTCGCGCACATCTGCAACACCTGCAAGCCCTTCACGTAGCAGTTTGATCCGCCTTCTAGCTACCTCCAAACCTATGAAGGGAGCGTCCTGTAGAGCGGTATGAGGCTTAGGCACAAAGGGGCTCACCGTGACTTTCAAAGCCCGCTCACCTCTGAAGCCTGAGGCCTGAGATACTCGTAAAACATAGTTTATGGATTCCTTAACGTCCTCCTCGGCTTCGCCGGGCAAGCCAACCATAAAGTACATTTTCAGCCCCGTGAAACCCAGCTTCTTGGCGGCTGCGGCAACCTCGTGTACTCTATCCATATTCACATACTTCCCGATGCTTAAAGCAATCCTTTTAGAGCCGGTCTCAGGAGCCACGACGAGAGTTCTCTGTCCTCCTCTCCTTACAAGCTCAAGTCCATCCTCATCTAGCGTCTCGGCACGGAAGCTAGGGGTAGAGAAGCGAAATCCCTCTTCAAGCAGAGATTGAAGAATTCTCTTCGCGTTGCTGTGGTCAAAGAACGAGAGGCTTACAAGCTTGACAAGCGACGACTTGTTATACTCGCGCCCCTCCCGGGCGATGCTCAAGATATCCTCTACGGGCCTTTCGCGCATAACGTTGAAGATGCGCCCCTCTAGGCAGAACCGGCAACCCCGATAGCACCCCCTTGCAGTTTCAACGGAGGTCCGCCGCCTCCACCCTGGGTACTCGAGAGGCTGGAACTGCGCAGCTGGGTGAAACTCTCTGGGAAGTTTAAGAGGAAATGTTAGCCTTACGGGCTCTCCATTGTTCACCGAGGGGACGAAGAATCCTTGAAGAGGGTCAAGTGTGTCGAGAAGTCTCTTTTTGTCATTGCCCTCCTCCATGTGTCTTTCTAGGAAAATAGGTATGATGGACTCTATCTCACCCACGGCTAAGACATCTATGAAATCTGACAGGGGAACCGGGTTTGATATTACAGGGGGTCCCCCTGCTACGAAGATAGGCTTAAACCTTTCCTCGGATCTTAGGGGGATTTTCGCATTGAGCATGAATCGCAGGATGTTGACAAAGTCGAGCTCGTAGTGTACTGAGATGAAGACGACGTCGAAGTGATTTAGCGGCGTTCCAGTTTCCAGGCTGTTGACAACAGGGTGGCCCTCCTGGCTCATCACGAAGCGCTCTGCGTAGACGTCCTCTTGAAGGTTGAGATAGTGGTATAGCATTTGATAAGCGATGGAGTCTGCTGCGACAAGATAGTAGCTAGGGTAGAGGATCCCCACTCTAAGGGTCGACCTTTTAACGCTCTTGCGTATCGTGTTTATCTCAATGAAGCCCATGGCGATTCGCTTATTTAGCGGATTTTGTTTTTAAGGCTTAATATGTTCAGCCGCAAACGTTACGATAAGGCACAGCCCCCAAGAGAAGAACAAGAACCGCAGGAACAACTACCATTGGAGCAGGTGTCGGTTAGAGAGGAAGTGGTTCATGAGGAGGGAGTGAGCGGGGCCCGTCAAGGCTATGAGCTTGCAAAGACAGGTATTACTGGGCTAGATGAGAGGATAGGTGGACTCCTGCGCGGAAGATCGTATCTAGTAACGGGTGAGACAGGCACGGGGAAGACTCTCTTCTCGATGACGTTCCTTATCCAGGGGATTCAAATGGGGGAGCCGGGTGTCTACGTGCTTGTGGACGAGGACTACGACGACTTCGTGAAAGGCGCGTACGACTTCGGCTGGGATATAGAGAGCCTGATAAGCCAGGGGATGCTTAACGTGTTAACCTTAATGCCTGACTTTGTCGAGAAGCTGAAGAATAAGCCTGCCAACACCGTTGTAGACTCGATAGTCTATGGCATCCTTGAGGAGACCAGGAGAATTGACGCTAGGAGGCTGGTAATAGATCCTATCGCTCCTTTAATGGTGAATGAGGGCGACGTCGCCTGGACCCGCGAGTACATTAAAAACTTGATCATAAACCTTGAGAAGAGGATAGGTACTACAAACCTAATAGTTTCAGAGATACCCACCGGCAGCACAGCGCTAAGTCGCTTCGGAGTGGAAGAATTTCTCGCGGCAGGTGTTTTCGTCCTAGGACTCGAGAGGGTGAAAAACACCTTCTACCGGACTCTCTTCATAAGAAAGATGCGTTGGCGTCCAGTACCGCCTGACATATTCGTTTTCGAGATAGAAAAAGGGAAGGGAATCGTCGTCAAAAACAGACTCAGCGAAGTAGTTCGTGCCTGACTTCCTCCCTTGCGCGCGCCCTAAACCTTTGTTTGTGGACGTTGCCTTTCATCTGGCTATTTCGCGGCGGGCTAGGGTGTAGAGACTTGCCTCGTGGCGGTCGTGCGCACTGAGAAGAAGGAATAGTTTACGAGTTAATAATGGAGCCGTAGAAGATAGATGCAGAGCTGTAAAAAAGGTTTTTCCTGTTGATAAACTGTTTTTCTTCTCACGTGATCGTCAGTCCTGATGTCATAACTCACCGCTCGTAAATACCAACCGTCATCATCCGCGATACATAGCGTTTTTCATCCTAAAAACGTTTCGAGCGTTGCGTAGACAACTTTTTTACTATCCAGGTTGGGTTGATGCATGGGGAAGCGCTGTCGTGCCACGGGTTGCGGTGAAGCTTCACACAAGCGGACAGTACAGGCTAGTAGCTCTCTGCGATGAGGAGCTCCTCGGCAAGGAGGTTATCCACGGTAGAGTAAGAGTGAAGATTACACGCGAGTTTTTTGGCGGTGTGATCATGGAGGACAGCTCGCCAGAGTTGGAGGCTATGATCCTAGGAGCCGATTGCGTGACAGCGTTTGGAAGAGTATGCGTCGAGAGGCTGGCTGAGCTTTTCCCCTCCGTTCATGATGCAGCTGTAGACATTGGGGGTGTTCCTCATGTGCAAATATTTAAGATACCCACCCCCTAGCAGGCGTGTGGTTTGTAATGCGTGAGTCTCCTAGATGCCCAGTCTGCGGTAGGACTGTTGAGAGACTAGTTAACGGGCTATGCGAGGAGTGTTACCGTAGAGAACACCCCCTACTCGAGTTGAAGACAGATCATGTAGAGCTGGAGGTTTGCAGGATTTGCGGTTCCTTAAGGTTCAAGAAGGGGAAGTGGGTTTCTTCGCGAGATGAAGCGGCGGAGGAGCTGAGAAGGATGTTTCCAAGACTCGCGCGCTCCCAAGGGCAAATACGTTACGTGAAGGTGGAGTTGCCGAGCAGTCTTTCCTTGGTTGTCTTTAAAGTAACTGGCAGGGCGTCTCCCGAGCTTCAGCAGGACTATACAGAAGAGTACACGCTAAAGGTTTCGGTTAAGAAGACTATCTGCAATGTTTGTCTTGGACATGTCTCGAAGAAAAAGAACGCAATAATACAGATTAGGGCCCAGGGCAGGAAGCTCGAGCAGACAGAGCTGAACAATGTTGTCAAATTGGTGGAGGATAGCGTGTCCGAGGTGTCGATGAAGGATCCTTTGGCTGTTCCTGTTGAAGTTGAGGAGAAACCTGAAGGCCTAGATCTGTACTTTTCCGAGTATACTGCGGCTAGGAAGATTGCAGAAGCTCTGCAGAGACGTGTCTATATGGAGGTTCTGGAGACAAGCAAGCACATCGGCGTGGATGAGAGTGGGCATGGAAAGTTTAAGAGAACGATAAGGCTTCTCCTGCCCGGCTTTGTTCAGGGAGACGTCGTTACACTCGGCGGCTCGTTTTATTACGTCGCGCGGCTCACGCGTAGATATGTTGAGCTATTAGACCTGGAGCGTTACACCACGACACGCCTACCATTAAACCATGAGACAACTTCGAAGATAAGTGTCGTTGCCCATGAGAAGGATCTCCCCGAGGGGCTTGTTGTCTCTAAAAGCGGCAGCTTTATACAGGTGCTTGAGCTAGGCTCGTACAGGACTATAGAGGCCTACTTTAGCTTGGAGAGTGCGGTTGACAGGCTCCTCGGCTCTGAGAGGGTGAAGCTTTTCTTCCACGGCGAAAAAACCTATCTTATACCTTTACCCGGGAATACTCCTCAACTAGCAACTCAATAGCGTGTCTGACAAGCTCGGACATAGAGGAGTAGATCTCCTTGTCGACGAGCCTCTTCATCTCAAGGTATTCACGCTCAGTAACCCTGAAGTTGACCTTCACGATGTCACTCTTTACTTTCTTAGCCACGTAGAACTATAATCCAAGGCTCAATTAAAAAGGCTTGTCGCACGCTCATTTGAGAAGAACGATAAATTTTTAGGTATAGATACGCCTTGAACGTCTGAGTCGGACATGCCGGAGTTTAAGCTAGTCATATCAGATCCAGCTACTGGCAAAGCTGAACAGGTTGAGCTCAAAGGCGACCAGGCCGCGAGGCTCATAGGTCTCAAGATAGGGGACACTATAGACGGAGAGCTGGTGGGCAAGCCTGGAATAAAACTCCAGATTAGAGGCGGTTCGGGGAGGGCTGGCGAGCCAATGAGACCCGATATTCCCGGCGCTAGAAAAGGCTATTTCTTGCTTTCCGGCCCCCCAGGCTATAGGCCCAAGGAGAAGGGCGAGAGGCGGCGTAGATATGTTCGCGGGAATACTATAACAGATGATATTGTACAGATAAACATGGTCGTCGTCAAGGAAAGCGGGGAGGCTTCTCAGAGGTAAACAAAGTTTTATAAGTACACACGCGGTTCTACCGATATATGAGTAAAAATAACAAAGAACAGGGAGAGAAAGAAGAGGAAGTTCCACTCCCCGACGGTCAAACAACGCTTCTATGCGTAATACAACAGCTCCTTGGCTTTGACAGGGCTAAGGTCTTATGTAGCGACGGCAAGGTCAGGCTCTGTCGAATACCCGGCAAACTGAAGAAGCGTATGTGGATGCGAGTAGGGGATCTAGTCCTCGTAGCCCCCTGGGACTTCCAGCCTGAGAGGGGCGACATCATCTACAGATATACTTCGACGGAGGTTCAAAGACTTGAGAGAAAAGGGCTGCTAAAAGATATCCACCAGCTCCTAGGATAGACTCTTAAGGAGCCGTAGAAGCTCCACTGCAAAGTTTCTCGGGACACCCGAGAACCTCTTCACCTCCACCCCCTTATGGAATACTATCACAGTAGGTAGCCCATAGACCTCGAACTTTTCAGCCGCCTCTTTTTCGACATCTACGTTGACACGCAGGAAGACCACCCGGTTGGACTCGCGGAGCAGCCTCGACACTTGTGTGAGCACATCATCAACGGCTCTACAAGGTATACACCACTCAGCGTAGAAGTCAAGCACGACAGTTTTCCCACTTCTTATCTCTCCGTCGACCTCCTGCAACGTGACATCTCGAAGCATACAAACTAACTATAAACCCCGTGCTTAAAATATTGTGGGAACATATTTAACACCAATAATTCCGCGCCGGACTATAGGTCTCTCGGAGGTAGCGTATAAGACTCTAGCGGTCGACGCTCTTAACTCTATATACCAGTTCCTAGCGCTCGTGCGGACGCCTAAAGCAGAGCCTCTCAAAGGGAGGAACGGCAGGATAACCTCACACCTAGTTGGCCTAGCCTTCCGCTACTCCAGGCTAGCCCTTGAAAACGCCTGTAGCTTCATCTTCGTTTTCGACGGCCCCCCTCTACCGTTAAAGCTCAAGGAGCTTGAAAAAAGGAGGATGGTACGCGAGAAAGCCGAGAAGGAGTTCCACGAGCTACTAAGCCGCGAAGAGTTTGAAAAAGCTTTTTCAAAAGCCGTAGTGGCAGTCTCGGTTGACGATTGGATTATTGAGAGCTCGAAGAAGCTCCTCAGGCTTATGGGCTGGCCCATTGTGGACGCACCTCATGACGCGGAGGCACAGGCTGCTTATATCGCATCAAGGGGGGAAGCATGGGCTACAGCTACCCTTGACTGGGACGCGATTCTCTACGGCTCTCCTCGACTGCTCCGCTACCTAACAATAACCGGTACGGAGTGGCTGCCAAGCAAGGGGCAGGCTAGAAAACTTGAGCCTGAGCTTGTAGAGCTAGAGATTACCTTGAAGAGCCTAGGGATTACGAGGAAACAGCTTGTCGAGATAGCTATTCTAGTCGGCACCGATTACAACGAGGGGGTTAGGGGGATAGGCCCTAAGAGAGCCTTAAAGCTTGTGAAGAGATATGGCGGTATCGATGGGCTTCCCAGAAGTATACGGGAGAAAATCCCCAACTACGCTGAAATTATAGAGATCTTCATGAACCCCGCTGTCCGGGAAAACTACACTATAGAATATGGCGAGCCAGCCTATGATGAGTTAGAGCACTTTCTAGTCGATGAGAACAACTTCTCAGAGGAAAGGGTTAAGCTTCTTTTAGACAGGCTTACACTGCTGTGGAAAAAGAGGAAACAAGTATCACTGGACAGCTTTCGCTGACCATCAACTTATATATTGAAGGCCGAGAAAAGTGTAAATAGACTTTATTAGCCTTGGGTTGTAGAGAGTTTTCGATGGTTAGTTTCCAGGAGCTTGTGCGCGTCGCTAAGGAGGTCGAGCGTATGCGCAGTAAGCTCGAAAAGATTAAGGTTTTAACGTCCTTTATTGGGTCCCTTGACCCCGAAGAGGCGAAGACTGCCGTCCTGCTTCTCACAGGTAGGATTTTTCCCGAGGGGGATGCTCGTGAACTAGGAGTTGGCTTCTCAACAGTCTCGGAAGTGGTGGAGCAGTTGAAGACTAGCAGGATAGCGCCGCTGTTCAGTGGGTCCCCGTCGCTCTGGGAAGTTTATCATACTCTCGATAAAGTCTCCACGGTAAGCGGGGAGGGTGCGCGAAACAAAAAGGTGAATCTGCTACGAGGCTTGTTCGCTAGGCTAGACGCTGAAGAGCTAGAGTATCTACTTCGAATCATCTTTGGCGAGCCGAGGATAGGTGCGAACGTCGGGATTGTTCTCGAGGCCCTCGCCAGGGTAGGGGGTTATAGCCAGGAGGAGATTAGGCGTGCCTACATGCTGACTGGGGATATCGGAGAGCTGGCGAGAAGAGTTGTGGGTGGGATAAACATACGAGATATAAAGCTGGAGCTTTTCAGGCCCGTAAAGCCGATGCTGGCAGACATGGCATATACACCCCTCGAGGTTCTACGGGAGCACTCGGGCTATACCTCAGCCGAGTATAAATACGACGGGTTAAGGGTTCAGGTGCATGTCAAAGATGGGAGGATAGAGGTTTTCTCCCGGAGAATGAACCGGATAACAGGTTTTCTCCCGGACGTCGTTGAAGCTGTTAAGGCAAACCTGAAGGCTGAGTCTGGAGTCCTAGACGGCGAGGCTCTCGGGTTGGTCGGTGATAGGCCGATCTCCTTTCAAGACATCGCCCGCAGGTTCAGGAGGAAAAATGATTTTGAAAGCTTCCTGAAAACGCTTCCTCTACGCGTGTACTTTTTCGATCTTCTTTACCTCAATGGGAAAATGCTTATAGACGAGTCCTACTCGCGGCGAAGGAGCATGCTGGAAGAAGTTTTACCCCCAGAGCTCCTTGCACGCCAGGTTTATGTTGAAACACCAGAGGAGCTTGAAAGAGCGTTCAAAGAAGCTCTAGACAACGGTCACGAGGGTCTCGTCTGCAAGCATCCGGGCTCGAACTACGAGCCTGGAAACAGGGGAAGAAAGTGGCTGAAGCTGAAAAACGCTGAGACTGTGGACTGCGTTGTAACGGCGGCGGAGTGGGGGCACGGCAGGCGTAGCGGCTGGCTCAGCGACTACTACCTGGCTGTAAGGGATGAGAGGACAGGGGACTTCGCCGTCGTAGGAAAGACTTTCAAAGGGCTTACGGACGCTGAGTTTCAGGAGATGACTCGGAAGCTCTTGGCTTTAAAAGTTAGGGAGGAGGGCTGGGTCGTTCACGTGAAGCCTCAAATAGTAGTGGAGGTTGAGTATTCTGAGATTCAGAGAAGCTCTCGATATCCCTCTGGGCTAGCCTTGCGATTCGCTAGGATCAAGAGAATACGTGCTGACAAGTCACCTGAGGACGTAACGACTTTACAGGAGCTTTGGAGGAAATATGAGCGGCAGCAGAAGAGTAAAGCCTCTCCTGGGCTCTAGCGTATAAAAATAAAAGCAGCCAACGATATATTGTTGTTGATGAAGGCAGCTGTTTTAGTTGAAGACTTGTTTGACGAGCGCGAGCTTATCTATCCTCTATACAGGCTCAAAGAGCTTGGTTTTCAAGTAGATATTGTGGGCCCCGAGGCGAAGGAGTACAAGGGTAAGAGCGAGCTTCGGGTTAAGGCTACACTGGATGCTAGGTCTGCGCTCAATGACGATTACCTTGTGCTTTGGATACCGGGAGGCTATGCGCCGGACAGGCTCAGGAGAAGCGCAGAGATACTTGAGCTTGTGAGGAAGACGGCGAAGAAGGGTATTATAGCAGCGGTATGCCACGCCCCTTGGGTTTTAATCTCGGCAGGCCTAGTGAGGGGGAGAAAAGTTACAGGTTTCTTCTCGATACATGACGACTTGAGAAATGCTGGCGCCGAAGTAATGGGGGAGAACTTTGTGCGTGACGGTAACATCATAACTGGGACAGACCCTGAAGCCATGCCCGGCATGTTCAAACTGCTCCTAGAAGCTCTACGCGAGAAGGGGCTTACCATCTAACATTTTTTAGCTATGTGTTAAACCACCTGGGGTGCGGCGCTCACAGATGCAGGGATCTGCGAGAGTAAGTGTTACCCCTATTGCCGACGAGAGCCTAGGAGTTAGGTCCATGGCCCTCTTCGTCGAGACTCCCGATGTGCGGATTCTCTTCGACGCCGGGGTAAGCCTCGGCCCCCTCCGGTATAGTCTGCCGCCGCACCCAGAGGAGTTCAGGGCTCTCAGGAAACTTAGACTGAAGGTTCTCGAGTACGCGGAGAAAGCCGAGGTTATCACGATCTCCCACTATCACCGTGATCATTTCACACCACCCTACCCGTCTCTTTACGAGTGCACTGAGGAGAAAACTTTCCTGGAGATTTACTACGGGAAGACTCTACTAGCTAAGTCGCCGAGGAGCAAGATAAATTATAACCAGAAGAAGAGGGCTTTCTCGCTTCAAAAAGCACTTGAAAAAGCAAATGCGAATGCACGCATGGTATTCTTCGACTCAGAGACTCTCCGCCTGGGGGATACTGTTGTAGAGGGTTTTCTAGCGCCGCACGGTGAAGAAAAGCTAGGATGGGTCCTGTGCTTCAAGGTTTACAGGTCTGGAGAACCCGTGCTAGTGTTTTTACCGGATGTTCAAGGTCCAGTTTCACAGGAGGCTCTGAGGGTGCTTTTAACAGGCGGGTTTAAAATAGCCGTTATTGGCGGGCCCCCTATTTACCTTTCCCGTAAGGAGTCGTCGGAGAGGATAGAGGAGGGAATGAAGAACCTCGCTAGAGCTCTGGAGGTTGAGCGTCTAAACATTCTCTCGCACCACATTCTCAGAGATCCCGATTGGAGAAGTGTCTTGGACTTATATGCTCCGAAAGCGAAGTTCAGCTTGTATAGTGAGATCGCAGGTTTTGAAGCAACGTTATTGGAGGCTTACAGGAATGTTCTATACGAGGAAGACCCGCCGGAGCCCAGCTATCTTAAAGGTTTAAGAGAGAAGACTCTTAGTTGCTCTGACTTCTAGCACGTGTCACCAGGGTTTGGACTTTAGACCAAAGGTATAGGCCGCTAGGTTCGCTGATAAGTGTATAAGGGGGGTTAAGACTACAACTATAACTAGGTAGTCAAGGGGTACTGGGTTGTAGAGCTGCTGGAAGGCAAAAGCCCCGAAAACAAAGTCTAGCTGGTCTAGTAGCGGTGCAGGGTCGCCTGGCTTCAGATTGAGTCTTCGTTTTATAAATGCGCCTGTAAGGTCTCCGGTGAGGGCTCCAATAGATAAGATTAATGCTGAAAAAGCGTTGTGGAGCCCCAGCAGCTGTAGCAGTGCTCCTAAAGTGGAGCCGATGATGACTCCCCCGAGGAACCCCTCGATAGACTTGTTGTCGCCTAATATCCTTTTTCCATCTATGAAGATTCTTCGAAGATCGATTGGATGAGTTTTTTTACCCATTTTTCTGACTAGGAAGACGATTACAACCGGGGCTCCGTTGGCTACGTAAGCTGGGAGTATCCAGAGAATAGCCTTTTCGAGCGTCTCATAGCTGAACATTAAGTGTTAAACCTAAAGAAAAAATAAAAATATTTTTAGCTTTTAAGCAAGAGTTTCCGGAGTTGTTCTTCTATGTTTTTCGCCCCACTTACCACGATGTTCTCGGTGACTAGCAGTGGAACATCTGTGGTTCCATACTCCATAACCAGCCAGCCTCGCAGCCCGTTCTTCGTCACGTTGACGATCTTGAATTGTTTCGAGTAATCCCCGAGCTTTGAAAGTAAAAGCTTGGATTCTTCTCCATCGTCTACAAATAACACACCAAGAGCATCAGACTGCTTCAACATCACCATCCCTACTATCCCCCTTAAGCATTACCTGATTTTTTCCAAGGAGGGGTATTAAGTCTAGAATACTAATGTAGAACAAATACCCTAGCCAAAAATCCTGAAAGTAGTTTCACAAGAACCAAACCTTCCCGAAAAGTAACTCCTCAAAACTATGGCTTTTCTCAAGGTGCAGGGATGAAGAGGATGTTCTACAGAAATCTGTCAAGTCTAAAAGTAGTGGACCGGCCGGGATTTGAACCCGGGACCTCCGCCGCTCTCGAACCTCCTTTACCCAAGATTTTGCGAGGGCGACATCCTCCCGCTAGACGACCGGCCCTCTTCGTTAGTTTTTCAACATGTCGCGCGCTTAAACTTTTTGTTGTATGCATGCAGAGGGATTATTTTTCAAGGGTTCTGGGCTATGCGTGCCCGCTACACATAG
>JBEULP010000028.1:0-4505 GCA_041287245.1 Infirmifilum sp. | reverse complement strand
AAAATCATGTACTCCTGCCGACTCGGCTATACCTCTCTTTATCTTATCAACCGCCAGGAGGGCATACTTCTCGCTTACCCCTGTAACCTTGGAGTACAGATGGGGGTTGTTTAGAGGTGCCTTGACGTCAATTGCTATGTGATCCACATCAACTTTCCCCATGATATACCTTATAGCCTCAGGTATGCTTGCATTAGTGTCGAAGCTAAGCTTTACACCGGTTCTCTTTTTAACCTCTAGGAGGAGTGATGCGAGCGCCCTGTACTGGAGAGTAGGCTCTCCGCCTGTCACGTGGAAGTAGTCTATGAAGGGGGCAGCCGGTAGCACGGCTTCGACTATGGTGTTTATGGTAGCTGCTCTCTTCTCAACTCCCCTTGCCAGGCGCGAGTTAGCGCACCATGGACACTTGAAGTTGCAGTAGCTAAACCATACCGTGAAGCTGACGTTTTCAAGGACGTCTACAAGGCTGTTTTCCTTCCACCCTCCAATCCAGACAATCTCCTCGCGCATTAGAGCCCCACCACGCCTAAAAGGTGGTAAACTACGGCTGCAGAAATAGCGGCCACACCAATCTCATATGCTACAAGTATGAGGGTAAGTTTTTTACTTCGGAACTGCGTGAAAAACGCGCCAACCGTGGCTAGACAAGGCGTGTATAGAGTGGTGAAGACCATTAGGCTGGCGACCTGTGCCGGCGTTAACGCTAAAGACTGGATTGCCTCCTGAGGGCTGGCTGCAGAGGTAATAACCATCAAGGTGGACGCTACAGTCTCCTTCGCTACGAATCCAGTAAGGAGTGCGAGTGCTACCTGCCAGGACGAGACGCCTATTAGAGAAGTTAACGGTGTAAACACATCGCCGATGATCCTGGCATAAGAGTTTACAGCATCCTCTGTGTAGCCCTGTGGCCCGACATGTAGTAGAAGCCAGACGAAGAGAGAGAAGAGGAATATTATGGTACCAGCCTTCTTGAGGAAGTGTAGAGTGTTGTCCCAAGCATACCACCAAATAACCTTCAGGCTTGGACGGTGATATGGGGGAAGCTCTAGTATTAGCTCGGGCTTCTCGCCGGGGGCAAGTAGCCTCGAGGCTGCAAGGGCGACTGCGGCTACTAGGAATAGGGAATAAGCGTAGACTGCCGTTACAGCTATAATCTTCGCCGTGGAAGACACGGGTAAAGCTGAGGCTAGAAACAGCAGTACTACCAGTCTCGCCTGGCAGGGGACTAGCGGGGCGACCATTGAGACTACAAGCTTTTCCCGGTCCGTGTCTAGAATCTTAGTGCCCATTATTGCAGGGACATTGCAGCCGAAGCCTAGGAGGAGGGGCATTAGCGCCTTACCCGAGACTCCGATGCGACTCATTATCCCGTGATACACAGCAGCTATGCGTGACATTACTCCTGTATCTTCGAGAAAGCCGAATGCTACAAAGATGATGAAGACTAGCGGTAGAAATGTTATTACAGCTCCCACCCCTCCTATGACCCCATCTGAAAGGAGTGAGGCAATATAGCCTGGAGCGCCGATACCCGATAAGTATTCCAAGGCGGCACTACGCAGGGCGTCGAAAAATGAGGAAAGAAGGCTAGACAAAGTATATGTTTCAAACACTTGGGCGAGCTCGCTGTTCCCCGTGAAATCTAAAATCTGTTTTATCGGGAAGCCCGTGTTTACCGAGAGGGTTAAGAGGAGAACCGAGAAAATGATTAACAACGTCGCTAGAGGACCAAGTAATGGGTGTAAAAGTACACGGTCGAGGTTCTCAGTAAACTCCCTCCTAGCAACACCGGAGTAGGTTACGCTCTCAGAGATTATTCTATCTATAAAGTTGTATCTAACGCTGGCACATATTAGAGAGGGGGGCGAGCCTAGCTCTTCCTCTACCCTTTTCCTAACCTCTTCCAGAAAGGCCAGTAAATCCGTACATCCGTTGTTCGTCGCTATGCCTTCTAATTCCGTATCCCCTTCCAGCAGTCTCAGGGCAGCCCACTCGCTAGGGTAGCGCTGCAGGGCAGGGCAACTCTTCATTTTTTCTACGATATCCTTAGCGTAATAGTCAACCCCCCGGTATTCAAGCCTTAAACGCCTAGTCTGTGCTTTTCCCTCAGCTACACGTATAACAGTATCTATGAGTTCGTGTAGGCCCTCACGTTTAAGGGCGGATATCGGCACAACCGGTACTCCTAGGCGACGGGCTAAGTCTTCGAAGTTGAAATGTATCCCTCTCTTAACCGCGGCGTCAACCTTGTTTACGGCGACTACAACTCGATTGTAAAGCTCTAAAACTTGTATGGCAAGGTAGAACGAGGTTTCAGGGGAAACGGCGTTTACGAGAACCACGACAACGTCAGGTTTCTCGGTTACGATGTAGTCTCTAGCTATCGCCTCTTCCTCGGTGTAGGCGTTTAAACTGTAGGTTCCCGGGAGATCCACAACTCTAATCTTATAGCCCATGTGCTCGAAAAAACCCTCGTATTTGTCAACAGTTTTTCCAGGCCAGTTGCCGACAAATCTATTTGCGCCTACAAGCACGTTAAAAAGAGTACTTTTTCCAACGTTCGGTGGCCCCGCCAGGGCGACGCGGATCTCCTTCATCCAATCACCTCTACTAGAATCCGTGCAGCTATACCCCTGCCGATGGCAAACCGAGTCCCAGCCCTCTCAACCACCACCGGACCGTAGTCGTTAAAAACCACTCGTAGCTCTTCCCCGGGAAGTATACCTAGTTCGAAGAGCCTCCTGAAGGCGCCTCTACCACCCTCTATGCTGACTACTCTTACTTTCGTATTCGGCCTAACAAAGGCCAAAGGAAGTCTTGACGCCGTCATACCAAGAGCACACTCTTACATTAACAGTTAAAACATAATCTTTTCGCATAACCTTGAACTTAGAGGATGACAGCTTAACAACAGTCACTAGGTCTATAGATCTACTCATGTAGAAGTGGACATAGAGGATTGGAAAGTTGCGAGCTCGCGGCTAGGGGTATGTCCTCGCAACGGTCCGTGGGAATGGTAGGGAGTCCACTATATGTTCCAAGCCTGCAACCCACATGACGAGCCTATCCATGCCGAGGCCGAAGCCTGCGTGGGGCACTGTGCCGTAGCGTCTCAGGTCAAGGTACCACTGATAGTCTGATGGGTTAAGGCCGAAGCGCTTAATCTTGTCGGTTAGTTCTTCAAGCTTTTCTATCCTCTCCCCTCCTCCAATGATCTCCCCATATCCTTCTGGTGCGAGAAGGTCTGCCGATAGCGTTACCTCGGGCCGTGAAGGGTCATTCTTGTGGTAGAACGCTTTGACCTTCTCTGGGAAACCATATAGGAAGAAGGGCTTGTCGAACTCCATGGTCAACACTTTTTCCTCATCGGCGCCAAGGTCGTCTCCCCAGGAGATTCTCACACCTCTTTGCTGGAGGAGGTCAATGGCTTTATCGTAGCTAATCCTGGGGAAGGGCGGCTCGACTAGCTTGAGCTTCTCGACGTCTCTCCCCAAAAATGAGAGCTCCTCCTTGTTTTCCTCCAAAACTCTCCTCACGATATGCGATATAAGCTCTTCTTCAACTTGTAGAATACCCTCAAGGCCTATCCAGGCAACCTCGGCCTCTGCGTGCCAGTACTCTGTGAGGTGACGACGAGTCCTAGATTTCTCGGCCCTAAAGGAGGGGGCAACGGTATATACCTTCTCGAGACTGTATATTAGAGCCTCAAGGTAGAACTGTGACGACTGGGTGAGGTAGACTGTAGACTCGTCGACATACTTCACCGGAAAAAGAGTGGCGCCACCTTCTACTGCCGCAGCGACAAACATCGGTCCCTGAACCTCGTAGTATCCGTTGGTGCGGAACCACTCGTGAAGGGCTCCGAAGGCCGTGTGTCGTATCTTTAATACTGCTGTCATTTTTCTCGACCTTACAGCAAGGTGCCTAACGTCCAGGAGAAACTCCTTTGAGGCATCCCTCCTGATTGGGAAGTTATCTGCCAGGCCGATTATCTCAAGCTGATCGCCCTCAATCTCTTTCCCGCCCGGCGCCCTAGGATCCTCCCGTATCCTGCCCGAAACAATAACGGAGCTCTCGACGGTGACCTTACGGGCGCTCGCATGACCTCTGGCGCCGGGTGAGAAGACCGATTGTATAATACCGGTGGAGTCCCGAACAACTACAAAGGCTTTATCACCAAGATCCCTACGGCGGTAAACCCAACCCCTAACCTTGACTTCTTCGCCAGCCTTGAGCTTTAAGGCGTCCTTAACAGGTACAACCTGCATGTGCATTCGCCCCTCCAGCACTCTTGAAGTGTTATTAGAGCTGACTACTAAAACTTTGCTCCAACTCGTTTTCAGGGGTTAAGGTTGAGCAGATAAGTTTTTACCGTTAAAGCGTAAGTTCAAAGGAAATGACCATTGGAAGCAAGGATGAAGAGGAATGCGCGTGCCTTTCTTCAACTGGCTAAATTCTCCTTAAAACAAAGCTACTATGATATGGCGGCGTTCAATGCTGAGCAA
>JBEULP010000027.1:0-6490 GCA_041287245.1 Infirmifilum sp. | reverse complement strand
CCCGGATTACGCGTCTGAGTGGGAAGTCACAGCTGTGCCACACACGATAGTATTCACACGCGACGGGACACCCATCGGCGCGCTCACCGGCTTCTCGTTCTCACAATACCCGCGCTGGCTACTCGACAAGCTCATAGCAATTAAACAATAGAGTGCTACACACAGCTGTGCATTAAAAAATCAGCCACAAGGAGACGAGACTACACGCTTAACCGAAAGCCCCAGAGGGGTTAGGCCGTGCGCCAGGCTCCTCTTTTCCAACACTTTTAGCATTAGGCCTGTTGCCATGGCGCCCTTCTCGATGGCCTCGGCGTCCCGTATACACTCGTCCCCCTCGTAGTCGTCGCCCACGACCTCCACTGTATTCCCGTTGACGGCTACGTCCATGGCTCCGCGGGCGCCTATAGCCCTGATAACATACCCTTCAGGTAGCCTCTGGGACTCTACGCGCATACCGGCCGCCCTCGCCGCCTCCTCTACAGCTAGCCTGGTGTATTCCTCAACCAGCATCTCCGAGAACTTTGACACGTCCACCGGAACCTTGTAGTCGTCGGCGGCCACTACTACCGAGCCCCCGGAGGCTGTGACGGCGTAGGAGATGCCCCACTTTTCGACGTGGACGGCGAAGGGGTACCTGACGCCCCGTACGAGCGCCTGCATCTTCAACGTGCCGCCAAGCCTCGCCGCCACTGCTTCAAGCGCCTGTTTGAGCAGGTCGTACCTGGGTTGCTGTATACCTACGCGGTAGACGCTCCATATGCTCATTTATCCTCGCCTCTTTGTATCAGCTTAGTCGCGCGCTTCGCGTCTACGACAACCACGTACCTGTTTTTTACCCTTTTCAGCAAGCTGAGTATAGCCTCAGCCACTTGAGTCACCCTCCAGATCCCTCTTCCTCATAATGATATATACTCTTTCCTTGTTATCGCCCTCGCCTATCACCGTGATGAAGTATGTCAACTTCTCCCCCACGAGTTGTTCGAGGCGTCTACGCATCTTAGACACGCGTTGCGGGCTACCTGGTACTATGATCGCCTTTCCGCTACGTAGAAGGTCAGCCAACTGCCTGTAGCTTATCCTAGCCGCGCCGAGTTGCCTCGCCTCCTCCGCGTCGATGACCGTTATACCCACATGTAGTTCTTCTACAATGGAATATAAAAGTTTATCGAGGTTTACACCAGGGCTAGAAAAGACGTATAAAGGAGGACAATGCATTATAAAACGATGCCAAAAAGAGTAGTAACAGTCGACCAGGTTAAAGGCGCCCTCTGTACACTAGTTACCACAAAAGAAGGTGGCTTCAAGTTAATCGCCAAGGCAGCCCCCTACGGCACTCGTGGCAAGGTCTTCGCATCAGTCATCAACGCTGACGGTAAGCCAGTCATCGTCAGAACACCTGAAGAGGCTAGGAACTACGGTTGCGCCGACGTTAGGATACCTAACCGTAAAGTACCTAAGAGGAAGATCGGCAACAGAGAGTTGTCAAGGCTCGGCCTCGATGAGATGGCCTACCTCGTAAAGGAGAAGTCCAAGAAGCACGGGAACAAGGGCATTATCGGCTTCGCACCCAGCTGGCTTATCAAGAAGATCATCTACTCCACACCGCCACCCAGTGCCATGAAAAGCAAGAGGAAATAGACAAGCGTATAAAAAATAAATTTTATTTTTTAGTTTTTCTCCCCTCTTCTACTTGGGTTGTTAATGGTAGCTGAAGTCACCAGGAGGAAGGCCCGTGGCTTCAACGCTGAGCGTAGGCTTGTAAAACTTCTCTCTTCGTACAAGGCTAACCGCGTCTTCAGGGTGCCTGTAAGTGGCTCTAGGAGTTTTCCAGACGTCTTCATGGTGAACAACCTGGAGAGTCGCATCGTCGCCTTCGAGGTTAAAAGCACTATGAACGATAAGGTTAAGGTGCGGCGGGATCAGCTGGAAAGGCTCTTCGCCTTTATCGACGCGTTCAAGAAATATGAAAAGCGGGAAGCCGTGGTGGCCGTCTGGTTCGCTAAAAGTGGGAAATGGGTCTTCAAAAAGGTTGATACTCCGCTAAGCGGGGACTTCGTGGTAACAGTGGACGACGAGACTGACTGGGCTATGCCTTCCCCTTATACTTCTCGAGGAGCCACTGCCAGTCGTGCCCCCTGGTCTTCAATTCCAAGAGGGCGTCCATCGGCACCCCCTTGAAGACCACGGTCTCCGCCGAGCGGCCGGCGCCGTAGCATACTCCGAAGACTATGTACTCCCCGCCACTTTCGAGAAAGACGCCACCAAGGGTTGTGCGGAATACCGGCACACCCTGCTTCGCCTTACAATCCTCTATAAAATCAACAACGTTTTTCGGAGTCCACCTAAGCTCCATCTCCACACCTAATACAAGTTAACGGTTACTTATATAAAAAGTTAATACCTTGGTTAAACTGTATGAGGTTTAGCCCCACCAGGTTCACGGTGACGCTACTAGTCGGAGCCTCGGACATGGCTTCGACGCTACTAGCCCTGTCGGCGGGCGGCGTCGAGATGAACCCCCTGCTCCGGCACCTCATGAGCCTCGGAGCGGTCGGGTGGGCTCTCATCGCCGCGGAGAATGTGGCCTTGGCCTTACTCCTCTCTCCGGTGCCTAGGAGCTGGTATTTCAGGATATTCTTCACGGGTCTCTACATCTTAGTCAACATATTTCGGGCAGTGGCGGTTGTGAACAACCTGATGATCTGGCTCGCGGGGGCCGAGTTGAAGCCGGTCGTCACACTAGCCAGGCTCTTATGGCCAACCAGGTGGTAGCCCACGTCGGCACAGCTACCAAGCCTCGACGAAGTGTTGAACGAGATAGCCAGGAGGGGTAGGGCCGCCCCGCGCACAGGCATCCTGATCTACTATGCGATCCAGCGGCTAGGCGGGAAGGCCAGCGTCTACGACATATACCTGTGGGTCAGGGATACATACCTTGAACTCGGGCTCAAGCCACCGGCCTATAAAGACATCAGGAACATGATGTTCGTCCTAAGGAGGCTTGACGCCGTCGTCTTCGTCGGCCACGAAGAACCGTCCCACCCCTGGCTCATCCCCAGAAACCTCTACTCCGTCAACCCCGATACGCCTCCAGAGATCTGGCTCAACCCCAAGGCACACTACACTCCATACACTCCACAGGGAGCAACCGGCACGCCTAGACCGCCCGGCTCACCACCGCCACCGTCGCCACCACCACCTCCCACACAACCGTCAAAGAGGGGACGTAGAAAGAAGAAGGAGGAAAAGGAGAAAGTACGAGAGAGAAAGGAGGAGGTAGCACCAGAGAGAAAGGAGGAGGAACGAGAGAAGGTGGAAACAAAAGTGGAGGCACGTCCCAGTGTCGAGGAAATCATAGAAGGGCTGTTGAAGAGGGTGGAGGGTGTGAGGAAAGCGCATAGGGGTGATGTGATGAACACCATCAGCAACTACCGGGAATATTTCGAGGTAGACCCCTTCCCAGTCTTAGTGCAACTAGCACGCCAGTCCCTTGATGAGGATGACCCCTTCTACCTCGCTATCGCGCTCGAGTTACTTGAGCAAAACTTCAGTAGGGACACGGGAATAAGGGAGATTGTTTACTCCGAGATGGTGGATCGCGGGTTAATGGAGGGGGACGAGTCCCCGGATCCCGTCGAGGTGATGCGGCGCATAATGAGGACTCTCTTCACCGGCTCGCTTCAGCCTGCTTAAGAGCCTCGGCCAGCGTCTTCGCCGCCCTCCTATACTCCTCCTCCTCGAGGGCCGCTATGCCCTTGCCAAGGTAGATCAGCGTCGTCTCAGGCCTCTCGTGGTGTAGGAACTCCTGGACTAGCTTCAAGTCGCCCGTGCTCCTATATATAGACCAGGCCGCCGTACGCCTCAAGTCGTGGGGCCGTATGACCTGAACCCGCTCCTCAGGCAACCCAGCCTCCCTCAAGAACACCTTGAACCACTTCCACGCCGTCTGCGGCGCGACCAAGACAACTGAGCCGTTACGCGCCTCGGCCCGGGACTGGATCAGCCGCCACAGCCGCTCGTCCTCGATAGGCTTGTAGACCGACTTTCCGCCCTTCGCCCTGGCCTCGACGACCCGGGGCGCCACGCGGCTAACCTTCAGCCTCAGGGCCTCGTTAAGCCTGAAACCGGTGTACAGCATTACCAGGAAGGCGAGCGCCGAGTCCCCGCGCGGCGTCATCCTCTCAGCCTCCCTCCACAGCACCTCGAGCACCCGGCGCAACTCCTCGCCGGAGAGCATCGCCCTCCTCCTCTCAGCCTCTCTGACCCTGGCGCTCCTCTTCAACCTCCTGAGTTCGTCGGCTACGTCGCCACGACCAGCAACCCTCAACGCCTGCTCGAGGTACGTCAGCAACAGCCTGCCCGCCTCCACCTTGCCACGGAGCGCCCCGCCTAAATAGGAGGCCACGTCCGCAACAGAGACCTCTTTCAAAGCCTTACCAGTCCTCAACAGGAAGCGGGCCACGTGCTTCTCAACCACCCTCTTCGTCGACTCGCTCTTACCGAGCAAGACTACCTCCAGGATAGACCTGTCCTCCGGTGACAACAGCTCCAGATAGCCCATATGCTTTCATCTACAGAGCTAGGAAAAATTCGTTTCGTCGACGGCCACGCCTTTAACATCAAAAAACCATGTTTTTACAAGCGTTTGACTTAGCCCAAACACACCACGCCAGCCGGAATAATCAACCCCTTTTTGACGTTACAAAATAAACACACAGCTGTGCAAATACAGGAAGAAAAAAATTTCCTTTTTCAGCGCCTCAGGTATTCAAAGTAGGGGCTACTGTAGGCGACCACGCGCGGCGCGGCTATGGCCTTGATGAGTGAGAGGACTATGGCGAGCACGATTATCACGGCGATGCCGGCGAGGATCCAGAAGACCCAGCTGCCCGTGTTCATTACGACTATGTCGGACTTCACGTAGTTGTCTTCAGACCACGCGTCAGGCGCGCCGGAGAGGTATGTAGTCGTGTTGAACGCGGCGGCCGGCGCTAGCACGTTGATGGACACATCTGTGGTCGGTATCTCGACCACGGCCTCGTTGGTGCCGGGCTTGAGGTCGACCATCTTGCCCCTGTAGGTCTTATCCGCCAGCGTCACTACGGGTATGAAGGACGGTGTCTCATTCTCCCACGCGTTCGTCCACACCTTCACCTTAACCTTCGCGGGGTCGCCCTTCTTGACGGCAGGCGTGAGCAGGTCGTACTTGTCTACGATTATATGCGCCGGTATCTCGGGCGTGGTGGAGCCGTTGTACGAGGACATCGGCATCGAGACGTTGAGCACCAGCCGCCTACACCTGGGTAGCGTGAAGTTGACTACGAACTGCATCCCCTTCCTCAGCTCCGCTAACTCCTTGTCAAGGAGTATACTCTTCTGGGGCTGTTCGCCTGGCATTATGACGGTGAGGTTCAGGCGTAGCCGCGGGTTGAAGCCGAGGGCCTTGGCGGTCACATTGTAGGGGGTGTATATCGAGATGGTGGCCTTGAGCACCGTGACGCCCGGGTATATCACCGCGATACCCTTGAAGTTGGCGACCTCGACCGTGACGGAGACCGCCACCCTTATGTTCGGTAGCATCCTGACCGGCTTGCCTATGTACTCGTTGTTCCACGTCGCGTTGTCGTACTGGTACTTCACGATCCGCGCATACGGATTGTACACCCCGTAGTCTAGGCGGGTCGCATTGATTATCAGGCTCAGCGGCGTAGTACCCGGTTGCAACGTCACATTCAGCGTCAGTAGCGGGTACCTGCGGGTCTCGTTTAGAAGCCCGACCTCGAGCGTGACGTTCTGCGGTACGTTAGTGACCAGAATCACTAGCACAGGCATGACGGGGCCCCAGTCCGGCGGCGTCGCCACCATGACTACACCGACCTCCGGCACCATCCTGCCGCTCGCCAGGGGGATGGTGATGAAGAGCGACGTCGGCTTAGTGAGGGTCAGTTTCCTGGTCTCAGTATAGTTTTTCCACGACACCGTCACGGTCACAGCTGTGTTGTTCGGGATGTAGCGGAGCACAGTACCGTCGACACCCGTTAATACGCTCCACGTCCAGCTGGGCGTCGAGATGGTTACGTTGGCGTCCTGGATTGGGAAGCCGTCCTTGTACTGCACCTTCACCATCAGTGGCACGTAGACCGTCCCGTTCACAAGGATCGGTGGCCTCGTGTAGTTGCTACCCGGTGGCAACGGGAGTGGCTGGGCGTTCGCGGGGGTCAGGGGCACCGTCACTGTCGACTCCCTACCGCCCTCCACCACAGCTGTGGCCAACGCTGGGAGGTAGCCGGTGGCCGATGCGTTCACCCTGTACACGTCAGCCATTAGGTTGGTAAATTTCACCATGCCACTGGCGTCAGTCACCCCCTGCCTCAACACGGGCCCACTAACCACGACGTTCACGTTGGGGAGCGGGGCTCCGGTTAGGGCGCTGAGCGTGACTACTGTAAGGTTGCCATACTTCGTCAGGTTTAGGCTACTCGGGTTGAGC
>JBEULP010000026.1:0-21347 GCA_041287245.1 Infirmifilum sp. | reverse complement strand
GTGCTCCTCAAGCCTCTTCACAATCTCCTCGAACTTCCTGTCGTCCTCCTCAAGCCTCTTCACAATCTCCTCGAACTTCCTGTCGTGCTCCTCAAGCCTCTTCACAATCTCCTCGAACTTCCTGTCGTGCTCCTCAAGCCTCTTCACAATCTCCTCGAACTTCCTGTCGTGCTCTCTGAGGCGTGCAAGTATCTCTCCATAGCCGACTAGACCTGCTATGGCGTACCTGAACTCCTCGTCCTGCTCCAGGGCTTTCAGAAACTTCTTCTTCTCCTCGCTAGATAAAACCATCACTTCGTCTTACTTTATCCTCTATTTAAGGCTATTTCTAGTTTCGTCGGTAGCGGAAAGCTGCCCGATTTGACAGCGCACCTGCCGAGAAGCGAGATCACCGTCCCAACTAAGGTTAGAGGAGAGTTTAGAGAGGCGCTGAGAGACTCGGGAGAAATATCTTGGAGGCTCTGCAGGGGCCTTAGAGGAGAAAGCTGGGTGTTGCGCTAGCCTGGGGGGCGGGTTGACGATGGCGACGGGTGCGTAGTCATGGAGGTCGGCGGCTTCGCCGAGAAATATAAGTTTGCCTCAGCTCCCTTAACGCGTGGAGTAGCCATCTACGCCTTAAATCTTTATAAGCTGAGCAGGCTTAAGCGGGCTGTGGCTCGCAAAGTGTTTGTTGTAGCCCACCGCGGCGCGAGTACGCGTGCCCCTGAGAATACCATTCCGGCTTTCAAGGAGGCTGTGAGGCTTGGAGCAGACTTCATCGAGACCGACCTGAGAAAAACCCGTGACGGGGAGATAGTCTGCATACATGATCCGGACGTGGGCCGGACCACCAACGGCAAAGGCTTTGTGTGGGAGCTAACGTCCCACGAGCTACGCCAATTCGACGCCGGAGGCTGGTTCTCAGATGGCTATAGTGGAGTGAAAGTCCCGATTCTAGAGGAATTCTTGGATCTCCTAGAGGAGGAGGGGGTTGGCGGGTTTCTCGATGTGAAGCAGCCCGGCATAGTGGAGGACGTTGTGGGGAAGGTTCAGCGCTGGGGGTTGGAGGATAGGGTTGTGGTGCACTCCGAGCACTGGGGTAGTGTCAGGAAGGTTAAGGAGCTGAACCCTGCTATTACGACTCAGATTTCCCTTCCCAGGCCTAGCGCCGCATCCCTCCGGGGGGCTCTCATGGCCCTGGCTAACATCGTCAGCATCCACACTTCGGCGCTGAACCCCCAGGTGGTCGCGCTGGCCCACAGGAGGGGCTTATTGGTAGACGTCTGGGGGATTAGGACTGAGGAGGAGGTGAGGAGCGCCTTGGAGTACGGCGTAGATTTTATAACAGCAGCTGACCCAGCTCTCGTGAAGACAACTATTGAAAAAGTTGGTTTCTGACGTGCGTCTTCACAGGTTAAGCGATTGAGAAAGGCCTTCCAAGCGTAAGAGGGTGGCTAAAACTAGAATTAAAGCGAAGCTCCCGATAAAGGCTGCCAGGAGACTCGCGTCAGCGATGACCGCTACGGGCAGAAACCCCCCGATGTAGCCCGCTAGGAGTAGAGGGCTCTGCCTACCCATAGGCTCTCTCTCCGAGACAGCCGAGTAGAACAGGCATGCCACTAAAGATACTGTAAACCATCCCAGGAAGTTCTCCAGGGGCACGTCAAACCATGGGCCGGGCTGAAGCCACCTCCAGAAACCCCTGCTGACCATAACCGGGTCGATGGACAGGTCTAGCGCGACCATCATGATGCCCGTTGCGAGTACGCGGCAGCGCCTCCCGCTGCAGAGGTACATCGAGGCTAGATAGCTTGTGTAGAGGTAGATGCCCCATGCGAAGATTATGGGTATTGGTACTCCGAGTATGCTTGCCCTGGAGAACTTGAGGTACTCGTACCTCCCGAACGGGAAGCCGTAGCGCAATCCCAGGTACTCTCCTGTGAAGCCTACGAGGGAGCCTGACATGACAAGCTTGTAAGAGTCTGACCATGTGCGAGACGCGGATACAAGTGAGGCGAGAGTTATGAGCAAGAGGAGGAGCTCGCCCAGCTGGCGAGAGCCGGCTAGGATTAGGAGGGAGTCCGCCGTGTAGGCCGTTGCGAGTAGAAGGGATGCTAGCTCGAGCGGACCTGGCTTGCCCTGCAGGAGGCCTCGCGGCTTCATCGAGGACCCGCTCAACACGCATTAGTAATGATTGCTTTTTGTGTTTAACGAGCTAAGCGGGGCTAGGCAACGGTGTAGTAGACCCTGTAGCCCGTGTGCTTCTCAACGCGGAGTATCTTTACATCCCCGACTTCTGCCGTGTTGGCTACGTGGGTGCCTGTGCAGGGCATCGCGTTAACACCGGGGATCTCGACAATCCTGTACATATCCGCCTGGGGAAGCCGCGAGAGGTTGGGGGCGTTGTAGATGCTTTTAGAGAGCTCCCCTGGGGACACGTACTTGATAACCACGTCTAGGCGCGCGTCCACGACCTCCCGGGCGAGCCTCTCGAGGGCGGAGGGGTCTGGAGCGTTCTCAACATTGTATTCCAGGTAGGCCTCGGGGGGCCCGTGGAAAGCGTCGACGGTGTCTACAAGCCTTCCGTAGAGCCTAGCCATCGCGTAGTCGAGGATGTGCCCGGCTGTGTGGAGCCTCATTACCAGGTACCTTTTCTCCCAGTCAAGCTCGCACACAACGTTCTCGCCTTCCTCCACGCTTCCCTCCGTGAGAACGCCCCAGTGCTTAAGCACCCCGTCGAGTACAAGGGTCTTCCTGACCTCGAAAACCCCTTTCTCACCCTTTATTCTCCCCTCGTCAGAGGGCTGGCCTCCGCCGAGCGGGTGGAAGATGGTCTTGTCCATGACTAGGTAGAAGCGCCTCCCCTTGTGGTGCTCGACCCTTAAGACCCTGGCGTTGCAAGTCTTGAGGTACGGGTTCGACTCGTATAAGAGCTCTGTTTCCATATGCACCATGCTTCATGACTAACCCGGTTCCCTATAAAGCTGACAGTAGCGTTTCGCAATAAAGGGTCTTCGCAGAAACTCCGCGTGTCTCAGCGGCTAGAGGGGGGTGCCGCGACCGATAATAATATGATGTTTTAGTGGTTGGTTAATTGTGTCTCACATAGAGGTTCAGGGGCTCAACTTCAAGTACCTGGGTAGCGATAAACCAGCCCTCGAAAACATAAACCTCACTGTAGACAGGGGAGAGACTGTACTCCTCGTAGGCCCCAGCGGCTGCGGGAAGTCCACGCTAATAAGAGCCTTGAACGGGCTTATCCCTCATAGGTACGCCGGTGTGTACTCCGGTAGCGTAACTGTCGCAGGGGTTAGCGTCCCCAGCACGCCTCCTCAGCTGCTTTCTAAGATGGTTGGTACAGTCATGCAGGAAGTCAGCAGGCAGCTCGTCGCCCAGACCGTGGAGGATGATGTTGCCTTCGGCCCCTCTAATCTATGCCTCCCCCGGGAAGAGGTTGAGAGGAGGGTTATAGCCGGGCTAGAGGCTGTGGGGGCTTTGCACCTGCGCGGCAGGGACATCAACGCCCTCAGCGGGGGCGAGAAGCAGCGAGTGGTATTCGCCGGTATCCTCGCCATGGACCCGGAGGTCGTACTTTTAGATGAGCCTTTAGCTAACCTTGACAGCGAGGGGGTTAGGCTGGTTTTGAGCCAGGTTGAGGAGTTTAAACGTCGCGGGAAGACTGTAGTAATAGCGGAGCACAGGACCGAGGAGATACTAGAGGGTGTTAGGGTCGACAGGATTGTTGTGATGGATAACGGCAGGATAGTTAGGGAGCTCGACTCTCCCGATGGTCTAGTTGAGTTTAAGGATAAGATAAGGGTACCTTCGAACCTCCTATTCCCTCCTCCCAAGGGTAAAGAGTTAGTCCTACCCATAGGTAACGAGGAAAAGCGGGTTCTGGGTCGAGAGTTGGTGGTGTTTGACGACGTTTACTATTCCTATGACGGCAGCAGCTACGCCTTGGAGGGTGTTTCCCTCACGATAAGGGAAGGAGAGAAGGTCGCGCTTCTCGGCAACAACGGGGCTGGAAAATCAACCCTTGCTAAGCACATTCTAGGCTTACTTAAGCCAACCAAGGGGAGAGTGCTCATCGACGGAGTCGACACCAGGGAAAAAGAGCCCTACGAGCTGGCTGGTAAGGTGGGACTGGTCGTACAGGATCCCTATTCCATGCTCTTCGCCAGAACCGTTTGGGAGGAACTTGCCTTTGGCCCGAGAAACCTCGGAGTCCCCGAGGCGGAGGTCGAGGCAAGGATAAAAGAAGTTTCAAGGGCGTGTGGTATTGAGCACCTTCTCGCCAGGTCTCCCTTCTCTTCGAGCTTCGGAGAGAAGAAGAGGATATGCGTAGGCGCGGTTCTAACCATGTATCCCAGCATCCTTATACTCGACGAGCCGACTGCGGGGCAGGACTATGCCCGTTACACGGGATTTCTGGACTTTGTGATGCAGCTTGAACATGTGAAGACTATGGTTCTAATTACGCACGACGTGGATATAGCGCTAGAGTATACGGACAGGACTGTTGTCCTCTCCAAGGGGAAGGTAATAGCGGACGGCGAGACGGTTAAGGTATTGGCCGACGAAAACGTTTTGAGGAGGGGTAGATTACGGGAAACGCAGCTCATCAGGCTTGGAAGGGAGTTGTCAGGGGGCGAGAGGGTATTCAGGAAGCGTGAGTTGAAGAGCCTCTTGGAAAAAGCTTAAATGCTTTTGGAGAGTAGACGTATTGTGGCAGCCGGTACGAGTAAAAAGGGTTTTAGCACGGTAAGCATTGTCGCAATGGCGGTGGGAACAGCCCTTTACGCCGCCTTGAACGTATTCTTCAATATGCTGCAGCTACCCGGAACGCAGCTCGTAGCCTTGAGGCCGAGCGTAGCTATCCCAATGTTCTTCGGCTACGTCTTTGGGCCAATAGTAGGTTTTGTCTCAGGGTTTCTAGGCAACATTATAAGCGATGCTATCTCGTGGGGCGGCTTCTGGTGGAACTGGGATGTGGGAAACGGGCTCCTAGGCCTTATACCTGGACTTGCAGTGTACTTCCTAACGGAGGAGAGGAGAAGCCAGAAGATTGGCTTGATCTGGTGTGGTGTGCTAGCAGTCCTCGGCTCTATAGTTGGGATGGGGTTCGCCGCTTTCACAGATTACCTTTTCGGATACGGCATCTCGACACTCGAGGAGGCGATTTACGCGTTATTCCTACCGGCGGCGGTAACCGACGCCGTCAACGGCGCAATACTGACTCCCCTCCTAGTTGCGGCGTACTACCAAGCTGCTCGTGGAAGAGCTAGAAGGGCATAGCGTTTATGAGCGAGCGACTGGTAAGATACATAGGTGGGGAAAGCCCGGTACACAAGCTCGACCCCCGTGCAAAACTTGTTTTTGTCTCCGCTTTTATAGCTTCGACACTACTAGCGCCCGGGCTTGTTGAGACCCTCCTCCTATTCGTCGCAGCCTTGGCATTCTACTTGTCAGCCCGGCTAAGCTTCCGGGAAACATACCCAACTTGGAGGTTCATATTGTTGATAATTCTTTTCCTCTCGTTTCTAAACCTCTTCACACTGACACTCCTCTACCCTAAGGGAGAGCACGTCCTGCTCGAGTACGGGCCAGTACGTATAACGATGGAAAACCTTGTGCACTCCGTAACCCCGGTGGTGAGGCTACTCTCAATAGCAACTGTCACCTTGACACTCATCTTCACAACACCCCCGAACCTCTACGCGCCAGCCCTGGGCCAGCTAGGGCTCCCATATAAGACCGCGTACGTTGTGGAGCTGAGCTTTCGATACATCCCCGAGATGATCGCGGAGCTACGGAAAACCCTTGAAGCCCAGATGGCGAGAGGGTATAAGCCGCGGGGAGGCAAGAACCCCCTAGCCCGCATTTTGCAAGTCATCCCTTTGATTCTCCCCGTGACGGTCAGCGCAGCGCTCAACGTTTACGACATCGCAGACGCTATGGAGCTCAGGGGTTTTGGAGCTGGGAAATGCTACACCTGGTATAGAAAGCTAAAGATGAGCAAGTACGACTACCTGGTGATCCTAGCCTCCCTAATCCTGCTCACTCTCCTCATGATCAGGAGATACCTTTTGTAAAAATATTACCCGGTGCTCTCACCCCCAGGATGTCTATCTCCGCCACGGGTAATACTCCGAGGCTATCCCCTGGTAGTCTCTCAGGCGAAGCCTACAGGTTAGACTTAATAAGAATGGTAGCCCTTCTTGGTCTATGGTGCGTCTCCCCCAGGAGTTTATCAGCTGGAACTACAAGGCTAGGCGCTCCCTTATAAAGAACCTTAGATCCGGAGGGCATTTCGACCCTTACAGGCTTCAGCTAGAGTTTACCAGGCACAACCCTGTTTTATGTACAGCGGCGCCGCGAGAGGACGGCACCATGGAAGTAAACGGTAAAGTGATCGGTATCGGCTACGTGTTGAAAAAAGAGTACCTTAGCGAGGCGGTAGCTAGGCTCGAGGACCACGTCAGGACAACCGACGAAGAGCTCGCCGCAAACCCGGAAGACAAGGATAGAATCCTAGCTAGGCACGCCGACCGCGGGGTAGATCTACTACTAGACCTCCTATACCTCCCTGATGATGTAGCAGACGAAAGAGTAGACTTCCAGAAACTGGCAAGCCTGGAACTCGCACTAAGGATACCCCACTCGTCAAAGCACACCTGGAGCATCGTGCAAAGATCTGGAAAAGCTTCGCTAGTGTTCTACCAGCCCCCCGCTACAAGCTTCGAGGTGAGGTGTAGCGTCAGCATTCACGAAAACGACATCTACCACAGGTTCGTAAGCCTCGTCCACGACACCTTCCACTATACCCCTCCGGAAGCCCGGGCGAGACGCCCCGCCTACCTATTCCACGTAGAAGAAGTCTATAACAACAGCGCCTCCCCAGCGGGCTTCGGCCGGAGGCTGGCTTAACGTGGACTTATCATGGCGAAAACAGGCCTCGCAGCGTATAGATTAGAGGACTCCCAGAACTCTTCCTCGACTTCTCTCCTCAAGCTTTCACTATAAACTCTCCTTGTTTTCCGCACGCCCCCCTACACGTGAGTCCTAGCCTTATCTGATCACAGGCAACCTCCCCGGATAATACACGTAGAAACCCTTTGAAGACTTCCCTCGTGTATGCGACTGTTTTTTCAAGTGAAAGCTCGACTATAACTTTAGAAGGTGTAGCTTTTTCGCGAGCGAGTTGAAAAAAACCATAATTTAAGGGAGGCTCGATGGTACCTATGCATTTCCAATTCCCGAAGATTTTAGGGAAGATTTTATTATAAATATATCTAAATTTTGAAATAAACAAATAAATAGTTGTATTTAATTGTAATATATCGCTGAAGAAACATGAGCAAAGGGTTAGCAATTATAATGTTCTCGGGCACAGCCGACAAGTTCATACCGCTCGGCGTCCTAACACAGACTGCGGCGAACCTCGGTGTCCCCGTTAGGATCTTCGTAACTGGATTCGCAACCCCCTACTTCACCAAGAACAAGCCTCAGCCCCGCTTCCCCAAAGAGTTCGAGGACATGGTTCCAGGCCTAATGCAGGGTCTCCAGAAGATGAATGCACCAAGCTGGTACGACATGCTTAAGGAGGCGAAGGAGGTAGGAGATGTAAAGGTCTATGTCTGCAGCCTAATTGCAGAGGCGTTGGGACTAAAGAAAGAGCACCTGGATCCGATAGTGGACGATATTGTCGGAGCCACCTTCTTCATGAAGGAGACGGCCGAGTACGAAGTCATCTTCATCTAGGTGTGGGTAATGCCAGAGATAACGGTTGACGCGAGAGGAATGGCCTGCCCTGGACCAATTTCTGCTCTAACCAGGGCGTACCGTAACGCGAAGAACGGTGATATCATAGTAGTAATGGCGACTGACCCTGGCTTCGAGCCGGACGTTAAAGCGTGGGTTGAGCGTACTGGAAACGAGCTTGTAGAGCTGACGAAGGACACAGGCGTTATAAAGGCTAAGATCAAGGTTGTAGCCAAAAAATAGTTTTTTTCCAGGTGTTCTTTTATGGCTAAAAAGGTTGTAGTTGTAGGTGGGGGAGGTGGAGGGGCAATTCTTGCCAACCTCCTACCCCCGGATTTTGACGTCACCGTGATTGATAAGAGTTCCCTCCACGTGTTCCAGCCTGGGTTCCTCTGGGTGGCTTTTAAAGGCGAGAGTGGAGAGAGGTTTGTCAGACCTATAAGGGAGCTTTTAAAACCAAGGGTGAGGCTGGTCCAGGATGAGGTTACCTCTGTAAACCTAAACGAGAGAACTGTATCTACGAGTGGCGGCAAGGTTTTTCACTACGACTACGTCGTGCTTGCCAGCGGCGCGGAACTGGATTACACCGCTATCCCCGGGCACTCGGAGCTAGTCCAGATGCACGGTGACTTTTACTCCACCATCGAGAACGCGAGGAAGCTTCAACAGTCACTTCTTAATCTCAGGGAGGGCAGGTTCGTCATAGGGATTGCCGACCCCGTGTACAAGTGCCCACCAGGTCCGCACAAGGGTGCTTTTCTAGCGTGGGATATGTTCAACAGGAGGGGGTTGAGCGGCAAGGTTAAAGTTGTCCTCGCCGTCCCAGTCCCCCACTCATACCCCTCCAAGACCATAGCGGATATTATAGACCCCGAGATCGAGAAGAGGGGTATAGAGCTCCACACCTTCTTCACCGTGAACGAGATAGACGTTAAGAACAAGAAGATTATAAGCCTTGAAGGCGAAGAGCTGTCCTTCGACGTGGCCTCCGTTATACCCCCGCACAGCGGGCCCAGCTACACCGTTGAGCCTCAGGAGGTTAGGGATCAGAGCCGCTTCATAAAGATCGACAAGTATACGAGCAACATTGTAGGCTTTGATGACGCGTTCGCTATAGGCGACTGCACCAACGCCCCCACCTCGAAGAGCGGCGTCACGGCACACCTGCAGGCAGAGGTGGTTGCACAGCGTTTACAGGGCTTCGACGCCAGGTACAACGGGAGGACGAACTGCCCCTTAATCACAGACGGCAAGGGTTTGTTCGTCATAAGCGACTACGACCACCCGCCGATGCCTGTGAGGCTTTCGAGGTTTAAGCGTCTAATGGAAGACCTGTTCGTAGCCACCTATTGGGGCGCAGTTAAATACCCCGAGCTTTGGAGCCCGATCTTTAAGGCCTACTTCGAGGCTACAGACGAGATGTTAAGATCTGGTGGTAGGTGGTAAGCATGCCGGGAGGTTTGGAGGAGATACTTACTCCCGAGAGGAGGGAGGCGTTAGAGAAGTTCCTTGACACGCTTGTAAAGCTGAACAACATGGGCTTCCTAGATGCGGTTCGGGACATCCTGGACCCGGAGCTGGTCGGGAGGCTCTCTGAGATCCTGCTGAGACCCTCTACTCTGCAGCTTATAGACCGCTTAGACGATATACTTGACGCTCTTGGAAAAATAGACCCGGACTCCTTGATCAACTCGGCATCGCTTCTAGGAGATGTCCTGAAGGCGATGGAGAAGGAGCCTAAACCTGTGGGCATTATGGGCCTACCAGCGGCTATGTCGGACCCTGACGTGAAGAGGGGTCTAGGCGTAGCCATCGAGATACTTAAAGTCCTGGGCAAGGCTCAGAAAAAGTAGTTTTTCTTACAATACATTTTTATTCATAGATTCTTTCCCAATTCCAGAGGCTCTTAGCCTGCTTGATTAGTTTTAGAGCAGTGATGCGCTATGAATAAGGAGCAAAGGCTTCGCCGTAGAATAGGCCTGCTCGGCGCCTTCAGCTTTGGCTATGCCGACGTAGGCGCAGGCATCTACATGACCCTAGGGCTTGTCGCGGCCCACGCTGGCCCTGCTACGCCGTTAGCCTTCGCCATCGCAAGCATCTCGTATCTATTCACAGCTTTCAGCTACGCGGAGCTCAGCTCAAGCATGCCTGAAGCCGGCGGTGGTATGAAGTTCGCTGAGAGGGCTTTTGGCAGGGCTGTAGCTTTCCTCGCGGGCTGGAGCCTTCTTCTAGACTACATTGTGACGGGCTCTATCTTCGCCTTGTCTGCAACAGGCTACCTTGGACACCTAATCCCACCCTTAAAGGGCGACCCATTGTTCGGGGTTACCGCGACTCTACTCGTTTCCTCGCTCATAGTACTCAACATTCTCGGCATTAAGGAGTCGGCTAACGTTTCATCGATACTTGTGATAATGGATATTGCCGGTTTATCGCTGATAATGCTGGTAGGCTACACCACTAGTTTTAAGCCGTTCTTCGACCAAATATCCCTGGGCAGGAACCCCACCTGGAATAGTTTTCTATACGGCTCAACCGTGGCGATGGCTTCCTACCTGGGCATCGAGGTTATATCCCAGACAGCCGGTGAGACTAAGAAGGCCGGCTTAACGATACCTCTAGCCGTCAAGTTGGTGAGCGTTGTGGTTATCATGTTCGCCCTTCTTTTCTCGACGCTTGCCCTCGGGGTGGTTGGATGGGAGACTCTCGCCGCGTCGGAAAAGGACCCCGCCGCCGTGGTGGCTGAGCACCTCCCCTATGGGTCGATATTATCTCTCTGGGTCTCGATTATCGGCATGACCGTCTGTTACGTTGCTACGAACACCGGGGTGGTTGGCGTCTCCAGGATGGTCTATGCCATGGGCGAGGAGGGTATGCTTCCAGAGTGGTTGACGACTCTACATCGTAAGTTCCAGACGCCTTATAGGGCTATCATCGTGTTCGCTGTTTTCCAGCTGCTTCTAGCTTTCATGGGGCACTTGGGCTTAGCGGCTGACCTCTACAATTTCGGCGCGCTCCTATCCTACATGGTTGTGAATCTTTCTGTTGTAGCTCTAAGGATAAAGGACCCCTACAGGTACAGGCCCTTCATGGTTCCGGGGAACGTTACGATTAGATACAAGGGTCGGAGGTACAGCATTCCGTTGGGCGCGATAGTAGGCTTCCTTGCAAACCTCTTGATGTGGCTTATGGTCGTAGCCACTCACGAGGAGGGCCGTATCGTGGGGTTCGCCTGGCTCTTCGCTGGGTTCCTGCTCTACGCCGCATATGCCAGTAGGAGAGAAAGGAAATTCCTGAATGTTAAATGAGCTTACTAACCTTTAAGAGTATCTTGGAGCGGACGTCTTCTAAACGCTGCGGGTTCAGTATCCTAAGATTTACCGCGACTCTCAGGTGGTCCTTGTCCACCTCCACTATTCTGATCTCCGGCTCCTCTGCGCCCTCCTCCTTCACGTCTTCCTGGATTGCCTTTACAATCTTCTCGACGGTTTTCTCGGCGTCACCTGTTAAAGGAATATTAAAGAATATCGGTACAATTACACCCCCGCTCCTAGAGATGTTCTTGATTCCCTTCTCTAGGAAGACGCGGTTAGGTATGAGAACTCTGACGTGAGACGGGGTTACGAGCTGGGTGTACAGGTCGTTCACCTCTATAACCCTGCCTGTGATGCCGTCGACCTCTATCCACTCGCCCACGTTGAACGGCTGGTACATCTCTATAAACTGCCTAGCAAAGTAGTTTGGCAGCGTGTCCCTAAGTCCTATCACAACGAGGATCCCGATGAAAACGATGAAGACGAGTAAAGTCTCAAGCTTCAAGTTTAGGAGCTCCAGCGAGAACAATACCCCAGCCATGTATATGGTCCAAGAACCATAGCGGGCAAGCGCCTCCGCCAGCAAGGGGTTATACTTTCTAAGAGACCTTCTAGTAACGTACGAGAAGAGATAGCCGATAATAACAGTCGCTACTAGACTGGCAACGACTACGAGAACACCCTGCAGCTCTAAACCGTAGAGATCTGTCAAGCGCCAAACACCAAGCTGAAAAATTCATGCTAAGCTTATATTCCTTCCACCAGAACGCACACGCGAAGGCTAGGCTTATCCACTCCTTTACTCGTATAACCTCTCGATGAGCGATGCAATCTTCTCCTCGCTCCCAGCTACAATAATCTCGTCGTCACCCGCTAGGACAAGATCCTTCTCAGCCCTCATGTAAACACCCTTCCGCGCCACTAGAGCCACGATCAGTGCATCGTCCTCAAGCCCCCCCACCCTAGCCCCTACGAGCCTAGACTCAGGCTGCACGCGGATAAGAGCTACCGCGTTGCCCCCGCCCCTCAAGAGATACCTGTACTCGGGGTTCACAACAGCACTGATAAACAAGTCGGGGGTAATCTCGTCTATGCAGACCGGCACGTCTACGTCCTGTAAAACTTTAGTATCGCAGTTCTCACCATGGTTTATCCTAGCGACAACCTTGGGGACGCCTAGCTCCTTGGCTGTGGCTGCAACCCTCAAGTTTACATTATCGTTGTCCGTAACTGCGAAGAGGACATCAGCTTTATCCACCTCCGCGTCTTGCAACAGCCTCTTAGACCTCGCATCTCCGCAGTAGACCACAGCGTCGACGCTCTTAGCTATCGACTCACAAGTCTCATGTTTCCTCTCGATAATTACAACCTTGTCCCCCCTCCTCGAGAAAAAACCCGCTATGGATTGACCTACCCTGCCGCCACCTACGATCACTACGAACATAACAACCATCCTCCAATAGGTGTCTACAGCTTAAAAATATTAACACGTCGAAAACGCTTCATTAAACCCCACGCTGCGACGCGCTATGCCAGCTCCTCTAGAGCTATCCCTCTCGTCTCAACCCCCAGTGCAGCGACCACAACAGCTGAGGCTAGCTGGACAAATGCAAAGGCCAAGAACGGTATGAGGGGGTTCCCCGTAGCCCCTATGAGAGCACCGGCTAGGTAGGGTCCGACTATCCCTCCAATCCTACCGAAGGCGTTCGCCCAGCCACTGCCTGTACCTCTCAATTTCGTCGGGTAAAGCTCGGGCGTGTAGGCATAGGTAACACCCCACGCACCGAGGTTGAAGAACGAGACCAAGATGCCCCAGAGTAGTACCTCCGCCTCGGAAGATGCGAGCCACATGCCCACGCTTGCCACCCCCGCCGCCAGCATGAAGCTTGATAGAGTCCAACGCCTCCCAACCTTCTCGATAAGGTAAGCCCCCGCAAGGTATCCTGGAACCTGGGCTAGGGTAATCGCGATAGAATAGTCAAGGCTCTTCACAAAAGGAAGCCCCTTAGCGTAGAGGATGTCTGTTAGCCAGAGGAAAATCCCCCAGTATGCCAAGACGAGGAAGAACCAGTGTATCCAGAGCATCAAGGTCCTCCTCCTGTGCGCGGGTAATAAAAGCTCCCTAATACTCCCCCGCCCCGCAGGCCTCTCACCAGGCAGCTCTACGCCGAGCTTCGCAGCCACTCTACGAGCCTCATCTACATAGCCCCTAGCAATGAGGTATCTCAGCGACTCCGGAACGGAAAACAGCAAGACTGGGACCAGCGCTACGGCGGCACCCGAAACTGCAAACACAGGCCTCCAGCCATACCTCGGCGCCAAAAGCCTCGAGAGGAGCAGGGATGCAAGCCAGCCCACAGCCCAGGCGCTCTCCAACAAGACGACACTCCTGCCGCGAACCCGAGCCGGGGCGTACTCGCTCAGCAACACGCTAGCCGTCACCATGTACCCCGCGTTACCCGCCCCAGCAAGGACACGGTAGACAGCCAGGTCAACCCAGCCCCTAGCAGCCGAGCTCAAAGGTGTGAAGACAGCCATGAGAAGCGCCGACACGGCGAGAGTGGCTCTCCTCCCAACCCAGTCCGACGCATAGCCTGCAAGTGCAGCTCCAAGTAGCATACCAACCAGCCACGCGCTTAAAACCCTACCCGCCTCCTCCGGGCTCAAGCCCAGCTCAGACCGGATGAGAGGTAGAGTGCCGCTCACCAGGCCAGCGTAGAGAGCGCCCACAGCCCAGCCGACCATCAGCACCGATAAAAGCCGATACTGCAGGCCCGACGCCATCAAGAGTCTCAAATAACCGGCTTTATTAAGGTTAATCCCATCCACCCAGCTCTCTTCCTATAGGGTTCACAGTCCCTGGCCCGCTACGCTTCAAGGGCAGGCTTTAAAGTTTTTTCTTTTCCCAGGTGAGTGGTGCAAGAGTTTTTAAACCTTGGGTGTCCCACTGGGAAAAGCATTCCTGCCGCTAAGCAGACCATCCCCTTTGTGGTATTTTTCCTAGCTTGGGGGATAAAATTATAAGCCGGGGTCGAATTATAACCTAGTGGGTGAATATTCGTGGCTGTGGTAAAAGTGGATGAGCGCGGAAGGATCGTGATCCCAAAGGAGTTCAACGTGAGGAGAACGAAGGTAGTAATAATACCCTCTGGATCCTTCTTAGTCCTAATACCCCTCCCAACGCCTCCACCTGAGGGAGCCGGCGGTTGGCTGCCCTCGTCTAGGAGCAGGACTGAACTGAAGAAAGCTGCGGAAGAAGCAGCTATGAGGGATGCCGTAGCCCGAGCTAAAAGGAGGAAGCAGCTATGATGGTGGAGACAGATCTCCTCTATGCTTATGTTAAGCGCGATGACTGGCTCAAGCCGGTGGCTGACGCACTCATCCATAAGATAGCCGGGGGAGAGCTGGGACCTGTCTACGCCTCTAGGGAGAGCCTACACGAAATTTACTACATATCAGTTCAGGAAGGCGTGTCACTTGATGAGATAATCGCGAGGTTCGCGCTTCTCACCTCCATCGACAACCTCGTCTTTCTCGAGACAACCCATGAGGTCGACCTTCTCGCGCTCATCCTAATGAAGCAATACGGGTTTAGCTCAATATTCGACGCCTACTACGCGGCAACCGCCCTAAACCAGGTCCCAGACCACACAATAATCTCGACAGACACAGTTTTCGACAAGGTCCCAGGGCTAACAAGAGTGGACCCACGTACCCTGTAGTCAGGCCTTTCTAAAAGTTTTAAAAATAATATCAATACAGCCCATTGCTAAAGTAGGTTGTAACAGCAGTACGGTTAAAAAAAAAGCGAGGAGATTACGATGATTCGCCATCGTAAAAGTAGCCGGGCTGCACAGTCAAAAGCTTTCAACGAGTAGCTCCTCTCCCATGCCATCACAGGGGAATTTCACGCACCGCAGCTACACTGTGAGACGCGAAGGTCGAGAGCAGGCCGGCAAGATCAAAACCCTAAAACTCGCCAAGCCCCACGGGCTGATGCTTATACTCACACTCAAAGTGGAAGGCGCGGCGCCTGTTAGCATTCCCTCGCCGGAGTTTAAGTACGCCTATAATTACAGTTTTGGCTGGCGCTAACCCTCAACCCTCAGCCTCGGCGGGTACGAGCTGGGCATGGTCCATGAGGCTAATCCCTCGACTTCGATAAAGTAGCCGCGGAAGATGACTCCGCTGGTGCGCCTGGCTATGAAGGACACTTCTATGTCTCTCGTCTCACCCTCCCTCAGGCTCACATAAGGGGTAGAGACCACGTACACCGAGTCGGGTAAGGCGGCGAGATCCTCCTTGATTTTAATGGTAAGGGTGCCGCTGACAGGTCCCCCTTCAGCCTTAACGACAACATGTGCGACGACAGTGTCCCCAAGCTTACAGCTTGTCACCATCCTATTGTTCACAGTCCAGTAGGCGTCTTGAATTGATAGGAACCCGGTGGAGCCCTTGCCGCTAGGCTGCGGGGTGCTCCGGGGAGCGGGAGAGCCCAGGTTCAGTGTGTAGGAGCGCACAGCAGGTATCTCCACGGGTACAAGGATCACTATTGGCTCCATGTAGCCGTCTAGCCTAACAACCACGTTTCCCCCGCGGTTGGCTGCGGATTGGATCGCGTAAACTACGTCTCCGGGCGATATGGAGGAGGCGTCTAGGGTAAATGTGAACGGTATTGTTTTATCTACACCTGGCTCAACCGTGAAAGACTCGGTGCTCCGCACGGTGCCGATGTATACTTCCTCAACGTAGACCTTGAAGGAGACGGATCTTACCGTTACAGGTAGGATGCCCTTCGAGGTCAGGCGGAGCTTTACGTTGAAGTTGAGGCGCCGGGTAGCAGGGAAGCTTATAAGGTCGCCCAGGCTGGGAAAATCGGCGCTCTCCACGCGCGCGTCGATCGACGCGATTGTTTCGTACAGGAGTAACAAGTAAACTATTAACGCTAAAACCAGTAGGGCGGCCACCTTTCTCATACCGCCCTTCTCCTTACTGTAGTATGTCCTCCGGGGAATATTAATGTCGAGCCCTCTCGAATCCATTTCGCGCTCTGTGTGCACCGCGGCTTGAGGCTGCGGGATTCGTGCGCAAGGAGGCTTGTAGGGGTTGTCGACCCGCATGGAGAGGAAGTTACAGAACCTGTTCTCGGGGTCATAGAATATACAAGTTTTACAATTTTCACTTATGCTATCCTTTATCCTCGGAGCCATTTCAATTTCAAAGTTAAGAAGAATGCTTAATAAAAATTTTCGCGTCCAAAGCCATGGGACTTCCTTGCTGCCTCCACAATATTCTTCTTGTTATCCGAATTTAACCTTAATCCATTTGGGAGTAGCTTTATTGTTCCTTCATACAGTTTTGGCATTTGTTTGGGCGTATATGAAGAAACTGGGCGCAGCTGGCGCTTAGTGAAACCCTGGGTGGCCAGTGAAAGTAAGCTAGGAAAAAGCTCTTTTCGGGGGGTTCTACTCGGGTGGGGGTAGAGATATAGAGAGGAGTTTAGCGTGTTCTTGGGTTATGGGCGCCTCTTTGAGCTTTTCTAGTTTGGCGCTCGAGCCTTCGATGACAACCTTGTGGAATAGGAACTTCCTGTTCGGAACGTCTGCCGTGAACACCCTGATCTCCTTTAGGGATGCGAGATAGGCTGCGAGGCTGGGATCCGAGAGCAGTAGCGAGAGCTGTTTAGTGGCGAGCCACACTCTAACGTGAAGGAGGAGCGAGCCCCTGTAGCCCTCTTGGGACAGTGAAGTGACCACCTTTCTGGTGATCTCGCCTACGTAGCTGAGCTTCTGCTCTCCTCCGAAGGATATGTACACGGCGTCGGGTTTTAGCTCAAGAACCTTTCTAGCCAGATCCCTCTCCTTACCCTCCTCGTAGGTCAGCACGGCCGCGGGGCTCTCCCTGTACCCAGACCTGGAGATGTATGAGGTGACTAGCGCTGCGGCCATTGCGGAGCATATTCTGTCCGGGTATGTGATCACCGCAACCTTGCTGTATCCTTCGAGTAGGTGTTGGCCCACCAGGTAGCCGGTCAGGGATCTCAGGTATATCTCCTCTTCTAGAGAGGCTCTACTCGCTATACCGGACATACAAAAACCCTTGCGTAATCTATACGAATACGCGATATTTAAGCGTTTGTCAGGACAGAGCTCCTTGAGTTTCAGGGGCTCCGGGCGCGCCGTCTTCACTTCAACTCGTCATAGCTGTGGGTTTTGCTAAACCGCACTGCCCGTCCAGTGGTGGGCTATGGGCTCCGCCTTTAGACAATCCCCTTCACCGGGCGAGTCCCCCTCCGTCTCCAAGGGGGTATAGAGGGCCCCCTGTAAACGATGTGTAGGCGGGTAAGCCTTATATTGCGTGTTGCCCTGGTGGTGTTATGGATGGGGGTTGGCTTCTAGACGTCGTGTTGATGACTGCGCAGCTCTACGCTGTGCTGAACCCTGTCAGCGTCTTACCCACTTTTGCCAGCCTCGTGGGAGGACTTGGCCAGGCTGAGAAGGCTGAGGCGGTCAAGAAAGCCAGTGTCTACGTGCTGACTTTGATGGTTGTCTTCGCCGTGTCGGGGGGCGTCCTCCTGAGCTTCTTGAATGTGAGTATAGCGTCGCTAAGGTTCGGAGGTGGTGTGCTGTTAATGGTTATTGCTATCGACATGCTGTCTGGCATAAGCAGGACGAAGATGCTCGAGAACACGGAGGAATCGCTTATAGTGCCCATCGCCACGCCTCTGCTCGTGGGTCCGGGGACGATGACTACGCTTGTCGTTTTGACGGCGACCCACGGGCTGCTTAAAACTCTGCCAGCGACGGTCGCCGCAGCTCTCCTCGTGTACCTAACACTGCGTTTCGGGGACCTGCTCCTAGAGGTTGCCGGCAAGAACGTGGTTAGGAGCATGGGAAGGTTTATGGCGGTGATCATAGCCTCTATAAGCGCGGAGATGATACACTCAGCTCTCCTCGAGTGGGGGCTTTTCTATAGGTAGGCTGGTGGACTCTGAAAGCTCCCGCGTGAAATAATAAGGCTGGCTTAGGGTTGTGCTACCAGGTTAAGCTTTAACTTCAAGAGAAAACGCGGGGCTAGCTTAGCGTCGTAGGCGTGAGTAGATTTCTCGGGCTATGGCCTCAGGAGTCAGCTCTTTCACTTGGAGTAGGTGGGCAAGTGTCAATATGTGGGTTGGGATGAAGCCATGTGTCCTTAGGAAGCCGGTGTCTCCCAGAACCTCAGACGGTGGGCCGTCCTTGACTATGCTGCCCTTTTCGAGTACGATTATGCGTTCTGCGAAGCGTGCTAACAGGTCTAGGTCGTGTGTGATGACTATGATTGTCTTGCCCTTTCCGCGTAGCTCCCGGAGCACGGTGAATAGTGTGAGGCACCTTGCATAGTCCAGCCCTGTTGTAGGCTCGTCTAGGATTATGTAGTCGGGCTCGACGGCTAGCACGCTGGCTATGGCGAGCCTGTGTTTCTCGCCGAAGCTCAGGGCGTGGGGTGAGGCTTCAAGGGGTTTTTCGAGGTCTATGTCCCGCAGAGCTTTGAGAACACGATCGCGGATCTCCTCCTCGGGGAAGCCGAAGTTCCTCAGCGCGAAGGCGACCTCCTCGAATATTGTGGAGGCGAAGAGCATCATGTCGGGGTTTTGGTATACGTAGCCTACGCGCCTGGCAAGGTCGGATACGGGTGTGGTTGAAGTGTCTAGCCCTTCGACAGAGACTCGCCCCCTCGTCGGCTTTAGAAGGCCGACTATCAGCTTGGCTAGCGTGGTTTTGCCCGCCCCGCTGTGACCTATCACGCCTATAAACTCGCCCCGGTTGATGGTCAGGGAGACCTCCCTTATCGCAAGGGGGCCGCCTGGGTACTGGTAGCTCACGTTTTCAAGGGTGATCATAGTTGAACCCCCACCTTTCGCGCAAGGCTGTCCAGCTTAACGGGGATGCCTATGTCCACACCTAGTTTCGTCAGCTTGTAGGCAACCTCGCTGGCCCCTGGCGGGCGTACCCCGTACTTCTCGACTTCCTCGATTCTGCTGAAAACCTCCTCTGGAGGACCGTCCATAACTACTTTACCCTCACTCATTACCGCGACTCTATCGGCGACGTCTACTGCCCACTCAACCCTGTGCTCCGCCGCGACGATAGTCAACCCCTGCTCCCTCTTAAGCCTAGTTACAAGCTCTAGGACCATCCTCGTGCCAGCATGGTCCAGCATCGACGTGGGCTCGTCTAGAAGCAGTATCCTAGGTCTCATGGTGAGGACACTTGCGATTGCCACAAGCTGCTTCTCACCCCCTGAGAGCGTCTGAGGGTCGCGCGACAAGTAGTCTTCAAGCCCCAATGACCGGGCAACGCTGTAGACCCTCTCCACGACCTCATCCTTCGGCAGGCCGAGGTTCTCGGGTGCCATCGCGAGCTCCTCGAACACGGACCTCGTAATCACCTGTACCTCCGGGTTCTGGTAAACAATACCCACACGGCCCGCCAGTGCCTTATACCCGGAGGATAACACGTTGATACCGGCTACCTCTACATAACCTTCCACCGTCCCGGGGATGACCCAGGGCATGAGCCCGGCTAGAACCTTGAGGAGAGTGCTCTTACCGCACCCGGACAGCCCCATTAAGACGAGCATCTCGCCCTCACGGACACCCAGGTTTACGTCCCGCAGTGCCCACGCGTTAGAGCCGACGTACCTTACGCTCAAATTTTTAACAGTTATAGCAGCGCCCACCCTATGACACCTCCGTAAAAAGCCATGGAAAACACCAGGAATATCGAGTCAACCCTTTTCCATCTTGGCTCGAACGTGTAGGTTTTCCTGGGAAAAGCCCCGGCGTACCGTGATGCTAACACCATGCTCAGATCCCAGACGTCGGTCAGCAACCTTGAGATCACCGGGACAATTACGGGGACGTATTTTCTAAGCCTTTCGAATAGGTTCCCCTTATCGAGGCTAAGCCCTCTAAGCTTCTGCATGTCGATTACGTCCCTTACAGCTCTCACCACGGATGGAAGTAGGCTCAGCGCGATGATGAAGGAGAGGGAGACCTTCGAGGGTAGTCCCAATTTTTCAAGGGTCCACGAGACATGGGATGGTTTGGTCGTCGCAAAGAAGACTATAAACGCTATTACAGGGTTTATTATCAAGAAGAATTTTCCAAGCGCGACCAGCAGCCCCACGTCCGTCAGCCTAAGGAACCCAAGTTCCAAGATGGGTACTCCTTGGGACGAGTACATCCCAGCCCATATAAGGGTCGTGACAAGCAGGAAGACAGAGGCATTGAAGATCAGGAGTATGGCTAAGCCAACACCGATGCCTGCAAGGTAAAGTGCCACGAGCGTGGAGGCGAAGATCGGTAGGCTCTCCAACCCATTATGTTGAGTTAAAATCGAGGAGACGAGGACTAGAGTAGCCCAGAGTAGTTTGACGCGGGGGTCAAGGGAGTGGAAGAAGGATTTCCTCTCGACGTAGATGCCGGACAACAAAAGGATTCACCGTATATAAGAGGAGAAAAAAATTTGAATTTTATGCGGCCGGTCTGGCTCTATCTCTCCAGTATAGTCCTCTGCCTTTAATCAGGGGGTAGAGTATGCGGCCGAGTATGGGTGAAAGCACAGCTGTAACAACAAGGTTGTTCAAGATTATGGAGGGGGCAATCGCCCCCCAGGTCACGAAGAGCGGAAGGCCTACAACGCCCTGCATCACGTCGAGCCACCAGCAGATATAGAGAGCGCTGACAACAGCCTGGACGATAACTCCCCAAAGGTAGAATTCTCCAATAGAGGATGAAGTGGCAAAGGTTTGGTCACGGACGAATTTGTAGGGCAGGTAGGCTATAAGGAAGTTGCCTATGAACCCCCCGATTGAGCCCACGCCGAAAAATCCTCCAACCATATCGGCGATAAGGTTTCCCAGAGCCGCGCCGAAACAGCCCGGGATGCCGAAAAACATCCCGAAGAGGGGTGCTAGTGAGTTGGCAGGTCTAAGCCATGTGAACCCTGGGAATATTACGAGAGGCGCAGTTGATATTAGAAGTGCACCGTACACAGCGGCGCTGAGCGCCACCAACGCGATGTCGACGACGCTCCAACTGCCGACTCCAAAGCCTGTTTTTCTCAGACCGTGGAGTGTCAGGGTGAACCCTGAGAGCTCTAGAAGGAACACTAGCGTCCCCAGGATCCATACGAGAGCGCCTACAGCGTACACAAGTGGGTGTGAACTGAGTAACACCTTCGAGATAATGAACTCGCTGAAGGGATCCTTGGGGTTTGCCCTGTAGGCGTCGATGAAAGCATAAACGAT
>JBEULP010000025.1:0-8861 GCA_041287245.1 Infirmifilum sp. | reverse complement strand
AGCATGCCCTCAGGCCTGGGCTTCGGCTTGGGGAATAGTTTCTCGACCCGGATCCTTAAGCGGTAGGGCCATATGGCTCTGCCCTCCTGCTTCTCGCGCGGCCACAGGGCCTCCAAAACTTTGCGCCCGTGGCGGCGAGTTCGACAGGACGGTGCTTACGACTTTCGAGACTTTTGAGAGAGAGTAAAGCCTTGGAAGGTCGAGAGGGTTCAGGGTTACAGGAAAACTTAAATCGGATTTGGCTTCTAATTCTCTGGGAGCTTGGTGGAGTGCCTGCGCGCTTGGTCCTTATTTCTGCTCTGGCGCGCGCGTCTGGCTTCGGAGCCATACCTCAGCTCTCCACAGACAGGTGATCTCCGCGCTGCCGGACCTCAAGCTGGGCTTGGCGAGGGCTCAGGGGGTGTTGTTTGCTTGTCCTGCCTCAATTCCTACGTCTACCTTTGCATGGGGGTGTGCCGTTGGGAATACTACTTATAGAGCTACCCGAGCTCTACGGGAAGGGTTATGCGAGAAGTGCGAGAGCCATGATGATCTAGGGAGCCATATTACCGATACATTTTTTTGGGGTTAAATATACACTACTTGCTGGTAGCATGATCGCTTCGATAGCCATAATCTGGGATTTTGATGGCGTGGTCGTATTCACCCCTCACGAGAAAGCGTGGGAACTTGCTGCGGAGAAGCTCGGCGTGACGGGCTTCACGAGCGAATTCTACAGGTCTCTTGTATCGGGAAGACCTAGGCTGGAGGGTGCGAGGAACATCGTCAAGTACCTTCATGGGGAGGACGCCCCTGAGAGGCTTGAGGAGCTTGCCCGTAAGCTAGCTGAAGTGAAGAACGACATATTCCTCTCACTAGTTGAGCAGGGGGAGGTGGAGCTGAATAGTGAGGTTCTCGACTTTATAGCCCGGACCCGTGTTCACCCGCGGGTTAGGTTTTTGAATATCCTTGCTTCTGCCTCGAAGAATGCGTCAAGGATAGCCGAGGTCCTTAGCTACGGCGGCAACCCCCTCAAGATGTACTTCGACGTCGACGTGAGCGGCTCGGGCGCGACAAAGCGTGACGTCTTCGCGAACGCATTAGCAGCCTCTGCCGAGGCAGACTGCCACCTCGCCGTTGACGATGCGCAGTCGGGTATCCGGGCAGCGGTGGAGCTGGGCATAATCCCAATTGGGTACGGGGATCCCAGGCTCGCGCTCCACGGTGCAGAGCTCGTTGTCGAGAGCCTTAAGAGCCTTGACCCAGAGGTGTTTGTCAGGATATGCGGGTCTCGGTAAAGCCCTTCGAGCTAAGGGTAACGGGTTACGATAGGCAGCGTGAGCCCTGGGTAGGGACACTCCTTACATTGGCTAACGGTCGGCTCGGCGTCCGCGGCGAGCTTGAGCTTGAGGAGTGGGAGACTGGGACGCTGCTAGCAGGCTACTACGTGGATGTCCCGATCTGGAGGCGCGAGCTGGCTTTACTCCCAAGGATTAACGCCGTCTACGCGGTGCAACACGGGGGGAGCGTTAATATCAGCAGCGTTGAGAGACGGTTAGACATGCGGAGCGGACTGGCAGAGACCAACGCTATTTTAACCACCAACGGTACTTCTTTCAAATTTCGAAGCTTGAACGCGGCTCATGGAGTCAAGAAGAACATGTACATGCAGAGGATCCAGTTTAGCGGCTTACCGAAAGGGGTCACTATAACCTTACCGCTGGAGCTCGCGACTAACCCCTTCATCTGGAGCAACACTCGCCTGAGACACTTCAAGGTGGAGGGTGTATCGTTTGAGGAGGGCGCCGTCGTCCTAGACATTGCGCCGAGCTCAGGCGGAGAACGCTTACGCATTGCCAGCGTCGTTAAGGCGAGAAACTGCCGTGAGGCCGCGCCATTTAGGACTTCGATGGCAGCGGGTCTCTCGCTGAGTGGATGCGGTGGCGAGGTGGATATCGAGAGGTACACCCTCGTCTCTAGGAGAGGGGATGCCCCACTTTCACCTGCTGAGCTGCGGTGGGAAGAGTTGATCGAGAGCCACCAGCGCAGGTGGAAGGAGTTGTGGGAAGAGCTAGGCCTCGAGGTAGATGGGGAGGAGTGGTTAGCCGGAGGCATCACTTTCTACACCTACCACCTCCTTCAGCTCATAGACGAGGAAGCGGAAGCCTTGATGATCCCCAGCAGGGGGCTGCACGGTCTCGGCTACAAGGGGCATGTGTTCTGGGATACTGACCTGTACCTCGCGTTGTTCTTCTCCGCTCTCTATCCCAGCGCTTTGAAAAAGACCCTGCGATTTAGGTGTAAGACGCTCCTAGCTGCTAAGGAGTACGCGCTCGCAACGGGCTATCAGGGTGCCCGTTTCCCCTGGGAGGCCGTCGATGATGGGTACGAGTCTACACCCCGCTACATACCGGTGCTCGAAGGCGGTAAATGCTACTGCGCCGATATTCTCACCGGGGAGAAGGAAGTTCACGTGACGGCCGATGTAGCTCTTGCGGCAGACCTCTACCATCGGTTCACCGGTGACTGGGACTTCCTGACAGACTGCGGGTTAAAGCTCATTGTCGAGACAGCGAGGTACTGGGTTAGCCGAGCGGTGTGGGATGTCGGGAAGCAGGCGTACGTAGTGAAGGACGTGATAGGTCCTGATGAGTACCACGTAGGTGTTGACAACAACTACTACACGAACGCCTTGGCTAAGTACAACCTCGAGCGGGCTGCCGAGCTGGTTATGGAGCTTCTCGGGGGGCAAGGTGAATCTAAGCAAGTCTCTACTCTGCAGGAGCTTGGAGTATCTATTGATGAGGCCCTTACGTGGAGGAGCGTAGGGTCGAAAATGTACCTGAGCCGGAGGCAGGGCCTGGTGATCGAGCAGTTCGAGGGGTTCTTTGATCTTCAAGACGATGAGCCCAGGTTGGAGGGCCTGCCGCGGAGAGTCCCCCTCCAGGAGCTAAGCAGGCTCGCGGAGAAGAAGGTCATTAAGCAGGCAGACGTCGTCCTCGCTTTATTGCTGCAGGACCTGCTACAGGGCGTGCCGCGTGAGGAGATGAAGGCGAACTTCGATTACTACTTTCCGAGGACTACGCATGAGTCTTCCCTCTCCATCCCCGTCTACGCAGCCGTCGCCGCGGCTCTAAAGCTCCCAGAAGCACATCAGCTACTTAGAACAGTCGTCTCCACGGATATCCAAGACCTCTACGGCAACACATGGGAAGGCTTCCACGTCGCCGCGGCGGGGGGCTTTTGGCTAACCCTGCTCTACGGTGTCTTAGGCCTCCGTATACGCGGTGGTGAGCTAAAGTTCGTGCCCTCATGCCCGGATGGTATACGGAAGTTGTCGGTCAAGGTCAAGTTCCGTGGAAACGTGTACGCGGTGACTCTGCAGTGTGGCGAAGAGCCGCGTATCTCAGTAGTCAACTTCAAGTAAGCCCTCGTCGTACAATCCCGGGGTGCATCAAACTTGAGCGAGGAGGACGTCCTCTCAAGGCTTATGAAGCTGGGCTTCACGAAGTATGAGGCAAACGCCTACCTAGCTCTCCTAAAGCACGGGACGTTAACGTCCACTGAGATCCTAAAGCTAGCGAGGATCCCCCAGCCCCGCATCTATGATGTGATGGATAACCTCGTGTCTAAGGGCCTCGTCAGGAAGAGTAAGGGCAAGCCCATCAGGTACACGCTGGTCGAGCCCTCCCTAGCCTTCAAGGCGTTCATCGATGCAGAGGTTTCCCGGATGCAGATCCAACTGGAGGGGATAATCGAGTTCTACCGCAACCGGGAGCTCCTCTCCTCCGCCACCAAGGAGGATATCTGGATCTCTCACGGCTACTCTGCGTACTCCACCGCTGTGCGCGAAGCCGTGCTCAAAGCCGAAGACGAGCTACTACTCGCGGTCTACGGTGCCACCCTCAGCACGATGCTCAGGTCGGAGGAAATAGTTTCGAAGCTTGAGAGCCTCTCCACGTGCTTGATAATCTACGACCAAGAGCCCGGGGGACAGCTACCCTTCGAAGAAGTGCTGTACAAACCCACCTTTGGCCCCACTCTCTTTATTGCTGACTTGAGCAAGGCCTGGCTCGTCACCGGCTTCCCGAACGGCAAAGAGCCCACGGTGTACTACATCGAGGACCCTGAGCTCATGGGCCTTGTAACAATGTACTTCTTCGATGTTCTTCGTCGCTGGTCTAAAGCGGTAAGCGTGAGGCTAGGCAGGGAACTTCGCGAGCAGCGTTTCCGCAGTATAGCTAGGGCGGTGGATATGGTGCGGATCCTCCAGGATGCAGGCTCGAAGGTCCGTGTCACAGCCGAGGGGTTCTGGGTGAAAACCCGTGAAAAAGGCACCGTCGAGGGCTACGTGGTCGGCATCCGGCGCGAGGAGCTCAGAGGCATTACTAGCATCGACCTACTGACAGCGGACGGCGCTAGAGTTTCCATTGGGGGCCTTGGGGCTCGCTACGAGGACTTCGAGGCTCACCGAATAAGGGTGAGTGCCGACTAGAAACGCGAACTTCTTCTTGATGCATCGGCGTCTCCGCCTCAACTTCTCTCCTCACACTGACCACCACCGCGGCTGCGAGAAGAGCCGACACCAGTAGGAGCAGCACCGCAGCGACGAGGGCTGGTGGCGAGGGATTGGAAACAAGCACGAGCAGGGAGGATAATATCCCTAGGGTCGCGAGGGTGAAGAGAGTTCTCCCCAGGAGGGGGTTCAAGGCATCATCACCCTAGGGCACCCTTGACCTCATCCGCGTAAAAGCACCTCACGCGGCGGCCATCAACTGACGCGAGCGGCGGCAAGCTCTTCGCACAGTTCTCCCTGGCCCAGGGGCACCGGTCGGCGAACGGACAGCCCTTTGCGTCGGTGCTCAGCGCACGTTTTGGCTGACGCGTGAAGAGCTCCCGCTTGGAAAGCAGCCAAGGGTCGAGAGCGGAGCTAAACGCCAGCAAAGCGACTGTGTATGGATGAAGGGGCTTCTCGATTACTTCTCTTGCCATCCCCTCCTCGACGACGACCCCCCTAAGCATCACCAGCATCTTCGAATCAGGCGCAAGGTATTTTATTGTGCCTAGCTCGTGTGTTATATAAACTATGGAGACACCAAGCTTCGCGTTCAAGTCCCGCAGGAGGTCGAGGATGGAGACTTTCAGGGAGGGATCTACCATCGAGACAGGCTCGTCGGCGACCAGTACCTCTGGATCCGGTATAAGGGCTCGCGCGATGTTCAGCCGCTGCCTCATTCCCCCGCTCAGGTGGTGCGGGTACTTATTGAGAAAGTACTCAGGAGGAGTTAGGCCAACGAGCTCTAAGAGCTCAACGACGCGGCCCCTTATGTCCTGTGGGCCGAGCTCTTTCCTGTGCGATTTGATTACCGCTGCAAGTGTTTCGTACACGCTCTTCACGGGGTTTAGGGAGGAGTAGGGGTCCTGGTACACGTACTGGAGCTTGACTTTAACCTTCATGAAGCGTTCCGGCTTCATGCTCCACGCGTCCACACCCTTGTACAGCACGGATCCTTGCGTGGGTCTCTCAAGCAGGGTAATCACCCTGCCCAAAGTAGTTTTTCCGCTACCACTCTCTCCCACTACGCTGATGATCTTACCCCTCCTAAGGTCGAGGGAAATGCCGCGTACTGCCGTGATAGACGTCTTCCTCTGCTTGAAGGTCACACTCACATCCCGCAGGCTGACTATTTCCTGCTCCACTCCCATCACCCATAGAGGTGGCACGCGACTCTACGACCACCACTAACCTCGATAAGCGCAGGCCTCTGCGAGCGGCACTTCTCCGTAGCCCAGGGGCACCGCTCGGCGAAGGGACAGCCCTTTTGCTTAAGGTGCAGAAGCAGGCTTGGTGGGGAGCCCGGGATCGACTTTACCTTCGAAACGTCTACGTCAACGGTAAGCAAGCTCTGGATCAAGCCCCGCGTATACGGGTGGAGTGGCTCCTTTACGACGCTGCCCGTATCACCTTCCTCTACCAGCACGCCAGCGTAGAGGATCGCTAAACGGTCGGCTAGCTCGAAAAGGCTGTCGATGTCGTGTGTTACGTACACCATCGTGGTTCTCCTTGCCTTCTTCAGCTCTACAAGGTTCCTGATCACCTGCTTCTGGGTCAGGATGTCTAGCGCCGAGACAGGCTCGTCGAGGAATACCAGCTCGGGCTCGAGGAGGAGCGCTAAGGCGATGACGACCCTGTGCTTCATCCCCCCGCTTAGCTGGTGCGGGTACATGCTGAGCACTCTCTCTGGGAGGCCTAGGTCGGAGAGGTAAGCGAGCGCTTTCTCTCGCACTAATTCCTCCTCCACGCTTGGATCATGCGATCTGTATGTCTCGAGGAAGTGGTTCCACACCCTCATAAACGGGTTCAGGGAGTCCTGGGCAGCCTGGAACACTTGGGCTATTAGCCTCCCCCTCATGCGGTGGACTTCCCGGTTATCGAGCCTGAGTAGATCTACCCCCTTGAATAGCACGGAGCCCGATACCCGCATGTTGTACGGGCCGACCCTCGTGACCGCCTGGATGAGCGTGGTCTTCCCGCTGCCGCTCTCCCCTACGAGCCCCAGCACCTCGTTCCGCTTAACGCTTAAGGAGACGTGGTCCACCGCCCTGATCAGCCCCTCCCTGACCACGTAGTCGGCGACGAGGTCGTTAACGCGCAACACCTCCTCGCTACTCATACTCCTTCAACCTCGGATTCAGCACCTCTTCCAAATACCTCGAGAACTCCACGAGGGACCACTCGAGCAGAACGATGGCCATGAGAGGCGAGAACCAGTGCCAAAAACCCTGCGGCATGAAGATGGACCTCGCCTGGAAGTAGGCGACGTTGAGCATTGTCCCCCAGTTGTAGGGAGACCAAGGTGTCACCCCGAGGAAGGCGAGGCCTACTATCACGAAGACCCCGCCCCTGAATGTTCGGACAAACTCGATGATCATGTAGGGCGCCACCAGGGGGAAAACCTCCCCCAAGATGATCTTGGTGTTGCTGAGCCCCAGGCCCTTCAAAGCCTCCACGAACGGCATTGCCTTGACTTGCATCGTGCGGGCTCTCATCCCCCTCGCGTATCCCATCCACATAGTCAAGGAGGCCACCGCCGAGATCGCCAGGATGTCCATGCGCCCGAGGATCGCGATGAGAATCAGAACAAGGGGAAACGACGGTATGAGCATCATCGTGTCCGTGATGGTCATCAGCGCACGATCCTTTCTCCCTCCCGAGTACCCAGCGTAGAGGCCAATGAGCGTTCCCAGCGTTATCGCGATGACTGCGATGAGCAAGCCGGTCCTGAAGACGTCAGTAGCCCCGAGGGCTAGCTGGAGCAGGATATCACGCCCCATGTGGTCGGTTCCGAGTGGGTGCTCAGGCGAAGGCCACAAGTACCGCTTCCCCGGGTCTATCTGGATAAGCGATGGGTCGATTATAACCGGCGCGAGCAACGCCGTGAGAGCAAAGGCTACGAGCATTACCAGCGAGACTAGCGCCTGCTTGTTAACGAGGAGCCCACGTGCGAAAGCCCTTAGCTGCTCGCCCCCAGCTAGCGACCAGCTCACTCGTACCTCACCCTCGGATCCAGCACCGGATATAAAATATCAGCTATCAGGTTCGCGAGTGACAGCGTCACAGCCTGAGCTAGGAATAGCCCCTGCAGCAAGCCGTAGTCGTGGTTGCTGAACCCGACAACGAAGTGGTAACCCATCCCAGGGTAAGAGAACATGGTTTCGATGAGAAGGCTCCCACCTATTATGAACCCAAAAGCGATCGCGAGGCCAGCTACCATGGGCAGCAAGCCGCTCCGCATGATGTACCCCCGTACAATCCTACCCTCCTCGACACCCCTGGCGTACGCGAAGAGCACAAAGTCCTCCCCCAGCGCGCTTACAGCCATGCTCCTCATCGTGAAGTACCAACCCGCCGCCGCTGGCACCGCGTACGAGAGTATCGGCAGGACTGCCCGCCTAGCGATGCCCAGGATGTATTCAGGGGTGAATCCAGGGCGTATGCCGGGCTCTGTTGCACCTTGAGCTGGCAGCCAGCCCAGGTTCACGGCGAAGACGAAGATTAGGAGGAGCGCTATGAGGAAGCTAGGGGTAGAGTCGATAACTGTGAAGAGCGCTAGAAGGAAAGTGTCTGTGCGCGTCTTCCTCTTCGTAGCGCTCAGCGAGCCGAGAAACGCACCTAGCAGGAAGCCGATCGCTATCCCCGGTACGCTGATGAGGAGAGTCCACGGCAAGCTCTCCTGTATCACGCGGTTCACCGTAGTGCCGTAGGTGAAGGAGTACCCAAGGTTCAGCCTCACGAGCTGCCCAATGTACCCAATGTACCTCTCTAGGAGTGTCTTGTTTCCCGCCGCGAGGGCGTAGGTGACCGATGCCATCCTGTAAGCCTCCTCGTACGAGTATCCCTGCTGCCACATCAGCTCCCTCGCTATCCTCTCGACGGGGTCGCCGGGCATATTGTTCACGAGGATGAAGGTGATGTGCATCGAGAGAAGGATCGTTAGAGCTGCATAGAGCAGACCCCTAGAGAAATGCCTAATAAGCCACTCCACGAGGTTCACCAGTGAGAAAAAAATCATAATTTGAGTTTAGCTCAACCAGCCGGCTTTATGAGCCCCAGCCTCATCAGCAGTATGATTATCTTCGGCTCACCGCCGCCGATCCAGGCGGAGTAGACTGGGTGGTAACCATTCGGCCAGCCGGTCGCGCGGATACCGTCCACGTGTAGCCACATCATCTTCTTCTGGAGGTAGGCGATGCCCGGCAGCCACTCGTGGGTGACGTAGGCAAGTGTCTCGATAATTCTCTTCTTCTCCGCGGGGTCCGTCGTGGCGAAGTAGCGGTCAACGAGCTCCTTCGTGTTGTAGGTCTTCCCATCTATCGTAATC
>JBEULP010000024.1:0-4057 GCA_041287245.1 Infirmifilum sp. | reverse complement strand
GGTAGCATACAAGCTTTTCCTGACGGGAGAGGTGATAAAGAACGATGACATAATAGCGATAGTTGAGGATAAAGCATATGGATCTGAGAGGGGATCTTAGACGAAGACGGAGGACCTAGCTCCAGATCTGAGCTAGCTCCTGAGAGTTTCAGAAGGGCTCTGGTGGATCAAGTAGTCTCAATCATGACCGATTGCGGTAAAAACCTCCTCCTACCTGATTAGCTCAAGGAGGAAGCTTTCAATCCTCTTTGCATTAAGACGTTAATCGACAGCTGCCGTGATCTGGATAGCATACAAGAAGGCTTTACCCTCACTTGCTAACCGCTCATCCCGCTTCAAGGATTCTTTGCAGAAGCTTCCATAGAATCCTAGGTTGTTGAAGCCTCCGGAGAACCAGAAAGTTATCATAGATATGTTCTCCTCTGCGCTCTCTTGCTTGGAGCCGAGAACTGTTCTTACAAAGCGAAGCTTATAAGCTTCACTTACTTAAGGCCTCTAGCAGCTAGGTGGGATGATGGAGCTGTGGAAGGAGGTGTTCTCCTCCTACACAAAGGACTACTCCCAGATAGGGAAGTGGGTTGATTCCATCTCCAAGAACCCTACTGGATCTCTTGAGACTGCTAGGAGGCTTACAAAAGCCCATGGAAGGAATCCGATGCTACTCCACGTGCTGGCCCCGCTGTGCGCTTTAGCTTTTATAGTGGTACTCGCTTTAGCAGCTGTGCTCGCCCAAGAACTACCCGCCTACAACGTCGTCCTGGAGGTTGAAACGAAGTCCGACTGGACGACGGTGAGCATTGAGGGATTCACAGCTTCGAGCTACACCATTGTCGAGGGTTCATCCGCGCCGGAACTGAGGGTTCAAGCCGCCGGCGGCAGCATACAAATCAGCAAGAGGCAGTACGACACGACGCGCGTTGTGGTGCGCGTTGAGTGGGTTCTGCTGTTCACAGATGATGCTGTCAACATCACAGTCAAAAAGGGGGATGTAGAGTACACGACTGTGAGGGTGTACGTTAGGGTGGGCGGCGATCTAAAGCTCGCCTGGATCTTTACCAACTCGGGCGTAGTGCCGGGTAGTGGGGGCAGCAACCCGCGCTCTGCGCTGTTACCCAAGTCAGCGCTCGTGGGTGCCGGCGCTCAGCGCATCCTCCTGAGGAAGATGCCAGTCCCCCGCCTCGTTCTAGCGTTCTACTACCCGTGGTACGCCAACCCGCAGGGAGCGTCTATGAAGGAGCTCCACTGGGAGCGCGTCTCCTTCAACGAGATAGGCTCCGCAACAGACTACCCACTACTTGGTCCCTACGATTCATGGGACTTAAGGGTCGTGAGGTCACACATCAGAATGGCGAAGGCAGCGGGGGTCGACGGCTTCCTCGTATCGTTTTGGGGGCCGGGAACATTCATGGACCAGGCCTTCTCCTGGATCCTAGACGTCGCCGCCGAGGAGGGCTTCAACGTAACCATCTACTACGAGTCGGTGCGTGAGCTCACGGCCGATCAGATCGCGAGCGAGCTGTCCTACGTCCTGAAGAAGTACTCCAGCCACCCTGCGTTCCTGCGCGTTGAAGGTAAACCGGTCATATTCGTCTACGCTGTCGGAGCTTACGGACGCACACCGGAGTTTTGGAAGAGCGTTCTGAGGAAGGTTGAGAACTCGACTGGCGAGAGGGCCATCTACATCGCCGACTCGTTCGACACCGCCTACTTGACCGTCTTCGATGGCCTCTACACGTACAACCCGATCTGGATCAAGGACCACCGATCAGCCTACACCGAGGAGGCCAGGCTCGTTAGATCCTTCCTGAGCCTCAGCGAAGGGGAAGCCCTTCAGAAGCTCTGGGCCGCTACGGTGAGCCCCGGCTACGATGATAGGAAGATACGTCAACCGGGCGGGTACGTGCCGAGGGATGGGGGCGCGTACTACAGGAAGACGTGGGAGGCCGCGCTGGCGAGTGACCCGGACATGATCCTGATCTGCACGTGGAACGAGTGGCACGAGGGGACGGAGGTGGAGCCGAGCAGGGAATATGGCTTCGAGTACCTGCGCATCACCAGGGAGTACGCCTCGCGCTACAAGGACTGGCAGCCGCCAGCAGGGGTAGTCCCCCGTGTTGCCGTAAACGCCTCAGCGATGGGAAATATCATTAGGGTGGCAATCAGGAACGTTGGAGGCGAGGCTGTTGTAGTGACCAGGGTCGCAGTCGTCAACGCCACGGTTGGCTTAGCCAGGGAGCCGAGTGATTTCTACGTTTACAGTCTACCGGTCAACTCTACGTCCTACGCCGCCTTCTTGCCTTTGCTCAACCCTGGCGAGGAGGTTACGTTCACAGCAGTCGCGAAAGGCAGCAGAGTTAGGGTCGTTGTCGAGTCGTGGTCTGCCTCGGGCCAGCGCGCGCTGACCGAGACCCAAGTCAGCGTGGAAGGAGCATCGCCATCTGCCTCCCCGCCGACAACACCGGAGGGTGGGGGCTTTAGCGCTACATGCATCCTCGCTGCGGTAGCGCTCGTGCTGGCCGCGATCCTAATCCTTGCGCTGAGGCGCTTCACCCGAAGATCCTGAGGCGCTTCCTGAAGTAATCGTCGGCCTTTTTCTTGACCTCCTCCGGTAGCTCGTGCTCGACGGGCACCTCCTTGGCGTTGACTACCTCACGGACGTACTTTAGTGCTAGGGCACCGGGCAGCTCGAACGCAACTAGGTGTAGGTGCTCCGGGGAATCCTCGACTGTGTGTATAGCGCTGTTTGCCCCCCGACCTGAGGATGTTGACCGAGGGAGCCCCGTGCCTCAAGAAGCTGGCGCTATCGCTGGACATGACGTCCCTGGAAGTCTCGATCTTCACACCGATTCTCTTGGCGACGAACTCAAGGGAGCTGCGAAGGCCCTTTGAACCTGCCACCACAGCCCGCGTAGCCCCTAGGGCGCTGCCGTGCACGTCCAGGTTCACGACGAGGACAACGCTCTTCATCTCATCCTTGCGCGCTTCAACGTGAGCGAGCCGTGAAGCTCTAGCTCCTCCCCAGTGAACAGCGCGAAGCGAAGGGTTCGCTTCGTGTGGGCGCTGCTGAGCGCCTTCGCTAGGGCAACGGCGAGCGCAGAGCCCCCCGCGTTGTCGACCGCCCTCTTACCCCGTAGACGCTATCGATGTGGGCCGTCACGTAAACCACCTCACCCGGGTACTTCGTGCCCCTCTTCTCCGCCACCAGGTTGAACGATTCGACGTCCCTGTACTCCTAAACCAGGGTGAGCCTGACCCTCCGGGCTTCGAGCAGAATACAGAAGAGTGCTTTCATAGGAGGGATGAGAAGCCAGGAGGGGGAAACATGGAGGAGGTTCTCAGGGGCAGAATCTGGGGCTATCTGACAGGATAGGTGTGTTTCCGATATGCGACAGAGATCAGGATGCGCTCCTACATAAAAGAGGGGGCTTGGGAGAGGCGCTCCTTAGCGTAAGGGAGGTTGAGGAGTACTTCTCCTGTCCCTCCTCTTTTACTACAAGAACTACCTCTGGATAGAGTCTCAGAAGGGGTTCTGGCTGATCTTGGGAGGAAGGCTCAGGAGGAGGTAGGAGCTGAGGTGAGGAGGAGGTTTGAGATCGTTGGAAGAGAGGCGGAGCTGAGCAGCAGGTTGGGCGTTGCTGGGAAGGTGGACTTCTTTGTGAGGAGGGGCGTAAAGCCACTAGCTGTGAAGCGGTGAAAATGAAGTTGGTACACCGTAAGCCAGTGAACCCCCTAAAGGGAGCCCCCGCACCTCCAGGGCGGACAGGGGGTCACTCATGGGGCGATTTACGGCATTTCGATGCGCGTGTAAACCTTATATGTTTACAATTATAGATTATTTTCGGCGTCTACGTTGAGCGTAGTGGTTAGTTTTAGAATTCCCAGGAGGCTTAAGGAGGAGCTTGATAGGCTTGGAGTAGATTATACTAGGGAGGTTAAAGCCTTCCTGGAGGAGCTTGTCAGGAGGAGGAGGGCTGAGCTGCTTAAGCTGGAGATGGATAGGCTTAGAGAGAGCATCGGGCGGATCAGGGGAAACTTTTCAGCCGAGTTCATCCGAGAG
>JBEULP010000023.1:0-16747 GCA_041287245.1 Infirmifilum sp. | reverse complement strand
ACAGAAGGAGGCTAAACTACCTCTAACCTCTGTCGACGAGAACAACACGAGACTTGTCGGGTCGTCAAGAGTAGACTGGCATTTCATGACGGATGTAAAAGTTGGATGCAAGGCATTTTGATGCGAGGTAGGGGCGTCTATTTCTCTCAAAAAATATGTTATATTGCCCCTATTAGCTTAAGTAGTATTGGTATTACAGTTGCCCCCCATACTGTGATTATTATCCCAATTGTCCATTTCAAGTAGCTCCCCATCTCGCCCCTAAGCAAAAATACATCTTTTCTGATCTCGCCTATCTCTGTTCTTAGCTGGGATATCTCGCTTCTGAGCCCGTTTATTTCGTTGCTTATCTCGCCTTTCAGCTGGGCTATTTCGCTCCTAAGCTCTCTTATGTCCTGCTTTGTGACAACTTCTGCTAAAACAGCTTTGATTAGTGTAAGCCTCACATCAGGCTCAGATACTAAAAGCTCTGTAAGCCTCTTCCTAAGCCTGGAGTCAGCCTCGAGCTCCTCCAAAAACTTCGCAGCTAAAGAAACAGCCAGGATCAACCGCCATTAATCTCCCCAAACATAACCTATTATTGTCTTCTATAAGGAGCCCGTCCCAAATCACGGTTTAGCTCGGAGGGATATGCACCTAGCCTCTTTTAACGTATCTGACAAGACCAAGACTAACAGCCTTTTTCACTCATTCATAGCTATAAATCGCGAGGCTTCCAGCAGGGTAAACCCTGCATATATTAGTCCAAATACAAGTTTTCAACTCCTCCCACGCTGCTATTACACGTATTGCTATTGCGTGAGAGAATGGTTGGACGAACTAATCCTCTGTACGGGCGCGTGTTCACTCGGCATTAAGCAATCAGGCTCAGAGCTTACTTAGACGTGCATCACACTTCCAGATTTAGAGGAGTGGGTTAAATAGAGGTTATCTTTCAAAGTATTTTTCTATTTCCCACTGGGTGATCCCTGCTGAATCTTGCCCTTTTGTGGCTTTGAGGTAGTCTTCCCACTCCTTGAGCTTTAGGTTGGCTAGCATCTGGATCGTTTTTCTGGCCTCGCCTTCAAACAGATTTAGGTTTGACGCGTGCTCCACCGCCTCTCCAAGGGTTCGGGGAATAGCTTCGAGGCCTTTAAGGTTGTAGGCGTTAGCGTTGCAGGGTGGTGGGGGTTTTAGTCTTTCTCGGACGCCTTGGAGCCCGGCTAGGACAGCCGCAGTTATGGCCAGGTAGACGTTCCCGGAGGAGTCGGGGAGCCTGTATTCAACCGTCCCTGCAAACCCTTTGCTTCCCCTGGGAACCCTAACGAGGACTGACCTGTTCCCGACACCCCAGGCGATGAGAACCGGGGCCTCATACCCTGGGGTCAGCCTCTTGTAGGAGTTTACGGTGGGATTCGTCAGCAGCGCCGAGTTCCTTGCGTTTGCGAGTAGCCCAGCTATAAAGGCCTGGCCATCCTCGGTAACAGCGCCATCCTCAAACAAGATGTTCTTCCCATCCCGGTGAAGGCTGAGGTGGAGGTGCAGCCCGCTGCCTGGGAGCCCTGCGAAAGGCTTGGGCATGAAGGTGGCGTTGTAGCCGTTTTTATGGGCGATGGAGTGGATAACCTTCTTCATTATTAGGATGGTATCTGCGGCGGCAAGCGGTGGCATCGGTCCAGGGAGAACCTCATACTGCCCGGGTCCCACCTCGTGATGTACGGAGCGCACTTCTACTCCAGCCTTCTCGAGGGTTAAAACAACCTCGCCGACCACGTCCTGGAGCAAAATAGGGGACCAGTAGTAGCCTCTGTCCACAGGCTTGCCCTCCGTTGTAAGGTAAAACTCGACTTCCAGCCCTACGCGTGCCTCGGAGTGAGCGCCACGGAGCGCCTCGCGGAGGATGTGCCGCGGGTAGTGAGGGAGAGGCCTTGACTCATAGTAGAGGTCTCCCACCATGACTAATGTTTTCCCAATGGGCGACTCTAAGAGGCGAGCCGTTGAAGGGTCAGGCTTGAGTATGAGGTCTGAGTCCTCCACGGGCATAAAACCGATGGAGTAGCCGTCTACACGGGTCTCCTCGCATAGGCTTTTCAGCTTGTTTGCCCTTATCAGCCTCTCACGTAGCCACCCTTCAAGATCCTGGAAAATAATGCTTACGTATCTGATGTCTTCCTTAGAAAAATTTCTTAAAGCTTCCTCAGGGTCAACAAGTTCTGCCGGCTGCATATAGGATTCGAAAAGTAGATTCATAAAAGCCTTTCCAGGATATTTTCGAATAAAATTCAGGATCAGACCCCCGCAACATAATCCACATTTACATACTCCATTATAGCCCTGTTACGCCTAACCCTCAATACTCTAAGCATAATCGGAAAATGGAGTTTAAGACGGCGTTTCCTGTGAACTGTCATGTATTATCATGATAGATTACTAGAAATCTACTTAGACAGTTGTATTAGAGGCTTTAATCGATCAACGATGGGTGTTTTGCCCGTAGAGCAGAAGAAACTGCTTACAACAAGGCTCGAAGAGCTGCGGAGAAAATCGCTTGAAAACCCCGAGGAGTTCTGGGACGAGCATGCGAGGGCGCTACAATGGTTCCGGCTTTGGGATAAGGTTCTAGACGACTCGCAAAAACCCTTCTATCGGTGGTTTGTAGGTGGCAAGATAAACGCAAGCTACAACGCGCTGGATCAACACGTGAAGAACTGGAGGAAGAACAAGGTTGCCCTGATATGGGAGGGCGAGGACGGCGAAGTTAGAAAGTACACTTATAGGGACCTCTACATAGAGGTTAACCGCGCCGCCGCCCTCCTCAAAAACTTTGGGTTAAAAGCAGGTGACAGGATAGCCCTGTACCTGCCCATGATTCCAGAGCTCCCAATATTCATGCTTGCCGCAGCCAGGATAGGCGTTGTACACACAGTCGTGTTCTCCGGCTTCAGTAGTGACTCCCTTGCTAAGAGGATAAACGACTCCCAGGCAAGGCTCCTAGTCACAGCCGACGGCGGGTTTAGACGTGGAAAGGTCGTCCCGCTCAAAGAAATAGCGGACAAGGCCCTCGAGCAGACCTTTTCGGTGGAGAACGTGATAGTGGTGAGACGCGCGGGGGTGGATGTTAACATGGTAGACGGGAGGGACTTCTGGCTACACTCGCTCATGGAGGGCATAAGTAGGAACACCTATGTCGAGCCTGAGAAGCTCGACTCTAACCACCCTCTTTTCATCCTCTACACCTCAGGGACAACCGGCTCGCCTAAAGGCATCTATCACTCCACCGGAGGATACCTCACATGGGTATACTGGACACTCAAGTGGACGTTTAACCCTAACGACGAGGACATATGGTGGTGCACAGCCGACATAGGCTGGATCACGGGGCACAGCTACGTCGTCTACGGCCCCTTAGTTCACGGGCTCACCACAGTTATGTATGAGGGGGCCCCAGATTATCCCCAGCCGGACAGAACCTGGAGCATAATCGAGAAGCATGGTGTCACAGTCTTCTACACGTCACCGACTGCTATTAGAATGTTCATGAGGTATGGAGACTATTGGGTCAAGACCCACGACCTATCCTCGCTTCGGGTTCTGGGAAGCGTTGGCGAGCCGATAAACCCCGAGGCTTGGGAGTGGTACTTCAAGGTCGTGGGGCATGAGCGGTGCCCGATAATTGACACCTGGTGGCAGACCGAAACAGGCGGTTTCATGATAGCTCCTGCCATAGGGGTAGACTCGATACCGTTAAAGGCTGGCAGCGCCACGCTACCACTACCCGGGGTTGAGGCAGAAGTTTTAAACGAGGATGGAACAAAAGCTCCACCCAACCAGCAGGGTCTACTCGTAATAAAGAAGCCATGGCCTGGGATGCTGCTGGGCGTCTGGGGCGACCCTAAGAGGTACATAGAGACGTACTGGAGCAGGTTCCCAGGATGCTACTATCCGGGGGACTACGCGATGCAGGACGAGGACGGTTACTTCTGGATTCTAGGGAGAGCCGATGAGGTGTTGAAGGTCGCGGCTCATAGGATAAGCACGATGGAGATTGAGAGCGCACTCGTATCCCACCCAGCTGTCGCCGAGGCGGCTGTTATAGGCAAGCCTGACCCGATTAAAGGTGAGGTTCCCGTGGCCTTCGTCGTGCTCCGCGAAGGTTTCTCCCCTACGGTGAAGTTGGAGGAGGAGCTCATGGAGTATATATCGGAGAGTATAGGTCCGATCGCAAGGCCTGCGGGGATTTTCTTCGTAAAGAGGCTTCCGAAGACGAGGAGCGGGAAGATAATGCGTAGAGTTATAAAGGGCATAGTCAAGGGTGAGTCACAGCTGGGGGATATCTCGACAATTGAGGATCCCGCGGCTATAGAGGAGCTGCGTGCCATTGTTGGGAAAACGGTTTAAAATCTTCCCAAATTTATTGTTTTTTAAGCTAGGGTGAAGCTTACAAGCTTGTTAAGTACGTCTGTCCTTGTAACAATCCCTAGGGGCTTGTCCTCCGCGTCAACCACTATCGCTCTTCCAGTGCTCTTCCTAGCCAGGATCCTCATAATGTCCAGTATATCTGTTTCAGGCTTTATAGATACGAACTCCTTGTCCATATACTTCCCCACCCTCGCCGAGTAGTCCCCACTGGCATAGGCCTCAGCTACGTGGGAAGCCGTCACGAGTCCCCGGAGTTTGCCCTGTGAGTCGACAACCGGGAGAGCCCTGATACCCTGAGCTATTAATAGCTCGGCAACGCTCGAGAGAGGCTCGTCCTCACTGACTACGAGAGGGTTAGGGGTCATAACCTCTACAGCCGTTATCCTGGGTATTGCTACCAGAGATTCTACCGATAGGAGTACCTCTCTCCTTTTAAAGTCCACATTTGTCGTCTTACCAGCTATAACCAGGCGCGTCCTGGGAGTAGGCCCAAGCCTGATGTTCGTGTTCTCCCTGAGCTGGTGCATGCTGCCAGCTACCCTAAGCACCGCCTTCACCCCCGTGGGGTCTGTTATGCCGACAAGGTCTAGCTCTAGCGCGTAAATCTTGCTGAGCATACCGTTAATAACCACGGGTATCGGCTCCCAGAAGCGCTCCATAAGCTGAGGGGACTTAACGCTTTCCAAACCCTTCACAGTTGGGATATAACCCCCGTTTGGACCTGTCCGTGCCTCGACTAACCCCATCGCCTTCAACGCGGAAATGGTGTTCCGGACTGTGCCGTCGCTTTTACCGAGGTGTTCCGCTATCTGGGTGCTGGTCACGGGTCGTCTGCTCGACTCGTATAGCTGGACTATGGTTACAAGTAGCTCGTAGAGGCTTTCAGGCATCGCCATATGTTGGAGGATATTTATTAATACCTCGTATTAATGTTTAACGGAAGGCTTAATACAAATCGACATTTAACTAAAAGAAGTGCAAGCTTATAGTGAGTTCTCGACACCTCTCTCGTAGCGCCTTGTTAGAACATACAAGATTACGTAGCAAAGCATCAACACAAGCATAACCGCAGCACTAGCAAGCATCAAGAACCCCCCTACCTCCCCATAACCGAAGCAGATCGGAACCGGGCCGATTAAGACGCAACCACCCACCGAACCTCCTGTCTCACCGTGCTCCACTACTGCCAGAAGCGCTCCAACGACTATAACTAGGAAGCCTAGTAGAACAAGAGACAAACCTATATCCTCCCTCCTCACAGCCGCCACCCGGCTAGGACAACGAATAGGAGAAGTGTCACAGCTGTAAGCATTAACGCTAGGAGTAGTAACTCTCTAGCTATGGCCCTGTCAGACGCGAAAACTAAAGGTAAGGGCCCGACTATTAAGACACCCCCACCCCTCACCTCGCCTTGCGAGGAACCATGCCTCGGGAACGCTAACAAGAGGAGGATAATGAAGCCTAGAATAACCATCAAAAAGCCTAAAACAATCAAAAATATAGACAGGGTCACGTGACTTAAAAATACTGTGAAGGATTAAAACTTTACTTGGGACGTTAAATGTTCGAGAGCCCCTACTGCTTGAAATGCGGCAAGTGTTGCATAAACACCGAGATGATCTTACTCGAGGAAGACGTCCAGCGACTCAAAAGCCTGGGCTTAAACCTTGACGCAGTGGCTGAGCGCAGAGGAGGTTTTCTAAGGTTGAAAAATGTAGACGGGCGCTGCGTGTTCTATGATGAGGCAAACGGACATTGCCGTATATATGAGCACAGACCCTTGGGCTGCAGGCTATACCCACTGGTCTTCGACGAGGACAGAGGCGTGGTGCTTGACGAGGACTGTCCTTTAGCCAGGGAATTCGCTCAGAGGAGGGAGGAGCTAGCTAAAGGCATCCTGGAGCTTGAAAGGCTTCTTAAGGGACTAGAACGAATGTACGGTTATAGGGTTGACTGGAAAAAGTTCAGGTCAAGCTCAGCTCTTCTCCTCAAGCTTTAGGAGCTGCGACACTCTCCTCATAACCTGCTCGTGGAAGCGTTCGATAAGAGCGCGCTTGTCCTCCATTAGAACTATGTCACTCAGCCCCTCGAGGACAATATTATAGGCGAAGGGGCTCGGCGTGTCTAGCAGCGGGGTCTCCACTATTCTTAACGACCCATCCTGTATTCTGGCAAGTACCTCACGGGCATGGTGGATATCCATGTAGTCCTCAAGTATCTCTCGATATGTCTCCTTTAACAAGGGGAAGTCGCTCCACCTTTTAACAACCTTCAATAACGTGGTTGCGTTCAACTGCTGTCTCTCCACGCTAATCTCATGTCCCTTATAGTTCCTTAGGATCATAAGGCCCCGCGCGGCTACGTGTCTGAATCTTCTCCGCATAAGCTCTGTGTTGATCAGCGCCTTCTCAAGGATTTCCTCGAGCTCGTCGGGCTTCACGTCTCGTAGCGTTACACGCGGCTCCACCCCTCTAGGGTATATCAAGGCGAACCCGTTGTCGTGTAGCGCTATTCCTATGTTTGAACCCGTCGTCTTCGAGGCAAGGTAGCCCAAAGCATGGCTGAGGGCGTCGTTGGTTCTCCTCCCAAATAGAGTGTGGAACACATGGTGTAGTCTTCCCTGCTCGTCAACCCACTTCTCGACAAGGATAACCTTGTCGCTCGGGTAGTCTTCTATACCTAGACTCTTCAGGAAATAATACATCTCTAGGAAGTATCCCAGTATCGCCTCCGCGGAATTCGAGTCTACGCGGCACTCACGCTTCAAGTACTTCACTATTTCTTCACGATTTTTCCCAGACTCCAGCCACCTGAACATTTGTCCTCTAAACTCCGCTATCTTCAAGGCTAGGTCGTAGCTCAGGGGGAGCATCTCACTAAACCAGGCTGGTATAGTCGGCTTCTGTTCGAAAGCCGGCCTGACAAAGGCGACGGCGCCCTCGCTCTTCACGAACTCGTATACCTTTCCGCCTAAGACGAACCTGTCGCCAGGATACAGCCTCTCAAGGAACTCCTCCTCAATATTCCCAACGTACTTCCTCTCTGTCGTGTAGACTCTTATGCTGACCTCGTCCGGGATAGTACCAATGTTGAGCGAGTATATTACCCGGGCGTACTTCCCACGCCTGCCGAAAACACCCTCCTGCGGGTCAAACCAGACCTTCCCGTATACCTTGTAGCCTTCCAGCTCGCTATACCCTCCTGAAAGATACTTTATAACGTTTACAAAGTCCTCGTAAGCTAGCTCATGGAAGCTAAAGCTCCTCCTCACAATCCTGTAGGCATCATCGACCTTCATCTTGTTCTCCAGCGCCATACCGACAATGTGCTGTGCAAGCACATCAAGCGGGTTTCGCGGAATGTGAATCCTGTCGAGGTGGTGCCGGTAAGCCTCGCGTATCATAATGGCTACTTCTACCAGGTCGTCACGGTCGACACAGACCATCACGCCCTTGCTTGTCTCGTGAAGCCTGTGACCGCTACGACCTATCCTCTGAAGACACCTTGTTACAGACTTAGGCGACCCTATCTGGACGACGACGTCGATGTAGCCTATATCTATGCCTAGCTCGAGGCTTGTGCTGCTAACAATAGCCCTCAGCTCGCCGCGCTTGAGCCTCTCCTCAACGTCTAGGCGTACACCCCTAGATAGGGAGCTGTGGTGGGCTGCGATTGCATCCTCAGGCATGTCGCCCCTCTTCCGGGCGAGCATCTTAAGGTGGAAGACAACCCGCTCGGTGCCGCTGCGAGTATTTGTGAAAATGAGCGTTGTACGATGTCTCTTGATAATATCGTATAACAGCTCGTACATCCTCTGTGTTACCTCTTGGCTCGTGGTGTGGATGAGGTCAGACACGGGGGTAACAACACTCAGGCTTTTCCTCTTGGCGTAGCGCGCGTCGACGATAACACACTCCCGGGGTGTCCCGTCGTCGTTATAGCCTACTAGGTACTGTGCGACATCTTCGAGGGGGTTTATAGTGGCGGAGAGCCCTATCCTCACAAAGTCCCTACCAGTCAGCTCTCTCAGTCTCTCGAGAGACAGTGATAGGTGAGAACCTCTCTTGCTCTCCGCTAGGCTGTGAACCTCGTCGACTATAACCCACCTGACGTTCCTGAGCTTCTCACGGAACTTCGGAGCCACAAGTATTATCGCCAGGGTCTCCGGCGTTGTTATCAGAATATGCGGGGGTTTTCTAAGCATGTTTTGACGCTGCGTGGTCGTAGTGTCCCCCGTTCTCACCACATGCCTTATCTCCGGCAACTCAACCCCCTTCCTCGCTGCGAGCTCCCGGATCTCCCTAAGTGGCTCCTCGAGGTTCCTGTAGATGTCGTTGTTAAGCGCGCGCAGCGGAGATACGTATACTACGTAAACATTATCGCCCAGCTCCCCCCTCAGCCCCAGCTCTATCAGCTCGCTTATCGCTATGAGGAAAGCGGTTAAGGTTTTTCCAGTGCCGGTGGGGCTGGAGACCAGCACGTTTTTACCCTCGTGGATAGGTATCAATGCAAGCCTCTGCGGAGGAGTTAGGTCCGGGAACCTCGAGTCAAACCACTCCGCGACTATAGGGTTAAGTACCCTTAATACCTCCTCCTTGGAGTACTCCCTCTCAGCATAGACCAGGTTTCCCAGAGACGCTGACACTAGGTCGTAGAAAACGCCTACACTTAAAAACCATTTCTAAAGACGGGCACTCGCAACTCCGAGGCATGTCTGTGAGAGTTGCTTTTCACAATCACTGCTTCACAAGCAGAGGTTTTAAGCCCCCGGCTCATCAAACCAATCCCACTAGGCACGAGAATGAGCATCTTTGAACTTCCGTTTTCCGCGTGATACGAAGGGTTCCGTTATGATTTTATGGCGTTTAAAGGGCCTTCACATCACACTTGGTGACGTGCGTGTCAGATACCCCAGGATATAGCTCATCTATCGCGTGTGCATGACTCTCATCATCCACTTTCATAAGACGCGTGTTGTCTTAAATTCGTTTTCCACAGCACTGTCTCCGTGTCTATTGCTTGGAAATAGTAGCCAAGTTTTTTAAAATGCTGGTTTTTGTGCTGTTGTGTCGAGGGCTGTTGTCGCGAGGCGGAGGAGCGCTTTCAACGTTGAGCGCAGGCTTGTAAAGCTGTTTTCGTCGAACCCTGAGAACCATGTGTTCAGGGTTCCTGTGAGCGGGGCCGGGGAGAGCTTCCCAGACGTTTTCCTCGTAAACAACCTTGAGGATAGGATTGTGGCCTTTGAGGTCAAGTCTACGGTTGGGAGGAAGGTGAAGGTCAAGGCGTTCCAGGTGTCTAAGCTTTTCAGGTTCCTAGACGCGTTTAAAAGGTACTCTAAGAGAGAGGCCGTCATAGCCGTGTGGTTCCCCTCCGCCCAGAAGTGGGTCTTCAAAAAGGTTGACAGCCTCCTAAGCGAGGACATAGTGGTAACCATTGAGGATGAGAGCAACTGGGAGCCCAACGTGAGGATGAGGAGAAAGGCTTAAATCATCGCTTCTTAAAAAACATTTCGATGTCGACGGTTACCGAACGTGTTGGGACTCACAGTCACATTAGAGGACTAGGCATCAGGGATGGAGAAGTACTTCCCATAGCTGACGGGCTAGTAGGGCAGGTAGAGGCTCGTAAAGCAGCGTGGCTTGTAGTTCAGCTTATAAAATCCGGTAAGATGGCCGGGAGGGCGATACTCCTAGTTGGCCCGCCCGGCACGGGTAAGACTGCTATAGCTGTTGCAATTGCCCGTGAGCTTGGGTCTGAGACACCCTTCATGGCGCTAACCGGAAGCGAGGTCTACTCTGCTGAGCTGAAGAAAACCGAGGTTCTCATGCAGGCCATGAGGAAGTCTATAGGCGTTAGGATACGTGAGAGGAGGTGGGTCTACGAAGGTGTTCTCGAAAAGCTTGACGTCAGATACGACAGGCACCCATTAAACCCCTACACCCAGGTTCCAGTAGGTGGAACGATAACCTTGAAGACTGACAAGGAGACCAGGACGTTAAGGGTTGACTCGAACCTCATCTACCAGATCTTGCAGAGAGGCATCACAGAAGGGGATGTCATCTGGATAGACGAGGAGACGGGAAGAGTGTCTAGGGCAGGGCGGGCCAAGGGGTATGGGGAGTTCGACGTTACGCCGAAAGACATCGTAGATATACCAACGGGTCCCATATACAAGGAGAAGGAGTTCGTTTACACGCTAACCCTGCACAACCTTGATGAGATGGAGAGCCGTAGCGACAGTATACTCTCCATATTTTTCGGGGCGCCTTCGCAGAAGGAGATACCGCCAGACGTGAGAGCACGCGTAGACAAGACTGTTAAGGAGTGGGTGGAGTCGAAGAAGGCTGAACTCATACCTGGAGTCCTGTTCATCGATGACGCGCACATGCTGGACATCGAGGCATACAGCTTCCTATCCAGAGCCATGGAGAGCGAGCTAAGCCCCATCATAATACTAGCTACTAACAGGGGTTACACTCGGATCCGCGGAACCGATATCGAGGCGCCCCACGGGATGCCCCTAGATCTTCTCGACAGGCTTCTAATAATAAGGACTCGGCCTTATACGCCGGATGAGATACGTGAGATCTTGAAGATCAGGGCTCGTGAGGAGGGGGTTGACCTGGACAATGAGGCCCTGGAGGAGCTTGTAAGGCTAGGCGCTGAGAGAAGCCTCAGGTACTCTACGCAGCTCCTAACCCCCGCTAGTATTCTCGCCAGGCGGAAGGGTCGCGAGAAGGTGTCTAGGGAGGACGTCATAGAGGTTTCCCAGCTCTTCATAAGTACTAGGGAGTCCTCAAACTACCTTCGAGAGCTTGAAGAAAAAATGCTCAAGTAGAATTACCTGCCGGTAGTTTCTTTACTTTTCTTCGCGCGCGCAGGGGAGGAGGTCAGTTCTCTTCTAAAAGCTATGAGAGTCAAGGCTACGACGATCTGTCCAAGGTCAGCTATCGGGGGACTGTTCCCAACAAAATACACTACAGGGTAGAGCCGTACAAAAGCAAACCGTGAGACTATGTAGAGATGCCAGTAGTGGAAAAAGACGAAACCAGCCGCTGAGCCTAGGAAGAAAAGCTTAATCCAGTAGTACTTGTCACTGTACAAGGCGCCGCTTCCAAGCCATAGGATGAGAGCTACAAGAGCGCCTCTCCACGGTGCATACCAGGTGAAGCTTAGCGGTACGGGGTAGGCGCTGAGAAAATTCTCGATAGGAACAAACGTGAAGAAAGAGGCTATGAGAACTGGGAAGACTATCGGGGTTATCGTCTCAAGCGTCTCGCTATGCATGTCATCAACACCGTTATGGGAAGGGAACAAACCCATAAATGTTTGTCGAAAAGACAATGTTCAGGAGTATTATTATAGCCGTGTAAGCGGTGATCGCCATAGTCACCCTCTTAGCCCCCTCTGGAGACATGATCTTCTCAATAAGCGCTTGGAAAACCCTCCCACCATCCAGTGGGAGGATCGGAAGCATGTTTATTATCGCTACACTCGAGGAAAGCACCATACACCAGAACAACAGGTTGTAGAGTTCATAGCTGCTAACAGCCTGCTGTATCTGAACGCCTAGAAACCCTCTAGACGTATTGTCAGGTCTGGGTGCTAGTTTGAGGGTAAGGTTCAATACTTCTCCTCCTCGCTGAACCTTTAACTCGACGCTTTCTCCAGGTTTCTTAGACGCGAGCACTCTTTGGAAATCATCTAGGCTTTGCGTAGAGACACCGTCCACCGCTAGTATGATATCTCCAGCCTTTAATGTGGTGGCAGCGGGGTAGCCTGGGAGAGTAGATGCTATGCGGACGCCTATAGGATGTATTAGAAGTATAGCGAGAAGAGCAAATACAAAGAAAGATGCTATATTTGTGAAGCTTCCAGATGAGAGGACGTGTAGCTTAGTTCGGAGCGAGGCCTTTCCGAGCCTTTCCTCATCGATCTCCGCAAACCCACCTGGAAATACTAGTGCTAGGAAAAGCCCCGTGGACTTCAAGGGTACGTCTTCCGCTACTGCTGTGAGCGCGTGGGCCAGCTCATGAGGCAGTATGGTAAGGAAGACCGCTACCAAGAAGTAGGGTAAGGCGTCGAGTGAGAGAGTAATACCTGGTATAACTGGGGCGACAGGGCTAGCCATTTCCGGCTGCCTCCAAAAGTTGATTAGGTTTTGGTGAAAATACGCTAACCCGTAGAACATGAGAATTAGCCCTGCCACGGCCGACAGGTCCCCGAAGAGTCTTAATAGTCTCGGGCGCCTTCGTGCAATAGAGATTATAGCCCTGTTAAGCCTCTCAGTTCTATACATGATTATTAATCCTTCTAGCTTCACGCCTTTTCTCTCAAGCTTCTCAGGCTTCCACTTCTGCAAGGTAGCTATCAAAGCATATAACAGGATTACACTTGCTAGGAAAGCTATGTTTCCGCTAGAAACTAAAATCGGACTGGACGCCACACCCACTTACCTCGTAGCCGAAGTCAAACCTGTTTATACCCTCTAATATTGTTTTCCTGGCCTCCATACTCACCGAGTGCAGGGGCATAACAAGCTCTAATCCCCTTCTCGAAATCTTCTCGAGGAATCTAATATTTACACTGTCTCGGGTCGAAATGTTTAACCCTCCGACTAACCCCCATATCTCTCCAAGCTCTGCGAGTACGCCGCCGAAAGTTCTCCTAAGCCCGTGTATACTACAACCTAGGACTACAAGCCACCCCCTGCGAGTCCTCACAGCAAGCCCCTGCTCATTCCAATATGTATCGCCCTGCAATACAAAGACATCTGGTACCCCGGGGAGAGGACGGACACCGCTCTCCTTTCGAGGTGTGAGAGGCGGCGGGGGCAGAACTCTGGGTTTTCCACGTAGGGATGATAGGAGTCCCCCGATATGGTGGAAGTGAGGCAGGCTTCCAAATACAACATCAGGGTTTAGAACCACGCCAAGCTCCCTGGCGTTCCTGTCTAGTATCTTGGCGCTCGGCCCGGTATCGAAGAGGACCGTCTTGCCGGACCCGTCGCTGTATGTAATTTCGAGGTTTATCGAGAGGCCGTGTAGAGGTAGGACGCCTTCAACGGCTGGGATATCGTCTACGAGGACGTCTAGATGGATTTCTCTAATCATCTCAGGTTTTATAACAAGGTTTGCTATTAACCTGATGTGTATGGTAGCGATATCTTAGACCTCATCCGCAACGACAACGGTCACCGCGTGGTCTACACTTATTATGAGGAGGCCCGCGAGCCTGAGCCGGGGCCTCGGGTAGAGGAGGTCATCACAAACCCTGTACTACTAGAGTCTCTAAGGGCCAGGGGGATTTCCAGGCTATACCGGTTCCAGTGGGAGGCCATTGGGAAGATAAGGGAGGGGAGGAATGTTTTCATAGTTGCGGGCACAGGAGTAGGAAAGACCGAGGCTTTTCTCTTACCCGTACTCGAAAAACTACTTCAAGGAGAGGACAGCCTTGCTCTTCTCGTCTACCCTACCAAGGCACTCGCACGCGACCAGCTTGAAAGGATAGACTGGTATGTTGGGCGGGCCTTCGGGTTCCGCCTAGGTGTTTTCGACGGGGACACGCCTGAGTCGGAGAGGAGGCGTTTGCTCGCCTACCCGCCTAAGGTGATTGTCACAAACCCAGACATGCTCCACCTTACGCTTCACCTGAGCCACACCTACCACGAAATTTTCTCGAAGACCGGTTTCATCGTGATGGACGACGCTCACATCTACAGCGGCGTATTCGGGAGCCACGTGCACTACGTTCTTAGAAGGCTAAAAAGGATTCTCAAGGCTAACCCCGTCATGATAGGTGCCTCAGCTACCATAGGAAACCCCTCAGAGTTCTCCGAGAAGCTTTTCGGCGAACCTGTCGAGGTTGTAGACGCAGGTAGGACGAGAAAAGCAGCGATATACCACGTTATGCTTTCGCCTAAGACAAGGTCCCGCTCAGCGGAGGCTCTCTGGCTGCTTCAGAAGCTCTCGGAGAAAGGGTTAAAGTCGATTTTATTCGTAGACAGCCACCGCGTCGCCGAGTCACTAGCAATACGCGCCTTGAACATGGGTTTAAGAGTGGCGGTTCACAGGGCTGGGCTCCTACCCGAGGAGCGGAGGAAAGTTGAGAGCCAGCTGAAGCGTGGGCTACTGGACGCTATTGTGGCCACACCTACCCTCGAGCTGGGTATAGACATTGGCGAGCTTGACTCCGCTATCCTCTACGGAATACCCCCGACGTACTCGAAGTATCTCCAGAGGGCGGGAAGGGTGGGGAGGCGCAGCAGAGTAGGCTTCGTTTTCCTGGTACTCGGCGACGACCCTATAAGCGCCTACTACGAGAGGAACCCCGAGGACTTTTTCAGCCAGGAGCCTGATCCTGTTTTCCTAGAGCCGGGGAACTATGAGGTGACGAAAATCCACCTTATGGCTATGGCTCTAGACGCTCCTTTAAGGGTTGAAGAGTTAAACCCTGTGGAGAGGAGCCAGCTTGAGGAGCTTGTAAGGCAAGGATACCTTAAATTCTCAAGCGGAGGTTTTATCCAGGTTACAAGGGTTGGAAGAACATTCCTCAGAGAACACGAGAACCTGAGGGGTGTGGGCGACCAGGTAAGGATATTCTCGGAAACTGGCCGGCTGCTAGGGTATAGGGAGAAGCAGATGGCAATCCGAGAGCTCTTCCCGGGGAGTATCTACATGCACGGCGGTAGAAGCTACCTTACAGTCAGGTTTGAAGGCGAGAAGGCTATTGTAAAGCTATTACCCAGCAAAATGCCCCCTGTGACGACCACCCCCCTTTTCTACACTCTTCCTGAAGAAGGCACGCGTTACACCGAGCGTGAGGTTCTAGGCGTCAAAGCTTCATACCTTGACCTCACCGTTACCGACGTTGTATACGGGTACGTAGTAAAGTCTTTTCCTGAAGGACAAGTGATAAACCAGCGGCTTCTAGGGCAAGAGTTAACCTATAGGTTTTCTACCAAGGGCTTACTCCTCGAGTTCCCGCCTTACCCCGAGTGGAGCGAGATGCAGAACGCCGAGGCTTTTCACGCGGTCGAACACGCTCTAATCTACGCGGGCCAGTTGGTTCTCGGGGCTTCTCCGACAGACATGGGTGGAATCAGCTTCCCCTCGGGCCACATATACATATACGACGCTTTCCCGGGCGGGTCGGGTGTGACCAAAGCCCTGCTTTCCAGGCTAGAAGAGGTTATATCTAAAGCTTACGACATAGTATCGAAATGCAGCTGCGAAGACGGCTGCCCACGATGCATATTCTCGCCGTACTGCGGAAACAACAACAAGATACTATCTCGAAAGCGTGCCTCAAGAGTGCTTGGCGAGACCATATCCTTAAAGCTCAAGCCTATATCCGTAGAGAGAGCGGGAAAGCCCATAGTCTAATGACGAGCAGTGGCTCCCATCGGATTCACGACAAAGATAACGCAGGCCCCGCTTTTCAGGGCGGGCTGATTTTAAGCCGCGAATACGTTGGGCGCCCAGTGGGTCGTGCGGGGTACTCGCCCCGCGGGCCTACGCCTAGCCTCTATGCGTCCCCTGCACTGGACGCCCACCCCTGAGTCTCCGTGGAGCTGGGAGCCCCGCTGAGGTACTAGGGTAATGCTCAGGTGCACAGCCTGCCGCTGGACGGGCAGAGCGGGGCGAGTTCAAGCCGCTGGCAATAAGGCGGTGAGGGTGAAGCCGACAGACCACAAACCAGTGAGCCACACAGAGGAACCCCCCTAGGGCGGGGTCAGTTGTTCCCCAGGCTATTATGCTATAGTTCAAGGATTTTTTCGCCGATATGTCTGAAATAGATCTTAGCCTCATCTTCATCTACCAGGTGGATCTCAAATGGATGGATCAACGGCAAGCCAGACTTTTCGATTATTCTCTCCTTTAACTCAGATCTTTCAACAAGGGATCGGGGCAGCCCTTTAGCAACTATCAGAATGTCGACGTCCGAGGAGTCTATAATTTCACCAGTGACTGCACTTCCAAACAGGTAAACACCGATAAGGTTTGAACCCAGTGTCTCCCGGGCGGCTTCTTTTATCTTAAGCAGCAACACTTCGCGATTCCTAAGAATACGAGCCCTGTCCCATGCTGTGTCTAATTTTCTCACAGAATCTTATCACCTTCTCGGATAGTGAAACAAGATACTCCCTGTCTTCCTTATCGAAGAACTTGTAAAAATATCTGCTCGTCAGGTAAGCAAGTTAAGCTGCTTGCTCAGCATTGAACGCCGCCATATCATAGTAGCTTTGTTTTAAGGAGAATTTAGCCAGTTGAAGAAAGGCACGCGCATTCCTCTTCATCCTTGCTTCCAATGGTCATTTCCTTTGAACTTACGCTTTAACGGTAAAAAC
>JBEULP010000022.1:0-3021 GCA_041287245.1 Infirmifilum sp. | reverse complement strand
GACGACATAATTAAAGGAAAATCTAGTAGGAGAGGAGATTCAAATATTATCGAAGCTGTTGAAACCATTAATCTTGCCGATCTAAAAAATAGAGGAGAAATTCGCATGGAAGTTGTAAACAAAAACGGATATTTTAGAATTAAATATGGTTCGCCTAAGCTATTCTCGGAAATAAGGAGGTTTCAAAGCCGGGAAACGGGTAAGCCCTATCCTACCACAACTGTTGAAAATATAATTGCACAACTTCAAAAAAGTTACGATGAAAGTTTGGCGAGGGAGGGAAGGAAGGCTTATCGTGTGAACGATCTAGGTTACGTTTGGTACTGCTATAGAGGATATGCTATGTCAACCGATCCGTACGATTACGGAAATTGTCCATTCATGTTGGATTGTCAAATAGGTAAAGCTCTTCAAGGAAATAATAAGAAAACCTGCCCGAATTGGTCGCGCAGCAGGAAGCTGTTCCCGAAGGTTTACATGCATAGTGAGAGACGTACATCTCTGAAGCGTGTGCATGAGCAAGCGGCATTCGGGCTTATTTCAGCGGTTGCCGGCAATGGGGTACCACTTTGGGAAGATTTTCTCGGTGCCCAGTGGTTTATGCCGGGACTAGTGCAAATGGGCATCGCTGTCGAGGCCGAATTCGAGCATCCTGTCGCCAAGGAGCTCGCGGAGACCAATGTCGTTGGCATAAGCCTCCCAATTTCGCTCCTCAAAGCACTCATCTCGGAGCTTATTGATGAGCACGTCAAGCCAAAGCCACCGATCACAATAGCAAGTCATGACAAAGGAAAGCTAACGCTGGATCAACTCCTCCTCTCGAAGTTCGTCATCTATAGGTTAAGCGATAAGGGGCTCTCTCAACTAAGCCTTCTAACGCTTGGGCCAGATACCCTTATCAAGCGTGCAAAGAAAGAATACATTAGAACGCATAGCGAAGCAAGTATAAGGGCCGAAGCTGTAGACTATTTTATCGACGTGTTCGCTCACACCCTAGCACACCTGTTCTACGTTTTCCTGTCTTCTCGCCTTGAAATCGAGCCAGAAAACCTGATCTATGTCTACCAGCGGAAAGATGAAGAAGACAGGCTTTACGTCATGGTAGCTGAAAACAGCCCATACGGGGTCATAGATTTGCCCAACCACGTATTGAAACATTTTAAATCTTACGATAACATGATAAGCCAATTTATCAATTCCACGTTGCATAACCTGTCTATGCATGACAAAAACATGAAAGAATTCAAGAAAAAAACTCTTAATAACAAGAGACTGAAAAAAGCAAAACTCAAGGACTCGTCCGGTGAAAAGATACTATTACGAGACGTGGGTCAGCACTTGGAAGACAAATGGTACTTTAAGTTCGTAGAGAATCACGTTGTTTTCGATTTACCAACGTTTGAGTATTATATGTTTCTACGTGAGGATGAGAAAAGAGAGCTGTCAAAAGAACTGGGAATAAAATCTGATGATCTTTCTGAGAAATTAAAAAGGAAATTGCCAGCAATAATACGTGACAATACTAGCATCCATCACTGCATTGACGGTTGCTCTGCATGCGTAATTCTCGATCGCAACTGCCACAGCCCGTTGACACAGAACCTGACAACCTCCAAGCATTTGGCGAACTGGTTGTTGAAAGTGTTTTCTGGTAAAGAAACTTTTTACGCAAGGGGCGAAGCGGTCTTGCCAGCTCTTCTCCGTGCGGCGAAAAGGGAGGTCATTATTCTTTCTCCCTACTTAGACGAGGATGGTGTTAAGATATTAGGCGAAGCCGCGAAAAGCAGGGTCAATATACTAGTCGCTACGCGTGAGGAGGCAGCCAGAGTATACGGCAAGAAGCTGAGTGACCAAGGTGTTAGGGTTGTGCCGCTTAAAGAATCGGGGCATTATAAGTTAATAATTATCGATAGGACGGTGTTGGTTCACACTTCTCAGAATTTCTCGGGACTTCGTTCCGTTAACAGCTTCACGATTACGGTCGACCCAGAGCGAGCGAAGGCCCTGGTAGAGCAGGTCGTCGGCGCTAATGTTGGGAGTTGATATAGGGTGAATGCTTAGCATGCTGGCCTTAGATTATAAGCTTTGTTCACAAGCTGGGTGCTCTAATTGAGCAAAAAATCAGGGCCTACCCGATGCCGAGAGTGGGGTTTGTGCACTGGGCCGGGACCCGGCGGGCTGCAGATTTCATATAAGAGCATCATATATCGGGCCGGCCGTGGCGGACCTCCCAGGCCTCTTCTCGCTGAGCTGAGGCAGCTTGATCCTCGTTAGGATTTACATGATGAGTGGATATTTCCGGGAAAATAGATGCCTTTACATGGGTTGAGGCGCCGACTTACGGTTTACCACTGAGCCGTCGCTTGGCGACCTTTACCATTTCCTCTATGTAAGGTAGCCTTTCTCTCACGGCCTCGCTGTCCAGTCTCGCCTCTTGGAACCCCCACACGTGTAGGTAGTTAGCCGCGTCCCATCCTACGCGGAACCCCTCACCGAGGACCTTGGAGACCGACCTCGTGGCGCGCTCCAACTCCGTGACCGTCCACCTGCCCCTATCCCTAACCCTACCTATTACGTCCTGAAGCCCCATGCGGTACGCTGCAGCCTTTACCGCCTCTTCCGCAGCCTTGTAGAGCTTCTCACTGGCCTGCGCGGGGTCCTCATCAACCAGCCCCCTGCCCTCTTCGAGGAATTTCTCGGCGAGTTCCAGGTGGATCTCAGCCTCATCCTCTGGATCGAGGTTTAGGCCCCTCAGTACCAGATCCACAACCCATGACTCAACATCAACACCCATGGCTGCTACCTTCTCGTACAATCTCCTCGGGATAGTTACGCTCACACCCATCTAGTCAATTAACCGCCCAGGTATTAATAAACCGTTCCAGCCACCGCCCCTAGCCCCTAGCCCCATACTGCCGAGAACACCCCAGCCACCCTGGCACCCCACCCACACCTAACCCTACCTACTACGTCCTGGGGCCCCATGCGGTACGCTGCAGCCTTTACCGCCTCCTCCGCAGC
>JBEULP010000021.1:0-4289 GCA_041287245.1 Infirmifilum sp. | reverse complement strand
ATATTACCATAAAAAATGTAATTTATAGCATCCTCTTTACTAAAAAACATCAACGTTCTTCCACAAAAAGTAGAAATAGTCCAAAATTGTACAAGAAAGATTATAAGTAGGATTACAAGCTTTTTAATTAAATGAGTTGATAAAAACATATGTATTTTTTCCCTAACTTTAGCTAATAAAATCTTTAGCTGAAATATCTTAAATAAAAAGATTAACAAGGATATTGCAAAAATAATATATATAATGTGTAGTTGTAGATAATATTCAATAAGACCAAGTAGAATGAATATCAGAAAGGTAATGAAAAATGTAGTGGTATACCTTAATCGTATAATAGCCAGTTTTCTCAATAAGTATATGTATATTATTGCATAAGGAAAGAGAACAAATAACAAAGTAATGTTACCCATATTCCTTCTAGGTATTCAAATCATACTTTAATGCCGTTGCTAAACCTCTGATTAGGGAAGAAATTATTGTAGATCTATATAAACATTTTACGATTAATAGCAAGTATAATACATATTCAAAAAATCCTACTAATGATGCTAAATTAAGGTATAGTACACTTGTTGACTTAATTGATTTTAAAACCTCTTTTAGAATGATTATGGGAAGCTTTAGATCATACAATGGGGAGTCTGGGGTGTGGGATATATATACTATGTTTGTTTTTCTGTTGTTAATTCCTGCATTTGATATTTCTTTATCGTTTGTTAGTATGTTGATTTGCTCGAATGGTATGGATTTGCTTGAATTAATATATGTAAGAAACTTTTCAAGGATACCCCTGCTATCTACCACACTTCCCGATTCGAATTTGGGTGAAATATGAATTATTAAAAGGTTATTCTTTTTTACCGTATTTTATCCCTTTAAATAACCTTTTAATCCCGAAAAAGTATGTTTTACTATACGGCGTGTCCTGCAGTGTATTTTCATTGCCATGTCTTAGGATAGCTAGCTTTCTAAGTGCTTGTACGTAGTATTCGATGTAATTGTCACGAGTAATTGCGGAAAATAGTGCAGCAGTGATTACATAGTTGACTGCAACGAAGACCGTGCTGGGGATATTATTTGCTTTTGGCGCTAGCTCCGCTACGACGATTCCCTCGAACCATTTTGGTCCTTTTATTAGTTTATTCAGCCCTGAGTAGCTGGCGGAGCCCAGGTGGTAGGCGGCGATGATCGGGACGTGGAGCAGCTTGTAGCCTCTGCTCCACAGCCTTAGGCCGAGGTGTTTGTCGTCGTAGTAGCTCTCGACGCGGTTGTCGAAGGGCTGGCCGAGCTCTGCTATGACGTCTGCTCGGTAGATGGAGCAAGCTCCGCTGAGGTAGCTGGGGGTGTACAGCCTGGCGCACTCGATGGTGTAGCCTCTGCAGACTGGTAGTGTTAGCCCGTGCTGGTCGATCATATGGCCGGAATTGTCGATGAGCGCTGGGTTGGCCATCTGCATGATCGTGCCCTGGACGCCGGCGACCCCGTCGATCTCTAGGTAGGGGAGGAGCTTCGCGAGGTTCCAGGGGACGATGACGAGGTCGTTGTTGAGGAGCATGAGGTACTTGAAGCTCCACCTTCTCCGGGCGTGGTGCCACGCGATGTTCGCGGCTCTCGTGAAGCCGAAGTTCCTGCTTAGCTTGATGGCTTCGAGGTCGAGGCCGAGCTTCCGCGCGTGCTCAACAGCTTCCTCGAAGCTCCCGTCGGTGCTGGAGTTATCGACGAGGAGGGTCTTTGTGCTCGCGTACTTGCTGAACTCCGCAAGCCCCTCTATGAGTTTCTTGAAGGTGCCGATGAAGGGCCTTAAGTTGTAGTTGACGATCACTGCTAGGATCTCGAAGCTACTATGCGCCATTAGACCTGCCGAAGTAGTGTTTTGCTAATAGGTGTAGCGCCAGGGCTTGTAGCGCTGTCTGCACGCCTAGTGTGAGCATTGTGAGGGCGATGACGTTCTCTCCTCTGAGCGGGAGGTAGCCGCTCTCAACCCACCGTGTGAATAGTAGGAAGAGGTAGGCGAGGCCCGCCGCAGCTAGGAATGCTCCCGTGAGCATTGCTTTCTCGGCGTTGAAGCGGTGTAGGATGGCCGCTGTGAGCTTGCTGGTGGGCTTCCCGAGGATGGTGGCGAGGTGGACGTCGGTCGTGAGACCAGCGACTGCAAGGTTGTAGCCGAGTATTGTGAGCATCCCGCCTAGTATGGAGCTGTGGATCCCAGGGGAGTAGCCGAGGTTCGCGCCTAGTAGGGCTGCGAGCATGAGCGCGACGCCGGCGAGGATAAGCGATGCGCCGGGGATATAATAGAGGAACTTGGGGGGCGAGGATGAGCATGAGCTTGAGGTGCCTCCACCCATCACTGATGCTTCTCAGCTTCGATTGCCCGCCCTTTCTGGGGTGGTAGGTGATGGGGACTTCCTTGATGCGGAGGTTCGTGTAGGCAGCTTTTACGAGGAGCTCGCTGGCGAACTCCATCCCGTCGGCCTCGGGCTTTATCCTCTCGAGGGCTTCCCTGCTTAGGGCTCTGAAGCCTGTGTGCGCGTCGGATACCTTGGTGCCGTAGAACCTGTTCAGGACGAATGTAAGGAGGGGGTTTCCTATGTACCGGTGGAGCCAGGGCATCGCGCCTGGGAGGATTTTGCCCTTAAGCCGGGTGCCGAGGACGATGTCGGCCTCCCCTTTGAGGAGGGGCTCGAGGAGCTTGGGCGTCTCGCGGAGGTCGTAGGTTCCGTCGCCGTCTACCATTACGATGTACCTGCCCCTAGCGTAGCGGAAGGCGTAGGTGTAGGCGTAGCCGTAGCCGAGCTTGTCGGGATGGACCACAGTGGCCCCGCACCTTCTGGCCACCAGGGGGGTGTCGTCTGTGGAGCTATCGGAGATGATTATCTCCCCAGGTAGGCCCATCTCCTCTAGCGCCCTTTTGGCTTTCTCGATGCATTCAGCGATGCTTTCCCGCTCGTTCCTAGTCGGGATGACGATCGAGACTAAAGGCTCCTCCATCGGGGGCTTTACCAGGCTATCTTTGATGGTGCTCTAGATAAAGCTTTTTAACCTTCACGCCGCCCACTTCACCTCTTCGATTCTCGGCCTGTAGAGTGGCGGGGTGTTGAGGTATTCGAGCCCCAGCTGTGGGATGAGTGTGTGAGGGGAGTTTAGGAGGGCTTGGGCGACGCCTGCGGCGCCGATTTTGAGGGCTAGGCGCACCTTGTGGAGGAGGAGCTTGGCTCCGATCTCCACGGCTCTGATGGCGCGGTGCTTCTCGGGCCACACCTTCGCGAGGATATTGATGATGGCCTCGCGGAGGGTGGGGCTCCTGATAGCCTTAAGCCTCCTCGCCAAGAGGAGTATGGCCCGCTCCTCAGGCTTGAGCCTCCAGAAGGTGCCGAACCTTAGAGAGCGCCTGTAAGCGGCGGAAACAAGCGTTGGGCTTAAGGTCAGCGTTGAAGGCAAAGGAGGCTCGAAGCCTGGGGGCGGTGCACTCTGCATACAGCCTCTATAAATGAGGGGTTTTTTTATTTTTTGCGTCGGGTTCTTGCTCGGCGATTGGCGCACTAGGGGTGGTACTCGAAGACGGGTATTTTGCCGAATGTTGTGAGCTCGTGGAAGCCTGGCGGTGGGCTTGGCATGTTGTACCAGCCGTTGCCGGGTGTCCACCAGACGGTGTAGACGGGCTCGCCCCTGCTGCTAGCGTTGGCGGCTAGGGCGGCGATGCGCTGGGAGGCGTTCTGGCGGAGGGGGGAGGAGAGTTCTGCCTCGTTGACGCGGATGAGCTTGGAGTTGTGGGTGGTGAGGCGGGCCCAGTTGTGGAAGGCTTCGTGTAGTACTAGGGTGGAGTTGGGGTGGTTTTGGTCGACCCAGCGTAGGGCTTGGATGGCTTCGGGTGTGTCGGAGAGAGGCAGGGAGTTCTGGAGCATGGAGGTGGGGATGTAGTGCTTGTATGGGTTCCAGTCTCCGAAGTACTTGTTGTACTGGTGCTTGGGTGGTAGGGCGAGGTACGTGGCGGACAGGGCGAGGTTGGCGAGCAGGGCGGCTGCGGCGAAGCGCTTGCCGAGTTTAAGGGGGCCTAGTTTGAGTCCTTTTCCGCGCAGCCTGTGGTAGCCGGCGGCCGAGGCGAACGCGAGGGGGTAGGCGAGGAGGATGGCCCAGCGGAACCAGAGTACCGTGGCGCCGGTTAGGGGTGAGAGTGTGAGGGCGAGGCAGGTGAGGGACCAGGCTAGGAGGGTGGTGTCCTTTAGGGCTTCGAGGCCTGGGAGGGCGAGGGGGGTGAGGGGGGCGTAGAGGTAGGCGAGGAAGCCGAGGAT
>JBEULP010000020.1:0-7757 GCA_041287245.1 Infirmifilum sp. | reverse complement strand
CACTAGCGTCCCCAGGATCCATACGAGAGCGCCTACAGCGTACACAAGTGGGTGTGAACTGAGTAACACCTTCGAGATAATGAACTCGCTGAAGGGATCCTTGGGGTTTGCCCTGTAGGCGTCGATGAAAGCATAAACGATGAGAGCAGTTAAAAGTAGCCCCAGCGCTACTACGGCTAAACTAAAGAGTTTTTGCTCGGGCACAGAAACTACTTATCGACAAATTATTTAAACCTTACCTTTTATCTTTTCCCGTCCATTTAGCAAAGCTGTGATAAACAAGTGTTAGGCCGAACAAGGGCCTTTACACCGGTTCTTGAGAAGCTATTTCATAAGATACGATGACAGAGGTCTGGAAACCTGCTTTACTGGGTGCCCTCACCAGGAAAATTCTTAGGTTAGGACACGGTAGAATGGTGATGGTTGCGCGGAAAATACTGGGACGGTGTTGTGCCTTGGGGATTGAGCGTCGGTTCGACGGGATCTTTGGGGCATCTTCACCGGGTGCTCAGATCCGCTATGGGTTCGCCCTTTTCACCTAAGGGTTATGCCCCAGGCGGCTACTAGCCTCCTTCTCAGGGCGAACGTAAAGAGGAGGGCGGGCAGCATCATTATGAAAGCGCCTGCGAACTTGTAGGGGTCGGGCGCGGTGAGTACGGAGCCTAAAACCTCCGCTGGTAGTGTCCTGTTGGCGAGCGTTAGGATCCCCGCTATGAAGGTCTCGTTCCACGAGATTATGAAGACTTGTATGGCTACGGCAGCGAGGCCGGGCGCTGAGGCGGGGAGCGTCACGTGTAGGAAAGCGCCTATCTCGTCTAGCCCGTCTATATACGCGGACTCTTCTATCTGCGGGGGGATGGCTGCGAAGGTGCTGTAGGACATGAAAATCACGATGGGGATTGCTAGGATCGAGTGTGCGAGGGCTACCCCCAGGGGCGTGTCGGCTAATCCCACGCGCATGAATATCACGGCCAGGGGGACTGCTATCACCAGGAGTGGGAAAGCGCGCATAGCGATGAGCACGGTTTTGAGGGGCTCCTTGCCTTTGAATGAGTACCTTGCCAGTGCGTAGCCCGCGGGAACCCCAAGGCCCATGCTGATAATTATGCATAGCATTGCGACTATGAGGCTTATAGCTACGTTTTTCCAGAGTCCTAAGGAGAAGAAGACGCCTAGGAGATTGTCCAAGGTGTAGCGTAGCGGCAAAAGCTGTCTAGTGTCATAGTAGTCTTCGGGGACGGCGAATGTGGATATTACGAGGAGTGCTATCGGAAAAAGGATCCAGACTGAGAGTATGGCTGAGGCTACATAGTATAGGGTGGTCTTCCTCACCTGGGTCACCTCGTTATGCGGAGATACAGTACTGTGAAGATTATCGAAATCAGGGCGATGATTATTGAGTAAAGTGTTGAGACGTAGGGGTTTATGAGTATAGTGTACCAGTAGTATGCTTCGCCGGCTAAGACTGGGATGTCGCGTCCTGTTAATATCCACATTGGAGCGAAAACTTGGAATGCGTATAGTGTCCTTAATATCAGTGCTACCTGGATGCTCGGTTTTAGTAGAGGAAGAGTTACATGAAACATCTTTTGTAGTGGGGTAGCGCCGAAGACGTCGGCGGCCTCAAAGTATTCTCTGGGGATGTATTGGAGGCCGGCGAATATTATTATAAACACGAGCGATGTGGCACGCCAAACTTCTGAAACCACGATGGCCATGATTTCAGCGAGAGGGCTTTGGTAGCCGAGGATTTGGAGCGGCTCCTTCGTGATCCCAGTGTTCAAGAGGAACTTGTTGAGGTAGCCGCTTCCACTTAGGATATTGTACCAGATGATTGAGGCTGAGACATCGCTTAAAAGGAGGGGGATGATGAATATGAAAGTAAAGACGCTCGATCCGTAAAACTTCCTGTTGAAGAGTAGGGCAGCTAATAGAGCCAGGATAAACTGAACAGGTATGATTAACGCCGCTAGCAGTAAGGTATCTTCGACAGCCCTAGGGAAGGAAGGATCGCTTACCATAAATTTGAGAGCCTCTGGATTCCCGAGCAGGAGGTATAGGCTTACTGCGAGGGGTCCCCCAAGGAACAGTAAAAGGTACAGCACGGAGGGAGTAAGAAAAACAAAAGGAAGAATCTTTTTTCTAGTGGCTTGAGGAGAGAAAAACATAATTTTAGGCACCCTTTCGGCTAAATATCGCTGGATACTCCGGCTTGCTGGAAAATACCAAGAAGCTGGGTCTTTAACTCTGGGAGCACCTTGCTGGGGTCTTCACCACCCAAAACTATCCGCTGAAAAGCCGTACGGTATACTTGGTTGAACTGGGGTCCTTGAGCGCCTAAGGGTGGAATGTAGTAGGTCTTCACGTCGGGAAGCGATAGTTCCCGGTTTACGGCTTGAACAAGGTTCTTGACGGGACCTTCAGGGACTTTCCCTGCAGCCTCCAGTGTAGTGGGAAGGAAGCCTGTAGCTTGAAGGGTTTGAGCCTGAATGTCAGGGCGAGTAAGATACTCGATAAGCTGCCATGCCTCTTGCGGTGCTGGCGCGCCCTTCATTATTGTAAGACCCGCCACTACGGTTAAAAGACCTCTACCTTTGGGTCCTGCTGGGACGGGGACAACGTAAAAAGCGTCGGGTTGCTGTACAACAGCGTCCTTGATCCTGGCTATGTGGTCAAACGCTATCCATACTTCTCCTTTGAGAAGAGGATCGGACATAATGCTGTACGTCGAGCTAGCGGGGTTCACATAGTTCCAGAGCTCCTTAAGGTAAGTCCACATCGTTATGGCATCCTGGGAATCAAAATTCTTCACCTGAGCCCCCGTGTAAGACGGGTAAAGGCAGCCGTGCAAAAACCTGTGGAATAGCCCGTTGGGGTGCAGGGGGAAGCCGAGCATCTTCTGGCCTGTGGCGTCGTATATGTTCTTCGCCCAAGCCAGTAGCGCATCATAGGTCCACCTGTCCGTTCCCATAATTACGTCATCCTTCGTTAGGCCTTTAGGAAGGTAGTCGAAAGCCTTCTTGTTCACCACAAAGACATAGGTGGCGGTCATCCACGGTATGAATACCTTCCGACCCTTGTAATCCCCGGTCTTCTCAATGGAAGGTATAAACGTTCTCCCGGGGAGGGTGCCGTAGCCACGCATATCTATGACCCAGCCTCTGTCAGCATAAAGGTAAATATTACTCTCCAGATCTCCGAGTAAGCTTATTGTGACTTGGCCTGATTTCTGCTCTGCCTCTATTCTAGAGAGCACGTCGCTATATGCAGATGTTATAAGTGCATCCACGGGTATACCTGTCGTCTGAGTAAAGTTGCCTAGGAGATTCATTAAAAATACTTTTTCAGCTGTAGCCCCTAGTTGCGTGCTCGCAAATCCAAGGCTTTTGACTTCCTTAGGCCTTGTGAGATAGTATAGGGCTCCTAGTACGAGTGCCAGAACCACTACGGCTGCTAATATTAAGGTGAAGCTTTTTTTCACAACTTCACCAATATCATTTGTGGAAAAACATATTAATAAAGGTTATGTCATTTTTCCACGGTGCGAAATGGGCTTTGAAGACATTTTAAAAAGCATAGGCTTAACAGGTTTCGACGTAAGGGTTTACACGACTCTGCTCTCTCTCGGAGAAGCCACTCTCACAACTCTTGAAGAAGAACTTGAGTCTCACAGGGCCCAGCTGCACGCCTCTCTGAAGAGGCTTTCAAGCAAGGGGCTTATCGAGCTCTACAGTGGGAAACCCGCGATGTATAGACCGGTTCCACCAGAGGTACTCATAGAAGTTGTTAGAAGGACATTTGATGAGAATCTTAAAATGGCTGAAAACTTCCTTAAAAATCTTCCGAGAAAAACTCGAGAGGCTACCCACGGCGTCTGGATCTATCGAAGCTCGAAGGGTCTCATGAGAAGGTATGTGCACCTTATTGAAAAGGCTGAAAAGAACGTGATCGTCTGCGGAGATGCTGAGTTCATTAAAGTGTTAAAGGATAGTATAGCTAAAGCAGTCGGAAGGGGGGTGATTGCGTACGTATTGTTATACGACTTACCCGGTCTTACTACCTATAATGAGAACCAATTTGATGGTCTAAACAAGCTTAAAAGATCTGTCTCCGGAGACCTCCTAGTTATGGCGGACTCGGAGGTTGGGGTTATAGCCCAGAGAAGGTTTAATGCGGGGAGACTTCCACCCTATGGAGTTGTGGTAGAAGAGCCGGTGCTCATTGATTATCTCGAGGAGAACTTTATTAACAGGTGGATTCACAGCGAGACAATAGCTGATAAACCGCTAAGGCCTCCTTTCTGTCTAACAACGTTTAAACTCGCAGTGCTTGAGGCCAGGAGGCTAATCGAGGAGGGGTATACGTTGAGGGTGAAATGCGTTGGTAGGTGGAGGACTGGCGGGGAAGGGGTGCTCAGCGGAGAGGTTGTGGAGGCAGTTTATGATGTATCCCGTGGGGTGGTGCAGCTGCACGTGAGAAGTAAAGAGGGTATTTTCACAGCTGGGGCGTCTGACGCAATTATAGAGGACTTTGCGTGCTGGGAGGCCTGTTTCGAGGGAGAGAGTTATGCGTAGAAGGTTTACTAGAGTACTGCAGTTCAACTTTGAAGACGCGGAGGGCTTTGGGGTAGATAAGATTAGCGGTGCGGCGATAGTCGATCTCGCCGCAAGGCTAAATGTTAACACGCTGGTGGTATTTGCACGTGACGCTTGGGGCCGCGCGTTTTACGATAGCAATATAGCGCCTAAAATTCCAAAGCTGGGAGGCCGAGACCTTGTAAAAGAGGTCGTGGAGGAGGCTAAGAAGAGAAACATAGACGTCGTGGCTATGATAGGGCACACCACAAACCCATACCTGTACAACAGGCACCCCGAGTGGGCTCAGAGGGACAGGGAAGGCAATCTGATCACTATGGATACGGATCCTCTCCTGAAAAAGCGCGAGAAACCATCCTGGCCGCTGATGTGCCTCAACTCGCCATTTTCTAAACATGTACTGGACGAAGTAGATGAAGTCCTAGAATACGATGTTTCAGGTGTTTTTCTCGATAGCTTCCGGTATATGCCCGATGCTGACAGGGCATGCTTCTGCAAGTACTGCAGGGAGCTTTTTAAAAGTGAGATGGGCTACGAGCTGCCTGACCTGGAGAACCTTGACAGTCAGGCTTACCGAGATGCGTTTGCGTGGCGAGTGGGCGTAAATGTGAGGAGGATAGCCGAGGTGAAAGCCCGTATGAACAGCAGGAGACCCGGGCTGATACTTGCATACAACAACCACCCGATGGCATGGAGGGGGAGGGCTAACACCATCTCTGAGCTATCAAAGGATCACGTGGACATTTTCTTTGCCGAGTGCTCAGAAGCCGACTATGAACCCCCGGGTTTCATCGCGGAGATGGTTAAGCTGACGAAAGCCCTTACTGGTAAAGAGGTGTGGGCTAGCCGTAACAGCTTCCACACGACGCTCACGACACAGCCTACTTCGCCCCTGGCCATTCGAATGGGCCTTAGAGAGGCCTTCGCTGGCGGGGGCCGGCCTCTGCTCCTAGTTTTCGCGTCGACGTTCCTGAACGGGCTACCTATTGAACCGGTAAGAGAGGTCTTCGACGAGATTGAAAAGATAGAAGACTACATGGTGGGGGCCAGGCCTCTCGCGTACGTGGGTGTTGTGTGGTCGAATAGAAGTAGAGACTGGAGTGGCTTGTTGGGGCAGCATCTCGCAGATGGTTTTCGAGGTTTTTACTATGCACTTCTAAAGGAGGGGATGCCAGTAAATTATATCTCTGATACAATGTTAGATGAGGGTCGATTCACGGGCTATAAAGCTGTTGTTCTTGAGAACGTGAAAAGCCTATCGAAAAAGGCTTCCCTAAATCTTGTAAGGTACGTTGAAAGCGGGGGTGGGCTCATAGCCTCTTACACAACTGGGATGATGGATGAGAAAGGTGAGAGGCTGGATGAGAGCAGGCTATCCGAAGTCCTGGGGTTGAGGTTCAACGGTGTCTTGAAGTCTGCTTGGAGCTACATCGAGGTAACGGAGCCCGAGCACCCCCTATTCCGAGGCATCCCAACAAGGAACATCCTATTGGGAGATTTTGACAAGGATTTTCTTGACTCCAGGGTGCCACCGGAACTGGGATGGAACGCATTGGTGGAGGCCGAGGCGCCTGCGATTGCGCGTATAGCCGTGCCTCACCGAGAGTTTGGAAATGAATATGAAAACGGGAGAAGCCCTCCTCCCCCCACTGTTGGAACGATTCATCCAGCAGTAATAGCTGGGGAGAGGTGGGTCTACTTTAGCGGACAGCCAGGCCGTGTTTATTGGAGAAATGCATCACCGAATCTCCATGCGCTGATTCTTAACGCCATCCTATATGTTGCGGGACCTCCCCCCATACAGGCAATGAGCCCTGGACTAGTCGAGCTAGAACCATACTACACCGGGGACAATTTACTAGCTGTGCATCTCCTAAACCACAACTATGCAGATCGGTTTATAACGAGGAGCAACACGTGCCGTAACTCTGCATGGACCTCTACAGCTGATGCTGTACACCCCCCGACGAGAATTGTACCTGTTAACGTCTGGCTCACGTTAAGAGGTATCAAGCCTAGAAGGGTTTACAGTCCTCTCACAGAGAAGGACTACAGTGTGGAGAGCGACGGCGAAGTCTCAAGGATAAGTGTACCCCTTCAAGAATATGAATTCATCGTTATCGAGCCTGACGGTTAGCCCCCCTACAACGTATAGAATACCCTACAGGGGGTCTCTGCCCCTCGCGACTGCCCTCCAAATGCAGGATGTAAACCCGAACCAATGGAGGGAATCCCCTCTAGGGCGGGGAGGAAGTCGGGGATTCGCTGAAAGGGCCCTCCGAGCCGGCCCCTCAGGTGTCGGTGAAAGCGCATGCGATAAGAGCAGTTATGGACAACCCAACGCTACCGCTGTTAAACTAGACGGTTCCCGCTGAGGCACAAGATACCTTATCAACACTACTTTATCTATCCTTAAAAGATTGGGGGGAACATAGTTTAATAGACGTACACCCTAAGCTGTGTCGAGGACTCATAATCTCCCAAGAGAGAGCTGACCCCCAAAAAGGCGAGGCTTGTTAATTCTTGTCAAAAGAGTCTATAGCTTTATGCTCAACGTTCTGCGCCTATAGGGCTTCCCGTGCTGATACGCACCTGGTTGGTCTACGCTTAGTTTCGCCCAGACTCGCTCTCCCGGGGGCTCTGGGCACTGGGAATGCTGTCCTGGAGATGGATAGGAAGGCTACTGAGGGGCACGCTCTGCAGCAAGCGTAGCACGTCTGGGCTAGGTCTCCGTGTATAACGAGTTTCCACGACTGTCTGGCTGCTACAGGCCCCGGTCTAGCCTCTAGTCCGCGGAACCCTGCAGGGAACTTCGCCGGCGCCCCGAATTCTAGGGGAGAGAGGCGTGTTCGGAGGACGGTTGTAGCTTGAAAGAATATTTAGGGTTTCTGGGGGCGAAACTAAAAAGGGTATCATCTCGCACCTGGAGTTGGTGAAAAGCTTATCTACTGCCGTTGCGAGAAATTGTTGATGTCTCAAGCGGGAGTTAATCTTGAAAGGCTCCGGCTACTCTGCGTGCTCCTCGGCATCGCCTTGACAGTGGTGGTTTTCATTATAGCTGTCAGCTTCTTCTACACCTATGAGAGGGTGCACCTGGGGGGTGACCTCGCCTCGAACATTTCAGGCTTAGCCTCTGAGGCGCTCTACCTATTGGGAAAAGCG
>JBEULP010000019.1:0-5822 GCA_041287245.1 Infirmifilum sp. | reverse complement strand
GTTCCCACAACGATTTTTGCTTTTTCTTCTAAGGTCATATGAGAAACTATTTCATCGACTTTTTCCATCATCTCACGAACCACCCAAAATCTTGTAGGTGATGAGCCATTGGAGCAAGTGCGGATCAACTTTACTCTTTGTTCAGTAATAGAAAAACCTTTCCTGAAAAGTAATTGCAGTAAAAGCTTACGTGGAAGGGTTAAGCTTAAGGAGAGTAAGTAGATTGTTAAAGGGAATGGGATTAGTATAAGTCATGGATCTATGAGAAGATGGTTTTTAAAGGTGGGAGAAATGGCTTACAAGCTTACTAACAGTAAAAAGAAGATAGGATTTATTGCTGCAGATTAAACTTTAGTATTTAATCTAGAGAAATCTTTAACATCTTCAACTGGATTAAGATTGAACCGATAGTGGATCAGGTTATCAATTAAGAGGCAGTCGATTTTATGGTTAGCTTGTATTTTAATTTTGACTGTAATTGGTGGTGTTATCGTTGATTATTTAGAGAAAACTATAGGGAGATCCGTGGGCCCCACGATCATGATTCTGGTTCCGCTTTCTATAGAACTTTTTAGAGGAAAAGATCCAATTGAATACTATGGGCTTAATTTGGATTCTCTTAAGAAGTTGAACTTAAAAGTTATACTTGGGATAGGCCTTCTAATTTTTGTAGTTCTGTCAACTGTTGACAATTTGTTTTTCAATTTATGGCAGATTATGATGGGTTCAGGTTCAAAGCTTCCAATTGGCGCAGATTCGTTAGCGTTTGCAAGGAGTAACATGTTTTATCTCTCGGTATTTCCTGTCTTTTCAGGCACTTTAGTAGAAGAGCTATGGTTTAGAGGGTTAATTCAATACAAAGTTAAGAGCATCAATTTTCTCAGACGAATAAATCCTCATTTTGCAATTATTTTTCAAAGCATCCTTTTCGGTTTGGTGCACTTTTTGCCAGTGCATTATGCAACAAATCTACCAATGACAACTCAAGTTTATATTCTAACGTACCCAACCATTGTCGGCATTATAGCAGGATACCTAAACGAAAGATACAATTCTCTCTTTCCAGGTTGGATAATTCATTTTACCAATAATTTCTTGGGAATAATTGCATTGGCGATATTTGTCAGGTTGCAATAAGCGCTTTTTTTGATACTTATTGTGCTCGAACAGTGAGATTAATCCCTGTTTAGAAGTGACTCCTCTCTAAAAACTCATATGACGAGTCGGATAGAAGCTTCTAAAGAACTCAAAATCCTAGGCCTGTCCTAAAAAGAAAGAAAAGGGGTTTATGGCTCTGGTGGAGGGGTTAAGGCTTAGAGGTTGCCTCGCTAATAAGTCTCGACATTAATTTGAAGTATGCAGCCGCGCACCCCAGCATGACTATTATAAGTCCTACAACTATGACAATTATGCCCCCTATTATTGCCCCAATATTAATAGATCCCCTCATCCCAGCCTGCATCAACCATTCTCCAGCCAGTACCGTAAAACATCCAATGACAATGTATATAATGACATACGCTACATAACTTAAAGCATAGCTGAACGCCTTCCTCCAAGAAAGCTCTTCAACAGTCATTCGACACCCCTCAACTATCACCGATGTCTTAGATAGTAAACTTATCATTTAACTTTTTCCATTAACTCCCCCGGCTACTTACTAGGATTTTGAGGCACGAGCGACCTGTGAGAGAATAGGGACGCAGCAAAGTAAACCGAGAAGCGCGACGCCGCCGAGCCGGCGATGCTTCAAAAGCCTAAGCAAAACTTACCCCTACTGTGTGTGCAGCCAGCCGAGCTGGAGCATAAAGTGGTCCGTGAGACAGGCAAACCCGCTAAAAACGGATCTTTGGGCTGCGTTTCTCCCGTTTTGGCTTTCTCTAACACTAGCCGGGATAAGATGCAGTTTTCCGGGGCACGGAACACAAGAACGGATATGGGTAGAAAACCGGGGGCGGTAAGGTTCTACTTGCGAAGGGGGCCTACCTGGGGGGTGATGCTGAAAGCCCCACGGGGGCTTCGGCTCGTGCCTCCTTAACATTTGAAAAGCCTAGGGGGATGATACTGGTGTGAGGAGCCTGTACTGCGAGGGGCGGAGGGCGGGTTTGAGGCTTAAGTCGTGGAGGTTCCAGTGGTACGACGTCATCCCGTACAGGTGCACGAACTGTAACGGCGTTTCTAACCACTACGTCTGTGTAAGCCCGAGAGGGAGACGCTCCGAGTTTGCCATAAGGTTCGTCCGGGAGAGCGGCATTTGAGGGGTTCGATGCTGACGGTAGCTTGCAGAGGCGCGGCACGTATTTGCGTGGGGCAACTGGAGGTGTATTACTCCTCTAGTTTTCGGAGGTGTTCGCGGCCCCTCGCGCTTATGACCCACTGGTTCGCTCCCTTGCTCTCGATTAACCCTTGTTTTTTAAGCCCGGTTACTGCCCATTGAACGTGCTTTTTCCACCTCAACTCCCCGCTTTTAAGTCTCTCTAAATCGTGAGGTGTTAACTCCACGGCTTCCCCTGCTCGTTTGACTATCTCCCTGCGGGGGAGCGGGGTGGACGCGCCTGCCAGTACCCTGAGTACTAGGAGCTCGGCCTTCTTGTTATCAATAGGGCCGGGGATCTTTGCGGCTGGCCTCTCCGCTTCTCCCGCGGCGCCACGTTCTAAGCCGGCATCAAATATGGGCCTTTGAGGCCGTTTGCCGAACGTGCCCGCGTTGATGAGCATGAGGAAGCTTAGAGCGGCGTCGGAGGGGTCGCCGTGCATGACACTCCATTCTGCGATCTTTCTCTCCTGCCAATCGGTTCTCCTGAAAACGTCATACACGAGCCACTGGTCCCCGTCGGTTATGACGGTGTACTGCACGCCTTTCTCAAAGGAGTACTTCAGCTTCTCTCTAATATCCTCGGGCTTAATGCCGCCCAAGGGTTTCGCCTCCACAAAGCATATTGGGCTCCCGTCCCTGAGCAGCGCGTAATCTGAACGGCCCTCACCCGTCTGGTACTCCGGTATCACCTCCCTGGGGTTCTCCAAGTCCCAGCCCAGAGCCCTAAGCACGGGATCCACGAGAGCGTACCTTGTGAGCATCTCGTTTTTCACGAGCTCGTCCCTGTAGGTTTGGATCCTCCTCCTCAGCTCGAGGACAAGCTCTTGTAGCCGCGTTAGCGAGACGTCAGGCACGCCCCTCACCTGCCGGCCGCACGTTTCCCGTATCGCGGTCCAGCGGCGCACCCTGAAGCCACGTCCAGCCAGCCACTCCTAAGAGGCCTAGCCCCCAGCGCGATCTCCCAGAACTCCTTGAGTGCCGTGCCGTCAATGCACGGGATAGGCATCTAACCACTAGTATACCTTTGATTTCACGTGTTGATATAACTTTCGAATATCAATACCTGCTACAGCAACCTGGCTACGTGGGAATAAAACTCTCCGGAGATGAACCCACTAGCGAGGCGCTCGTCGAGGCCAGTCCCCGACCCAGATGACCTCCCTCAAGCCCTTGAAGTGGACGTCCCCCGTGACTACCTTTGCGCCCAGCAACCTGGCGACGGCAAGGACTATGCCATCCGCTAGGCTGGGGCTGGGCAGCCCCTCCCTTTTTCGCCTTCTCCTGCAGCTCGAGGTAGGCCTTTCCAGAGAGCAGGGCGACTTCCTCATCAATTGGAATGGTCCTTGCGATTTCGGCTACCCATGAGACTCTCTGCCTCACCGCGCCCTCGTCCATGCCCTCCCTCAGGTACTTTCGCGCCAGTTCCGCCAGCACGATATTCGGGATCATAACCTCGGTGCTCTCGGCTATGACCTTCTTAACCTTCTCTCCCCTCTCGCTCCCGGCGAAGAACTCCACCCACGCGTAGGTGTCAATCACGGAGCTCAATCCTGTCCGCCTCTGTGAAGCTGCTGATCCTGCCCCTGTCGATCCCGAACATGCTGTCGAGCCCGCGTAGCCTGTGCTCCCTGATCAGGTGCACCAGGACGTCGTTGATGCTCCTGAGGCCCAGCTTCCTCTTGAGCTTCTTCAGCTCCTCCGCGACGCCCCTCTCCACCTTCACCGTCGTTTTCATTCGAGTATACCTCACACTCTCCACACTACTTAAACCTGGCCCACCGGGTCGTCTCGTAGCATCGATAGATTGTCGCGCGACCGCAGGCTCAGCGGCGAGTTTCTAGCCGTATACCCGTGGGGACGTTGAGCCTGCTGCATGCCCTTCGCCTTGGTCCTCGCCAAGTCCTGCGGGAAGGTGGGCATCAAAAATCTATATGGTATAAGGGAAAACTTTATAAGTAAGAATGTTACTACTTGTTAGTGGTGAACAACATGAGCACCGGTCAAGTCGGCGAAAAGAGGAGACGCGTGATGCTTGTTCTCGGTGTTGCAGCAGTTCTCGTCGTAGCGGTAGTCGCCGCGTACTTCTTGTTCTACAGGCCCTCACCTGCTGTACCGACTGCAAAGCCGAAGGAGCTGAGAGTACCTGCTTTCTGGGCGCCTCCCCCGGGCTTCCACGGCAACCCCTTCGGCACGTGGGAGGGGTTAGCAGAGATTAGGTGGTACATCTACGAGCCCGGCGCTTACGTCATAATTGACACGGACGAGTGGGTACCGGCTCTCTTCGAGAAGTGGGAGAGGCAGGGAGATAATGCCCTACTCGTGCACATCAGAAGAGGCGTCACGTGGCATGATGGTACTCCGTTCACTGTGAAGGACGTTGAAACCCTTCTTGTGCTCAGGCAGGCGATCTACGGGTGGTTACTTAACGTCAACTTCGAGAAGATCGACGACTACACATTCCGGCTCGTGTCCACCGGGAGGCTTAGTGAGGCCGACGTAAGGGAGTTCCTCCAGGAGTACCAATGTGCTCCATACAATCTCTTCGGCCAGTACCTAGAGGAGGCGAAGAAAGTCGTCGACCTTAGAAGAAATGGGCAGCCGTATGACACGGAGCTGAAGGCTCTCTACGATAAGGTGGCCGCACCGCTCTATCCCGGCAAGGTGATCGGCAATGGCCCCTACGTCTTGAAAGAGGTAACAGCCGACTACATCCTCCTCGAGAAGTATGCGAAACACTATGCCAGCGATAAGTTCCCCTTCGACAGGATCCTCCTAACGCCGAGGCTCGTTTCCCAGGAGGTTATATGGACCGCGATGTCAGCGGGTGAGACCGACTTCAGGCAGGTGCCCACGCCGCCCTCGATGCTAAGCGCGATAAATACGACGCTGAAGGCCAGAGGCGGGTTCCTGGGCGTGGGGATCAGCTACGACCCGGCTGAGTTCGGCTTCCTCCTCAACTTCAGGAAGTGGCCCTACAATGACGTGAGGTTTAGGAAGGCGCTGGCCTACATAATTGACGTTAAGGCTATCACCGAGACTACGTTCCCCGGCTTCGCCCTCCCCGCTCGCTACCAGACTGGGATACCAGTAGGCTTTGAGGATATGGTCTTCACGAAGGAATTTCTCAACACGCTCAAGCCCTACACCTACAACCCGGCGGAGGCTGAGAGGTTGCTAAAGGAGCTCGGCTTCAAGCGTGGATCTGATGGGAAGTGGCTCGGGCCTGATGGGAAGCCTTTCGAGATTTGGCTTAGGCCTTACGCACCCGAGAAGGAGAAGATGCTTCCGGCCGAGGTTCTCAAAGCGCAGCTTGAGAAGTTCGGGTTTACGGTGAAGATGGATCCTGTACCGCTGGGCCTAATGGGCGAGATGTACGGGAAGGGGGAGTTCGATATCCTCGCCGAACCCCGCGGCATCCCCTTGGGAGCATACACGTTCGACCCCATCTATGCCTACATCCGCATCTACGGGCCTGGCTCCACGGTACAGCTCTGGCAGGGGTACG
>JBEULP010000002.1:0-30995 GCA_041287245.1 Infirmifilum sp. | reverse complement strand
ACTTTAACCTTCCGGGTCGCGTGATAATCAGGAGAGGGGCGATTGAGGATGTGCCGGTTGTTCTCCAGGATCTGGGCTGTAGCTCTGTCCTCATTGTAAGCGACATCAACGTTAGAAGTCTATACGGCGTAAGGGTTGAACAGCTGCTCTTGCGGGAGAACATCAAGCCTTACTTTACAAACGTCTCGAGCAACGACCACTCCTTCCTGGAGAAGCTCCTGGGAGAGCTAGCTGGCGTCGAGTTCCGCTGCGTCGCCGGCATGGGCGGCGGTAGGCCAGTGGACGCTGGCAAGTTCCTCGCCTACAAGCTTGGCAGGATATTCGTGAGCATCCCCACGTCGATAAGCCACGACGGCTTTGCCAGCCCCATCGTCGCGTTGAAGGATGACCAGGGAAACCCCCTCTCGCTCTTTACAAGGACTCCCATGGGGGTTATAGTGGACCTCGAAATTGTCTCTCACGCCCCGAGGAGGCTATTATCCAGCGGTTTTGCAGACATTATAGCCAAAATTACAAGCGTTGCCGACGCGCGCCTAGCGATACGTGAGAAGGGGGAGTACACGTCGGAGATGGCGCTTAGGATGGCTGAAGGCGCGGCTAGAATGGTCCTGGAAGAGGTGGAGGAGATTGCCTCCTTTTCCGAGAGGGGTCTTCGCCTCCTGGCTGAGGCTGGCCTGCTAGCCGGCATGGCCATGTCTATAGCTGGCAGCAGTAGACCCTGTAGCGGCAGTGAACACCTTTTCAGCCACGCTCTCGACAAGCTTTACGGTGGGAAGGGGCTGCACGGAGAGCAGGTTGGCCTGGGGACTATAATAGCGGCTTACCTTCACGGCTTCGACTGGGCTGGGATAAAGAAGGCGCTGAGGAGAGTAGGTGCCCCCACGACTATTGGAGAGCTCGGGCTCAGCGTGGAAGAGGCTGTTCAGGCGCTTCTAGTAGCGCCTAGGCTGAGGGATAGGTACACGATACTTCACAAGCTGGTATTGGATGAGAATAGCGCTAAAGAGGTTATCACGAGAACGGTCGTGAGTTAGAGAAAAACATCCAGGAGGGTGGCGATCCCTACCAGGATGAACACCAGGGATGCCGCACGACCTAGGTTCTCGACCTGTAGCGTGTTAGCCACCAACCTTAAGGCGAAAATCCCCACGACGTTAGCGGCGAGGTAGCCGGCTAGGCCCCCTAGAACCGTTAGAAGGGGGTCTTGTATTCTCGCTGCCACTGCTACTGTTGTAATCTGGGTTTTGTCGCCTATCTCGGAGAGCACAAGAGCTGCGAACGTTGTGCCCAGCGTTTTTCCCTCGCCTCTCGAGGGACTCTTACGCCACATGTGTATTCCTAGGAGTGTGAAGAGAAGGCCTGCAAGTAAATCCATAATCCATTTCTGATCCTGGAGAAGACTAGACAACATGCAGGCAGCTGCGACTGGTACTGCATTAGCGATGAGAAAGCCTAGGAGTGAGACGCCGAGAACGTAAAAGGGGTTGTTGAACATAGCTAGGGTTGCCGTGGCCAGCATTGTCTTGTCCCCTAGCTCAGCGAGGAGAACCAATAGAGCTGTCTCTGCAAATGTGAAGAGCCTTTCCCAGACCACAGATGCGAGACTACTTGTAGCGATATAGGTTTTTCGCAGGCAGCTATGCGAGAAGTTTATAAGAGTTTCAGGCTTTTAGCCACGTGTGTAGATTATTCGCTTTTATCGCCAGGCGACCGATCAGCCCCTCGTTCGCTTTCTTCACAGGCGACACCAATCTCTCCTCCCTCTCACAGGAGCACAAGGACGGCTGGGGGGTGGCCTGGACGAGTAACACGGGCTGGGAGCTCCACAAGGAGCCTATACCCCTCTATACATCGGAAAACGCCAGGAAACTAATCCCTGAAATCAGGACTATGCTTCTGATAGCCCACATAAGAAAAGCAAGCCAGGGTGAAGTCAGCTATAAGAACACACACCCCTTCCTCTACGACACCTGGGCGTTCGCACACAACGGGACCATTAACAGCTACGAAAGCCTCCTGGAACTCCTGGGCGAGAAGGCTTCCCGCCTCGCCGGGAATACGGACTCGGAGGCTTTCTTCCACCTGCTCCTCAGCAACATAGAAGCCCTCGGGGATACAGTCGAGGGGGTGAAGAAGACGATAAGCCAGCTGGAAGGCATCGGCTACACAAGCCTGAACTCTGTCTTCAGCGACGGGTCGCAGCTCTACGCTCTAAACCTCTTCAAAAGCCAGGACACCGAGTACTACACGATGTACATGGGGTGGTTTATGATAGGAGGGGTTGAGCTCGTAGCCGTAGCCTCTGAGCCCCTAGGCGATATCGAGGGCTGGGTCCCGATAGGCAACGGAAAACTATTAGTCATCGACCGGAAGCTGACTCCTACCGTCTACCCTCTTCCCCCTCACCGGTGAACTCGCCGAGCATTCTCTGCCTCCGCCAAAGCATAACAGCGGCTATGTGCGTGCATACCCCCCTTTCACGCGCGTACCCGAAGGCGTTGTAGAAGCAGTCACACCTGTACCTTCCATCTGAAAACCACACGTTGTACAGAGGCTTAGAATCCCCCAACTCCCGGAAGCCCTTGACGAGCCAGTGGTTCTCCCTGAGAACCTCAATACCGGCGAGAGCACGGTATAAGGCCCTGTAAAACCAGCTCTCGCTCTTCGAGGGGAAAAGCCGCCTCAGCTCCGCATAGGCTAGTCCCAGCGACTCCAGCTCTCTAGGAACATCGCCAGCGATAATCCTCCTCGCCTTAACGGCTAGCTCGTCCATGCAAGCCCCCCGGCTCTATGAAAAGGGTGAGAAGCCCTACGTGTTAAATAATAGCCTCGGCTCTTATACCTTTCCCACGCCCACCCACGGGCGTGAACTAGCGGGGTGCCCCAAGCTTTTCCTGACGGGCTCCAGCACCGTTAGGAGAGCCCTATCCAGCATGTCCCTGTACTTGTCCATGTCTAGCCGCCTGCCGTCGTAGAGCCTCCACGCCTGCACGCGTAGATACGGGTTCTGGCTCTCCGAGTCCACCCAAACGTACTCGACGTAGTCGCCGACCGACACCGTGTAGCCGTTCGCCCTTAGCTGTTGCGCCGCGATGTACGCAGGAGTCCTGGAAAGGTATTCCTCTTTCCTTAGGGTCGACCCGCATACAAGCTCTTGGGGCCTGGCGGAGTAGAGCTCGCCGTGTATCGCCTCAAGCTCAGCTTCAAGCACGCTCTCCACGTCGCCGCTCGCTAAAGCTATTACTATGCTCTTCACCAGCCGAAGCTGCGCCTCCTTAACCAGCCTTGGAACCCCGCTTCTAACAGCCTCTACACCCTTAGCCGTGACGTCTAAGCCTGTGACCCCGATGTACCTCTTCGCCACGCCAGCCCTAGAGCCCCTGCTGAGGGGTAGGAACAGCCAATCATAGAACGCATCCAGCCTTACCGGCAGCCCGGTACGCCTGGAGAGTGTAGAGGCGAGAGCCTCGTAGTCCTCCCTCGACGCCCCGTCCCTCTGCAGGAACACGCTATCCGTATCGCCGTAGATTACACGGTAGCCTAGCCGCCTGACATAGCCTATGACGTCCAGCATAACCCTCCTTGAAGCCCTGTTTATCCACTCGAAGGTGAGCGGGTTGCCGAGCCGGTTGTAGTTGTTACCGCTGTACCCGTAGCTTGAGACCAGGATCATCTTCAACTCGCTCTGCCTCTCCTCAGCCCATTGCCTATCTACACCGCTAGAGACCCGGGCAAGCCTCTTAAAGTACAGCCTGCGCCTAAGGGTCTCCTCGATGAGCTCCGGGAGAAGCCCCCTGGGCTGGCGCCTGACGCCTCTGCGGCTGACCGTCTCGTAGCTGATGTTACGCTTCACTATAAGGTTGGGAAACATGGACTCGAAGTCTAGCACGGCGACGCTCCTGTAAAGCCCTGGCTCAGGCCTAAGCGTAAGCCCGCCCTTGTCGTACAGATGTATCTCCCAAGCAGTCCGCACCGGCACGTTAAGGTTCATCCTCCTGGGGACCAGGTACCCCCTGGACAGCAGCGTATAGCTTTGACGGAGATCTATCATCCTGCCATAGCTGGCCCTCGCGGCATGCGTTGGAGGCAGCATGGTGAACCTGCTCCGCTCCTCCAGCCCTGCTAGACCAATCCTCTCCAGGGTGGAGTGCTGGACGAAGATCCTCCCCTCCAGCGGCCGCTCCCCCCTGCCGAGCCTTAAGCCGGCGTGCCCGGCCTCGCGCACCAGCCTCCTCAGCTCCGCGGGGGCGAGGTTTGAAGATACGAGGTCAGGGTCGTCCCGCCGGAGAATATCCGAGAGATCCTCGAGGAGCTCGGGCAGCGTGCCCGTGGTTGACAAGTCCTCGCTCGAGTGTACGTGAAGCGCGTATTTCCCGCCTGCGACGCTGGTCAACGAGAACCTCGCGGTTTTCAAGGGTAGGGCCTCGACCCTGTAATCCTCCCCCTCCAGCGACATCGGAGTATACCTGTACAGCGCAAGGACCTTGTGGTACACCGGGATGTCGGCGGCGTAAACCTCGACCCTGTTCCACTCCAGAACTTGTAGTGCCCTCCTGTACTCAACCCAGGATCCGAAGTAGATCTTTAGTAGCCTCCTAGTTCCCCTTGGGAAGAGTTTAAGCTCGACCTCCTCCGCGTCCAAGAGACGTATTCCAAGCCTCCGCAGCTGCTCCTCCTCGGCGAAGAAGTAGTGCTGGAAGGGGCGCTCCTCAACCCTGATCTTCCCGTCCACACCCTTAAACCACAGTTTTACCTTGTCATCGCCTACCGAAATGTCGTATAGGAAGTAGCCGCCCATTACTTCAACTCTGGAGGCATCGCCTAGAAATCTACTAGTGCTTGAAACCCGGAGGGGGGTTAAAACAAACATATATTTTTTTCGTACACGCAAGCTACAGGAGGTTTATAAGCCACGGAATCATTTAGGAGCTGTGAAGACGACAAGATCCAGACTCCTGGCGACCGCAAGCATAATGGCCGCTTTAACGACAGTAGCCACGATCATAGTCCAGGTCCCGGTGCCGGAGACTCATGGCTACATCAACCTAGGAGATACTATGGTGATGCTCTCAGGCGTACTCTTCGGCCCTCTGACTGGAGCCCTCGCGGGGGGTATAGGCTCTGCGCTCGCAGACATACTCTCAGGCTACCCCGGCTGGGCCCCGTTTACCCTCGTCATCAAGGGTCTGGAAGGCCTCGTGGTGGGGCTGCTTGCGAGTAGAGGAGGCAGGGCCATGGCGCTCCTGGGCTGCGCCCTCGGCGGCGCCGTCATGGTGCTGGGGTACTTCACGGTCGAGTACTTTTTATACGGGGCTGGGGCTTTCGCGGAGCTCCCAGGCAACATCGTCCAGGCGCTAGCCGGTCTAGTAGTAGCGTATGGCGTGGGTGTCGAGGCGCGTAGGGTTCTGAAGAGGGTATAACCAATGCCCCTGCCCACCGGGAAACTCCCCTACGACGAGCTTAGAAGGCTCCTCTCCATAATACACCACCCCAACGGCTCTGTTCTCCTCGGGCCTGGCATAGGGGAGGACGCGGCGCTGATCGACATGGGGGACAAGTTGCTGGTGGTTCACGCGGACCCCATCACCGGGGCTGTCGAGGAGATCGGCTGGCTATCCGTTAACGTCTCGGCGAACGACGTGGCGACACGTGGAGCCCGACCGAGGTGGCTTGTCTCGGTAATTCTGCTACAGGAGGGTGCTGGCCCCGAGGTGGTTGAGAGTATTGCGCGGCAGATCCGAGATGCTGCAGACGCCATAGGCGCAGTTGTCGTAGGCGGTCATACAGAGGTAACACCTAGGCTGGACAGGCCCATAGTTGTCACAACAGCCTTCGGGCTGGTCGATAAGGAAAAAGCCGTCTTCACGGCCAACGCTAAGCCAGGAGACGCCCTTATACTTACCAAGGGTGCAGGTATAGAGGGCACAGCTATAATAGCTGGCGAGTTCAAAAGCCTTCTACAAGGCAGGGTTCCAGAGGAAGTGTTGAAGAACGCCAGGGGCTTCATACGGGAGATAAGCGTGGTTAGAGAGGCAACTGCCGCCGTGGAAGCTGGGGGCGTGCACGCCATGCACGACGCGACGGAGGGGGGCGTCCTCGGCGCAGTACAGGAAATGACCGTCGCGGCAAACCTCTCAGCCAGAATATACGAGGAGATGATCCCGTTACGTGAGGAGACCAGGGTGATATGCGCCGCTCTCGGGATCGACCCGTTAAGGCTCATCAGCTCCGGGTCACTTTTAATCGCCGCTAGGCGGGACAGCGCCTCCCAAGTGGTGGAGAAGATTAGGGAAGCTGGGGTTGAAGCATCTATCATCGGCTCGCTTGAAGAAGGAGAGGGGGTCACCCTTGTGCGCCGGGACGGCAAACAAGTAAGAATAACGGAGCCCGTCACGGACGAGCTCTGGAGACTATACTCGAGGGTAATTTAGACTATTTTTCTCGCGAGCCTTCTAGCCCCGAGAACCTTCCAGGCTAGCAGTGCTAGTAGTGCTCTCCCGTACATGTCTGTGTTCTGAGTAACCCAGGCTCCGACCGCGCTATAACGCTGGGCTAGGATCTGGGCTGGAAGCGCCCTCAGGAAGAAAACTGTGAAGCTGTTTATCGCGAAGGGTAGCCAGACGCCTCCCATGCCTCTGACCGCGCCGTATACTGCGCTGCTAATGCCTAGCCCCACCTCACTCGCAGCGGCTAGGATTAGGTAGTACTGGGTTAAGCGTACAACCTCTGGATCGCTCGTAAACAGGCTTCCAACAAAGGGCGAGATCATGATTAGGAAGAGCGAAGCTGTACCCATCCACAGGACTCCGACCCTCACAGCCTCCCACAGCTGTCTGCTCGCGCCCTCGGCGTCGCTAGCACCCGTGTTCTGGCCGGCTCTCACCAGAGCTGCTAGGCTTATCGCGAAGGCGGGCTGTATGATTAGGGTCTCTACGTTTATTCCGATGTTATGCGCAGCGATAGCCTTTGTGCCTCCTTTGGCGACCGCGTTTATGTAGATGTTCTGGGCCAGGCTGGAGACGAAGCGCTCCAAAGCCATAGGGGCTCCTAGGATAAGCACCTTCGCGCTTAAACCCCCTGGGATTGCGAGGGTTATCTTGACAGGCGGCCTCCAGACGGCATATGCCACGAGCCCCGCGTAGCTGGCTATAGATGTCGCCAGCCCTGTGCCGTAGAGACCCATGGCTTCTACGCCATGCCCACCGAAGGTCAGCCATGGTATCAAAATGAAGCCGAGGGCAACGCTTATCAGAGAGGAATAGGCACTTGGCCAGGGTTCACCGACGCTCCTGTATAGCGAGGATAGAACGGTGTTGCTCATTAGAGCTGGGAGGGAGAGCAGCCTCGCTAGGGCGTATGAGAGAGCCGCATTTACTACATCCGCGTTCCCGGAGGACACGGCTGAGAGATATGGAGGCAGCCAAAGGGAGGCGCTAAAAAATATCCAGGCTGATAAGAGGAAGGATAATATCATGGCTTCACCTGCGGCTCTGCCGGCAACATCTTCCTCCCCAGCGCCTACAGCCTGAGAAGTGACTACCATCAAACCCCCGGTGAATATTGATGCTAGGGCGTTAACCATGAAGAACAGATACGATACGAGGCCCGTAGCGGCAACAGCCACTGTGGACAACCTGGAAACAGTTAGGAGTGCTATTAAACTCTGGATAGAGTCGGCTAGCACGCCAAGGGTTATCGGCAGTGCAAGGCTTGAAAGCCCCTCTCTACTCACAGTGGGCTAAAAGGCAAGGCTATCTTAAAAATCTTTTAACCGGCGATATATGAGCGGCTCCTCCAAGTTAGATTTCCCTGAGAGAGTAGAGCTCCAAGACATCCTCTGGATTCTCCCGGAGGAAACTTAAGACCCTGGGTAGCGCGCGCATTATCTTTGAGGCAGTTACCCCGTCAACGCCCTCCCTCGCAGCGACGTAGTCCCCGGCCATCCCGTGGACAAACACTCCCATCCTAGCGCTCTCCTCTGCTCCGAAGCCGAGCCCATGCATCGCGGCTATAGTACCGACAAGAACATCCCCTGAGCCAGCCTTCGCCATGCCAGGGTTGCCTGACAGGTTAACGAAGACCCTTCCCGCGGGTGTTCCAATGAGGGTGTGAGCCCCCTTCAACACGATGATAGAGTTTAGCTCCGCGCAAGCCCTCCTCAAAACCTGTACCCTGTCTCCACGTATCTCCTCAACAGTCAAGCCGGTAAGCCTCGACATCTCAGCTAGGTGAGGTGTGAGTATCGTAGGCGCCCTCCTCCCCTTTAAAAGGTCCGGTCTCCCGGCTATGGCTGTCAGCCCGTCGCCGTCCACTATTAGAGGCTTGTCGACGACTGGGACCAGGTCCCGTACAAGCCTAGCCGTCTCCTCGTCTGTGGAAAGCCCGGGGCCTATAACCACGATGTCCGCCCACTCGGCAAGCATTTTTAACCTCTCAATGTTCGCATAGGATATCCCTCCTGAAGACGTCTCCTCAAGCGGCTCGTACACCACCTCGCTCGCCCTCGATCCTAGGTGAGGTATTATTGAGGCGGCCGTCGCGAGCCTCGAGTATCCTCCCCCAGCCAGCAGGAAGGAGTAGGACGAGAAGAGGGGGGCGCCCATGTAGCGCCTAGAGCCCGCTATGAAGAGAGCCTTGCCGTAGTCCCCCTTGTGCGTGTCAGGCCTCCTCGGCGCAACGAAGAGGGGGTCGTTGGTCTCAATTGTTATAGCTTCATCCTCGAGGAGCCCGGGCGGGTATGATATCCTAGCCACGTGGACCTCCCCCGCGTACTCCGCGCCGGGGTATAATAGGAGCCCAGGCTTAGGCAAGCCGAAGGTCACGGTGTAGTCAGCTTTTACAGCTACGCCCATAACTTGCCCCGTGTCACCGTTGACCCCCGAGGGTATGTCTACGCTCACAACTATAGAGCCTGAACTGTTTATGCACTCTATGGCTTCGCGGTAGACTCCCTCCACCGGCCTGTTCAAACCCACCCCGAAGAGAGCGTCTAGAACAACATCCGTTAGGGATAGCTCCTCCCTAAGGAGAGACAACTCCTCCCCAGCAACTCTGATGTATTCTACAGGTATATCCATCTTCTCGACACGCTCCAGGTTAAGCCTTGCAAGGGGGGTCATCTTCTCGACGTCGCCAACTATGAAAACGGTGACGTCGGCGCCCAAGGAGGCCAGGTGCCTCGCGGCGACAAGGCCGTCCCCCCCGTTGTTTCCCACGCCGGCTATGAGGGAAACCGAGAGCCCCCTTGCTTTAAAGTAGGAGTCTACGAGCCTGGCGACGCTGGCGCCTGCATTCTCCATGAGTATTTCCTGAGAAATACCGTACTGTTTGCTGGCAAGCTCGTCCATCCTTCTAATATCCTCTACAGATGCCACCTTCATGTAGATGACACTGTTGAATAAAATCAAAAGGTATTATTATAAAACATTTCACGGGGTGGAGTGCTACAGTGAAAGTATAACAATGTTCTAATACAGCTTCTAGTAGCATTCTGTTCTACTTTATCCTCTGAGGCGTAGTCTGCTCGTAAAACTTTGATATTGCCCCTTCGAGCTCTCCGATCCAGGGCAAGCCCTCCTGGGCACCCATCTTCCCGACCTTCAACGCCGCGGCTATACTCCCGATACGAGTAGCCTCCACCAGCGTATAACCCTTCGCCACACCGAATGCCAGCCCCGCGTTGAAGGCGTCGCCCGCGCCCGTCGTGTCCACCACCCTCACCCTTACGGCTGGGACCAGGAGGGCTTCCTTACGAGTGACGAGAAGAGCTCCATCTGAGCCCAAAGTCATGACAACAGCGCCCACGCCCATCTCGAGGAGGGTTCTACCGGCTTGAAGGGCTGACTTTATGTCCATGACTTCGACGCCGCTCAGCATTGAGGCCTCCACCCGGTTCGGGGTTAGGATGTCGACTTGTCTGAGTAGGGAGGCTGGAAGGGGGGCTGCGGGGGCTGGGTTTAGAATTGTCGTGGCGCCGTGGCTCTTCGCCATGTTCAAGGCTCTTTCAACAGCCTCTAGGGGTATTTCGAGCTGCGTCAGCAGAACCTTGGATCTCGATATAACCTCGCCCGCCCTCTCCACGTCAGAGGGGGTTATTCTGAGGTCGGCGCCAGGGTCGAAGACTATCATGTTCTCCCCCTCCTCACTCAGGAGTATGAACGCTACGCCGGTGTTCACCTCCTCGTCTATCTGAACGTAGTCAACGAGGACGTTGTTCTCCTTAAAGTTCCTTAGGAGGAGATCCTTGTAGTCTTTTCCGATCCTTCCGACCATGTAAACCTGGGCTCCTAGCCTGCCTAGGCCGACGGCCTGGTTTGCCCCCTTGCCCCCGGGCTTGATGAAGAAACCGCTGCCTCTAATTGTCTCGCCTGGGCGCGGGATCCTCGGGACACGGATGAAGAAGTCGATATGGGTGCTGCCGACTACGCAGACCTGCATACATGGTTATCCAGGCAAAGCGGCTTAAAAAACCCTTTCCCTGCGTCCGCACATTGGGAAAAACGTTTAAAGCGGTGAAGCCCCCGTTTCTAAGCGTGAAGCGCATTATTATAGACACAGACCCGGGTGTGGACGACGCCCTGGCGATTCTCATGGCGCTCAGCTACTCTGATGCCGAGATCCTGGGCATGGTCTCCGTAGCTGGCAACGTCCCCGCGAGTAGAGGTGCCAGGAACATAATCAGGCTTCTAGACGCGTATGGGGCGCCCCCGGAGCTCTACGCGAGGGTGTATGAGGGCTCCTCAAAGCCGCTTGTCAGGAAGCTTGTGACGGCCGAGTGGGTACACGGGAGGGACGGCTTGGGCGATGCAGGTCTCCCGGAGGCTTCAAGGGAGCCTAAGCGGGGAGGTGTCCGTTTCCTTCTTGAAACCCTGGAGTCAGCGTCTAAGGGGGAGATATCCCTTCTATGTATTGGGCCGTTGACGAATATAGCCCTCCTAGCCTTGCTATATCCCGACGCCTCGAAGCGCATAGGCGAGGTTGTTATCATGGGCGGCTGGTTCGCGATGACGGGCTTCTCAAGCGGCAACGCCACCCCCGTGTCAGAGTTTAATATCTACAACGACCCGGAGGCTGCCCATGTAGTCTTCGAGAGCTTCGGCGAAAAGGTCTGGGCTGTTGGTCTTGACGTGACGACACACCCCGAAGGGCTCCTCACCTGGGAGGAGTGGAAAGTCCTTAACTCTTCGCCCTCAAGAGCTGGTAAGATAGCGGCTCGGGTCACTGAGAGAACACTAAGGGTCTTCAACGGGTCGATGGGTCTACACGACCCTCTGGCTTTTACAGCCCTTGTAAAGCCCGGGTTGTTCGAGTTTAAGAGGTATCCTGTTCTCGTCTCTCTAGGAGAAGGAGCTACGCGTGGACAGGTAATTGTTGATAAGAGAGGCTGGCTTGAGGCGGGCGGTTCAGACGAGGAGGCTTTCCCGTATATCCGTGAACCTCAGATACAGGTCGCCGTAGACATCAGGGCCCGTGAGGCTAGGGACTTCATAGTCGGGCTGTTGTCAAGCTGAGGGCTTACACAGTTGCCTTTATAACCTTTCACATTGATGGTTAAGTAATGTCGGGCGAAGTACAATACCATGTTAGGCTCCGGAGTGGCGACGTCGGGAAATACGTTATTCTACCCGGAGACCCGGGAAGAGTCCCCATCATCGCGGGCTTCCTTGAAGACGCTGAAAAAGTGGCTGAGAACAGGGAATACGTCACCTACACGGGGTACTGGAGGGGAATAAGGGTTTCGGTTACCTCCACCGGCATCGGCTGTCCAGCGGCGACAATCGCTGTAGAGGAGCTTGCCAATGTAGGAGCAGAGACCTTCATCAGGCTTGGAACCTGCGGCGGCATAGACCCGGAGGTCCATGCGGGGGACATAGTAATAGCTGAGGCGGCGGTTAGAGGCGATGGGGCTACTCGAGAGTACCTACCGGTCGAGTACCCAGCAGTGGGGGACCACGACGTGATCGAGGCGCTTGTCAGGTCTGCTAGTAGGCTCGGAGTTAAGGCGAAGAGGGGAGTTGTCTGGACGCACGACGCATACTACCGCGGGACCTGGATTGGAGAGATGCCTGCACATGCGAGGAGGGTCTACGAGCCTTGGCTTGAGGGGGGTGTGCTGTGCGTCGAGAACGAGGTTAGCGGGATATACGTTGTAAGCAGGATTCGGAGGAAGAGGGCTGGCGCCATTCTCCTCTGCATGGGGAACAACCTTGTCGAGAAGCCGGAGACATTTACCATTGGAGACTACCTCTCCGGCGTGGAGAACATGGTTAGGGTTGTGCTTGGGGCTATAGAGCTGTTGGAGTCGGGGCTCACAAGATGAAAATACTCATTAAGAACCCAAGGGTTGTGGTAACCCAGGATCCCGGCAGGGGTATTCTCAGGGGGGAGTCCATCTACATCGAGGATAGTATCATCAAGGCTGTAGCCCCCCTAGAGAGACTTGCGGGCTATGACTTTGACCTTGAAATAGACGGGCGAGACATGGCCGTGATTCCAGGGCTTGTCAACCTGCACACCCACGCTACACAGATAATCGCAAGAGGTTTGTTCGACGACTACCCACTCATGTCGTGGCTGTACAGGATGGATAGGTTCTATGAGGGCATGGACGATGAGGCTGCTAGAGCTGCAGCCAGGCTTGCGTTTATCGAAGGCGTCCTCTGCGGCACCACTACGTTCCTGGACATGGAGGTCCAGGCGAACCAGGTGATCGAGGCCGCCCTAGAAGTGGGTGTTAGGCTCTTCGAGGCTGTAGCTCTCGTCGACACCGTTGAGACTGGTCCCAGCGGCTTCCCGAGAACAGGTGATCCGGAGGAGGTTGTGGAAAAGGCTGTTCAATTAGCGCTCAAGTTTAGAAACCACCCCCTCGTGCGGGTAGGGCTAGGCCCTGTAGGGTTTCCGAGCAGCAGCCCCGAGCTTCTAAGGCTCGCCTCCCAAGCCGCAAGAGAGAACAACCTTTTTATCCATACACACCTCTCCGAGAGCCGTGTAAACGAGCGCCTAGCTAGAAAGTTTTACGGGGTGAGTGAGACTCTTCTACTCGAGAAGCTGGGCGTTCTAAGCCCCCGGCTGGTCGCGGCTCACGCCGTGAACGTCTCAGCTCTAGATATCGACACGCTCGCTAAGCATGGCGTTAGCGTTGCACACTGCCCTTCCAGCAACGCAAAACTCGCTAATGGGATCGCCCCTGCCCTGCGTATGATTTCCAGGGGTTTGAACGTTGGGCTGGGTACGGATGGAGCTGCGAGCAACAATACGATGGACATGTTTCAGGAGATGAGGGTGTTCACGCTAATGCAGAGGGCTCTATCCCGGGAAACACTCGCGTCTGCACAGCAGGCTTTGGACGCAGCTACCGTAAACGGGGCGCGGGCTCTCGGCTTAGAGGACAGGCTGGGGGTTGTAAAGCCAGGTGCCTACGCGGATCTCGTACTACTCGACTTGAAGGCCCCTTTCATGGAGCCTCCGGCGAACACCGTTGGAAATCTGGTCTTCTCGGGGGCCTGCAGGGCTGTGAAGAACGTTATTGTAGCGGGGAGGCTGTTAGTGTATGACGGCGTGCCGGCTGATGAGGAGCTCGCCGCACGCGCGGTGGAGAGCTTCGAGGAGCACTTCGACGGGCTGCAAAACAGGCTCTATTGATGGCAGTATTATGACACGTAATTACATACTCTACATATAGGAGTCTCTCATAAAAAATACAAGGTGGATGGAATGAGCTATGCCTATATAGGTAAGAGGGTTAGGCTTAACAGGTTACTACCTGGTGGGAAGAGCCTAATCTTCGCCTTCGACCACGGCGTGGAGCATGGCCCAGGCGACTTCCCAGGTGATACGATATATCCAAAGAAGATACTTGAGAAGGTTGTTAATCATGTCGACGCGATTATGCTTCTCCCGGGGATGGCTTACCTTACCAGCGAGGTGTGGGCGGGTAAGGTCCCCCTGATCGTGAAGGTCACGAGTAAGACAAGCCTGAGGCCCGAGGATGCTAAGCTCCTGCAATCAACCTTCGGCTGGGTCGAAGACGCGGTCGCACTTGGGGCAGAGGCTGTAGCGGCAACCGTCTACTGGGGAAGCCAATACGAGGATGAGATGCTGAGACAATGGTTCTCGGTGAAGCGTGAGGCAGAGAAGCTTGGTCTCCCATCCCTCCAGCTTTCATACCCGAGGGGGCCTGCTATCAAAAACAGGTACGACGTCGAGGTTGTGCGCTACGGGGTTAGGGCTGCGATCGAGAGTGGCGCAGACCTGATAAAGACCTATTACACCGGTAGCACCGAGAGTTTCCGCGAGGTTGTGAAAACGGCTGCAGGCGTGCCTGTCCTCATGAGCGGTGGTGCGAAAGCTAAAACCCTCCTGGACTTCCTATACGTCGTGAAGAGCGTGATGGACGCGGGGGCTCAAGGCGTGGTAGTTGGGAGGAACATTTTCCAGCATGAGAACCCCTCCGGGGCTGCGAAGGCTATTGCAGCCGTGGTTCACGACGGGCTTGACCCCAAGGAGGCGATTAAGAAGGCGGAGTAGCGATGCTCCTGGACTTTTACGACGTAATAACGGTAGGACACGTACTACTCGACCTCAGGTTTAGCGTGGACAGGTTCGCCACACCCGACAGGGAGAGCACAATCCTAAGCCAGAGCCACGGCGTCGGGGGCTCCGCGGCGAACGTCGCTATAGGCATTCGGCGCCTAGGGGGTACATCGGCTGTCATAGCCAAGATAGGCTTCGACGACTTCGGGAAGAATGCCCTAGAGGACCTTGTAAAGGAGGGTGTCGACGTTTCAAACATTAGGATAAAAGCTACAAACGGTAAAACAGGATTCACCATCGTAGTGATAGACTCCACGGGGCAGATACTAATGTACGGGCACAAGGGCGTCTCCGAGGAGCTTACGCCCGAGGAGATAAACGCACGGATATTCGAGAAGACGAAAAACGTACACATCGCAAGCCTACGCGTCGACACATCGGCCGTTGCTGCGAGAGCAGCCAAGGAGAAGGGCGCTTTTGTATCCTTCGACCCGGGAAGGCGCCTCGCGCGTCTCGGTCTCGAGGCTTTAAAGCCTGTCATATCACAGGCTGACCTTATTCTTCCCAACGAGGTGGAGGCTAATGCTATAACGGGAGAGGAAGACTTCAGGAGTGCGGCGCAGGTGTTGCTCGACACTGGTGTAAGAATCGTTGTCATAAAGAGGGGCGGGAGGGGGGTCTACGTCGCTACTCGAGACGAAGAGTTTGAGGTGCCCTCGTACCTTCCGGGCAAGGTCGTCGACACTACAGGTGCTGGGGACGCGCTAGCGGCTGGCATCATATGGGGGCTTAAGAGGTACCCGTTGCGCGAGGCGGTGAGGTTCGCCACCGTTGTTGCAGGTATAAAAGTGACGAGACTTGGGTCCCATGAGATACCCTCAGCGCAGGAGGTTGAGGCTGAGCTGAGAAAGCTAGGCTTTAATCCGTAGACGCCCTACTAGGGTAGACAGAGCTTCAAAAGTATTCTTCTAGTTTTCCTTAATTTTTATTGAGGGGGGCACCCTCAAATTATGCTAAAATATGAAGGAAGTATAGAATCTAGCTAGGAAAAATGTAAATTATACTTAATTTTCAAAAAAATGTTTAAAAAGACTGTATAATAAAGGTTCTAACACCCCAATAGGGGGTGAGAGAGCAATGAGTGCGACAGCAAAGGGCATCTCCGGTTTATTTGACGTGAAGGTTATCGCCATAGCAGTTATCGCCCTTCTCGTAGGCGTGGCTATCGGGTTCGCAGCTTCCGGAGCACTGGCGCCTAGCTCGGGGGCTCCTGTCCAGAATCCTAAACAGGTAATCCAGATAGGCTTCACCCTTCCCCTTACTGGCTCGCTCTCGTCCATCGGGAAGATTTGGGAAAAGGTGGTCTACCTCGCTATTGACGATTTAAATCAGAACGTGCAGGCCTACGGGTTTAACGTCGAGTTTAAGCCTGTGATACTGGACGACGGCACCGATGTTCAAAAGGCTGTTCAGAACGTCCAGACTTTCGCTCAGCAGGGCATAAAGGTCGTGATCGGTCCAGCCGCAAGCTCCCAGGTCAAGGCTGTGAAGAGCTTCGCCGACAGCAACCAGATTGTGATCATATCCCCCTCCTCGACTGCCCCGACGCTCGCAATTCCAAATGACTTTATCTTCAGAACGGTGGGTAGCGACGCGGGCCAAGCGAGGGTGATAGCTACTCTCGCATTCCAGGAGGGTGCGAGGAAGGTCATCGTATTCCACAGGAACGACGAGTATGGAAACGCCTTCGCCGACTTCTTTAAGAAATACTTCACCCAGCTCGGGGGCACAGCGGTGGACGTGCCATACCAGTCAGACCTTTCCGACTACGCAGCTGAGGTTGCTGGCCTCGCCAGCAAGGTTCAGTCTGAAAAGGCGGACGCTGTGGTCCTCATCTCGTTCGACACCGATGGTGGAAACATACTGTCCCACGCTGCTGAGACCCCAGCTCTCGCCAGCGTCAGGTGGTTCTTGTCTGAGGGGCCTCACGGCGCAAGCGAGCTTCTCGCGCCTGCTGTAGGAGCTTTTGCAGCTAAGGTTAAACTCCTGGGTACGAGGCCGATGTTTGTGGGGAACCCGCTCTACGATGATTTTAAACAGAGGCTCAAGACTAAGTATGGAGTAGAGGCTACGGTGTTCTGCGACACCCTTTACGACGCTGTGCAGCTGGCCGGCTGGGCGATACTTAGAGCTGGCTCGAACGACGGTAACGCTATTAGAAACGCCCTCGTACAGGTTGCAAAGAATTACTACGGTGTAAGCGGGTGGACGATCTTCGACGCAAACGGCGACAAGGCTAACCAGGACTACGGCGTGTGGGCCATTGTCAAAGGAGCAAGCGGCTACGAGTTCAAGGACGTTGGTGCGTATGAGAGGGGTTCAATAGTATTCTTTGAGAACCCATACCCGTAAAAGAGGTGTTTTTTATACCATGCTATTTGACCTTTCTATTTTAACGAATTTTATCCAGTACACTTTTTTCTACCTTCTATTCTCCATACCCCTAACTCTAAGCTATAAGACTACACGCGTCATCAACTTTGCACACGCCAACTTCATAACCTATGGTATATATACAGCCGTCTTCCTTAACGGCATCTTCGGGAGTAGAAGTTTAGTCATAGCCTCCATCCTAGCGTTCCTTGTGGGTGGAGCTATAGCCGTGGTAAACTACTTTCTCGTTTTCCGGCCTCTAGAGAGCAGAGGAGCATCTATGAACCTAATCATGATATCCTCCATGGGTCTGTGGATAATGTACAACTACATTCTATACATGCTTGCAGACGTAGCCCACTTCTACACTAACGTGAACTTCGTCTCCTACGGCAGGATTCTATACGTCGATGTTCCCGGGCTGTCCCTAGGCGGGTTTGAGCTCCCACCAAGCTTAGTAGCCACCTCAGTAGCCGTCACAGTCATTCTCTCGCTCCTATACTTCTTCCTCGAAAAGACTAGGCTTGGAAAGGCTATGAGAGCAGTATCAGACAACCCTATCCTAGCTGAGGTCTCAGGGGTCCCCAGAGGACTAATAATAACCCTCACCTGGCTTATAACGGGCGGGATTGCCGCTGTGGGAGGGGCTATCTGGACCAGCTTCACCGGGACTGTGACGCCGACCTCGGGGGACGCGATGATACTCCAGGTGTTCACGGTGAGTTTTATCGGCGGGCTAGTCTCTTTGACGAGGACGGGGCTAGGCGCTCTGGCTATTGCCTTTATCGAGAACATGGGTATAGCCTTCCTAAACACCTATTTCGGAGTTCCTATAAGTTTTAGGCCCTTCTTAACCTTCCTTACACTGCTAACGATCCTTATTCTCTCTCCTCCACTCGGGGCAGCAGGGGGTCTTCCCTACCGATTTCGTAAAAAGGTGGTGGGTAGATGATAGACATTCCAGGCTTTCTCATAAGCTGGCTAACTTTCTTCGGCATCTACGCGATTCTAGCTGTAACCCTAAACTTCGAGTCCGGCACTAGCGGAGTCACCAACTTTGGTAAGGTTTTCTTCTACGCCATCGGCGCTTACATAGGAGCTATCTTGACAATATACCTCTTTCTAATGCTAAACGGGGTGGACCTGGCGAAAACACCACCCTATGACGTACAGGCAGTGGTCCTGCTAGGCCAGCTCTCGACGAAGCAGCCCCTATTAAGCCTGGCTCTCTTCGCCGCTTCGCTTCTCCTAGCATTCGTCGCAGCCGGGGTTGCAGGCTACCTGCTCAGCTACCCGATTATCCGCGTGGGCCCCGCCTTCGTAGGCTTCACCCTTCTCTCTACGGGGGAGCTTTTCAGAATCTTCCTCCAACACTACGACCCTGCGGGTGGTAGCAGGGGCTTGATGAGCATACCGGGACCGTTCGCCTGGATCCCCAACCCCAGGTTAAGAGATACATTATTCCTCCTAGTCGTGCTAGCCACCCTGGCAGTAACCTACGTCGTGATGCACAGACTCGTCAACTCACCACTCGGGAGAACTCTCAGGGCTCTCAGGGACGATGAGATAGCTGCGCTGTGCCTCGGTAAAGACGTTCCCAAGCTGAAAGCCAAGGTTCTCCTAATAGGCTCAGGCTTCACAGGAATAGCAGGGGTACTCCTAGCGTATTATATGACGGCCGTAAACCCCGACATGTTTGTCCCAGCAGTGACGTTCAACGTCTGGGCCATGATAATACTGGGAGGCATGGGCAACCTTAGAGGCGCCCTTGTCGGCTCAGCCATACTCACCTTCTTCGACAGGGCTCTCTCATTCATAACACCCCAGCTTGGCTTCACAGTAATATCCCCTGACTACGTCCGTGGCCTGCTTGTAGGCTTCCTTATCGTAGCCATCCTGCTCTACAAGCCCCAGGGGCTCTTCCCCGAGGGCAGAGTTAACACTGTAGCCTGGGAAGAGGTTGAAAAAGCCCGGGAGGGTGAGGCCAATGCCTAGTGCGCTTGAGGTTAACGGCGTTAGCAAGAGGTTCGGGGGGATCGTCGCCCTCGACAACGTGTCCCTCGCCGTACCTGAGAGAGGTATAGTTGGGCTAATAGGCCCCAATGGGAGCGGCAAGACAACGCTCTTCAACGTGGTGACAGGCTTCTACGTGCCGGACAAGGGGGAGGTCTGGTTTAACAACGGTGCTGGACAGGAGAGGATCGACGGGCTAAACCCAAACGAGGTCTTCGCAAAGGGTATTGTTAGAACGTTCCAGATTCCCAGGCTCTTCAAGACCCTCACCGTCTTGGAGAACCTTCTAGTCACGCCGCTCTACCAGAGGGGTGAAGACCCGCTGAAGGCCCTGCGGCCCTCAGAGTGGGGGGACGAGGAGAGGCAGCTGGCGCGCAAGGCGCTAACACTTCTGAAGAGGTTCGGGCTGCTGGAGTATGCGTATGCAAGGGTGTCGGAGCTGAGCGGTGCGCACATAAAGCTTCTAGAGACGATCAGGGGACTTATGGTTAACGCTAGGCTCTTCCTTCTAGACGAGCCCGCCGCGGGCGTGGAGGCCAGCGCGGCGCACGGTCTCTTCAAGCTTGTAAGCGAGCTTCGATCGGAGGGCTACACGTTCTTCATAGTCGAGCACAGGCTCGAGATACTGATGCAGTACGTAGACTATGTCTTCGTGATGCATAACGGGCAGCTTCTAGCGGAGGGCAAGCCGGACGAGGTCATCCAGGACAAGAAGGTCATAGACGCCTACATAGGTGGTTGAAGTGTTGAGGGTAGTGGAGCTTCGCAGCGGATATGGGAAGATGAGGGTTATCGACGGTGTAAGCCTCGAACTAGGGAAAGGCGAGATCCTTACAGTCCTCGGGCCCAACGGTGCGGGCAAGACAACGCTCCTCAACAGCATATTCGGCATAGCGACGATACACGGAGGCGAGGTCTACCTCAACGGGGAGAAGATCACGGGGCTCAAGCCAGCGGAAATAGTGAGGAAGGGTATAAGCTACTCTCCACAGCTGGACAACGTGTTCCCAAACCTGACAGTGGAGGAGAACCTAGTCGTGGGCGCCTACACGAGAGGAAGAGACCCAAATGTACAAAGGGATATCGAGGATGTCCTCGAATTATTCCCCGAGATCAAGAGAAGACGAAAACAGAAAGCAAAGACTCTAAGCGGCGGTGAGAGACAGATGCTCGCAGTTGCCAGGGCACTGATGACAAACCCTAACGTCCTCCTGCTAGACGAGCCCACCGCCGGGCTCTCGCCTAAAGCGGGCCTCGTGTTGATGTCGAAGATCAAGGAGATACGGGAGACCCGTGGAACAGCCGTCCTCCTAGTCGAGCAGAACGTTGCTCGAGCCCTAGACGTGGCCGAGAGAGTAGCCGTTCTAGTAGGAGGTAAGGTCGTTAAGCAGGGATTGGCGGAGGAGTTCAAGGGTGTCCCGCTGGAGAGACTCTTCTTCAAGGAAAAGTGACCTTCTTTTCCTACAGGCGAAAAATGTTTAATCCTAGTTGCATAGGTTTAAGTGGGTTTTTCATGCAGGCCGGGATCCAGATCTCTCCCAAGGCACGCGAATACGCTTTAGACGAGCTTTTCGACTCTCTACTCTACTCAGAGCTGGCTAAACGCGAGAAAAACCCTGAGAACCGCGAGCTTCTCTTAAGAATGTCTGAACAGGAGCGCATGCACTACGAGTTCTGGTCGAAGTTCTCGGGGAGCGTAACGCTGGAGCAGCGCGACAAGGCAAGGCTGCGCTTGCTACTAGCTCTCTCAAGAATATTCGGAAAGATATTCACGATAAAGTTCCTGGAAAGGCATGAGGGCAGCGTGGTCGAGGAATACCGTGAAATACTCAACTCCGGCCTGCTAGGACCGGAGGATCAACGGATACTCGAGAGAATAATAGAGGACGAACGAAAACACGAGTCCGCGCTGGCAAACCAGATTGAAGAGTTCGCGGTCAAGCACCTGGGGGCGATCGCCCTGGGGATGAGCGACGCTATAATAGAGCTATCAGGGGTTCACGCGGGCTTCCTGGGCTACACCTCGTCGTCCGTAACGACGGGGATTGCAGGGCTCATCGTGGGAGTCAGCGCCTCTATGTCTATGGCTGCAGCCGCGTACCTCCAGTCAAAGCAGGAGCGTGGGAGGTCTCCGGGGACTACGGCAGCAGTTACAGGGGTTATGTACATGTTGACGGTCGTGCTCCTCACAGCGCCCTTCCTTGCTGGCCTGCCAATACTCCAGGCGTTAATTCTCTCTTTAGCCCTCGCCTTCATAGTCCTCGGAGTATTCTCTTTCTACAGCGCCGTCGTGATGGATCGCGCCTTCAAAAGGGACTACGTTGAAAACATAGGGCTGATATTCCTCGTCGTGATCATAGGCTACCTCTTCGGCGAGATCGTGAAAAAGTTCACCGGGATCACCCCATAACACACTCGGAAAAGCCAGGTAAAAAACCCAAGGAGCAGCTTCTCAGGTTTGAGACTTGTAGCTATAAGATTCGTATTTCCTCTGCAGGGTTACGGAAAAACAATTAAGCACCTTATCTATTAGCATAGCGCGTCCCATGGACAGTACCAGCTGCAACGTAGAGCTGGACTGCAGGGACGAGAAAGGATATTGCGGGAAGTGTTGCAGGAGAGCAGTAGTTCCGCTCCTCAAGTCTGACCTTGAAAAAATCGAGAAAGCCCTCGGCGACCCACACCTCTATGTTGAATGGATCGACGGAATACCTGTTTTGAAGAGAAAGAACAATGCGTGTATATTCCTAGACCCTGAAACGGGTAAATGCCGCATCTATGAGTTCAGACCCCTAGCTTGCAGGCTATACCCCCTCATCTACGCCCCCGGCCTGTGGGTGTTCCCTGACCCCTTATGCCCTAGGTCTCGAGAGGTCAGCAGAGACACTATTGCGAGGTGCGCATTCCTAGTTGAGAGATTCCCAGAGATGTTGAAGAGAGACTGGATAAAACACTAGACTTCAACTACAATCTCGTCCAGGCTTTTCCTGGGCCGGGGAGGCGGCGACTCACCCGGGAAGCCCACTGGAAAAATAGCGATTGGATATAGGTTTTCAGGAGCCCCAACTATGCTTCTTATCTCCTCAACTTGCTCCAGCGTGTATATCCAAACGGTGGCGAGTCCGACGCAGTGTAGAGCGAGCCACAGGTACGTCGCCGCTATAGAGCCGTCTACGACGTGCGACCTCGGGGAGGCTGAGGAGTCCGAGAAGACTATGACGGCCAGTGGTGCATTTAAAATTGGTTTGGACCACCTGTGTATCCGCGCCAGCTTCTCGAGTTTTTTCCTGTCCCTCACCACGTAGAAACGCCAAGGCTGGCCGTTATGGGCGCTAGGTGCGAACCTGGCGAGTTCTAAGGCTTTTCTGAGAAGCTCCTCGGGGACAGGGTCAGGCTTAAACCTCCTGATGCTACGCCTCGAAAGTAGGAAATCTGTGCAGCCCATACAAGCTAAGACAACCTATAGAATTATAAACATATCATTGTTTTTAGCATTCTTTGAGAACACCACACTGATGGAAAATCAAAATACACATAAGCGCGGGCGCGATCTAACCAGTGCGTCCAGATGGCTGCACGTGAATACCCTAGATACGCCATTGCAGGTGTCAGCGCAGTACTCCTACGCGGTGACAGGCTACTCCTAGTCCAGAGAGGCTCTCAGCCCGGGCAGGGACTCTGGGCACTCCCGGGTGGAGCTATAGAGTCAGGAGAGAAAATAGCAGAGGCGGCGTCGCGTGAACTCTACGAGGAGACCGGCTTAAAGGCTGAGCCTCTGGGCGTCGCCTTCATATCAAACATTATAATGCGCGACTCGGGGAAGGTAAGGTTCCACTACGTCCTGCTAGCCGTGCTTTTCGACACGTCGACACTGAGCGGCGAGCTCAGGCCTGGGGGTGACGCCCTAGCCGTGGATTGGATTAGGCTTGAGGAGATAGCCCGTAGGACAGATGTTGTTCGCTCCACGAAGCTTTTAGCTGAGCTTGCGCTTAAGGGACGGCTGACCTGGATACCGATATTTGAGCAGTAGGGTTAAATACTTGTACCTTGCTATTACATTGATGCTTGGAAAAAACCCGCTTGAACTGCCGCCGGGCAAGCGCTTCACACGTGACGAGCTTGCGGAGGCTATCCGCCTAGCAGTCATAGCTGAGCTCGACGCCATAAATCTCTACGTCCAACTTGCAAGCGCATCTGACGACCCCCTAGTAAGAAAAGTCTTCTTGGACGTGGCAAAAGAGGAGAAAACACATGTCGGCGAGTTTCTCACGCTATTAAAGAAGCTTGACCCCGAACAAGTTAAAGAGCTTGAAGCTGGCGCCAGGGAAGTCGAGGAGATCGCTGGAGAGAAATAGCGAAACTAGCCTCTTTTCTTCTTTCTGACGAAAACCCTTATCGAGTTGAATACAGGTCCCCCGCCGATCCCCTGCCTCTCGGTCGGAGCCAGGACATTCATCGGGACGCCGTTCAGTCCGACGAGCTCACGGGGGCACCAGAGCACACCCTCCGGTACGTCACTTGTAACGTTAACCTTAACCTCTACGCTGCCCCTCTCATTATAAAGCTCCACAATCTCGCCCTGCGATAAGCCGACCCGCTCGGCGTCGCCCACGCTGATATGGACAACAGCCGGTATAGGCCCGTAAACATCCCTAAACTGCGTGTGGGTGTAGAGCGGGTGAGCTGAGTTAAGCAACGTGAAGCCGCTACCATCCTCTACCAGGCGCGGTAGGGGGTCGAGCCCGAGCTCCAAAGCCCTGGTAGAGTAGAATTCTATTTTCCCACTCGGGGTTTGGTATTCGTCTAGGCGGCGATACCTGAGCCTCAAGACTCTTCCCTTGAGAAGCTCGTCGAAGCTGCCCTCTAACCCCCCCTCTAGAGCAATCCGGAGAGCCTCTTCCACGCTTATGCAAATATCCTCTAGGCCCAGCTTCTCCGCAAGCCTACACGTGAGCCAGACCTCGTCTCTAGACTCGCCTAAAGGGTCTATGATCCTCTCCGAGTAAACGACGTAGTTGTGGGCGTAGGGTATTACGACGTCCCTCTTCTCGTAGAACGTGGGGGCAGGTAAGACCACACTTGCAGCCCTAGCCGTCTCCGTCCAGTGGGTTTCATGTACAACGACGAACACATCGCTTCTCGTAAACCCTTTCAGGAGCTTGTCGCTACCGGGGAGGGTTAGAAGGGGGTTAGAGTTGTATACGAATATAAACTTGAACTCCCCGCGCTCAACCAGGTCGGGTAGAGCTACCTGGCTCACGACGCGCGAAGGATTATACCTGTCCTCTAGGGTAAGCTTGGAAAGATTCACGAAGAAGCCCCTACTGTTCGAGTAGTAGAAACCCCTGTGAACCCCCGCCATGGCTGGTAGTAGCGAGACGGCTCTCACCACGTCAGCCCCCGAATACCGCTTCTGAACTCCAAACCCAATCAAAGTTAAGCTGGGCTTCAACTCCCCATACAGCAGTGCCAGCCTCCGCACAATCTCCCTTCCAACCCCCGTGACAGACTCAACCCTATCAGGTGTCCAACCGAGAGCCTCCTCCTTAAACCTCTCAAAGCCCAGCGTATAGCGCGAGATGAAGTCGAGATCCACGAGCCCCTCCTTTATCAAGTGGTAAGCAACCCCGTATGCGAGGGCCACGTCGCTACCAGGCCGCGGCGAGACCCACAGGTCGCTCCTCTTAGCAGTCTCGCTCCTCCTCGGATCCACAGCTACTAGAAATGCCCCCTTTTCCCGTGCCTCGACGGCAAGCCTCCAGAGGTGTATTGCGCTTACTGCAGCGTTGAACCCCCAGAATACTATCAGCTTCGAGCTGAGCATCTCTTCGGGGAGCCTCCCGTAGCTCAACCCATAATGCAACGACAAAGCCTCGTGCCCACTCTTGCTACATATGCTCCAGTCCGTCCTAGCCGCCCCGATCCTGTTCCAGAGCCTCAAAGGATAGTACCATGTGAGGAGCCCCATGTTCCCCGCGTACTCAACGTGGAGCACGCTGCTAGGACCATACTCCTCAAGCACGCTCCTGAGCTTCTCCGCAACAATCCCTAGAGCCTCCTCCCAGGTGATACGCCTGAACCCCCCGCCCTCGCGGACATGCGGGTACAGCACCCTGTCCCGCGAGAAAACCCTAGACCAGTCAGCCCGACCCCTGGGGCAGAGGAAGCCCCTTGTAGTGGGAGAAGCCGGGCTGGGCTTCACGTCCCGGGTGTTTGGGTCAGCCTCTACTAGGCACGTGTCGTAGCAGTCTCTGGGGCAAGCGGTGAGCACGCCACGCACCCGTTCTTCTCAGTGAAAGCAATATTATAAAGCTTGATGTAACGCCTGGCTCCAAAACATCCTAGCCACTCAAGCTGACCCCCGCCCTAGAAAGCGAGACTTCCCGTGGCTAGGTCTCGGACTCTCGGAGAAGCTAATAACCTATATTGAGCTGTGATCCCGGGGGCTGCCGCGCCCGATGGGTTCTTCTCCTAGACGGTTATCGTCGGCGCCTGCCTCTCTCCCTTCACGAGCCTCCCCGCATACTCAACCCGTACTACCTTTAGGGGCTCGAAATCCAGGAGCCGGTATGCGAGAAGGGCTGAGACGGCTGGGGTTATCAGGGCTAGGGGAAGGCCTAGACGCGCCCTCCCATGGGGGCGCCTACCCTCCGAGCCTCCATGGGTAGGGCGTGGTTTCGTGGAAAACAGGTGAGGGCCTCCTCTCGAAGCTATGAAGCTCCACAACCCTTTAACCACAACCTCTACTCCGGAAAACATTCTTAAATTAAATTATTTACCACCCGGACAAGCGCGCCCCTAATACCCGTAGTGGAGAGTCTCGCCCGTGTATGGAGGTTCGACTCGCGCCCCAAGGGCTCACTGATTTTGTCGATGAGTGGACTTTCTCCAAGCCCTTACGACAAACTTATTGTCCAGGTATGTTACTATCTCAATCTCTCCCTCCTCGACCAGCCTCTCCAGAAGATTTTCGGGTTCTTCAGCGGCGCCTGAGAGGGCTTCGATAGCGTATTCTAGCCTGAGCGGGTGTACAGAAACCAGGTTTAAAAGCCACTTCTCGGCGTCCCCGTGGACGGCGAGCTCAGGGGGCTCTGGGATGTTAAGGAGCTCGACCCGAGTGCCTAGCTTTGAGGAGAAGGATACGTAGGCTTCCACCAGTTTCCCGGGCGGCGGAGGCTTGACGTAGCTCTCGGCGGGTGGCCTTATAGGGATGGCTAGGTAGGCTTTCCAGGGGTTAAGCTCCCTGACCAGCTCTGCTATTAAGCTCATTTCCTCCGTGCTCGTGTTGAAGCCTTCTACGAGCATGGTCTCGGTTATAAGCTTCCCCTTGAACGCCCTGGCAAACTCCCTAGCCCCTTCCAAGATTCTCGCAAGATTCAGGGAGGGGTGCGGCCTGTTGACCCGCCTCCAAACCCCTTCAGTGACGGCATCCACCTTTAATGAGACAAGGTCTGCATCAAGGAGGTCGCTCCTCACGTCCTCGTAAAATAATAGGGAAGTATTTGTCAGAACAGCCACGGGGGTCTGCACCCTCTCCTTGATCCCCCGGATCTCGCGGCCTAACCCGCGGTCTAGGAGAGGCTCGCCGTCTGGCACGAACGTTATGTAGTCGACCTGGCTCCCCGCCTCGCCTATAAACCTTACAACTTCGCCGATAATGTCCTCGGGGTCGTAGAAGAACCGTCTCTCAACGGTTAGGCTTACAGTCCTGCCTAGCTGGCAGTAGATACAGGAGTATGTGCAGGTCTTATACGGTATGTTATTAACCCCTAGGCTCCTACCCAACCTCCTGGAACGTACAGGCCCGAAGACATACTTCATTAAAAAGCGAAAGAATAGAGCCGTAACTTGCATTTAAAGATTTTCGGGCTGCGGAAAAAAGTGCCTTCACGTAACCATCCACCCTCGGAAGCTCTCGTTCCGAGGTTCCCGTATTAACATTCCCAAAATCTAGGGGTGTTCACGTTCCTCTGCGGAGCACGACGCTAAACCCGATAAAGGGGGAGCTGTTTATCCTTCCTGAGACGAGGCACGCAGTCCCTGAAGCATAGACCCCCGTGCGAGCCTCACTAAGTCACCACCCTTATGGTCTCAGGCGGGGCTCCAGAGCTTTCAGCACCTTTCTGACCTCTTCCCCGCCCTAAAGGGGCGAGGCTTGCCTCGTTTTGGTCAAAGTCTAGATCCTAGTAATGTGGCGGAGCCTTAAGATTCTACACGGTTCATGCCGATCCGGCTTTAGGGAATAACACGTGGGATGGGGCTAACACGCCAAGTTCGCAGACAGCCCGCGGAGCTAGACACCTGTGTACATCTCAACCCCTAGCTCAACAGCTGCCCTCAAGGCATCCTCATCCGCGTAGGGAGTCACCATGATAAGCCGAGAGGGCCGGGTACCAGTCCTCTTCGCGTAGAAATCGGCCTTGTTTTTAAAGTTGTAGACGTCCGACCTTCTCACGTGAGAGGAGATCTCCATGAGAATAACCTGGCCATCCCTGACCGCTACATCCACCTCTATCTCGCTTGGCCTCCTGAAGACAAGGCCCTCTGAGTCGTAGTCCCTCCACCTCTCAATCTTGACGTTAAAGCTTTTCTCAAGCAGACCCTTAAGCCCCTGCCTGAAGGCCTCTTCGCTCATGACACCCCACCTCGCCCCCAGCGCCGAGATATGCCTCTCGAGGAGTTTGAAGCCTTCAACCATGTCCCTTCTAAGCTGGGCGATCTCCTCGTCATGACGCTTAAACCCTTCAACCATGTCCCTCCTAAGCTGGGCGAGCTCAGCCTCTATAGAGGCAAACCTTTTCGAGTCCTCCTCAGCCTTCCTGTTAAAATCCTCCCGAAGTCTAGCGAGCTCAGCCTCTATAGAGGCAAACCTTTTCGAGTCCTCCTCAGCCTTCCTGTTAAACTCCGCGTGTAGCTTGTTGAAGTCCTCCCGAAGCCTCGCCATCTCTTCGCTGTGCCTGGCGAGCTCCTCGTCATGTTTATTGAAGGCTGCGAGCAAGTCCTCCCTAAGCCTGGCAAGCTCCTCCTGCGTCGCCTTTATCGCCTTCAAGGTCTCGTCAATTCCAAGGTACCCTGCGGCTACAAGCCTGAACTCCTCATCCTCCCTCAACAGCTCTATAAGCATCTTCCTTAGAGCAGCCCTAGACCTCGCCATCTCCGGGGAATAATACAGGCGCGTGTATAAAAACCCCACTGTCACTGGAAGCTGACTTCCTCCCCGCCTAAGGGCGAGGGTTCCAGGACGGGGGTTCCCCCTTAGTTCGGGGTTACATCCCGCATTAGGGGGCAGTTGAGAGGGTCGGAGACCCCTCCCATACAGGTTTTTAATGGCGATTAAGTCGCGGTTGTCCGTTTAGCCACACCTGGGGCAACGGAAGGGGTCCTATGCCCAACCTCAACCATTTTCGCCCCGTCGTAGGGGCAGGTCGACGAAGTGCCCCTAGGGTCCACGTAGACGACTTGTAGACCGTGCTTCGCGGCTTGCCATGCTATCCACCATTGTATCCTATTGTACTGCATGAGGTATAGCCTGTCCCTATGCTCCTTCCTCAGCTTCTTCACCTGCTTCATCATCTTGTTCAAGTCCTCAAGGACAACGGCGTTGGCGCCGAGCTTCTCCGCCTCCTCGGCGACGGACTTGCCGGTTTTCCTTGCAGAGTCTAGCAGGATGTTTCTGGCCCTCTTGTGGAAGTGTCTGATTCTGCGTAGTATTCTCTCGTTCTCCCTCCAGCGTCTGGGGTACTTCCCCTGTAGCTCCTCAGCCAGCGTCTTGTAGTGGTGGGCGTCGGCGGGCTTCGTGGTCTTGTGTTCGTAGAGCCATCCTAGGACAAATCTCTTCGCTTCAGCATATCGTCTGACGACCTCCCCCAGGTCCTTAGGCGGAACCGTCATCTTTAACTTCAAGGTTCCCACTAGGACGTGACCCCCCTCACGGGTGGCCAAACCTGGGAGAGGCATAATCGAACCTAAAAAGCATAGTATTTAAATCTTACAGACATCCATCCCCGCCCTAAAGGGCGAGGCTTTCAGTTGTAACGCGCCCAAGACCGGACGCGAGGCTAAACCCAGCCACAGCTGGGGATATAGCCTCAAACCTCCCCGCAAGAACCCCCGCTCTTTAGAGCGGGAAGGAGGTCAGCTGGCGGATGTCACCGGGCTAATCTAGAAAGACATCGACGCACCAGGCTACCTGGTTAAGACGAGGCGCCTATACGAGGCCCAACACCGATATATATATATGGGCTTGTCAGAGAATAAATTAGTGGTATAATTGCCGGCTCAGCACGGGAAGTTGGGGCTGGCCCTTCTTATCAGCCTTGCCTTCCTGTTAGCTCTGGTACCCCTGCTCCTCCACCCGAGCCCCCCTCCGCCTCTTCAATTGGCTGATAGGCCGTTTAGGGCTGAGTGGAGGGTGGCGGTGGTGAGCGGAGACCCCCTACTCGCAGACCAGCTGTCAAGCTCCCTGGACGTCAGGGAGATCAGGGTCCTCCCTCCCGGGAGGGCGTTGGACGCCATAGGCTACGACCTTGTTGTACTCGGACATGACGCGCTATCAACAGTCAGGTCGAACCGTAGCGTGGTGGAGGCGCTAATCCGCTCGGGCAGGCTCCTCTTGGTCGCGGAGCCCGGCGCTGACGCGCTCGGAGAGCTCCTCTCAGCCCTCGTCGAGCCTGTGAGGGTTGGGGAGAAGCCCCGCCGCGGCCCGATAGTCGCCTTCTACCCTGTCTACGAGGAGGGCGGGGTGGTGAGGCCGGGCGCGCCGGGCTTCAACCTCGTCCTGGTTGAGACGTGGCCGCTGAAGGGCGGGAGGGTCGGCGCATCGTACACGGCGTCCTCCTACAGCGACAAGCGGGAGCTGGGCAAGGCGGTGAGAGGCCTGCTGAGGGAGAGGTACGAGGGGCTCCGCGGGGGCGTAGCCAGAGTAAACAACCCTGCCGCGGAGAAAACCCTGTTCTCGATAGCCCCGCGGGGGCAGCCCATGCCACTCATGCAGACCGAGCAGTACAGTCACATCGGGCAGTGGGACAGCGCGCTCTACCCGATAACCGGCAGCGCTGGGAAGGTGGGAGAGACCTATGTCTACATCAAGGTGGCGTACTGCACCAACTGCGCGAACTCCCAGTACCCGAACCCCAAGCAGTGGCTCGTCTTCCTCAATGGCCACTACGCCAAGACGTGGAGCGGGTACAGCCTGCCGGTGAAGAGCCTTCTAGGCTGGGTCGTCGAGCCAAGCAGGGCCGTGCTGGACGCCCAAACCAGCATCTGGAGAGACCAGCGCGTCGTCGGTTACTCTCCTACGGGATACGGCCAGGATGGGCAGATCAGCATCACTATAAGCTACCCGCCTGGGGTGACGTACACCACGGGCATGCTACCGCAAGTCACGTACGAGGGCGATTACACTACTGCGTACAGCAGTTACTACGGTCGCTCCGTGCTGTCGGCTGCCCTGTGGCGCTGGGGCCTAACGTCGTACGACGGCAGCGGGGCGGTGGAGTATAGCATGGGCGGCTACGCCGAGATGGGCGCGATCGAACCCCTACTTTTCGCGGTGAGGATCAAGGCGAACGCCTACCTGTGGAGTTTTTTCGCCACGTCTGGGGAGCACAACTTCTACTTCGCAGCCTACAGGGACCACCTGGAGTACCTGGGAGGGGGTTGACCGTAACCCCCCGTTAAAAAAATATTTTTCTCTTTTTCCTCACCTGCCCTCAACAAAAGGGGTTATGGATTCGAGAGGGAGCTCCTCGGTAAGCGCTATCTTGTCCCTGTTTTCTCGACTATCACTGCTACGTCGTAGTCGCTGTAGGGCAGCTGAGAGCCCCTGGCGCGGGACCCGAAGAGAAGCACGCGGCACGGGCCGAGGCGCTGTGATATCCTTGCGGCAAATTCTCGGAGCTGGGCGTCCCGCTGCTCGAGTAGCCTTGCCCTCCTCTTGAGATACACGCTTAACCCACTCGATGATCTTTCCGGCATACGTTAAACACCTCGTGCCCATACTCTTCGTGTACGTGACA
>JBEULP010000018.1:0-3892 GCA_041287245.1 Infirmifilum sp. | reverse complement strand
TAATGCCTTAAAGTGATGTCTCACAGGGCTACTAGGTGTCGATGCAACCCCTGGCTTTTGTCCCGTTGTTGGCGTTGAAGGGTGTTTGATCCTTGCTAGCGTATCCCTTGCGCCCTGGCAGCCCAACCCGTAGTGGTCTTTGGGGTAGCCTCTTTTGTACCTAGAAAAGCTCCTTCTAGACGTTTAACGTGCTGAGGTATTCCAATTAGAACGGGTTGTGCTCCTGCGAGGATTCTTCTGCCTCCTCGAGAGGTATGCACGGTGGAATTATTATGAAAGGATTAGGTACCCCTGGTTTTTATCCGGGTTTAAGTGGCACCTGAACGTCAGACTTTTGTTTCCCGCGCGGCTTCCCCAATCTACTTTTGGGGTTTGGCTAACCATTCCCTCAGCTCTGGTTGTCCATCACTCCTCAGTGGCTTCACGGTAGAGCGGGAGCCAGGTGTTTCACGACGACCAGCCTAGCTTGTTCGAGGAGTTTTCCCGATTAAGGCCGGTAAGGCTACGTCGCGTTGAAGAGCCGGTCCAAGCCCCTAAGCCCGGGTGGCCCTCGCGTGGAGGTCTTCGCGGAGCTTAGCCTGTATGCCGAGGTCGTCCCTTAGGACAACGCCTTTCTCGACGAGTTCCTGAATGAGCGGGTTTTTCTTGCGGGCGGCGGCTAGTGCCTCGCCTGGGGTCAGGGGAATCACCTCGAAGCCAGGTGGGGCCTCGATAGCCTGGATCCTCTTGAGCGGGCTACCCCGGAACTCGCCTATCACTACGAGGTCTACGTCGCTCCACGCGTTGAAGTCACCGCGCGCGTAGGATCCGACGAGAAACACCGAGAACTTGCCGGTTAGGGAGGCTGCGAACTCCTTAGCCCTATTGATCACTTCTTCTCGCTTGCTAGCCCTCCTCTTAACGACCTCCACTTCCTTTCCACCCAGCTCAGCAGCTCCTCCGCCCACCTTATCGCCTCCAAGGCTTCCAGCTTTGTGTAGTAGTCCTCGGGCGTTCCCTCGACCCAGACGTCGGGATACCTTGTCGGGGTGTATAGCTTGCTGAGTCGCGCCGCTAGCTCCCGAACCCTATCGTCAACCTCGAAGCCCTGCGAGGCCAATTGCTCGACAAGTACAACTAGGGAGTGTCCATAGGTGGGCGACCCTGCCCCCCATAGCAGCGCCTTCAAAGCCTTCTCTGCAGCCTGGTGGGCCTTAAAGCAGGCCCAGTTATAGTCTCCCGCTTCTAAGTCCCTCCCCGCTGACTGGAGGGTTCTCCTGGCGCTGCTCATCCAGCGCTCATACTCCTTCTCGTCTAGAGGGGCGGCCACGTATGGCTAACCGTTAACGTTTTATAAAAACGTTAAGCCCATAGCAGCGAGTTTTCGTGCCCGCGGTAGGCCTTCACTCTAGCCACGGCGCTAATGCTCCCTATGCTAATACCGGTGCTCGTACAGGCCTGTTACAACCTGCAGGCGCCTACACGTTAAAGGTAGTACCCGGCAAGCCCGGCGTTAGCTCGGCTTTCCTACGGGTCGAGCTGCTCAGGCTACCGGCTCTGCCCGCAAGGGGACTTACGTGAGCCTCACGCGGCAGCCCGACAAGACTGCCGAAGAATAAAACTGAGCTATGAAAACTTCGAAGACGTTGCGATACAACGAGCAGGATGAGCGGGTGTCTTTCCAATGGTTCCCTATCTCCCAATGGTTTCGGGAAGTGGAAAGGAGGTTGCCGACAAAATCGAGATAAGGCCAAACGCCTACGTCCCAGACGTTTCCAGCGGCAAGGCTGAGAGGATCAAGAGCCTCCGCACCAAGCTTCTCTTATCAAACAGGATAAGGTGGGACACTTTCCACGCGGTTGCCCACCTGGCTACAGAACCCGTTGTCTCCAACGTCTACTTCATGGTGAAGACGGATCTCGACGACAGAAAATTAAAGGCCCTCGTCCTCTGGCTGAATAGCATCTGGGGGCTACTCGGAGTATACTCGTTGATGGAGGTCGCCGAGTAAGCCTTTACGAGACTCAACATAGGGCAGTGGAGGCTTCTCCCCATTTTAGACGTCAACACCCTAGATGATATTTGCTTGAACTGCCTAGAGCAGGTTTACGACACACACAAGGACAAGGTTTATGGCCCCCTCGTGAAACAATTCCGCAACTACACAAGGCTCAGACTAGACCTCGACGTTGCAGTATGCCTCAACATCCGGCTCGGTGAAACAGACCTAAGGAAACTCTACGATCAGTTCTATTCAACCCTAAGCCGTCTGTCACGTAGGGAGAAATCATAGAAAAACCACTAGGAAACCTCCTTGAAGACCCGTCTATGTATTTACCACTAAAAGCCCGCTAAAAACCCTTTTAACCCACGCCCACCCGGCTTACAAGTGGACGCAATGAAGCTAGCCGTGGCTCTAGCGGGCCTGCTTCTCGCAATCCTAGCAGTTGCACTGCTACTCCACCCCGGGGCGCCTGGCCCCCGCGAGAGCCGGGGCGCGACGCCGCAGCCACCAGCCAAGTGGGAGAGCAGGCACGCGGTCTTGGCCAGCGGCGTACTGGAGCTAGCGGGAAACGAGTCCAGCTCGATCCCTCTCACATACACGCTCCCAGCAGACCCCGAGAGATACAGGAACGTCGTCGTCAAGGGTCGGGTGGAGGCTAACGGCACAGTCGACGTCGCAATACACCCCTACCTAAGGGCTGATTACGTGTCAAGCCTCGACTTCAACTTCACCCCCACCCCCCGGGAGCTCCGGGAAGGCCTTGCGCTGACAATCACGAACAAGGCTGTGAAGCTCGCTGAGGAGCCCCTCATAGTCCAAACCCTCCGCCTCCCGCCCCACACGGCTTACCGATGCTACCCCGGCCCCAACCAGTGCACCCCTGAGACTCCGCAGGCACGTCTGCCCCAGCAGGGGCCGATGGCTCCAGCCATGTTATGGGTGACGGGCAGGGTCGAGGAGGCCGAGGGGAGGCCCTTCAACATATACCTCCGCGACAACAAGGGCAAAACATACTTCGCCTGCACCGGCAACTCCACCTACCTCGTCGAGTTCACGATCCCCGCGCTCTCGTACGGGCAGGTGTACCTCCTCGTCGAGCCAGCCTCCCCGGAGCAGCCCGAGCTAGAGGTGCGCCTCAACCTTGCGAGTCTACGCTGGGCACCCGCACCCGTTAAAGTTGCCTACCGCGTCGAGATCTATTGGGAGGAACTCACCGCCACACCCGAGGGCTGATACCTTCTCGTACAACCTCCTTAGGGGTAGTTACGCACACACCCATCTAGTCAATTAACCGCCCAGGTATTAATAAACCACTCAAGCGACCGTCCCTAGCCCCATACTGCCGAGAACACCCCAGCCACCCTGGCACCCCACCGACACAACCAGCTCCATACGTACCCCCCACCGATTCCATGACTCTACGGCATCACGGGTAGCAACGGCAAATTTGCAGCAAACCCCAGCATTCTTGAACCGCGTGAGAAGCGCAATTGTGTGGCCAAATATAACCGCAAAATATGAAGCTTTTTGCCGCGGCTGCAGCTATGCCGCCGATTACGGCGCCAGCGATAAGTACAATTATTATTACGGGGGCTGCGCCGCGCCTCCTGGACAGTATTTTCTTCTCGGTTGTCAGTGCGAGGAGCGGCGAGAGGATGAGCGAGGAAGCTACCTCGGGTGTGTTGTCAACCCAGCACGTAAAGCCGTCGACCCGGTGTTCAAAGTGGATGAAGGGCGGAATCCCCCCTTCTCCAGCTCTTGGGCTGCATAGTATACCATTAAGGCGCCTGTGGAAAAATATACCAGGAATGCATACGGCAAGGCGAGGAGGAGGACTGTGAGCAGGCGCACAACCAGCTCCCTATGTCTCACCATTCCCCCCACCCTTTCATCAGTTCTAAGTCATTA
>JBEULP010000017.1:0-2698 GCA_041287245.1 Infirmifilum sp. | reverse complement strand
TTAGAAGGGCGCTGTGGACTGTGTGGCGACCTTTCGTAAGAAAGGCTCTGGCGAAAGCCGACGTTGTGCACGTCGTCAGCCCTGTGGAGGCGGAGAGAATACTTGCCCACTACCCGGTGGAGGACAAAATAGTGGTCGTGCCGAACGGTGTGGATGAAGAGGTCTTCCAGTACAAGTGGGCGGGGCAGTCGAGCGACTATGCCATATATGCTGGGAGGGTCGAGAGGTACAAGCGGCTGGAAGAGGCCGCCGAGTTGGTGAGGAGGCTAGGTTTGTGGCTCGTGGTTGTGGGCAAAGGGCCCTACAGAAAGAGGCTAGAGGGCAGGCTGAGAGGTGTCAAGTTTAGAGACCCCCTTCCGAGGGGCGAGTACCTGAGAACCCTCGCCGGCGCGAGGTACGCTGTGAACCTCAGCGACATGGAGGCGTTCAGCATCTTCGCCGCGGAGGCTCTTGCAATGGGCGTTCCCGTAATAGCCTCGGAAACCGTGAGAAAAGCACTTCGAGCTGAGGCGAGTCAAAACTTGTACGGCTACCCGCTACTAGTCAAAGCCGATGTAAAGACCTGGGACGAGGTTGTGGAGATGTACCAATCCAAGTTATACGGCCACATCACTTCACGATGTAGCGGAGCTTCAAACAGCTTGAACGGTCTTCGCGATGAAGACGACAGTAGTAAGAAGATTATATTTTAATGTGGGATCGTGGTATGAGTGTTGAGGTTAGAATACGGTTGCCTGGGGTTGCTGCTAGGCGTTTAAGAGATCTAGGTGTAGATGTCGAGTCTATGATACTTGACTTGATCATCCGAGAGATTAAGCTGGATCCACGTGAGGAGGTTGAGGCTCGCATAGAGCTAGCTACGTGGTTTCTTGAGGAGGGTAGAAGCTTAATTGATAAAAACCCTGTACAAGCAAGTGAGAAGCTGTATAAGGCTGCGGAAGAGTGTGTTAAAGCTCTAGCCACACACTTCAAGCTTGAAGATATTCTCGAGAAGGTTAGGGAGAGAGGTAGATGGACTGTGAGGGAACTTGCAAGAGCTGTTGAAGCTATAAGTGATAAAGTTGGTGACTGGTTTGTGCAGTGCTGGGATAGTGCGTGGGCATTACATGTGTGGGGCTTCCACGAGGCAAAGCTAGATAGTGAGGCTGTGAAGAGAAGGCTGCCATGTATAGAGAGGATCGTAGAGGAGACTAAGAAAGTTAAACAACGCTAACCTCATGAAAGCTTTTACGCGAAGCAGGGATCGCGAACCTCTAGTGGATGGAGTGCGCACCTCTTTTCATCAGTCGCCCTACTGAAATATAATATATGTGTCTTTATGTCCACCTAAGTTATGGGGGCTGAGCTGTGACCAGGGTTCATAGGGATAAGCTCGAGTGCGCTCTGAAGATGCTCAAAGAGGGTCATTCCCTCAGGGAGATCGCCAGGTCTTGCGGCCTAAGCCTCACGCAGGTCTCAGAGATCGCCAGAGCCCACGGCTACTATGTCGATGTCGAGGAAAAGATCAAAGAGGAGATCAAGAAGCTCGAGGAGCAGAGGCGTAGCCTACAAAGGGAGGTTAGGGGCCTCGAGGAGAGGAAGCTGGAACTGGCTAAAGAAGTTGAGAACCTAAAGAAGCTCAGAGGCGATCTTGAGAGCTCGGTAAACGAGTTAGGCAAGAGATTGAAGAAAGAAGTGCTGGAACCCGCGGAGTTCCTGTGCGTGAGGTATAAGGCCTACGGGCTGGACAAGCGCGCAGAGGACATTAGGAAGGCGGCTGGAGACTACGCGTCCAAGCTGGCTGAGGACTTGGCATAGCTGATAGACCCCAAGCTCATTGTCGACCTCGAGAGAATTAAGAAGATCATTGATAGTGCGGTAGCGCTCGGGCCTCAGGAAAAGGAGGAGTTAAAGAAAAGGCTCACGAAAATTAAGGAGTCCCTAATAAGGCTGCAGACAACCATAGTAACTGAGGAATTTCAGGTGACCGCCGTAACGGTTATCGAATCATTAGACAGCCTGTGTAAGTTTCTTGAAAAGTATCGCGTGAAGAAAGAGGAGAGGATGAGGGAGCCTCATTAACGCTACATACTGATACATATGCGATACATATGGATTACACTTAATTACACACAGATACATATGATACATGCGATACATACAGCGTAAAACGCAGACTGACCATGAGCCAAGCGCCCGAAAAAGCTTCTAGCACGAGCAGTTTTTAGTGGACATTTAACGTTTTGAAAACAGATGTATCAGTTTCCAAGAGATGGCTCCCAAAGTGGTAAACGTGAAGTCGGAGCGCGATGGGTGGAGGCTGGCTAGACTACCTAGAGATATTTTCGGAGAGATTCCTCCAGGCGCGATATATCTTCTCCGAGCCGTCACAGAAAGGTTCGAGATTGCTTCTACAAGTTTTTCTAAGCTTTCTCCAAGCAAGTGGATGCCATACAATGAGTTGTGTACGCTACTTAAGGGGGGTAATAGAAAGAATCTTAGTATCGTATAATGCTGGATAATTCGATATATACATGGTTATCGAGAGCAAGAGGATACCTCATAGCGAATCCTACGGGTAAAATAATAGCTCTACACGTTAGCCCGTGAAGATAAACGGATTAATGCTCACAAGAGGAGTTGACGAAAAGATGTTTTATGTAGAGAATTTGATTAAGTCAATAGCGAGGCAGAATGTGAAGCCTCACGAAGTGATTGT
>JBEULP010000016.1:0-5311 GCA_041287245.1 Infirmifilum sp. | reverse complement strand
CCCCGAGAAAGACCCGCAGAACAACAATATAAACATTTCGGACATCCCAGAGAGCCTCCGAATATTAATAAAATCGTTCACGAGAGACGCCGACCTACGGCAAACACAATCTCAGCCCGAGGTCGGCACAGAAGAGAAGATAGTTGAGACTCTCAGCGATGAACAAATCCGTGATATTATCAAAGACCTTTTCTTGGGAAAAGACATACAGGAGGAATACGTCACACTTGCAAGGCAATGGCTCCTTAGACGCGTGCAGGAACACCCCTCAATAAATCCCTTATGGCAGAAGATTGTAGAAAAAGCTGAAAAAAGGAACGACCCAGTTGACTTTGAATGGTGGATTTCCTTTCAATTCATTCTTTTCTGATACTGTTTCTCGCGGGTTTTTTAGTGTTGGTTTGTGTTATTTATTTTTTGTTGTGGTTTTCTTTCTATTGTTGTCTTTTTTCCTCTAGTTTTTTAAATGGTTTTTATTTTTCGGCTGTTGTTTTAAAGTGATATGGAGTGGGAGGCTTGGTGTGGGAGGATGTGCCGCTTGCCGGCGAGGCTCACCTTAGGCCGCGGGGCTGCCTGGGAAGGTTTTTCGGCGAAAAGCGTGGACGTGGGGAGGGCTTCTTCCCACCGCTTATCACGGCTGGAAACCACTGTGAAGACAAACAGAGGATGTTTTGGCCTGTTAGTGTTTGGAGGTTTCTAGGAGGATGGCTGCTAGCCGTGTGGGGTGGTACTCCCTTCCTTGGAGCTTGACTAGGCCTTTCTCAGCCATCCTCCTGAGGATTCTAGAGGCGGCGGGCTTGGATACTTGTAGCCTTGACGCTACCTCCTGGAGGGTTGCGGGGAGGACTCTGAGGACGGATAGCTGGCGGGGTGTGGCTAGCCTCCCGAGGGGTATGTAGGGCAGCTGTACGCGCTCGCCGGTGACCTCTGAGGTTAGTAGGATCTCGTCGGCGCCTGCTATGAGCGCAGCTATGTAGAGTGCTATTGATAGGACCTTTGGGCCGCCTGTGACGTCTACGATTTTGTAGTTGCCGTGCCTCCTGGCTATCTCGGACGCGAGGAGGGAGATGTTCTCCTCAACGTTGTCCTCGTCAAGCCTCAACACTCGAAGCTGGGCCCTGGGGTTGAGCCTCTCGACCAGCTCCTTCACGCTCTTCACGGCGTTCTCAGACCGGGGGTGGGGCTGGCTGGTCGTGAGGACTACTATCTCGTCGTGTGAGGCGAGGCCCCTCTCGCCTACTAGGCGCATAATGCTTGTGGCGTCGAAGCCTATCGTGAAGAAGAATGTTTTGCCTGTTGCCGTCATATGTTGTGTTTTTACATTTCCCTAGGGTATAAGAATTTTTTCTAGCTTTGAACCTACGCATGTTGTTTACATCAATCTTTAATTGTAAACTGGAAATCGATATATAGGGGTGTTTGATACGATGTATTGATGAGCGAGAAAACCCAGATTAGGAATCTCGCCAGGGTTCTTGCCATTCTCAACGTCGAGCAGGGCAGCTACCATTATATTGATAAGATCTCCCAGACGGTTTCTCGTAGCCTAGCCATGTATTATATCCGGGAAGCCCTGAGGGACTACGCGTCTCTAACCCAGAGGGGCTTCGAGACGAAAGCAGCCCGCGAGGCTGCCCAGTACGTCAACTTCCTGGAGCTTGAGAAAGAGATCGAGATGATTAGAAGCATGGAGGACGTCTCGGCCCTCCGTGAGGAGCTCTCCGCGATCGCTGCCCAGGCCCTCGCGGAGGCTGGGAAGATTCGTTACTTTGAGGCCCGTAAGGAGGGCACGGGTGAGGTACAAGCCGTTTCGGGTTAGGAGGGGTGGTGGGTATGGTGTACGTGTCTGTTAGGGGTAGGATTTGGCTCCAGGCGGAGGCTCTCAACATGGTTGAGAGCGTCGGGAACTACGTAAAGCACAGGAAGGTTCCGATAATGGTCAAGCGGGGCGACAAGTACGTGACGTTCTTCGTCCCAGCGGTGTCTGGCGAGGCCGTCGCCCACGCCTATCAGGTCGTCCTGGCTGAGGAGCTCGTTAAGAGTGGTGATAGTGTTTGCCCGCTTTGCAGGAGAGGCATCTTCTTGAAGAGCACGAACAAGGAAGTATACGCCGTCACCACGGGGAGCCAGCCTCCCAGTGTCGGGCAAAAAGCGGGTGGTAAAGGTAAGAAGTCGAGTGAGGAGCTATTAGCGGCGGCTAAGACGATTGAGGAGTCGATCATAAGGAGCTGCGGCGTGGAGGACATCGGGGGCTTCCTCTACGCCGAGGAGCCCAACGTCAAGAGAACCTCCAGCTTCTACACAGGGTACATGATTCCGGTGCACGAGGTTGTCGACCTGGCGGCTGTCGACCCCCAGCTGCACTCGAGGTACGCGCTTGGGACAAAGTTTGTATCCGTGGAGGAGGGCGCTACGGGGCAGGCTGCTGGACAGATGATCTACTATGTTGAATTGTCTTCCGCGCTGTTCACCTTTGCAATGGACCTCGACACCTCCCTTATAGGGAAGTACACGTTTGTCACTAGCGAGTATGGGAAGCCGGTAGCCGGCGTCGATCCCGTGAGAAGGGCTAAGGCGGCTGTAAACGCGCTAGCCAAGTTCCTTATAGAGTTCCCCGTCGGAGCCAAGAGGACAAGGTTTAACCCGTCAGAGATAAGGTGGGAGTCGATCGCGATAGCAGTTGCAGACGACGTGTTTACCCTCCCGAGTAGCTTCACGGCGGATTACATATCTAGGGCGGCAGTGAAGAAACAGTACACCGGTTCTAAGGTAGACATCTACGCGTACGCTGAAACCCCGCAGCAGGTGAGCGGGATCACCTTTAAGAGTAACCCGGAGGAGGCTGTTAAAACCGCTGTTGAGGCAGCCGTGTCAAGGATAAAGTAGGCGCGATCCGAAGATGAAGGCCTATATATTCGACGTAGAGTTCACCTGGGGTTTTCAAGCTAGAATAGCCGGCCTAAGCAAGTCGCCGCCCTCATACCTTTTCCCTCCCCCGACCACTGTTATCGGAGCTATTGCGGAGCGCGTGGCTAGGCGTCTAGGTAGGGGAGAGGCCTCAGCTGTGGAGACGATGAGTACGATTTCCTCTTCTCTCCTCGCATTGACTTTTAAACCTTTAAACGTCTTCCCGTCGCACTACATGACGCTCTCACGGGTCTACGCGATTGGAAACAGAGGTGGTGTTAACTACCCAACGGCTAGGGACGTGTACCTCTACAAGAGCTTCGACGCCCCTGCGCGCGGCAGTACTTTCTATGGCACGGTTGACGGTGAGCCCCCCCGTATCAGGTACTTCGTCGTGGCTCGAGATGACACCGTGGTTACTCTAGGGGATCTCTGGGGGGTGAAGAGGCTTGGGAGCCGTGAGAGCCTGGTCTCGGTTGTCATGGCGGCTGAAGCCCGTGTGGAGCAAAAGATGTCTGAGGGCAGGGTGTTCACCGCTGTGCCTCTAGCTCAGGGGGTTGAGGTGCTCGAGGGGGAGGAATCTTGCCTGAGGGAGTACTACGTTTATCCGTATAATCTGAGCGATGCGCCTGTCAGGATATATCATCTTAACCCCTCGCTAGTGATCCAGTACCTGATACCCATCCCTTATTTTGAAACGTCTAAGCAGGGTCTCAAGGTGCGCGTAGACGGGGAAAAGTTCGTCATTTATCAGGTTAGGTCGGAGGAGGGTGTTGAGGGGGTGGTTGGTCTTGCTTCTTAAACCGGGTTTTCCCCCGTCCCCGTCACTCGTGACGTCATGGTTCTGGGAGGGCTACTTGGCAGCTAAGGAGGAAGGCTTCGATATATCTGGTGATGACCGGGCGGGCAGGCTAAACACGATTTTCACTGGAAACGACTTTGGAGGTCTTAAAAGGCTATGTCCGTCCCTCTCCGAGAAAAAAGGTGAGGAGGGGCAGGGGGTTTTCGAGGGGTTTTACGGCTGTCTCCAGGGTCTCGTAGAGGATAGGGAGGATGTCGTAGAGTCCAAGCTGATGTTGAAGGAGAAGATACACGCTTACGGGCTTCGAGATTTTCTCGCCCAAGACCTCGCCGGGATTAAGGAGAAGGGACTGTCGCTGCAGGTAATGAAGGTTGACAGGTACCAGGGTGTTTCGTCGCTCGAGCTTGGGACTCTGAGCAGCCAGCTTACAGTCTACGCCGACCCATATGCAACGCTCCTGTTCCTGCGCGGCGTCGTCTCAACCTTCTCGTTTAGGCTCGGCGCAGACGAGCACTACTTCCTGTTTTTCAGCCCGACAGAATACCCTACTGTCGAGAGGTCTACTTCCATGCTTCTCTCAGCTAGGAATACTTTGAGAGACGAGTTGCAGAACGCGGTGCGCGAGCTGCAAGGGTGGATGGAGGAGTACGTCTACCTACGCCTCATATTCAATAGGGAAGTCGTTAAAAAGCTACGTGAGAACTTGGGGGTGGCTAACGTTACAGACCTCAAGCTTCGCGTGGTCAGGTTGAACAAGGAGGGGCGGACGCATAAAGTCTACATGGACATGCCGCTGGAGATCCATCTCGCGAGCAAGATCTACGAGGATGAGCAAATGCTAAATGGGATCCAGGAGTCCCTCAAATCCCTAGCGGGTTGCGCCTCCAAGTTCGTCCAACGACGTGACAAGTCCTCCAAGTTCGTCCAACAACGTGACAAGTTCGGCGACGGCTATCACGCCTACATGGCCATAAAGAGGCTCTACATGTACGTCCAGACAGGGAACCCTGCTTTCCTCGTAGAGTACAACCGGGAGGTTGCCACCATACGGGATATAGCATCCGCCAACAATGCACCTGGCATTTGCGCTGGACGCAGCCCCAGGCTCATCGAGTTATAGCAGTAGTTGATTGAGAGGATGCTCATTCAGGAGCGGGGGGTGGAAAATTACCATACTTTTGCCAGAGGCCCTCCAGAAAGTAAGCTCTTTCTTAAGCTCTAGGTCAGGGGGCACGGCTCAGACCAGGCCTTTCCTGAGGCTAGCTGCTGAGCAGTTGGAGGCGTCTCTCTCGGAAGAGGGAGGCTCTGCGGTGTTCCTATCGGCCCCCACGGGCTACGGGAAGACCTCTCTCTCCATGTCTATCGCGTTGAAGGAGTTTCTAGAGGGCTATAAGGCTATTATCTCATACCCGCTTCGAACCCTCATAGAGGATCAGTTCGGCAAGTTCCAGGACTTCTTCGCGGATCTAGGGAAGCCTGAGGCGGTTGGACGGCGCATGATGGGGGTGCGAGAGTCCCCCTATCTTGTCCACCCGGTGGTGCTGACTACTATTGACACCTTGAGCCTCGTCGCGGTGGGGCTCTCACCCGAGGACATAGCCT
>JBEULP010000015.1:0-3029 GCA_041287245.1 Infirmifilum sp. | reverse complement strand
GCGCTGCAAACCGCACAACTCTTATCTGTCCGTTCCCGTCAAGATCCGCCGTATATGAATTTCCACTTCTCCAGTAATCGTATAGCAGTTGCAACTTAGAAAATGACAACCAGTTAAAAACCACCTTCGCAAATCTATATTGCTGACCCGGATTATATGCACGCAACATAACCAGATTGCCCGACCGCGTCCTTACGTCAGACCCCAACACCAGTGGCTCGTCTTTATTGATCCAGACTAATGGATAATCAAACTGTACTCCACCGATGAAATATGTCATCCTCTATCCCATCACATCCACAGTAGCTGCACCCTGCTGGTTCACGGCAACATCGATATGTATTTTGGCATCCGCCAATTGCCTTAGAGTTGCGTCCAGACCTTCCTTAAAGTTCGTAACGAGCTCTCTAAATAGATTAACATTATCTCCAAAGCTTTCTATAGTCTGTTTTTCCTCGCCCAGTAACTCTACCTTTTGGGGTTCTCTTGAAATAGAATGAATCATCTCGGTAGTTGAGCCGATAGTATTTTGGATACTCTCTCCTATACCAGAAAATAAATCTAAAATAGACTGATAAATCTGTGAAAAAACGCCAGATGTTGCCTGCTCCACAATGTGTTCTCTATACGCTTCGGCAGCCCCCGGTAATGCCTCTGGTAACGCCGCCGGAAACATGGTTGAAACCTGTTGGGGAGCCTCTGCAGGGAGGCTTTGGAGCCGTTTTTGCTCAAGTTCTATTACAGATGGTTGTAACTCAGCCGATTCTTTGCTGATGGTTTCCTGCGCCTTCTCTTGTGGAGTCTGTGATTGTCCTAGCCCATCCCTTATCTGCTGGAGCACATTGAGTTGTTCTTGATGAACACTTAGCTGCTGATTAATTAGTTCCAACAATTTCTGCTGCCCATCCTGGATTAACTTGCTCGCTTCCTCGGCTTTCTGTTCAGCTTCTAGATTTATACGCTTGGCCTCCTCTATACGAGTTCTCTCGATGTCTTCCTGTAATTGAATCAGCCTAGTCAATTCCTCTTTTGCTACTGCCAAAGCCTCACCTTTATTCACTCCTTCTGGGGCCTGGGCCAACGCCGCCGCCCCTTGTTTCGCTTTCTCTGCCACAGCACTCGCTTCTTCCCATCTGCCCTGTTTTGCTAATTCAATCACCTCCTGTTCTAACTGACGGACTCTCTCCAGATCCATCACCCAACCCGCGGCTGGACTCACACCTTTTTTATTTAGCTCATGAAGCAAATCTGTATTGGTATCGTAGAGTCTCCTGAAATTACTTTCTAACGAGTTAATGTCCTGCGCAAGGCTCACAAACATCTGCCGTGCATTTTTGGCTAACTCTATAGCTCTCTCAGGAGCTGTGGGCATTAAATTAACCGCCTCTTGAAGAGCCTCTTTTGCACGAACCAGACCCTCCCGGATTCGTACCTCTGGCCCTACCTCTTTATCCATGAAGGCATATGTCGTCTGTCGTGCAGCACGTACCTCGTCTGCCATCTGCTGTTCCAGAGTCCTGCGCTGCTCCAGCAGAGTCTTTACCGTGTTGTATTCTCGCTTGATTTCTTCTATTATTGCATCTCTTAAGACCTTCTCGTCTGCAAGCGTCTTATCCCGATATTGTTTCTCAGCATCAGCACGCTCTTTAAGCAAATTCTTAACTATATCGGACTGATCTTTTTTTGACACCAGTTCCTGATCGATTAATTGAACCTCAGCATTGTATGCCTCTTCTCGCAATCGCTTCTTTTCCGCGTACTCGGCTTGCGCATTCTTTATCTTTTCGGCAGAGGCATCTACCTCTACCCTCGCAATCTCCGCAGCAGCAATGGCAGGTGACTTGGTTTCCTCCGTTATCCTAGCTTTTTGGGCTGCAATCGTAACGTCAACCGCCTGATTCAAGGCATGATAATACTCCTGCGTATATTTGACCATAAAATCTAAAAGACCATTTATGGCCTTCAATCTATCTTCTATAGTCTTAAATCCAGCTGCTGCTTGAGTGAATATGTTGCTAGACTGAATCATTACCACTTGTTCATTCTTTAGAGCTTCTTCTCTAGCCCTTATGGCAGTAATCTCATCCGTGATCCCTTTTAACCGCGACCGCTGTATGGCAATCCACTTTAGAGCATCGGCCATTCCCTTATCATCGGCTTTCGATCGAGCCTCCTCCAATTTCCCGATATATCCTTCAAGAGCGATCGTTTCCTTTTTACGCATCTCGATAAGAGCTGAAACACTCTTACCTTCCACCTCTGTCTTCTCTAGCTTCTTCGGCGCAAGATCCGGTTCAAACCCCGCCTCCCGCGCTTTGCCTTTTAATGTTTCAGCATTTTTAGCGGCTTCCGTCTCCAGCTCTTTGGCCTCACGACGCCAACCACCGAGCCAAACTACCCCGGCCGCAGCGATCCCACCTATAGCAGCGCCTATCCCCGCGGCCATTGCTACCCCTGCCGACAGAATAGACGCGAAAACGCTTCCAACTGTTTTCAGTGTTTCAAAGGCTGTTTTTATTCCTACAACCACACCGGCTAACGATGGCAAATACTTAAGAAGCACTCCCACTCCTGAGAGAACACCTCCAATGACCAAAGCGAGTGTTCCCATGCCAGCAGCTAAACCGGCTATTACGCCAACAGAACCCATAATAATGCCGGTTAACGTGGAATGCGCCTTCGCAAACTCAGATATCCTGTTGAAAACATCTGCGATTGCACCAGCAAACGCTGAAATTGGAGCCAACAATGGTTCGCCTATAGAAACCGAAAGCTCTTTTATACTATTAAGGAACCGTTTAAAACCGCTGAAAGCGTCACCAGACACTATCTGGCTCATCTCCTTAAGTGCCCCGGTTGCATCAATCGTTTTATCTGTAAGACCCTTGACACTGGCTATCTGTTGAGCCAAAACAACCGCCTCAGTGGCTCCGTGAACACCGAAGATCTTGAACGCAGATGTAGCATCTAGATTTGCTTTCCCCAGTGCTTCAAAGGTCTTCGTCAGATTTACATTCCCTTCTGCATTG
>JBEULP010000014.1:0-2614 GCA_041287245.1 Infirmifilum sp. | reverse complement strand
ATTCGCCGCTGTCCTAATACTAGCGGGACTCTACGTTATGTACAGGACCGGCTGACTCTCCACCCACGCTCTTAAGGAATTGGAAGCCAAATCCAATTTCAATTTTCCCGGAACCGCTAGACTGAAAGTCGGCTACAAGGTACCATGCACCTGGGTGGCTTAGCTGCAATAGAGGTGGGCGATGGACTTGTAGACGATGCGTCCTGAAGAAATGGAATAAGTGGATAGCTCGGCGTGTTTTCACAGGTTTACCTATAATTATTCAAAGAGCTTCTAGAAGATTACAAAAAGGATTCGCGCGCTAGGCGAGCCGCAAACACGCTGTTCTACGCCCCCGCCCTTATTCCCCTCCCCCCAAATCGATTAAAGTATAGATAATGGCAATGCCTCCGCCCTCGTAATCAAAGTTTACATCTTCCTTCATGCCTCCCGGGTAATCGCTATACGGATAGTCAAAAAACTCGCTTACGAAACTTTCAACCTCTTCATTATTCTCCTTTTCGGCTTTTTTCATTATTGCAGAAAGCAACTCATGTAGGAAATCCAGAGCAGGCCTGTTATACGCACCCACATCCGAATAAATAAGCTCTCCAATGTAGCCTCTCAAATACTTGTCTACAAAATCATGCACGTTGGGAGAGCAACGAGAAAAACCAAGAATGCCCACCACGTCGGGCCAGGCAAAGAGTTTGGGATAAGTAAAATCACAGCATGGCTGCTCCCATAATCTGGATACGTCGCTCATGTCAATACACTTCCTATTTCCTATGAAACTCTCTAATAGTGAAGCACTAACATATACGAAATCACCTGGCCTGAAGAGTAAGTTATAAGAACCTAGACAACCAGAATAATTAGGGAGGATGAACTCCCTCCTAGGAATTATAGAACGACTTGTTCCTCTAAAGGGCGGAAAACGGGAAAGTAAGTAGAGTTGCTCTCTGTTACTGAGATTCCAGCTTAATATGCCGCTATCTTTTTTGAACTGTGAAATCGTAAGCTTCTCGAAGTATTTTCTTCCGTTGTAGATAACGGAAAGAATGAAAATAAGATCCCCCAACTCTCTTTGTACTTTCTTCCCGTAATATTCAAATTCTACCTGAGATTTGTTTCCGTGGATGAAAATACTTTTGGTAGAAATCTTAAATTTATCGTATGATGTAGACATTCCCTTCAGATTATTTACGACTCTATCTATTATTGAGACCAAGTCTGGCTCATGTAATCCTTGGAGGTACCCAGCCTTCAACCCCTCTATGATTTTATTTGCAAAATCCTTTTCATATCTTGCAAAATGCTCTGTCTTTATCAACTGAAGATATCTTCTTAAAACCGCTTCTACGGGCATGTAACTCCTCCTTAAGGCGATGGCGTAGAACGGTTTACGGGGTAGCGCGCTGTGTTTCCACTGAACCAAACTTCCTCCCCCAACTACCCATGTAAAAAAAGGTTATTATTTTAAAAATATAAGATTTTTTCATTTTGATTGAAACTGTCAACTAAAGGCTAAAAGATCCGCACTAGCTCCAATACAGTCTTAGGGGTGATCAGAAGACTCTAACTAGGAACAAAAGGTTGCTGCATCCCCCTCATATTAAGAAACTCCATTGGCCAATCGCGCCAATAAGATTTCTTTTATCTCCTCTAACAATCTTAAGCAAAAACTTAGGTTCTTATATACGCTGGCTAAGGCTACGAGCTACAAGCTAAGGGGCTCGCGGGGGCTTGGGGTGCGCTTCTCGAGGTACTTCTCGGCGACCCAGATTAGATGTCGTGTAAGCGGGTGCAGTTCGCCCGGCTCTTCCACCTCTCTGACTAGAGTTTTCACGCAGCCGTGCCGGAGCCATAGCAAAAGCTGGAACGTGCCTTCGACGTCGTAGAACCTCGCAGCAGCCTGCCCCGCACTCTCCTCGAGGACAAGCTGCGAGTTGAGCGCGACCTTAACCGCCTTTAAGCCGACGCTCTTCCTCATCTCGATCGCCATCGCGACGACATAGGGGTTCACGGGGCTACTGACGCTACTCCGGAGCTCCTCCGCGCTGAGCCGCGTTATATACTGCAGCGGGTCGAAGCCGCCGTCGTGCTCGAGGAATATGCCGTATCCCTCAGGTACGACTCTCCGAACCCCCTTAGCGCCCCAGAGTGCTGCGGCTAGCGTCGCAGCCACCCGCTCGCCTAATGGGTAGAGGAGCAGCTCAGCGATCTCACCCTAGTTCTTGGGGCTTTTCCCTGATGCCCTAGAACCCTGTCGAGGCACCTGTAGAGCCCGACTAGCCTGTACGCCCTCGTCGGCCCGATGCCCCCTGACGTGTCAGGGGTTAAAGAGCCTCCCGTGAAGGAGGTGCATGGGAAAACAGTGACGGGATGGCACGGCTAAGCTGCTCCGGGAGCCATGGCTCCCGTGCATTCTGCGGTCCACGCCGGTTCAAGCGTGCTAGATTGGAGCTGGCTGGTGAAGCCGCAGCGCTTGAGCGTCGGCCCCCCTACCCGTCTCCGGAGCCTGCGGGCCCTCGGGATAACAGCCTTGCGAGCTCCCTTTTGGAGGAGGCTAGGAACTCGTCCTCGTCGAACTCGATAGGGAGGTCTGAGGAGAGCTCCTCCAAGGGGCTGCGCC
>JBEULP010000013.1:0-2673 GCA_041287245.1 Infirmifilum sp. | reverse complement strand
GTTGGCGTGAGGCGGTGGCTCCTGGGCTACGGGTCGGGGGGTGAGGTGTTGGGCGTCGACTCAGAGGTGCTCGCTTCTCACGGCTTCGTGGCGGGGATGACGGGGTCTGGGAAGACCGGCCTCCTGGTGGTCTTAGCGGAGGGGGCGCGGGAGAGCGGGGTGGCCACGCTGCTAGTCGACGTGAAGGGGGATCTGGCGCCAGCTGTGGAGCAGCTTGGGGCGCGCGTCTACACGCCTGGCTTGGGGGCTGGCAACCCCGTCTCGATCTCCAGCCTCTTCCAGCCGTCTGGCCTCGGCGCCGTGGACTCCGCGTACTCGCTGCTCTCGCTCACCGGGGGGGAGGTGGTCGGGGCTGAGGCGGGGCTTGTGGCGTCGCTCCTCCAGTACGCCTGGTCCCGCGGCTGGGATGTCGACCTGGGGGTGCTGGCGAGGATGCTCCTCTACCCGCCGCTTCTAAGCGTGGGTGGGGTGGACGTGGATAGCCTTGTGCCGAGGGCGAGGAGGAGGGAGCTGGCGTTGAAGCTGGTCTCCAGCCTCCCCCGGATCGGCGACTGGCTCGCGGGCGACCCCCTAGACCTTGGCTCTATGCTTCGAAGCTCCAGCGTGCTCGCCTTCTACCTCGCTCACCTCAGCCAGCCGGAGAGGATGATGTTCACCTCGCTCCTCCTCCGCGAGGTGCGCCGATGGATGGTGGGGCAGGGCTCCTCGCAGGGCTTGAGGCTACTCGTGCTCTTCGACGAGGTCTTCGGGTACATCCCGCCGCACCCCTACAACCCGCCGAGCAAGGAGCCTCTCCTCGCCATCATCAAGCAGGGGAGGGCCTACGGGGTCAGCGTCTTCCTCGCCACCCAGAACCCCGTCGACGTGGACTACAAGGCCCTCGGGAACGCTAGGCTCTGGCTCGTGGGACGCCTCCAGACGAGGAACGACGTCGACCGCGTCCTCGACGGGATCTCGCAGGCGACCGGGGGGAGGCCGAGGGAGCTCCGCGGCACGATCATGTCCCTTAAGCCCCGGGAGTTCCTCCTCTACGACGCCTGGGCGGGTACAGCGGAGGTGTTCAGAACTAGGGACTGCAGAGTCGCCCTCAAGGGCCCAGCCCCCGTGGACTCGCTGCTCAAGAAGGCCGCTGGCGTTGGGGAGCCGTGGGCCCAGCCGCGCACCGACCTCCTCGAGCTGCCACCTGAGACCCCAGGCCTCACGCAGAGGTTCGCGCAGCTCACCCCCCTGCCGGCGCCTCGCCCGCGCGGGGGCGGCACCCCCCGCTACAAGCCGTACCTGCTCGCCTCGGCGCTCGCGAGCTTCGAGAGCGAGGGGGAGGAGCGCACCATAGAGGTGTACGCTGTCGCCCCGCTGTCTGGGGTCGGCGAGATTAGGTTTCAGCGCGAGGTTCAGCCTGGGCTCCCCGCCGAGACGCTCACCAGGGTCGCCGGCGAGGCCCCCGACTACAGGCTGCGCTTCGAGCCCCCGAACCCCGCCCTCCTCTCACCGGAGTCGCTGAGGAGCGCGCAAAGCCTCTTGAAGCGCTACGCCGTGGAGGAGGCCGCGGTGGAGCTCTACTACTGCCCCCGAACCCGGCTCTACTCGGTGCCCGGTGAGAGCCTCGAGAGCTTCAACTACCGCAGGGCACAGCTCCTCGCCAAGGAGGCTGCTAAGAGGCTGGCGAGGCTCACGCGCGAGGTCGAGAAGACCCAGGCGCAGCTCGACGCGCTGAAGGTCCGGCTCGCGGCGGAGGGGTTTGCCTCCGCGCTCCAGGGGAGGGCACCGCGGTGGCTGAGTATCAGGGCCGCGCGGCTAATCACGCTGCAAGCTAAGCTCGACAAGCTGAGGAGGGAGGAGGCGGGCATCCGGGCGGAGCTGGCGAGGGTGGCTTCCACTTACGGCGTCCAAGTCGTCAAAGCTAAGCCCCGCAGCGTAGCCCCCCAGTCTATGCAGCTCGTATGGGTTCCCTACCCCTGGGGGAGTGGCGAGTAAGACTTGAAGCCGCCGTCAGTTTCTATGTCGGTTTCCTGGGGAAGTCCTTATAAGTGGCATGAGAGCGTTGTCGCCCGCTGGAACCCCCCTCCTGAGGGCTTGGGAGGCGGTGGGGGTATGGCTCCGGCCGGCCCGGGGCGTGACTCGGCAACACGCACATAGTAAATCATTTTGGTAAATCATATTGAGTGTCATACGCGCGGCTGTCGTGCCCTGGCCGCGCGGTGCACAGCACGGATAATGAATAAGTGAAAGTAAAGTGTCGCCAAAACCAGCCCGAGAGCAGCTAGGAGAAGCACGAACATGAGGAGAAGTAGCGGGGCGAAAAGGGATGCGAAAAGAAATCGCAGTGAAAGTAGCAGTGTGGAGAGCGCCAGTACGCCAGCTGCCCAGGTATCTCTCATGATGTCCTTGCTGACCTCGAACAGAATACCTCCAACCTTTACGAGGAGAAAGGAGAGGGACACGCCTAATAGCAGCAAGGTGATTATCAAGTCTTCAATTGCTACGTTCCCCGAAGAAAAGACCCGGTTCATCACGTTAACCATGTGGAAGCTATAAAAAGCTTCGCCGGCTAGGGGGGAGAGCACGCTCAGCCAGAGCAGTGTTTCGCCATGCGCCCTCTTACCTGGAGTTATCAGGAGCATGTATGAGGTCACTACGGCTAATAAGTAGAGGGCGAGCGAAGCCAGCAGGGCC
>JBEULP010000119.1:0-2640 GCA_041287245.1 Infirmifilum sp. | reverse complement strand
CTCAGGGAGCGGAGGTACCTCCAGTTTCACCGCCACCACGGCTCTCTCGGCGAGCAGCCTCTCAGGATCGCTCACCTCCGGCAGAGGGGGGTAGAAGAAGTTGAGGGAGGGCTTCCTGAGGAAAGCCCGGGCCGCCGCAATGAACGTTGAGAGGCTCTCCAGGGAGACGGGGCTGGCGACGTTCCGCCTCCGGTCGACCGGGTCCACCACCACGAGGGGGTCCTTGAAGCGCTCTAAGATGCTGCGTGGGCTTGGGTAGTGGCCCTCGATGTCGATCGCGATCCTGTAGGGCCTCCAGCGCGAAGCCATCTTGAGAAGCTCGAGGAACGAACCGCTGTAGATCACCAGCAGCTCGGCGAGGTAGCCGGAGAAGCCTTCAACCTTAACCTCGGCGCCGTACACCCCGATCCCCTCTAGGAAGCGCTTCAGTAAGCGCACTTCGTCCTTTAGCTCGGGCTTTTCATCGAGCTTCCTCCTCACGTAGGAAGTGTGGAAGGGGGTCCTGTCGACTGGCGACCTGATCTGCGTGGGGTCAGGTACCCTGTAGGCTGGGACTACGTCGACCTTGCACACGCCCACGTTGATGGTGAGGTAGGGGTGAGAGGCGTAGCGCTCAACCCAGCTCGCGCCTATGATCTCGGCAGCCCTCCTGGCCACGGCCAGGCCATTAACCCTGAGCTCCTCGACGCTCACGCTCGGGCTGAACAGGAGGAAGACGTCGACATCGACGTCACCAGAGAGCCACGTGTCCTTGGCGAAAGACCCCTCAACCTCCACCTCGGCGTCTACCGAGAGCTCGCTAGCTGCGAGCTTCAGCGTCGACACAACCCTCTCGACTGCCGAGCCGACCCTCTCCCTCTCCTCGGGGGAGGGGGAGACTCTCTTGAGGACCTCGCCGAGAAGCTCCGCAAGTCCACCCATTACCCTCTCGCCGGTTTCTCGAATAGCGTAGCGTAGATCGGCCCCCTAGGTGTCAGCGTGCTCCTCTTCAGCCTGATCCTGTCCACCGTTATCGAGCCGAACTCCACGTGTCCGGCGCTCTGTATCAGCTGGGGTAGGCTTCCGACACCACCCTTGACCCGCGCCACAGTCAAGTGGGGGGTGAACCCCTCCTCGGGCTTCGGGAGCTTTAGCTTCGAAAGTGCGTTGTTCACTTTCGCGCTCAGCTCAGCGAGCTCCATCGCGCCCTCTTCGACACCTATCCAGACCACTCTCGGTCTTCTAGCGTGGGGGAAGGCGCCCACGCCCGCGAAGCGAACTGTGAAGGGCTCGAAGTCGACCCCCTCAAGCACTTGCCTGATCCTCTCAACCACCTCCTGAGGCACTTCACCGATGAACCTTAGCGTCAGGTGGAGGTTCTCGGGCTCCACCGGCTTGAGGGATGCGCCCGTAGCCTTGAGCTGCTTCTGGAAACTGACCACTCTCGAGACCACCTGAGGGTCTTCGACATCCACCGCTACGAAGCAGCGGACTAGGCTCACGGGGCAGTGAACGCGAGCCAGTTTATAGACGCTTCGCTAGCTGGGCGCGATGCTAGAGTCCAAAAGCCACCTCTCCATCCTCTCACAGTTTAGGATCTTTGCAAGCTCGCCGCACGACAAGAGCAGGGGGCAGTAGAAGCAGGGTACATCGTCAAGAGTATCGGGAAGCTTTGGCATGTTCCTGAGTTTTGGCGTCGGCTTGAGAAGATACACCTTCCTGCCTCTATGCACGATGGTTTCCCGCGAGACGAGGCCAGCTCTCTCGAGCCTCATGATGATCCTGCTGCCCTTCCTACTGTCGATGTTAAGGAGCTGCCATATCTCGCGCTGCATGATTCCAGCTTCGCCAGCGGCAGCCACGATCTCGAGCACTCGACGCTCGATCTGTTCGCCACCGCCTTCGCTGAGCCTGAGCTCTTTCGCGTCGTTACGCATAGTACACCTCCTCGCCTACCTGTAAATTGGTTGCACACAGCTAAAAACTTTCTTTCGCGCTACACTTGCACTGTTATGTCGAGCTTCCTCAGCAGCTCCCTGGCCCTCTTTCGCAACGTGGTTTCAGTTATACCAGGGGCCTCGGCCAGCTCCTGCCTTCTTGCCCTTTCGCCGCAGACGAGCGCAGCAACGTAGAGCGCAGCTGCCGCAACGCTCCTGGGAGGTTTACCTAGAAGCAGCTTAGCCTCCTCCGCCGCCCTTATTACTTCAGGAGCGATCCTCTGGGTGTTAGTGCTAAGGCCTAGCTTGCTGGCGATCATTGGAACGTACTTTAGGGGGCTCACAGGCTTCAGAGCGACTTTGCGGCTCACGTGCTCTAGGAGGGCTAGGTAGCTTCGGCGCACCCTGCGGGGGTCGCTCGGCACAAGCTGAAGAAGCTTCTGCTGGGGACTCGGCAGGCCCAGCTCCTTGCAGGCTAAGATGACGCACGCGGCGGACATCGCTGCGACGGTTGAGCTCTTTAGAAGGCCGGCCTTGTGGGCGATCATGAACAGCCTCCGCGCCTCCTCACGCACCTGGCTAGGCAGCTGGAGGGCGGCCGTGAGGCGGGCGATCTCCCTCGCTCCGTCCTCAACGCTCTTCGAGTCTTCGCTGATCATAGCGTGGAGCGCTGAAAGCCGTGCGAACTCATACCTCCTCTCAGCTTTAAGCGCTGGGGCGCGGC
>JBEULP010000118.1:0-3371 GCA_041287245.1 Infirmifilum sp. | reverse complement strand
GGGATAATAATCACAGTATGGGGGGCAACTGTAATACCAATACTACTTAAGCTAATAGGGGCAATATGACGTTAGACGTTAGAATGCTTAAGTATCAGGTAATGACACGAGGCACGAAAATACGTGGGAGAAATTAAGGCGTCGATGAAGACACTGACTTTGAGAGTCGATTTATTTAACTACTTGGCAAGGACTATGATTAGCATACGGCAAAAGCTTTCCTATGGTAGTACACATGACAAGTTATATGAGAGGAAACTCTTAAGAAAAACACGATCGTTTAAGCATGACTCATTTTGATTGGGATGTACAGGTATTCTTTTCAGCTTTCTAATGGAGATATAGATTAGCGGATAATCTTGAGTTCATGCATTAAAACTCCTTTAAGAACAAGGGATACTCCAAGAAAAAAGAAAGACAGATGGAAAACTCGAAAAGTAAGTCAATATATTAAAATGGTATTCCTTCCTAAACCCTGTAGTTGAAGTAATAATACGCCGAGAGTCCTCGGCAACACGTCAGCTCCCTTATGAGCAGTAGGAAAAAGAGATGATAACACCGCAAACCTCATGGAAGCTCATTTTGTTGCAATGGCGACGTGTAGAAAAGTTAAGAATATAGAAGAAGACGTCAAAGCTACCAGGTATTCTGATATTTATCCTGGCTTTTCTTAACACGATGTACACACGAACACTTAGGGCTGATCCTATTCCTTGTAAACACGAATCATCTCAATCCTGGGCAAATCTCACACCCAGATCACCAGAAAAGAGCGAAGGGAGCGTCTGTTACACCAAATCCAAGCCGAAGGAAACATAAAAAGATATTTGTTAGTGTTAGAAGGCTTACACAGCATCATGACTTGGAAGGTTTTGACACTTTATATAACTCGAGACGCGTCGACGTTTGACAAAAACACCTTCACGAAGGTGTTGAAACAAGTTGGAGTTAAGCAGGACGTATATGTTATTTCGGCAAAACCACTACCTATTAAAGGGAACATCCATATTCGTGTTCCACAGAGCCTTCCAGTACCGATACGAGTAGGACTAAGCATAAACATGGCGCTTCGACACATAAACATAACTGAGTACACTCATATCTTTAAGGTAGACAGTGATGTGTCTCTGCCTCCTGACTACCTCCTAAACCTCTTATCAAAGCGATCACCGTTAGCTGGTAGGGGAGCTGCGCTTTTACTTTCCACTAAGTTTTTCAAGGAGGTTCTAGGTGGCCGGTATCCGGTGAAGTACTGCGATGACGGCTATATCTCGGCGTTATGTATCTCCCGTGGCTGTTGGCCTCCTGAATATACCGGCAAGGGGCAATTACATATCCCCGTCATCCGCCAGCCTGCGAGGGAGTATGCCTACGGGCAAGAATATTACATGTGGGGCCTGAGCTTCCCGCTGCTCGTTCTGCTTTCTGCATTGCTTGTTTTTACCAAGAGAAAGGACTTGAGAAGCGTGGTACATAACCTAGCAGGGTATATATCAGCAGTTTTGAGGCATGAGAAAAGGTACCCATGGTGGAGGAGCTATCGGTACTACAGGGTTAGACACCTCGTTAACCGCGGTCTTGGTGTGGTGAGGCTTCTTGTCTAGATGTAATGCTAGGGTGTTTGTTGTCATTCCCACGCTTCGAGACCCCCCGATTTACGCTCTGCGCAGCTTGTTTAAACAGACACTAAAGCCCCAAAAAATAATCATAGTTGCAGGATCTCGTAAGCTAGAGGAAATTGTTTCCCGGTGGGCGGGAGAGTTTAAGGGCCTCGTTGAGGTCACATACTATAGACCTGATATGATGGAGCATGTAGGTGTCCGTGTTGGGAAGGCTTTGAACTACGTGTTTGAGCGCGAGAATCTACAGCAATACGACTACTTGCTGAAGCTCGATGCTGATGCTGTACTGCGTGAAAAGTGTCTTGAGGATTGCGTGAACAGAGAGGCAGATCTTATTGGCTTAGGATATTTTATGCTTATTAGGATGAAGTCATTCCTTAAAGTGCTGGGAGGGAGGTGGCCTGTAACGCCGGGAGATGACGCGTACATTGCGCATGCGTTTAGAAGCTTGGGGTTGAAAGTAGAGCCGATGCCTCCTGATATAATAGTCCTGAGAAAGAGCGGAGTTGGGGGGAACTGGAGATATTATTTTTACCGCGGAGTAGACGATTACAGAGCAGGAATTAATCCAATAATGATGCTCAAAATTGTATTTAGGTTATCCTATAAGAGGAGGACATTACTTCCATTGTTTACGCTGGTGGGATACGTACGTGCTCTGACCGGGCGAGTTAAACGCTTTGAATTTGCTCCACTGGTATTTAAGAGTACTCTAAAGATTCCTTCTCAGAGAGCAAAAAATTAAAGGCTATTACAAATTCATCAGCGCAATGTATACAGTCGTAATGGCGGCACACAATGAAGAAAAATATATTGGAGAAGCTCTGAAGTCCGTCTTTTCTCAAACAATGAAGCCTGCTAAAGTTATCGTTGTGCTAGATAGATGCACAGATAAGACGGCAGAAATTGCTCAACAGTTCCCGGTAGAGATTATAGAAAAGAAAGAGAAAAGCTGGGTTTTCTCTTATTCCGAAAATCTTGAGCTGGCCAGAAGACGAGTAGAGACACCATTTTACGCGATTGTTGATGCTGACGTGATACTTGAGCCAAACTATTTTGAACAACTTATTAGCGAGATGGATGATAACACAGCTTGCATCGGAGGCGTTGTTGAGACGAGGAGTAACACTATTCTCGGTAAACTTTTGAAAATCTGGGAGAAAACTTATAAAGCTTCTATAGACAGAAGACCGCGGGGGTGTGCTCTCCTTATACGGACAAGCTTTCTCGAGGAAATAGGAGGGTTTGCAGACGTTCCGGCCCCAGATACTTATGTCCAGGATGCGGCATTAAAAAGTAAATACAAAGTAAAGATTACGCAAAAAACAAAAGCCTATCACGTTCGTGAGATTACCTTAGGTAGAGCCGTCAAAACACAATTTTACACCGGAATAAGTCGCTACATAATGGGAAAAAGCTTCCTTAGAACGCTAGGGCATTCCATCATAAGACTTAGACCCTTTGTTGCAATAGGCTATATTTACGCTATTTTGACGCATGAAAAGCAAAAAGCTAAGGCAACGCAAATAACCCCAAAAGGTGATGATTTGCACTTAACTAAGCATTTAGGTAAATGATTAGAGCGCCTTTACGTAGGGAAACTTTATGTTTTTGTTTCTTTTCGCTGTGTCATACGGTGATATTTGGGAGCGTGCTGCCGGTCTAGCCATCATTGGTGTGGTTGTTGCAGGGCTCGTTCTGCGGAGTAAGAGACCTCAGGTGCCTGTTTGGAGTATTATGGCTTTTGCG